>JBGVRH010000087.1:0-35573 GCA_045128275.1 Eubacteriales bacterium | reverse complement strand
AACGGTCCTCAGGCTGATGGCTTCTTCTACATCAACGACGTGAAGCAGACCGGCTACAAGCTGCTGGAGTACAACGGTAACTACTACTTCGTTGGCGACTACAACAAGTACGCTGTCAACAAGTTCGTGACTCTGACCAGAGCTCGTCTGGATGAGGCTGGTCTGACCGACGTTCCCGCAGGCAAGTATGAGTTTGACGCCGAGGGTAAGATGATCATCGTGATCTCCGAGCCCAAGAACGGTCCTCAGGCTGACGGCTTCTTCTACATCGACGATGTGAAGCAGACCGGCTACCAGTTGATCGAGTACAACGGTGATTACTACTTCATCGCTGACTTCAACCAGTACGTTGTCAATAAGACCGTGACCCTGACCAGAGCCCGTCTGGCCTCTGTGGGTCTGGATCTGCCCACCGGCCAGTACGCCTTCGGCGCTGACGGTAAGCTGATCCTCGAGTGATCCAACGGAAAATCATATCCCACCCTACGGGGTGGGGCCCCTTCCCCCCTACGGGGGGAGGGGGCTTGAGTCGTTTGGCCTCGGTTGAAGGGAAGGCCTTCAACCGATACCAAACGGTTCAAGAACAGCTCCCAAGTTTTCAAACCAGAGGCGACATGGGGCTCATATCGTTGGGCGGACACCTGCGAAGGAAATCCGTTGAACGGAGTGTCTCTTAATGCCGCCCGACTTATGCTTGCTATTGAGCCTAACAAAGAATGGAGAATGGGAATGAAGAAACGGTCTACTACGAATGTACGTGCGATCTCTCTGACTTTGGCGCTTCTGCTGCTCCTCGGAGGATCTCTGATCGGTTGCGGCCCCGCCAAGGAGCGTGTCCTAATCTACACCAGCGCAGAGGACTACCGCGTGGAGCATATGCGGCAGTGCCTGACCGAGCAGTTTCCCCAGTATAACATCGTGATTGAGTATATGCCCACGGGGAACCAGGCCGCCAGGCTTATGGCCGAGGGAGCGACCACCGATTGCGATATTACCTACGATCTGGAGTATACCTACCTCCAAAAGCTGGAGAGCGAGGGACTTCTGGCGGATCTTTCTGCCTACGACTTCTCGGTGTTCGCGGAGGATACGGTCAAGAGCAGCTGCTATATGCCCGACTACCGCAACGGCGGTGCCATCATCATCAATCCTGCCGTCCTGGAAAGACATGGCCTGGATAAGCCCACCTGCTACGATGACCTGCTGGATCCCAAGTACCGCGACCTGATCTCCATGCCCAATCCCACCTCCTCGGGTACGGGGTATATGTTCCTGCTGGCCATGGTCAATCAGCGTGGCGAGGACGAGGCATTCGCCTACTTTGACAAGCTTTCCGAGAACGTCCTGCAATTCACCTCCTCGGGCTCGGGCCCCGTCAATGCCCTGATCCAGGGCGAGGTCGCCATTGGCCTGGGCATCATCGGTACCGCGGTCAAGGCCATCAACGACGGCACCGAGTTGGAGATCCTTTTCTTCGAGGAGGGCGCACCCTATGCCCTGTACGGTCAGAGCATGATCAAGGGCAAGGAGACCCGTCCCGCTGTCAAGGAGGTCTTCGACTACCTGTACGGCACCTACGGCTACCTCAACTGCGAGCTGTTCTACCCCGAGACCATCTACGGGGGCAAGAGCTTTTCGGTGGAGAATTACCCCGAGAATATATCCTACTGTGACATGAGCGGCGACACCGCCGCCACCAAGGAGCGCCTGCTGGCGAAGTGGACTCACTGATCCACGGGGACTCCGACGAAAGGAATAGCTATGAACCAGACCAAAATATTGGAGATCGAAAACCTGGGTATGCAATACGAAGCCGGGGTTTCGGTGGTGCGGGATATCAGCTTTGACGTGTACGAGGGGGAGTTCCTCTCGGTTTTGGGCGCGTCCGGCTGTGGAAAGACCACACTTTTGCGTATGCTGATCGGCGTGCTGACTCCCACCTCGGGAGTGATCCGCAAGCAGGGAAAGGACGTCACAGGCATTCCTCCCTACCATCGCGGCATGGGCATCGTTTTCCAGAATTACGCGCTCTTTGAGAATATGACGGTCTTTGGTAACGTCACCTACGCCATGAAGGTCCATAAGATCCCCGACTATAAGCAGGCCGCCGAGGCACTGCTCCGCCGCATGGGATTGTGGGAGCTGAAGGACAAAAAGCCCGCCTCCCTGTCGGGCGGCCAGCAGCAGCGCGTCGCCATCGCACGCACCATGGTGCTGAAGCCCGACGTCATTCTCTTCGACGAACCCCTGTCCGCCCTGGACGTTTCCACCCGCCTGCTGATGCGCAAGGAGATCAAAGCCCTTCAGGCCGAGTCGGGCGTGACGATGATCTACGTCACCCACGACCAGGAGGAGGCCTTCGCCATGTCGGATCGCATCATGGTCATGAACGGCGGTCAGATCGAGCAGCTGGATACCCCCGAGGAGCTGATCGACCATCCGAAAACCGACTTCGTCCGCCGATTCGTGGGCGAGAACCTGTCCATGAAGATCCGTGACCTGGAGCGCTTCCGGAGGATGGATTCATGACAAAAGAGAAGCGAATCAAACCTCTGATCTCCCAGATCTGGCTGATCCCCGGGGTGCTGACGGCCGTCCTGCTTCTTTTGGTGGTCGCTCCCCTCGGCTATATGTTCGCCTCTATGGATGGGGAAAGCATCCGACAGGTCTTTGAAAGGGAATCCTTTTTCACCGCCCTTTTGAATTCGGTGGTCGCTTCCACCCTGACCACGGTGATCTCCCTGACCCTGGCGTACGTGCTGGCCTGGTGCCTGGAGCGGACAGCCCTCCCGGGCAAACGGGTCTTCCGTCTTCTGCTCACTCTGCCTATGCTCATTCCCTCGGTATCCCTGGGTATGGGCGCGGTTCTGCTGGGAGGCAATAACGGACTTTTTACCAACCTCTTCGGCCTCCCCTCGGGCGGCATCTACGGCTTGACGGGAATCGTCTATGCCTCGGTCATGTATTCTCTCCCCGTGGCCTTTCTCATGATGGTGAACATCCTGAGATTCGAGGATAGCTCCCCCTACGACGCGGCCCACGTTCTGGGCATCCCCCGTCGCAGGCAGTTCGCCGCCATTACCCTGCCTTACCTGCGCAAGCCCCTGATCGCCACCGCCTTCTCGGTCTTTACCCTGTCCTTTACGGATTACGGAGTTCCCCTCATGGTAGGCGGTAAGTTCAAGACCCTGCCTGTTCTCATGTACCAGCAGGTCATTGGTCAGCTGGACTTCGGGAAGGGCTGTGTGTACGGCTCGATTTTGCTGGTGCCCGCCCTGGTGGCTTTTCTGGTGGACGTGATCAGTAAGAACAACGCGTCCTCCTCCTTCGTGACCCGCCCCTTCCGCATCAACCCCTCCCGTAAGCGGGATGTCGGTGCCTTTGCCATAACCGCCGCGCTGACTGCTGTGAGTCTCTTACCCATCCTGTCCTTCTGCGTGCTGGCCTTTGTCAGAAAGTATCCCTCGGATATGACCCTGACCCTGGATAACTTCGTCCGCACGGTACAGGCGGGAGGCGGGCGGTACCTCCTCAATTCGGTGGTGATGTCGGTGGCGGTCGCCGTGATCGGCGTGGTGCTGGGTGTGCTTCTGGCCTATTTCACCGCCCGTCATGAGGGTAAGATCGGCCGCGTGCTCCACTTGATCGCCATGTCCACGGGCGCGATCCCCGGCGTGGTGCTGGGTCTGTCCTACGTCCTGCTGTTCAAGGGCTCGCCCATCTACGGAACCATCTTCATCCTCATTCTGGTCAATATCATTCACTTTTTCTCCTCGCCCTACCTGATGATCTATACCTCCTTCTCCAAAATGAACGAGAATCTGGAGTCCGTGGCGTCCACCCTGGGCTTCGGGCGCAGACGTCTTCTTTTGAACGTCTTTGTCCCCCGTTGCCGCTCCACCATAGGGGAGATGTTCGCCTACTTCTTCGTCAACGGCATGATGACCATTTCTGCCGTATCCTTCCTGGCGAACACCGTCAACAAGCCCATCGCCCTCATGATCAACCAGTTTGAGGCCCAGGCGCAGATGGAATACGCTGCCGTGGTGTCCCTGATGATCCTGGTGGTCAACATCGCGGTCAAGGCCGTGTTCGAGATGAAAAAAATCAAAGAATAAAGGAATGCCTATGCTTGCTACCAACGTAACTCTCACCAATAAAACCGTCCTGGTCACCGGTGCCGCCGGCTTCATTGGCGCTAACCTTGTCCTGGAGCTGCTCCGCGGCGAGGAGGCTGTGACCATCGTCGGCCTGGATAATTGCAACGACTACTACGACCCCGCCCTCAAGGACTACCGCCTGGGGGAGATCGCTACCGAGGCAGAGAAGCATCCCGCTTCCAAGTGGATCTTCGTCAAGGGCAACCTGGCGGATAAGGCGCTGATCGACTCCCTGTTTGCCGAGTATCGCTTCTCGGTGGTGGTCAACCTGGCCGCCCAGGCAGGGGTGCGCTACTCCATCACCAACCCCGATGCCTACATCGAGGCTAACATCATCGGCTTCTACAACATCCTGGAGGCCTGCCGCCACTATCCCGTGGAGCATCTGGTCTACGCCTCCTCCTCCTCGGTCTACGGCTCCAACAAGAAGGTGCCCTACTCCACCGAGGACAGGGTGGACAACCCCGTCTCCCTCTACGCCGCCACCAAGAAGTCCAACGAGCTCATGGCTCACGCCTACTCCAAGCTCTACAACATCCCCTCCACGGGTCTGCGCTTCTTCACGGTCTACGGCCCCGCCGGTCGCCCCGACATGGCCTACTTCGGCTTCACCAATAAGCTCCTCCGTGGGGATACCATCGAGATCTTCAACTACGGCAACTGTAAGCGGGACTTCACCTACGTGGACGATATCGTCGAGGGTGTCCGCCGCGTCATGACCCACGCCCCCGAGAAGCAGAGCGGCGAGGACGGCCTGCCTATCCCGCCCTACCGCGTCTACAACATCGGCAACAGCAGCCCCGAGAACCTTCTGGACTTCGTGGATATCCTCCAGCAGGAACTGATCCGCGCCGAGGTTCTGCCTGCCGACTACGATTTTGAGGCTCATAAGAAGCTGGTTCCCATGCAGGCTGGCGACGTCCCCGTGACCTACGCCGATACCTCTGCCCTGGAGGAGGATCTGGGCTTCAAGCCCGCTACCCCTCTGCGGGTGGGTCTGCGCCGCTTCGCCGAGTGGTATAAGACCTTCTACAAAGTCTGAAAACGGAGGATACCCCTATGAAGATCGCCGTCGCCGGAACAGGCTACGTTGGCCTGTCTATCGCCGTATTGCTGGCCCAGCACCACACCGTTACCGCCGTGGACATCGTCCCCGAGAAGGTGGAGATGCTGAACCGCCGTCAGTCCCCTATCCAGGATCAGGAGATCGAGGAGTACCTGGCCACCAAGGAGCTGGATCTCACTGCCACTCTGGATGCCGAGGCCGCTTACAGGGACGCGGATTTTGTGGTCATCGCCGCTCCGACCAATTACGATCCCCGTAAGAATTTCTTCGATACCTCCGCCGTGGAGACGGTCATTGACCTGGTGCAAAAGGCCAACCCCAACGCCATCATGGTCATCAAGTCCACCATCCCCGTGGGCTATACCGTCCATATCCGCGAGAAGACGGGCTCGGAGAACATCCTGTTCTCCCCCGAGTTCCTCCGCGAGAGCAAGGCGCTCTACGATAACCTCTACCCCAGCCGCATCGTGGTGGGTACCGATCCTGCTTCTCCCCGCCTCGTAGCCGCCGCCGAGACCTTCGCGTCTCTTCTGCGGGAGGGCGCGATCAAGGAGGAGATCCCCACTCTCATCATGGGCTTCACCGAGGCCGAGGCCGTCAAGCTCTTCGCCAACACCTACCTGGCCCTCCGTGTGTCCTACTTCAACGAGCTGGACACCTACGCCGAGGTCAAGGGGCTGAACACCCGCGACATCATCAACGGTGTCTGCCTGGATCCCCGCATCGGAGACCACTACAACAACCCCTCCTTCGGCTACGGCGGCTACTGCCTGCCCAAGGACACCAAGCAGCTCCTGGCCAACTATGAGGACGTTCCCGAGAACATCATCCACGCCATCGTGGAGGCCAATCGCACCCGTAAGGACTTCATCGCCGACCGCGTGCTCCAGAAGGCGGGCTACTACGAGGCCTCTGCCGCCTGGGATGCCGACCGTGAGCAGAACGTGGTGGTGGGTGTCTACCGTCTGACCATGAAGAGCAACTCCGACAACTTCCGTCAAAGCTCCATCCAGGGCGTCATGAAGCGCATCAAGGCCAAGGGTGCCACCGTCATCATCTACGAGCCTACCCTGGAGGACGGCGTGACCTTCTTCGGTAGTGAGGTGGTCAACGATCTGGCCCGCTTCAAGGCCGAGAGCCACGTCATCATCGCCAACCGCTATGACAGCTCTCTGGAGGACGTGCTGGACAAGGTCTATACCCGCGACCTCTACTTCAGAGACTGACCGAAAACAGCTAAAACGGCTAAAACAGCAACAAGGGCTACGGATCTTTCCGTAGCCTATTGCATTTTCCGCGATCTTGTGCTATAATATCCATAGAAGAGATTCCGAGGCGATACAGCCTGACATCGAGAGGAGGGAAGCAGATGGGAAAACGGATCTGGGGTGTCATCACCCTGCTGGCGGGCCTGGCTCTGACTGTGCTGACCGCCGTTGCCCTGGCCTATGATATCCCCTCTAACTTCAGGGTGGAGGGCAAGGGCATGGAAAAGCTGGTGAACCTGGTGGTCAAGTACGGCCTCCGCGACCATATCCTGCTCATTGGCCTGGGGATCGCTCTGGTCCTGTCCGCCTTTATCCTGCTTTTGTCCCCCCGCAAGATCAAGGTCAAGACCCCCGCCGTCCAAGCCGCCGAGGCCCGCGACGAGGGCACCGAAGCCCTTGCCGAGGCTACCGAGGAGGAGGCAACACCTCAAGCCCAACCCCGTCTGATCTGCTCCTTCCGCACCAATCTCATGGGCACCGCCTTCGCCAACCCCGGGGGCCGCTCACGCCAGCAGATCCTGCGGGAGATCCGCGCGGGCGATGTGGTGGCCTGCCGCACCGTGGTCAAGCGCGGGGAGGAGGAGACCGAGACCGTGGGCGTGTTCAGCGTCAAGGGCGAGCAGATGGGCATCATCGACGTGTCGGTCCTCCGCGCCATCCGCGACCGCTACCCCAACCACCGCATCGGCATCACCGTAGAGCGGATCAGCGGCGGACACGGTGTTCCCTACACCTGTGCTGTGCGCCTGGGTGTCTACCGGTCTTGAATTTTATCCATGCAGGCGTGTCCCCGGGGGATGCGCCTGTTTTTTTGGATTCCCTATTGCAAAATGGGGATATTTCTGCTACAATATAAGTAGTAATCTTTGAAAGGAGGTATCCCATGCCCCGTTACGAACTCCACGCCCACACCTCCGAGTGTGACATCGCCGCCCACGCCACCGCCGCCGAGCTGGTGCGCCTCTACCACGCCGCGGGCTATGACGGCATGGTCATCACCGACCACTACTTCGCCCAATTCTACAAATGGTTTGCCGACGAGCTGGAGGGGAAGTCCCACCGCGAGATCATGGCCCGCCGTTTGCGAGGCTACTACGAGGCACGCAACGAGGGGGAGAAGCTGGGCTTCACTGTCCTCCCGGGCGCGGAGGTGCGATTCAATAAATCCCCTTACGGCATCAACGATTTTCTGGTCTATGGCTGTGATGAGGAGTTCTTTCTCACCGCCCCCCGCCTCAACGAGCTGACCTCTCTCGACGAGTTGAAGGCCATCCTTCCCGAGAACGCCTGCGTGGTGCTGGCGCACCCCTTCCGCGTGAAGATGACGGTCATGGATCCCGCCCCCCTCTTCGGCATCGAGGCTCACAACGGCCTCACCGAGCCCTTCCGCAACGGTATGGCCGAGGACTATGGCCGCCATTTCGGCAAGCCCGTGACGGCCGGCTCCGACTGCCACCACCGTGACCATGCTTGCAAGGGTGGGATCGTGACCGATCGCATCATCCGTACCCCCCGCGACCTCACAGATGTTCTGCGGAGCGGGGAGTATACCCTGTATCGGGGATGATCCCGCAATAGCCAATACTTGAAACGATTGAGAAAGAAGGATACAACCATGAACAATACCTTTACCATGTCCCCCGCCGATCAGGCCAAACTCGCCGCCGCCAAGGAATGGTTCAAAAACGCCGGCTACGGCATGATGATCCACTGGGGTCTCTACTGCCTCCCCGCGGGGGAGTGGAAGGGCCGCCGCATGGAGGACATCGGCGAGTGGGCCCAGCAGTATTTCCGCATCCCCAACGCCGAGTACCACCAGCTGGCCAAGTGCTTCAACCCCATTCTGTTCAACGCCGAGGAGTGGGTCAAGACCGCCAAGGACGCGGGGATGCAGTACATGGTCTTCACCTCCAAGCACCACGAGGGCTTTGCCATGTTCCACTCCAAGGTCTCCAAATTCAACGTGGTGGATGCCACCCCCTTTGGCCGTGACGTGGTGGCAGAGCTGGCCGAGGCCTGCTATAAGCATAACTTGAAGTTCGGCCTCTACTACTCCCAGGATCTGGACTGGGCCCACCCCGACGGGGGCGGCTACCTCACGGGTAAGACCTGGTGCGGGGACAAGGCCTGGTGGGTCAACAACTGGGACTACCCCGATACGCAAAAGAAGGACTACACCCGTTGCTTTGAGGAGAAGATCAAGCCCCAGGTCAAGGAAATTCTGACGAACTACGGCGACCTCTGCCTCATCTGGTTTGACACCCCCCAGACCATCTCGGCAGAGCAGACCGACGAGCTGTACCGCATGGTCAAGACCTACCAGCCCGCCTGTCTGGTGAACTCCCGCATCGGCAACGGCTACGGCGACTACACCTCCGCAGGGGATAACGAGATGCCCGAGGACGGGCAGACCGACCTCCTCTTTGAGACCCCCGCCACCCTCAACGACACCTGGGGCTACAAGGCCTTTGACACCAACTGGAAATCCCCCGAGGAGGTGGTGCGCCTTCGCAAGCTCTGCCGCGACAGAGGGGCGAACTATCTTCTGAACGTGGGCCCCGACTATCTGGGGCGGATCCCCTCTGTTTCCTGTGATATTCTTCGGGAGGCGGGGAAGCTGTGGGAATCCATGGTAAAATAAAAACCGCAATATGACAGAAAGGAGCCGCTATGCGCAGGTCATTCGATAAACTGAATATCACTCTCATTGCGTTAGTGGCGGTGGCTGTCCTGTTGGTCCTTCTGCTGTTTTTGGACATCGTTGTCTCCATTTTCCCCACGAGCCTTGAGCTTTCCGAGGACGGAACGGAGTCCTTCGAGGGGGAAACAAAGCCCTCCGAAAACGTGACAGGCGGGATGGAGCCTCCTATCTCATTGGAAACCGAGATCCCTTCTGTGAACTGGGAGGATCTGCATTGGGAATTCCCGCACTACACCGAGGAAGAGCTCATGGGGAAGTTCAAATACTTGCTGGAGTATACGCTGATTCTCTTTGCTGAAAAGGAGGCGGCGGGGGAGATCCCGCCCATTGACCGTGTCGGCCTCTTTGATCTGGATCGGAACGGAGTGCCCGAGGTCATCACCATGGGTGTGTATGACGGATCCGTGGAGTATACCGCGTACGATTTATCTGCCTCATACAGCCAATACCCCATGAAAGTCGTGTCCTCATGGGGCTGGGAGGGAACCCAATACGGGGAGCTGTCCGTGTGGAACTGGCCTTTCTTTTCTTCCGTATCGTCCACGTTCACCCGTTCTTTGCGAACCTTCATCACCCACACGGGAGACGGTGACGACGAGTACCTGTGCGAGTTCAACTCGAAGATGGTCTGCGAGGAGCGGTATGCCAAGGTCAAGACAAAGCCGTTTCAAAGCTCCTCGGTGGTGCTGGAGTTCTTTAACATGTACGGGCAAACGGTCGATGAAAAAGAATATACCGAGTCCTACGAGCGGTTCAAGCGCACGAATTTCTGCATACCGGAAACCACCATGGTGACGGTTCAGTGGAATGCGTCTGACCCCGAAGGTCTGACCGAACAGCTTTTGACGTCGGGACAGTGGTTTTTGTACGATGGTAAAGGGTAATTAAGTGATGAAATATCCCTCGCGGTTTTGCGGGGGATATTCTTTTTTGACTACCGCTCCCTCGGCCTGCCCATACTCCTCCAAAAAAGGAGTCCTCCACCATGTGTACCTCTCTCTCCCTCCCCACCCCCGACGGCACGACCCTCTTCGGCCGCACCCTCGACCTCGACGCCCATTTCGGTGAAGCCCCCACCCTCACCCCCCGCCGCTACCCCTTCTCCTTTGCCGACTGCTACCCGCTGACCCACCACTACGCCCTCTTGGGCATGGCCGCCGTGATGGACGGAACGGCCGCAAGGGGCTACCCCCTCTACGCCGAGGCCATGAACGAAAAGGGACTCTGCATGGCGGGTCTGCGCTTTGCCGAGAGCGCGGTCTATGCCCCCTGCCCCCAAGCGGGCTTGATCAATCTTGCCCCGTGGGAGCTGATCCCCTACCTGCTGGGCACCTGCGCCACGGTAGCCGAGGCACGCGCCGCCCTTTCGGATATCCGCGTGGTGGACAAGCCCTTTTCCGACACGGTGGGGACGGCACCCCTCCATTGGCATATCGTGGATGCCGACCCTGCCCACGGGGGACTGGTGGTGGAGGTCACTTCCGCGGGCATGGCGGTATATCCCGACGAAGGGGCGGGGGTGCTGGCCAACGAGCCGCCCTACCCCCATCAGGTAGCCGCCCTCCGCGCCTGTAAAGCTCACCGAGGGGACACCCCCGACCTCCCCGGGGACTACTCCTCCCCCTCCCGCTTCACCCGCGCCGCTCTCCTGCGGGAATGGGTGATCGAAGGGAGTCTTTCTCCACAGACCACAAGGGACGACACCCAAAAAGCAGGGGAGATCGTGCCCCATACCCAATTCTTCCGCATCCTCGCCGCCGTCTCTCCCATGGCGGGAGCGGTCATGACCCCCGAGGGAAAGTGCCACCGCACCCTCTACACCTGCTGTATGGATACCGCCGCAGGGGTCTACCGCTACCATACCGAGGTCGACCCCACCATCCGCCGTATCTCCTTCTCGGCGCAAAATCTCAACGGGGAAGCACCGTTTATCCCAAATCCCGACCGAATATCCCACCCCTATTGACAAGCAGACCCCATCGTGCTATAATGGAGCCACTACCTCAAAAGGAGGCTCCTATGGAATACTCACAAGAGACCCGCCGCTATCTGGCGAAGGTATCCCGCATCGGGATGGTCGCGGCGATCCTGTACGCGCTGATCCACGGCTTTTTGCAGTTTTTTCCTGTCCTCGGCCCCATCAAATTCCGCTTCCACCTGCTGACCTTGGGTGTCTACAACGTGATCCCCGAGTTGGCGGTAGCGGGTGTGGGTCTTGCCGCCCTGCTGGTCTGCGGCGTTCTGTCCCTCATCCTGCGGGGAAAGCCCGCCGTGGCGCAAGCCGCTTGGATCATAGCGGGCAAGGCCGTATTGCTGACCGCCCCCGTGGGGTATATCCGAAGCCAGTTTTTGCGTCATGTTGCCGCCCCGATCCAACGGGACTTTCTGATCTCCTTCGCCATTTTGGCCACGGTATTCGTGGGCTACGCGTGGAGCATGAGACCCCGTGACGGTCTGGCAACCCCCGTCGGGGGAGTCCGCCCCCGCCGCATCCTCCGCGGCACCGCCATCGTGGGCGGGATCATGCTGGCCTCGCTCGCGTGGCTCCTTTTGCTGGGTTGGAAGAGCTATTCGTCCTTGATAGAGAGCTGGTCTGCCAACATGAAACTGGAGTATCTTCTGTGGATGCCCCTGCACACCACCCTCTCCGTCGCCCTGGCCGTGACGGTCGGCTACCCCCTCCTGTCCCTCGCGGCGCGGTGGGATGAAGCCCCCCGCAAGGGACGGTTCGGGAAGGGAACCATCCTCTTGTGCTGGGTGACGCTGGGCGTGAATTTCCTGTGCCGCGGGTTGTCGGTTCTGATCGATCTCCGTTTACTGCACTACGATGCGGGCGCTCTCATGGGCGGCCTCAACGGTCTGCAAAGGCTACAGGATCATTGGTCTGCCCTCTCCACCGTGGCCACGCTCCTGGGCATCTGGACTCTGTGCGGTATCCTGTCCCGCGTAAAGGAGAGCAAGGCCGCCCTGTGGGGCGCGCGGGGACTCTTGGGCGTTATCGTTCTCCGCAACCTGTTTTCGTGGATCCTCGACGCGACCGTGAGCATCATCCAAATGAAAAAGCAAAGCTCCGGCGTGGGCATCATCGGCGGCGCGGACTTTACCACGGCGGTTCTCACGGCCAAGGTGGAAAGCTGGGTGAACATCCTCTATACCCTCCTGTCCATCGCCGCGCTGGTGGTGCTGACCGTGGGGCTGACCCGCCGTTGCCGCGTGAGCAAGACGTTTTGGGCTGTCCCCGCCCTGACCGCCGCGAGCATTCTGACCTCCCTGCTGGTAAGTGTCGTCTGGGAGCTGGTTTTGCGCAGTACGAACACCGACTCCGCCCTCACCGTGAGCGTTGTGAACACCGTGATCACCTCCGTGATCATCGTAGCCCGCTCCCTCATCGGTGTCCTTGCCATCACCCGCACCCCCGCCGAGGAGGTGCCCCCGCCGCCTACCGCTACCGAGGGCGAAGAACCTCCCAAGCCGCGGGTGGAGGATTACCTGTATCAGCTTTGAATTACGCAAAAGAGAGCCTTCGGGCTCTTTTTTGTTGCCTTCCCTCCAAAAAGTCTACGAAAAGTTTCCACTCCGAAATGTCAATTATACTTGACATCCTCCCCGACTTATGCTATACTGATACCATCGAAATGTCAACTATATTTGACAGGAGAACAACATGGCCAACGAGAAAATGAAGCAGACCCGACAGGAATTGGATCTGTCCCAGGCGGAGCTGGCGAAGCGGGTGGGGGTCTCCCGCCAGACCGTCAATATGATCGAGAACGGAGACTATAACCCCACCATCGCCCTCTGCATCCGCATCTGTCGGGAGCTGGGGAAAACCTTGGATGAACTTTTCTGGGAGGAATGATTATGGAACAAAGCGAAATGCTCACCAACGAAATCTGCGGTGGCTTTGACGACGAGCGCATCAACTACGAGAGCGGCCGCATCTACCAATGGGGCATCCTGTGGGCGGTGCTGTACACCGCGGTGTTTGCCCTGTCCCGCCTATTGTTCTTGGGGAATACCGAGGGGGTAACTCTCTCCCTGTTCATCGCCGAGATCACGGTCATCGGCTTCGGTGCCGTCATCCTGCTCGTCGGCCTCGTCCGCTGGGGACTGGGGCGGGACGAGCGGCGTGTGGCCGAAAAGCACCTCTACTACCTCACGGCGGGGAAGGTCTTTCTCATTGCGGCGGTGGCGGGGTACGCCCTCTCCATCCCCCTGCGCTCCCAGAGTGAACTGAACGACTATCCCATCAACGAGCTGCTCATGCAGCTGGAGGTGCTGGGGTGCGTGTACTTCTTCTTTGCCTTCAAGCGGCGCATGATCAGCTTCAATTACACCTTCATCCACGAGACGGGATGGGGCTACTACGGTCACGTGCTTCGCAATATCGGTAAGCTGGCCTTGTACGCGCTGATCCCCTTCGGCGCGGCGGCGGTGCTGGATCTGCTCACCCATATGTCCACGGTCTACTTCAACGCCATCGGGATCGCCTACGCCCTTACGGTCTACGATCTGGGGGTGGGTTACTTCCTCCTCTCCCTCCTGGAGAAGCTGAACTATGACGAGGAGTCCCCTAAAAACCTCAAGCGCGGTACCTTCATCGCCCTCATCGTGGCCATCGGCAAGCAGGTCTATGTGTTTCTGTGTCAGATCCTGGCCGCGTGGGTGGCGCAGTACGGCATGACCCAAGAGCTTCCCGCGGGGGTGACCTTCGGCGAGCTGCTGGCTACCTTCTCCTCCGCTGCCCGAGAGGCCTCCTACCCCGCCCTCGTGGCCACCGCCCTGGCCCTCTGCTTCCTTATGGAGCAGACCCATCACAGCAGACGGGTGCGTGTCGGCGTTTGCGGTTACCTGACGGTGCAGGCGGTGGATCTGGTGTTGGCTGTTTTGCGTAACGCGGTGATCATACATTATGCGCAGAGCCCCCATATGGCGCAGACCTTTGCCGAATACACCACCTACTGGTCCTTCGCCGTCTGGCTTGTCTCCCTCGCCTTCACCTGCCTGTGGATCAGCGGCCTCATCCGCGACTGCGGGGCAAGCAAGCTTTTGTGGCTCACCGTGGGGCTGGTGGTGGTCTGCCAGGCCGTGGGGATCTTCTTCGGCTCCCAGTCCATGAACCTCGCCCTCACTCTGACCGTGGGCGGCGGCGGGCTGTTGGCTATGGTGGGACGACTGATCATCCTCAAAACGGGGAATCTACGAACCGTAGACCTTGAAGTTGAGTGATCTCACCATCTGTCAACAAAAAGTGGGTTGACAATTCCACGAAAAGGAGATATAATGGAGGCAGATTCCTCCCGAAAGGAGATTTTTCATGGAAAACCGTAAGTGTGACATTCATATTTCCCGCAATATTGCCCGTCTCCGCCGTAAGATGGGACTGACCCAGACCGAGCTGGCGGATCGTCTGTACGTCAGCAACAAGACCGTCAGCAAGTGGGAGCGAGGGGCAGGCTACCCCGAGACCCCCCAGCTTTTGCGGCTGGCCGATCTCTTTGGGGTCAGTCTGGACACCCTCATCCGCGGGGAGAAGAGCGGCATCGCCGTAGCAGGCAACATCCTCACCGACGAGGTCAAGATCATCGAGTCCTTCCCCGAAAAGGGCATGCTGGTGAACATCACCGCCATGTCCCGCGCCGTGGGGGGAAGCGTGCCCAATACCCTCATCAGCCTGGCCAGGATCGACCCAACCCTCCCTCTGTCCGCCCTGGGCAAGCGGGGGGACGACGAGGGCGGCCGCTACGCCCAGAGCGAGCTCCAGCGGTGCGGTGTGGACACGTCGGGAATTCTGGTGGATCCCACCTCCCCCACGGGCTTTTCCGACGTCATGACCCTCCGCGACACGGGGGAGCGCACTTTCTTCCATAATCGGGGCGCAAACGCGAAATTCGTTCCCGAGGACGTGAAGCTGACTACCCTCAGCTGCCGTATGCTCCACGTGGCCTACATCCACCTCCTGGACGGCTTCGATGCCCCCGACTCCGAGTACGGCACCACCCTGGCCCGTTTCCTCAAATCAGCGCAGGAGGCGGGGATCCTGACCTCCATCGACGTGGTGAGCAGTCTGGGTGAGCAGTTTGCTGAGCGAGTCATCGCCGCTCTGCCCTACACCGACAACGCCATCATGAACGAGATCGAGGCCTGCGGTGTGTCGGGTCTTGCCCCCAGAGATGGGGAAGGGAAGCTGATCACCGAGAATATCCGCGCCACCATGGAGACACTCATGTCCCACGGCGTGGGTCAGCGGGTCATCGTCCATTGCCCCGAGGCGGGCTTCTGCCTCTCCCGTGACGGTGACTTCACCGTCGTCCCCTCCCTGAAGCTCCCCGCAGGCTACATCAAGGGTACCGTAGGCGCGGGAGATTCCTTCTGCGCGGGGTGTCTCTACGGCATCTACAACGGCTTCACCGATGCCGAGATTCTGGAATTTGCCTCGGGTGCCGCCGCCTGCAACCTCGCCGCCGAGGATTCGGTCAGCGGGATGCGGGACGCGGGGTACATCCGCGAGGTGATCGGGACGTATGGGAAGGTTGAGCTGTAAATTCTAAATGCAAAATGCAAAATTAAGAACGAATGAAAGGTGAATGATCATGAAAAAATCCGAGATCGCCGAGCGTCAAGGGCTCGCCCTTGATTACTTCAATAAAGCCCACATCATCCTCACCGAGGAGGAAAAGGCCAACATGGAGGTGGCCGACTTCGGCCTCGGCATGGTGGCCGACGTAGGCCTCCAGCTGGTGGTGTACGTCAACACCGACCGCGTCTGCGCCAAGGAAATGGTACTGCTTCCCGGCCAGTGCTGTCCCGAGCATCGCCATATCCCCACAAACGGGCAGGACGGCAAGGAGGAGACCTTCCGTTGCCGCTATGGTAAGGTCTACCTCTACACCGACGCAGACCCCGCCGCCAAGGCCGAGGATATCTCCATCCCCCTCCCCAAGACCGACGTGACGGTCTTCACCGAAATCATCCTGGAGCCGGGTCAGCAGTACACCCTCATGCCCGGCACGCTCCATTGGTTCGTCGGCGGCCCCGAGGGCGCGGTGATCTCGGAATTCTCCACCCACAGCACCGACGAGACCGACGTGTTCACCGATCCGAGGATCGTGCGCAGTCCCGAGATCGAGGAGTAAGAAGAACACTCTCAAAAAGGGTCATCCTGAGCGAAGGGCGTAGCCCGCAGTCGAAGGATCTCGTGCCGACATAAGAGATCCTTCGACTGCGCCGCAAGCGGCTCCGCTCAGGATGACGATCTGAAATAATCATGAAAAAGGAGTCCACCATGCTCGTCAACCTCAACACCGTCCTTGCCGACGCGCAGAAAAACCGTTACGCCGTCGGCCTTTTCAATACCACCGACACCGATATGCTGGAGGCGGTCATCGCCGCCGCCGAGGAGTGCCGCTCCCCCGTCATCATCGGTACCGCCGAGGTGCTTCTGCCCCACGGTGAGTTGAAGCTCATCGCCCCCTCGGTTATTGCCGCCGCCAAGCGGGCCAGCGTCCCCGTGGTGGTGCATTACGATCACGGCCTGACCTTCGCCCGTTGCATGGAGGCTTTGCAGCTGGGCTTCTCCAGCGTCATGTTTGACGGCTCGGCGGGGGACTATCAGAAGAACATCGCCGACACCCGCGAGATCGTGAGGATCGCCCATGCCTTCGGGGCTACCGTTGAGGGGGAGATCGGCCACGTGGGGGAGGCCTCCGCCAATGACAACGCCGCCACCGACCTGTACACCCAAGTGGACGAGGCGGTGGAGTACCTGAACGCCACGGGGGTGGATGCCCTGGCCGTCTCCATCGGCACCGCCCACGGCGCATATAAGTCCAAGCCCAAGCTGGACTTTGACCGCCTCACCGAGCTTCACGCCGCTCTCCCCGTCCCCCTGGTGCTGCACGGCGGCTCGGGACTGTCCGACGATGACTTCCGCCGCTCCATCGCCTGCGGGATCTCCAAGGTCAACATCTTCACCGACCTCTGCCTCGCGGGCAATGCCGCCATGACCGACGGTCTGGCCGCGGGGGAGGCTTACCTCACCATCCGCAACCGCAAGGTGGACTATATCAAGCGGGCGGTCATGGAGAAAATGAGCCTGTTCGGGTCTGTGGGGAAGGCGTAAGCTGAAATTTTTTTGAAAAAGTTTCGGAAAAGCTGTAATATTTCGGGATTTTTGGTGTCTATATAGGTGAAGCCCATTCAGAGTACCCGAAAGGAGAACTATCATGAAAAAGACCATTTTATGCCTTGCCGTTATCCTGCTTCTTGCTTTGCCGCTGTCCTCTTGCATGAATCTGCCCGTGAACTACAAGCCCGCCAACGGAGCGGAGGGGATCGCGTCTGTGAAGATCTACTACGTGGAAAGTACGAATGGCTATGACGCGTGGAAGGATGCCCCTGATCTGGAGGAGTTGGCTACGGCTTCTGCAGAGGTTCCCTCCTTCCGACACGATAAACTGCTTGGGGACTTGAAAAAACTGAATTTTCAGAACTTCATTCTATTACTTCCCATTCCGTCGGATCCCAGCTTTTACATGTACGGTTACATTCTAGCCATCACCTATGAGGACGGAGGTTACGAGTATATCACTCCCAACGGAATCCAAGTATACGGAGAAAATGCTGAGGATTTTGGCTGCTCTCACTTATCCTGCGATACCGAGGATTGGAAAAGCTTCATAGACAAGTACGTCCCCGAAACTGCTTGGAGTACCTCCGCCACTGAAAGTACCTTTGAAAGTACCCCCGAAAGCACCGCCGTCACAGAGCCGTAACGCCCCCCTTTTCAATCGATCCATTTCCCGAAGGGAAATGTACCTCACTTATTACCTATTACTTATTATTTGAAACGGAGTTTCCCATGTCCCTCTCCCCTGCCGCCGTCCCCCTCCTTCTGGACTGGTACCGCCAAAACCGCCGCGACCTTCCGTGGCGACATACCCGCGATCCTTACCCCGTCCTCGTCTCCGAGATCATGCTCCAGCAGACCCGCGCCGAGACGGTCAAGCCCTACTTCCACCGCTTCCTCGCCACCCTCCCCACCGTGGAGACCCTGGCGAACGCCGACGAGCCCACCCTCCTCAAGCTCTGGGAGGGGCTGGGCTACTATAGCCGCGTCCGTAACCTCCAAAAGGCCGCCCGCGCCGTCATGGAGCATCACGGAGGCGTGATCCCCGCCGACTTCGATGCCCTTTTGAAGCTCCCCGGGGTGGGCCGCTACACCGCGGGTGCGGTGGCCTCCATCGCCTTTGGGATCCCCGTCCCCGCCGTGGACGGCAACGTCCTGCGGGTGCTGGCCCGCCTCACGGGGGACGATACCGATATCCTCTCCCCCGCCGCCAAGAAGACCGCCGAGGCCACTCTCGCCCCCCTTGTCCCCTCCGATGCCGCAGGGGACTTCACCCAGAGCCTCATCGAGCTGGGCGCGCTGGTCTGTACCCCCGGCGAGCCGAAATGCGGCGATTGCCCCCTCCACCTCCTCTGCGCCGCCCATCGGGAAGGGCGGGAGCATGACCTCCCTGTCCGTCTCGCCAAGACCAAACGGCGGGTAGAGGAGCATACCGTGCTGGTCATCCGTTATGCGAGCGGTGAGGCCGCCGCCGCACGGCATATCGCCCTCCGCAAGCGTCCCGCCGAGGGGCTTTTGGGAGGCCTGTACGAGTTCCCCTGCATGGATGGCCACGCCACCCCCGAGGAGGCAGGGAAGTACCTGACCGCCCTCGGCCTCACCGTGGGTGAGATCACCCCCCTCCCCCCCGCCAAGCACCTGTTCTCCCACATCGAGTGGCGCATGATCGGGTACGCCGTGGAGGTGGCCGAGACCGCCGCCGCGGAGGATTGGTTCTTTGCGGATGTGAGTGAGGTGGACGAGACCTACGCCATTCCGTCGGCGTATTCGGCGTATCGACCCTACTGTTTCGTGTAAAAACACCTCCGCAAGCCCTGCTTGACAAAATTCCAACCCCCGTTTGCTTGACAGACGGGGGATTTTCGGCTATAATGGGGGCAGAAAATCACTCCGTGAACGAAAGGAGACCAAACCGTGCTTGCCTTAAACGAAAACATCCGCCGCCTGCGGAGAGCCGCGGGACTGTCCCAGGAGGAGCTGGCGGGACGGCTGGGGGTCAGCCGCCAGAGCGTCAGCCTGTGGGAGCAGGGGGAGACCAACCCCGCCGTGGAGAATATCTACGCCATGACCGAGGTGCTGGGAGTCAGCTTTGACGAGCTGATGGCCGAACCTGCCGACCCCAAGCCCATCCCCGACGGCGAAGCGGTCACCGCCCGCAGCTATGACGAGCTGATGCGGGAGGCCGCCGCGCCCCCGCCTGCCACCGCCCCGACCGCTTCCTTCACCAATACCCCCGCGCCTCCCCCCGAGACCGACACCCCCACTCTCCAAGCAGACGAGCGCAGGATGAAGGCTGAGGCTCAGTATTCCCACTACCGCCGTCTGACCGTAGGCGCGTGGATCTGCGCGGGGATCACGGCAGGGGCGCTGATTCTCTTCATCTTCGCCGTGGCGGGGCTGGGAGACTACGCCATCCGCTACCCCGAGTCGGTAGTCAACCGCGTCATAGGCCCCAGCCTCATGCTCTTTTCCATCCTTCTCTTTCTGAGCGGTCTCATTGCCCTGATCGTCACCGCCATCCGCGCGGGCAATGAGCGCCGCCGCATGGGCGACCTCTTCGACCTCGCCACCTACGAGGAGCTGAAGCGGGGCAGGGAAGGCTACGCCGCCAAACGAAAGTGAAAACAGAAACGGACGCTGACCCGTGTGGGTGGCGTCCGATTTTCTGTATGGCGTTTTTTGGGAACGGAGGAAAATATTTGGGTGACTGTTTCTTCAAACTTGTAGGGGAGGGGTCTCCCCTCCCGCTACATCCTGAAAATTTTTGATATCTTTAGGCTTTACGAATCTGCGGGAGGCGAAACGCCTCCCCTACGGAAATGCAAAGCAGACCGCCAAACTCAAAGCGGAAAGACTATTTCCGTTTCGTATTCCAGTATTGATGCTTTTTGTAGCTGATGATCATGTAAGAGACCAATATGGAGAACATGGAGATGGTGAAGCCAACCCAGGTTCGGATGATCGGAATATCAATTGCTCCTGCCGAGGGAACAAACATAAGCACGATCAGTGCGCCGTAATTTTGCGGCCCACTGTAAACGAGCATGGAGATTTCATAAATTGCGGCGAATACAGCCATAAAAATAATTTGCAGGCGTTCCGTTTTGAAAAAATTCAGGAGCGTTTTCTTTATGCTGAATTCATCATTGGACAGTTCGATTTTCTTATCTGCAATTTGCTTGGTGTAAATCAGATGATACGCAATAAAGAAGATAACGTGCATGGACCAGAAGATCGGAGTGAAATCCCGATGCCCCGGCGCGACATCCTCGTAAAAGATCAACGCTAATAGTATCGTGGCGGGAAAGTATATGACGTAGCATAGAAGATCAATTTTCGTAAATATCCACAATGTGGTTAGAATTTTCTTTTTCATAACAGCTCCTCGCTTTTTGCAAACAGTTGAGGAGCGACGAGGGCGTCGCTCCCTACAGGCGTTAGTGCAAGCCGAAACAGACCGCCAAACCTAAAGCGGAAAGACTATTTCCGTTTCGTATTCCAGTATTGATGCTTTTTGTAGCTGATGATCACGTAAGAGATCAACATGGAGAATATGGAAATGGAGAATCCGACCAATATTCGGACAACAGGAATATCAATAGCACCTGCGGATGGAATAAACATAACCATCATGGCCGCAATCAGATTTCGCGGTCCCGGATCTATGAGACGCGAAATTTCAAATACAACGGAGAATGCGGCCATGAGGATCATTTGCAGGTATTCCTTCTTGAAAAAGGCGATGACGGTATTTTTGATATGGAACTGATCATTGGGAATGTCAATTTTATCATTGTTGATGTGTTTGGAATATATGATGTGATAAGCCCCAAAAAAGATAATGTGCTGTGTCCAAGAGACAACGGTATAATCCCGCTTGCCCGGAGGCACGTCCTGATAGAAAATCAACAGAATGAGTATATAGCTGGCAAAATATATGATCCAGCAAAAGATATCAATTTTCGCAAATAACCATAATTCATTTAGGATCTTTTTCTTCATAGAAGCCCCCTTTCTCACGTAAGCGGTCGCAAGATGTTTTTTTGTGTTCACGAAATAATTATACTACACTTCCAATCCCCTGTCAAGTACCCTCGTCCAAAAATCTACCCCTTTTTGCACAAATTCCCTTGCAATTTGTTCCCGTTTATGCTATACTTATGCTAACAAATTCTCCCCGAAAGGAGTCCCCCATGAGAACCGAGACCTTTGTTCTGGATACCCGTTACCCCGACTGTACCCTCACCACCTACATCCACGATCCCCACGCCGAGCTGAATATCGCCACCCGCCGCGCCATCATCGTCTGCCCCGGCGGCGGCTACCAGTTCCTCTCCGAGCGGGAGGCCGAGCCAGTGGCGCTCCAATACTTCGCCGCGGGTCTGAACGTCTTCATCCTGCGCTACTCCGTCAAGGAGAACGCCCTCAACGATGCCCCGCTGATCGAGTCCGCCCTGGCGGTCAAGCACATCCGCGAGAACGCCGACAGGTATTTCGTGGATCCCGACTATATCTTCATCACGGGCTTCTCGGCGGGCGGTCACTGCGCCGCCATGTGCGGGACGCTATGGAACCACCCCGTGGTTCGCGAGGCTCTGGGCATTGACCGCGGCGAGGCCCCCGAGGGCATTAACCGCCCCACCGCCACCGTCCTCTGCTACCCCGTCATCACCGCCAATCCCTTCGCCCACCGCGGCTCCATCGACACCCTCTGCGGCTACCCCAGTGAGGACACCGACGGCGCGTACCACTTCTCGGTGGAGCTTCACGTAGATAAGACCACGTCCCCCGCCTTCATCTGGCACACCTTCAACGACGGCGCGGTGCCCATCCAGAACACCCTCCTCTACGCCTCTGCCCTGGCCGACGCGGGGGTGCCCTTCGAGTACCACGTCTACCCCGACGGCGTCCACGGCCTGTCCCTGGCCAACCACGAGACCTGGGTGGATCTGCCTACCCACTACAACCCCACCTGCCAGGGCTGGATCGACGATGCCATTCGGTACGTCAAGGAGTTTAAAGCGTAATCTTTGAGATACAAAGATACAAGATACAGCCGAGCAAAGCTCGGCAGATACAAGATATGAAACAACCTGCGGCAACGCCCGTCCTGTATCTCGTATCTCGTATCTTGTATCTTGTATCTTTCCCATATCACACATAAGGAGAATCATCATGAAGATCGGCGTATGCGCAGGCCCCGAGCAGCTCCCCCTTCTGGAGTCCTTGGGCTTTGACTATTTTGAAGCGAATTTCTCTTGGCTGGCAGGTCTTGACGAGGAGACCTACCGCCAAATGACCGCCCTCGTGGAGGCCTCCACCCTCCGCGCCGAGGCCTTCAACGGCTTCTTCCCCGGCGGCATCACCCTCTATTCCCCCAACGGCAACCAGGACGATATCCTCCCCGAGGTGGAGGCGTACTGCGAGAAGGGCTTTGCCCGCGCTGCCGCCTGGGGCGGTAAGGTGGCCGTCATCGGAAGCGGCTACGTCCGCGGCATCCCCAAGAGCCTGACCTGGGAGGAATGCGACGTGCAGTTTGCCCGTGTCTTTGCCGTTTGCGCCCGCGTGGCGGAGAAGTACGGCATGAAGGTGACGGTGGAGCCCCTCTCCCGCAACGAGTGCAACTACATCCACACCGTGGCCGAGGGGGCCAAGATCGCCCGCGCGGCTGACCACCCCGCCGCCTGCATGATGGTGGATTTCTACCACCATTGGAAGAACGGCGAGGATCTGGCCACCCTCCCCGACAACGCCGACATTCTCATCCACTCCCACTACGCCCGCCCCGTGGATCGGGATGCGCCCTACGCCGAGAACGAGGCCGATCTGCAGGCCGTGCTGGAGGCGCTGAAGACCTGCCCCGGCATTGAGCGCATGAGCCTGGAGTGCGTGTACAAGCCCGATTTCAAGGCCGCGCTGGAGCGGGCGAGACCCTTGATGGAGATCTTCCGACAGATATGATCCCACCCCACCGCGATCTACGCCGACTGTGCGTCCGCGGATATGACCTGCGAGGTAAAGACTATGAAAAAATTATTGACCGCTCTGACCGTTACAGCCGCCCTTGCGGTGGGTCTTGCAGCCTGCGATACGGCCGAGCCCGCGGACACCATCCCCGAGGATCCCTCCGCGACGGTGACGGCAGAGCCTACCGAAGCCTTGACCGAAATCCCTACCGAAGCCCCTACCGAAGCCCCCACAGAGGAACCCACCGAAGCACCCACCGAGGAGGAAACTGCCGTGAAGGTCATTTATGAGACCGTCCAAAATCCCATCCACGACGGAGGAGGCGATCCTTGGGTCGTGGAGCGTGAGGGAAGCTACTACTACTGCTACTCCGCCGGCAACGGCGTTTGCGTGGCCGCCGTGCCCTCCATCCATCAGCTCTCCCAGACGGGTCAGCGGGTCTACACCGCCCCCGAGGGGACGATGTATTCCAAGGAATACTGGGCACCCGAGCTACACTACCTGAACGGGAAGTGGTACATCTACGTAGCGGCCGATGACGGCGACAACTACAAGCACCGTATGTACGTGCTGAAGGGAACCACCCAAGACCCCACCGACCCCTTTGAGATGGTGGGGCAGATCAGCGATCCCACAAACAAGTGGGCCATCGACGGCACGATTCTGGAGCTGGGCGGTGAGCTGTACTTCATCTGGTCGGGCTGGGAGGGGGACGTCAACGTAGCCCAGCACCTCTACATCGCCCACATGAGCGACCCCTGCACCATCGACTCCCAGCGGGTCATGCTCTCCACCCCCGAGTACGCCTGGGAGAAGAACGGCGAGCCGCTGATCAACGAGGGGCCTGCCGTCCTGCAGCATGACGGCAAGACCTTCCTTGTCTACTCCGCCTCGGGAAGCTGGACAGACTACTACTGCCTCGGTATGCTGACCCTGACGGGGGACGATCCTCTGGATCCCACCCATTGGGAAAAAGAAAAACGCCCCGTGTTCCAACGCCGCGTGGGTACCTGCTACGGCCCCGGCCATTGCTCCTTCTCCACCGCCGCAGACGGCAGCGTATGGATGATCTACCACGGCAATCTCAAATCGGGCACGGGATGGCAGGGGCGCTCGGTATGGATCGCACCTGTGACCTTTGACGAAAGCGGCGAGCCCGATTTTGGAAAGCCCCAAAAGGAGGTCCAATTCCCCGTGAGCGTGGAGATCGAATGAGCGGTTCCATGTCATCCCCATTTTCATCCAAGGAGACCCCTATGAGATCCAAGACCCTGTTTGCCGCCTTGACTGCGATCCTTTTGCTCTTCGTATTCATTGCCTGCGACAGCGAAAATCCTCCCGCCGATACCCCCGAGATCACGGTGGATACCGAGGCAGCCTCCCCCGAGGAGACCACCGCCGTCCCCACCGAAGCCCCCACAAGGCCCCCCGTCACCGAGCCTCCCACCGAGGAGGTCACCGAGCAGGAGACCTTCCTCCCCGACGATCCCAACGCCGACTACGTCTATATCAAGGTGCAGAACCCCATCCATGAGGGGGGCTGTGATCCCTGGGTCTACCTCCACGAGGGAAGCTACTACTACTGCTACTCCCGCGGCCGCGGCATCTCGGTGGCCAAGATGTCCTCCCTCCATACCCTTGTCCCCAAGGGCACGGCGGTATTCGATCCCCCCAAGTGGACGGAATACTCCGAGGAGCTGTGGGCACCCGAGCTGCACTACCTGAACGGTGAGTGGTACATCTACGTGGCCGCCTCGGACGGTTACTCCTCCAACCACCGTATGTTCGTCCTGAAGGGCACCTCACAAAATCCCCGCGGTCGCTACGAGATGGTGGGGCAGATCACCGACCCCTCCAACAAGTGGGCCATTGACGGCACCGTCATGGAGCTGAACGGGGAGCTGTACTTCCTCTGGTCGGGCTGGGAGGGAGACAAGGACGGGAAGCAGAACCTCTACATCGCCCACATGAGCGACCCCTGCACCATCGACTCCCAGCGGGTCATGATCTCCACCCCCGAGTACAACTGGGAGACGGTGGAGTGGCCCGACGTCAACGAAGGCCCCACGGTGCTCCAGCACGGCGGCAAGACCTTCGTGGTCTACTCCGCTTCGGGAAGCTGGGGGGACTACTACTGCCTGGGTATGCTGATCCTCACGGGAGAGGATCCCATGGATCCTGCCTCCTGGACAAAGGAGAGCCGCCCCGTCTTTACCCGCCGTGAGGGCGTTTGCTACGGCCCCGGCCATTGCTCCTTCTCCACCGCTGTGGACGGAAGCGTCTGGATGATCTACCACGGCAATCAGGTATCCGACACGGGCTGGGACGGCCGCTCGGTCTGGATCGCCCCCGTGACCTTTGACGAGGACGGCACCCCCCACTTCGGCAGACCCGAGCCCGAGGTGCTGTTCCCTGTTCCCAAGGGATAAGGGGTAAGGCCTGCCACGCCCACAGGGCATATCGCGCCCAGCGGGCATATCGCGCCCAGCGGGCATATCGCGCGCGAAGCGCATATCGCTCGCCGCAAGGCGAAATCAGCTTTTTTTGAGTTTGCGAGATGCCCTGCGGGCGAGATATGCCTAAAGGCACGATATGCCTTACAGGCGCGAGATGCCCTTCGGGCGCGTTTTTTCCGCATTTCCAAACCGTACATACAGAAAGGAACCCCCCATGAAAAAACTCCACCTGATCTCCAACGCCCACCTCGACCCCATCTGGCAATGGGAATGGGAGGAAGGCGCGGCCTCGGCGCTGTCCACCTTCCGTTGTGCCGCCCGCTTCTGCCGTGAGTTCGACGGCTACATCTTCTGCCACAACGAGTCCCTCATCTACCGCTGGGTAGAGGAGTACGAGCCTGCCCTGTTTACCGAAATTCAGGAGCTGGTAAAGCTGGGCAAGTGGCACATCATGGGCGGCTGGCACGTCCAGCCCGACTGCAACATGCCCTCCGGCGAGGGCTTTGCCCGTCAGATCACCGAGGGCCGCCGCTACTTCGCCGAGAAGTTCGGCAAGGAACCCACCACCGCCATCAACTTCGATCCCTTCGGGCACACCAGAGGCCTTGTGCAGATTATGGCCAAGTCGGGCTACGATTCCTACCTCTTCTGCCGTCCCGATCCCGGTAACTGCACCCTCCCCGCCGAGACCTTCACCTGGGTGGGCTACGACGGCTCCACCGTCATGGGTCAGCGCGCCCATGAGGGCTACGGCTCCTCCCTGGGACGCTCCATGGATAAGGTCCATGCCTGCGAGAACCGCGACGTGGGGAACGGCCTGGGCTTCGTTCTCTGGGGCGTAGGCAACCACGGCGGCGGCCCCTCCCGTGAGGATATCCGCGCCATCAACGACTATATTGCCGAGTGCGCCGAGAAGGGCGTGGAGGTCATCCATTCCACCCCCGAGGATTACTTTGCCGACGTGAAGGCCTTTGCGGTCAACCTCCCCCGCCACGAGGCCGATATCAACCTCTGGGCCCCCGGCTGCTACACCAGCCAGGTGCGCCTCAAGCAGAAGTACCGCCAGACCGAGAATATGCTCTTCTCCACCGAGAAGATGTACACCCACCTCTGCGCCCTGGGGAAGGGCACCTACCCCGAAAAGGAGTTCGGTGAGGTGCTGTACGATATGCTGACGGTGCAGTTCCACGACGTGCTCCCCGGCTCCTCCATCCTCCCCGCCGAGGAGATGGCCCTCCGCATGATGGATCACGCCCTGGAGATCCTTTCCCGCCTCCGTATGCGGGCCTTCATGGCTCTGTCCGACGGCGAGCCCGAGGCACCCACAGGCGAGATCCCCGTGCTGGTCTACAACCCCCACCCCTACCCCGTCACCGAGGACATCATGTGCGAGTTCATGCTGGCGGATCAGAACTGGTCGGGCACCTTCCATAACCCCGTGGCCTACCGCGACGGCGTGCGGCTTCCCTCCCAGTGCGAGAAGGAATACTCCAACCTGCCTCTGGACTGGCGCAAGCGGGTCATCTTCCGCGCCGAGCTGGCACCCATGTCCATGAACCGCTTCGACTGCAAGATCGAGGTGCTGGACAAGAAGCCCGTGGGCGACCCCGTGGCTCTGTTCGGTGACGATCCCGCGGTCATGCTCTTCATCACCCCCCACATGGCGGTGGAGATCAACCGCAAGACGGGTCTCATCGACCGCCTCACCGCGAACGGCAAGACCTATCTGGGTAAGAACTCCTGCGCCATCGACGTCATGCAGGACAGCCACGATGCCTGGGGCATGACCTTCCGCGAGTGGCGGAACAAGCTCGGCAGCTTTACCCTGCTCTCCGACGAGGAGGGAACCGCGTTCTCGGATCAGGATGCCACCATCCCCTCCATCCGTGTCATTGAGGACGGCCCTGTCCGCACCGTGCTGGAGGTGGTCTTCGGCTACGGCGATTCCCGCGCCCGCGTGTGGTATAAGCTCTCCAAGCAGGCTCCCATCATCGACGTGGAGATCCGCGTGGTCAACCAGGAGAAGCGCAAGATGTTCAAGCTGGGTCTGACCCCCGCCGACCCTGCCTGCACCCCCGCCCTGGAGGTGGCCTTCGGCGAGGAGCCTATGAAGACCGACGGCGTGGAGAACGTGGGACACAAGTACATCACCGTCCTGTCCCCCGACGGCGGACGGTTGAATATCCTCAACCGCGGCATCTACGGCTCGTCCTGGGATAAGGGTACCCTCTACCTCACCCTTCTCCACAGCCCCGGCTATACGACACACCCCATCGGTGACCGCCGTACCCTCCCCTCCGACCGTCACGCCGACTACATGGAGCAGGGCGAGCGGGACTTCTCCATCCGCCTCATCGCGGGAGATGTGACCGATACGAATACCGCCCGCGATGCCCTAAACTTCAACGAGACCCCCATGGCGGTCAATATCTTCCCCTCGGGAGACGGCTTTGATCCCGACGGTATCCCCGCAGGCCGCGTCCCCTTCCTGACCCTGTCCAAGGATTCCCCCGTCATCCTCACCGCCCTCAAGAGAAGCGAGGACGGACAGGATACCCTCCTCCGTCTCTTCAACCCCACCGCAGCCGAGGCCTCGGTCACGGTGAAGTGTCCCGCCCTCGACCTCTGCGAGACCCTGACCCTCGGCGTATTCGAGGCCGCTACCTACCGTGTCCGCGACGGGAAGCTGATCCCCTGCCGCATGGACGAAAAGCTCTGATCCAAACCATCCCCATCCCCTGCCTCGGTGCAATGCCATTAAGTTAAGCCTCCCCCTTTGGGGGAGGTGGCACGCGAAGCGTGACGGAGAGGGCTCTCACGCAAAAAACTTGCCCTCTCAGTCGCCTTTCGGCGCCAGCTCCCCCAAAGGGGGAGCCTTTTGATTTTCTTAACTTAATGGTATTGTGCCTCGGCGGGGGATGTTTTTTTGCCCGTGGAATGTAAAAAAATCGTTTCCCGAAGGAAAAGTTTCGTAATACCACTTGCATATTTCCCCAAAATGTAATATAATAGAAAGGAGTATAAGGAAAAGTCTTGCTACGGGAGGTGTTCGGTTGAAACGTCACGCACTTTTGGATATCATCAGGGAAAGAGACTGCGCCGTTTTGGGCTACGGAGTCTCCAACCGCCCGCTGGTGGAATGGCTGGTCGCCCACGGCGCAAGGAGCGTTACGGTGCGGGATCAGCGCTCCCCCGCGGACATGGAAAAGAGCGGGGATACCGCCCGTCTTCAGGCACTCGGCGCGGGTCTTGTCTGCGGCGAGGGCTACCTCCAAAACCTGACCGAGGGGATCATCTTCCGCTCCCCCGGCATCCGTCCCCGCTTGCCCGAAATTCAGTCCGCCGTAGAGGCGGGAGCCATCCTATCCTCCGAGATGGAGCTGTTCCTCGCTTTGACAGAAGCGAAGGTCATCGCCATTTCTGGCTCCGACGGCAAGACCACCACCACCACCCTCACCTCCCTCATCCTGGAGGAGGCCTGCAAAAGGCGGGGCGTGGGGAAGGTCTACCGAGGGGGCAACATCGGTACACCCCTTCTTCCCTTTGCGGAGGACATGACCCCCGACGATTTCGCCGTGGTGGAGCTGTCCAGCTTCCAGCTCATGACCATGGGGGAGGGCGCGGGCGTGACCCGCGGGGCACTCACCAACATCACCCCCAACCACCTCAACTGGCACACCGACATGGCCGAGTACATCGCCGCCAAGACCCACCTTCTGGGCGGGGAGATCCCCCCCGAGGCCGCCGTCCTCAACGGGCGGAACGGGAACACCTGCCGCATCGGTGAGACCCTGACCGTCCCCGTGACTTGGTTCACGGGCGAGCGGGATCTGCCCCGCGGCTACCTTCCCGACACGGTCAACCCCGCCCGCGGGGATACCGCCGTCTACGAGCGGGAGGGAAGCATCGTCATGGTTACTCCCGGCGAGGAGGGCGTGACCGAGACCCCCGTGCTGGATATTGCCCGTATCCGCATCCCCGGACGGCATAACGTAGAGAATTTCATGACCGCCATTGCCCTGACCTACGGCTACGCCACCCCCGCCGACGTGGGAGCCGTGGCCGACTCCTTCCTCGGCGTCCCCCACCGCCTGGAGCTGGTGCGGGAGATCCCCCGCACGGGCGGTGCCATCCGCTTCTATAACAGCTCCATCGACTCCTCCCCCACCCGCACCCTGGCGGCCCTCTCCGCCATGGCCGAGATGAACACCCGGGAGGGGCGGCGCGCCCCCACCGTCATCTGCGGAGGACAGGATAAGCACGTACCCTTCGACCCCCTGGCCGAGGGACTCTGCCGCCACGCCTCCCGCGTCATCGTCACGGGCGAAGCCAGAGATCAGATCCTCACCGCCCTGCATGCCTGCCCCGAATTTGACCCCGCCAAGCTCCCCGTTACCGTCATCCCCGACTACCGCGAGGCCATGAAGATCGCCTGCGAGACCGCCACGGACGGGGATACCGTCCTCCTCTCCCCCGCCTGCACCAGCTTTGATGCCTTCAAAAATTTTGAGGAGCGGGGCGAGGTGTTCCGCACCACGGTGGGGAATGTAGGAAAAGCCTAACCAAGAAATCCATTAGAATCACAATAGAAAGGACACACACATGACACTCAAGGAACTCATCGTCTCCATTTCCGGCATCATGTCGGTCAGCGGAAACGAGCGTAAGAACCGTGAAGCCCTGCAAAAGCTCATCGGCGGTGCCTTTGACGAGTACCGCACCGATGCCCTGGGCAATCACCTTTTCATCAAGAAGTGCAGCCGCAAGAACGCCCCCGTCATCCTGGTGGATACCCACTTTGACGAGATCGGCATGATGGTCACAGGCATCAAGGAGGGTGGCTTCGTCACCGTCACCAACATCGGCGGCGTGGACACCCGCATCCTCCCCGCCTCCGAGGTCATCATCTACGGTAAGGAGCCCATCTACGGCGTGTTCGCCGCCAAGGCCCCCCACCTCTCCACCGCAGCCGACATGGAAAAGCTCACCCCCCTGTCGGAGATGCTCATCGACACGGGCTACTCCAAGGAGGAGCTGGAGGAGCTTTGCCCCCTCGGCACCCCCGTGGGCTTCAAGCCCATCTACGCCGATCTTCTCAATGAGCGCCTGGCAGGCAAGGCCTTTGACGATAAGGCCTGCGGTGCCTGCGCCGTCTTCGGCATCGATGCCGTCCAGCGCAAGGATCTGGCGGGCGACATCTACTTCCTCTTCTCGGCCTTCGAGGAGACCGGCATGACCGGCGCGCGGGTAGCGGGCTTCGGCATCCGTCCCGACTACGCTCTGGTGCTGGACGTGACCCACGCCTCCGTCCCCGAGGCCAAGGATCGCTACCTCCCCGAGTTCGGCTCGGGCGTGGCCATCGCCGCCTCCCCCGTTACCAACCGCAGACTGACCCGCCTGGTCACCGAGCTGTGCCGCAACGGCAACGTCCCCTTCACGGTGGACGCCTGCCCCGGCAGTACCGGCACCAACGCCAACGTCCTGGGTATGGCCGCCGACGGCATCCCCACCGCCCTGTGCAGTCTGCCCCTGAAGTCCATGCACACCTCCTGTGAGGTGCTGTCCATGGAGGATGCCCGCGCCCTGGCTCGTGTGGTATCCCTGTTCATCAAATCCAAGGAGATTTCGGAGGTGTTCGGGAAATGAAATACGCCGGTATCAATCTGCTTCGTGAGCTGACCCTCTGCTTCGGCCCCTCGGGCTGTGAGGACGCCGTCCGCTCCCTCATCATCGACCAGATCAAGGGCGACTGCGACAGCTACACCGTGGATAAGGCGGGCAACCTCATCGCCGTCATCCGCGGCCGCGGTCTGGACTACGACAAGAAGAATCCCCGCCGCCTCATGCTCTCGGCCCATATGGACGAGGTGGGCTTCATGGTCACCGCCATCACCGAGGAGGGCTACCTCAAGTTCGGCACCGTGGGCGGCATCGACCCCCGCGTCATGTGCGGCCGCCACGTCCTGGTAGGCGACGATAAGCGCCAGATCCACGGTGTCATCGCCTCCAAGGCCATCCACCTCCAGACACCCGAGGAGCGCACCAAGGCTACCCCCGTCAAGAATATGTATATCGACATCGGTGCCCGTGATGCCGAGGACGCGAAGAAGTACGTCTCGGTAGGGGACTACGCCGTGTTCGATTCGGAATTCGTCACTTTCGGCAAGGACAACAGCCGCATCAAGGCCAAGGCCCTGGACGATCGCGCGGGCTGTGCCATGCTCATTGAGATCATGCGGGATCTCCGCCGCACCCCCTGCGATATGCCCTTCGACGTCTGCTTCGCCTTCACCACCTGCGAGGAGGTAGGCATCTCGGGTGCCAACGTGGCCGCCTTTGAGATTGCCCCCGACAACGCCATCATCCTGGAGGCCACCGCCGTCAACGATCTCCCCGGCGCGGGACGTAACTTCGTCTCCAAGCAGGGCGAGGGCGGTACCCTGTCCCTCTGCGACCGCGGTACGGTCTACGATATGGGCTTCATCGACTTCGCCCGCCAGACCGCCGAGCAGAACGGCCTCAAGTGCCAGCTCAAGCAGGCCTTCACGGGTGGCACCGACGCCGCCCACATCCAGAGAAGCCTTTCGGGCGTCCGCGTCCTGGGCCTCTCTCTCCCCACCCGCTACATCCACTCCGCCTCCAACGTCGCCCTCTACGAGGACTTCGAGCAGACCTGGAAGCTGGTAGTGGCTATGATCCGCAACTGGAAGCTGGATTGATGATAATGGGGGGAACGGCCTCCGGCGGCTTAGAACCTTTTTTGAAAAAAAGGTTCTAAGAACTCCCAAAAACTTTCCGGCAGATCATGTGTTTGGCTCAGGCTACTGAGAGCAGGATACATGAATGATGCGGGAAGAGATCGCCTATACGAACCGAGACCCGATGCCCTTTTGAACCCCCCCGCGGGGGCCCCTATCCCCGCTCTGTGGTTCGGAGAACAGCAGACCCCCAAGAATACAACAATGAATATACGGAGGAAAAATATATGCTCAACCTGATGAAAACTCTCACCGCCACCTGCGGTATTTCCGGCCGTGAAAAGGCCATTTCGGACAAGCTCTTGACCATCGTCGCCCCTCTGGCGGATAAGTGTTACAACGATGCCATGGGCAACCTCATCGCCGTCAAGTACGGCACCGCCCCCGAGGCCTCCCGCAAGAAGGTCATGCTCTGCGCCCATATGGACGAGATCGGCTTCCTCGTGACCTACATCGAGGACAGCGGCTTCATCCGCGTCCAGCCCATCGGCGGTATCAACTGGGTCGCCGCCGCCTTCACCGAGGTGGTCTTCGGTAATGGCCTGAAGGGTATCCTCGTCCCCGAGACGGGCACATCCCCCGCCGATCTTTCCGCGGACAAGTGCTACATCGACATCGGTGCCAAGGACAAGAAGGAGGCCGAGCGCAAGGTCAAGATCGGTGACTACTGTGCCCTCTCCGGTAGTATCACCCGCCTCCTGGGCCGCCGCATCGCGGGCAGACCTCTGGATGACCGCATCGGCTGTGCCGTGCTGGTGAAGATCGCCGAGAAGCTCTCCGAGACCCCCGTGGCCGACGACGTGTACCTCGTCTTCTCCATCCAGGAGGAGGTGGGTGTCCGCGGTGCCAAGACCGCTACCTTTGGCATCACCCCCGACATCGGCATCGCCTACGACGTGACCGGCACCGGTGACAGCGCGGGTGCCAAGCCCATGGCCTGCTCGGTGGGCGGCGGCGCGGCCATCAAGCTCAAGGATTCCTCCGTCATCTGCGACTACGAGCTGACTCAGGAGTTCGCCGCTGTGGCCAAGGAAAACGACATCAAGCACCAGTTCGAGATCCTCGCCGCCGGCGGTACCGATACCTCTGCCATGCAGATGAGCGGCGCGGGTGTCAAGGCCGCCGCCCTCTCCATCCCCACCCGCTACATCCACTCGGGCGTGGAGATGCTGGACCTCAACGACGCCGAGGCCTGCGTGGAGCTGACCGTGGCGTGGCTGAAGAAGTAAGGAGAACGTGCCTTCGGCGACCAGAACCTTTCTTGAAAGAAAGGTTCTGGACTCCAAAGAACTTTAAAAAATCGTATTAGGGAGGATGGTATGATATGAAAAGATTGTTGAGAATATTGCTTTGTCTTGTCGCATCCTTCGCAGGGCTGTATCTGACCGGCTTTGGCTGGCTCATGTCCGACATCACGAATGAATCCCGCATCGTGTGGCTGTTTCTGGGCACGTCCCTCCTTGTGGCTACAGTCTTTATCCTGCTGTGGGAGCTGTACCTGTACAGTAAGCGGGAGACCGCGGAGTTGACCGAGCGCATTGACGAGCTGGAGACCGAAATCAGACGGCTCAAACAACAAGAAAAATCCCAAGAGTGATCCCCAAAATTGATATGAAGTAAGGAGTCCCTATGGAACCCAAACTTATCCAAAAAATCTTCACCGACACCGCCTACGTCCGCACCGGCGGCTCCCCCGAGGAGCTGAAAGCCGCCGGGTACATCCGTGATATCTGCACCTCCTTTGGCGCAACCGCTACCATCGAGGAATTCGATGTCCAGATGGCTACTATGCACGCCGACACCCTCACCGTTGACGGTGTAGAGATCCCCTGTAAGGGCTACCTCAACGCAGGCTCCCACGAGGTGGAGGCTCCCCTCTACTATCTGGCAGGGAAGGACAAGTATGCTCTCGAGGGCTGCCGCGGGAGTATCGTGCTGTTTGACGGCTACATGGGATACTGGCGTTACCGTGACCTGCTGGAATACGGCGCAGTCGGTGTCATCACCTATGACGGAAGCGTCAACTACGCCGACCGCAACATCGACCGCCGCGAGCTCCGCGCTATGGTCTCCGAGGGCGTGGACAAGCTCCCCGGCGTCAACATCAACGCCAAGGATGCGGTGGCTCTGATGAAGGGCAACGCCAAGACCGCCAAGATCACCCTCTCCCAGGACGAGTATGTGGGCAAGTCCCGCAACGTCGTCCTCGACCTCCCCGGCGAGTCCGACGAGGTCATTGTCTTCACTGCTCACTACGACTCCACCTCCCTCTCCGAGGGCGCATACGACAATATGTCGGGCTCGGTGGGACTGCTGGCTCTGGCCGAGTATTTCACCACCCATGCCCATAAGCGCGGCCTGCGCTTTGTCTGGTGCGGCAGTGAGGAGCGGGGACTTCTCGGCTCCAAGGCCTACTGTGCTGACCATGAGGACGCTCTCCCCGCCATCAAGCTCTGCATCAATCTGGACATGATCGGCTGTACCATGGGCCACCTCATCGCCTGCTGTACCTCCGAGGAGGCCGCCGTCTCCTACATCAGCTACCTGGGCCGCGAGCTGGGTATCCTCATCGACCCCTACCAGGAGGTCTACTCCAGCGACTCCACCCCCTTTGCCGACAAGGGCATCCCCGCCATCTCCTTCGCCCGTGTCTCCCCCCGTGAGGCGGCCACCATCCACAACAGCTACGATACCGCCGAGATCATCAAGGTGGAGAACATGGAGACCGACATTGAACTGATCACCGTCTTTGCCGAGAGAATGGCTAATGCGGTGTTCTGTCCTATCCGTAAGGAGATTCCCGATAATATCAAGGAGAAGATTGACGAGTATCTTTGTCGGAAGCGCAAGAAATGAATCACCGTAGGGAGCGACGCCCTCGTCGCTCCGCAACCCACAAATTTTCGGTTTCTATTGTCAGACCTATATTTCTCTACCTATATACCCGAAACAAATCAGTGTTTTTCATGTGGCGGTGGGGTGAGGGGACCCCGCCCAACACAACATGATGTTACCAACAAACCCAAAACAGAAAACAACTCCACCACATAAAAACGAAACCAAAAACAC
>JBGVRH010000086.1:0-14869 GCA_045128275.1 Eubacteriales bacterium | reverse complement strand
TTCTTGAAGATCCTTAAGGGACTTCTTACAAGAAGTCCCTTAAGCGGGGGACAGGGGCAGAGCCCCTCGTTCTCCAAAAAATACATTACAACGGCCTCACATTGCATTGTGACAAGCCAAGAAAGAGGAACCGATGTTTACGATTCTCGCAACCGACGGACGCGCCCGCAGAGGCGTGCTCCACACCGTTCACGGTGACATCCAGACCCCCGTTTTCATGAACGTGGGCACCTGCGCCGCCATCAAGGGCGGCGTATCCACCATGGAGCTCTTGAATGATGTTGACTGTCAGGTAGAGCTGTCCAACACCTACCACCTCCACATCCGCCCCGGCGACAAGCTCATCTACGACATGGGCGGCCTGCACAAGTTCATGAACTGGCCCAAGCCTATTCTGACCGACAGCGGCGGATTCCAGGTCTTCTCCCTGTCCTCCCTCCGCAAGATCACCGAGGAGGGCGTGAAGTTCGCCTCCCACATCGACGGCAAGCGCATCTTCATGGGCCCCGAGGAGAGCATGCAGATCCAGTCTCACCTGGCCTCCACCATCGCCATGGCCTTTGACGAGTGCATCGAGAACCCCGCCCCCTACCAGTACGTCAAGCAGTCCTGCGGGCGTACTGTTCGCTGGTTGGAGCGTTGCCGCGCCGAGATGGACCGCCTGAACTCCCTCCCCGAGACCATTAACCGCAACCAGATGCTCTTCGGCATCAACCAGGGCGGCACCTACGAGGATCTCCGCATCGAGCATATGCATCAGATCTCCGAGATCCCCTGCGAGGGCTACGCCATCGGCGGCTTGGCCGTGGGCGAGGCCACCGAGGATATGTACCGTATCATCGACGCGGTGGAGCCTCATATGCCCAAGGATAAGCCCCGCTACCTCATGGGCGTGGGCACCCCCTGCAACATTCTGGAGGCCGTCCACATGGGCGTGGACTTCTTCGACTGCGTCATGCCCAGTCGTAACGCCCGCCACGGCAATCTCTTTACCTGGGAGGGTAAGATCAACCTCCTCAACGAGAAGTACATGAAGGACCCCCGCCCCATCGGCCTGACCTGCGACTGCCCCACCTGCCGCAACTACTCCCGCTCCTACATCCGCCACCTCATCAAGGCCAAGGAGTCTCTGGGTATGCGCCTGGCGGTCACCCACAACCTGTACTTCTACAACAACCTCACCCGCAAGATCCGCGAGGCCCTGGAGGGAGGCTACTTTGAGAGCTTCTACCAGAAGTACCGCCTGATCCTCGGCGAGCGTTGCCCCGACTAAGTAAGGTACAAAGATACAAGATACAAAGATACAAAGATATAAGATAAGCTGAACCCGAGGCATATCTTGTATCTTGTATCTTGTATCTTGTATCTCGACTCAACTATCCGAAAGGAGTATCCCTATGTCTATCCGCGCCATCATCTTCGACAAGGACGGCACCCTCCACGACACCGAGAAGGTCTACATGCAGGCCTGGAAGGCCGCCGCCGCCGAGTTCAACGTCCCCGATATTGAAAACACCGTAAGAGACTGCACCGGCACCAATATCCCCTTTATCGCACAATATTGGGCGAAGAAGTACCCCGACGTTCCCTTTGAGGACTACCTGCCCCGCCGCCAGTTCTACTATTTCGGCATCCTGGAGCAGGGGATCCCCGTCAAAGAGGGGGCGTACGAGCTGCTCACCTACCTCCGCGCCCATGGCTACAAGGTGGGTATGGCCACCTCCACCCCTTGGGATACCGTCAAGGAGCATCTGGAGCGCACGGATATGATGGGTTATTTCGATACTATCGTCACGGGCGACATGATCGAGCACGGTAAGCCCGCCCCCGATATCTACCTCCTGGCCGCCGAGCGGCTGGGTGTGGATCCCGCCGAGTGTATCGGTGTGGAGGACTCCCCCAACGGTGTCCGCTCCATCCACGCCGCCGGTATGCGGGCGGTCATGATCCCCGATCTGGTGGAGCCCTCGCCCGAGGTGGAGGCGCTGGTCTGGAGAAAGCTGGACTGTCTCATGGATATGATCCCTTTGCTGGAGGGGGAGGACTGATTTTTAAAGGGAGGTGCCTGTGCGCTACATCGAAAAGCTTTTATGGATCCTGGACGAAAAACCTGCCCAGAGGCGCGGGTACAATGAGGAAAAGGTCCGTGAGAATATCGCCTTCGTCCACTCCCTCGGCCTGAAATGCGACAGCGTGGGCTGGTGCGAGCTGGATCTGGGAGACCCCAAGGCCGAGGCGTACCTGGAAAGGATCGCCGCATTTTGTAAGAGCAGGGATCTCTGGGCGCGGGGATGGTATACCCGTACCTATGCCGATACCCAAAGCTCCTGGTACAAGCTGGGCACCGCAAGGATACCCGAGGATTCCTGGAGCCTCTGCGAGATCTCCGCATGGGACGGTGAAGCCGTCAGGATCCTTGGCTCTGTCAAGGCATACATGCTGGAGCCCCATTCCCCCAAGGACTGGCACCGCCCCATCCCCGCCCGCGTCAAGGACGCCCTGACCGATATGGAGATCCCCGACCTGACCTTCTGCTGGATCAAGGACGTGGGACGGTATGAGTCCCAGCAGTATTACCACCTCTACGCCCATGCCCCCCTCCCCCGCTACTACAGCGACCGCGGCTTGAAGTACGAGATCCGCACCGATGTCGCCACCGAGTATCCCAAAACTTGGGAACGTATTCTTGCATTGGGGGGAATGCTCCCCAAGGTGGCCTCTGTCTTTTACGATCTCCATATCTCTCTGCCCGACTGCTACAAAGCCGCTGATCTCCCCGAAGGCGGCCTGGCCGAGGTGTATAATCCCATCACCTTTACCCAGCACCTGGTGGATACTCTGCTGATCCGTGAGGACGTGGCGCAAAGACTCTTGGAGGAAAAGGCGATCTCCACCCGTGACCTCGTCCCTGTGCCCGTCGTGGAGGACTGCCCGCCCGGGTATTGGGAGGAGATCTCCCGCCCCCGCCCCGAGCCCTCCGCCGACTTCATCGCGGCGCGGGAAAAGGAGCGGCTGGCTCTGGAGGCCAAGCCTCGCCCCCGCAGGAGCATCACCGAAAAGCAAGCCCTGTCCGCTATCCGCAAGGCCAAAAAGGAGCGGAAGGAGGACTTCCAAAAGGCCATGCCCAAGGCGGCCGCCGAGGCTCTTGCGGATACGCTCTACGCGCCTCTTGCTCCCTACTATGCCGTGGCAAACGGCGGGGAACTGTCCGACGAGTACGAATTTCTGCCTTATGCCCGTTCTTTGGAGGAGACTACCATCTTTGAGGGGGAACTGGCCGCAGAGGAACTGCTGGAAACACCGCCGAAGGGAAGCGTCATCGCGATCTGCCCCGACGGCGACCGCATCCTGCATTTGACCGAGGGAAGTGTGATCCGCTTCAGCCATGAAGTCCCCGAGGTCATCATGACGTGGCCGACACTCTCGCAGTTTGTGTACGATGCCATCAACGAGGAAGCCTGACATAACAGACCACCGCCGAGGATCGGAAAGGATTTCGGCGGTGGTTTTTTGTGGAGATGGAATCATTCAAATTTGGGTTTATCGCTCTGCGATAAACCCAAATTTGAAGTGAAGAGTGAAGAGTGAAAAGTGAAGAAGAAATCCTTCGGATTTGTCCATTTTTGGTCAATAATGCAGGAAACCGAAGGTTTCCCTCCTCACTTCTTCACTATTCACTATTACCTATTACTTCATTGCAGTTTATCGGGCTTCCGCCCGATAAACTGCAATTTGAAGACCTCAATACCCCTCGCTCTTCCCACTCAACCTCCTCCACACCTTCCTTACCCCCTCTGCGGGGAATACCGTCAACGCCAGGAGGAAGGTGATCCCCAGCTCCTTGGGGGTCAAAGGTGCCGTCCGCAGGACCTCGCCGCCGATGTAGACGAACAGGATCTGCACCCCCAGCACCGCCGCCATGATGAGGCAGAAGCCCTTGTTGCGGTGAAGTCCCGCTAACAGGTTGAGACGATCGGTGCGGGCGTTGAAGCAGTTGAAGACCGAGGAGAAGATGAAGAGGGCGAAGAAGGCGGTCAGCAGGTAGATGTCGTCCTTCGCGGCGCGGAACTGCCCCGAGAGGAGGGGGCATTTGAGGAAGAGCAGGCAGAGGGCGATGGTAAAGCCTCCCAGCCACAGGATCTGGCTGATCATGTAGCGGTTGAGGATGGGCTCATCCCGCCCCTTGGGAGCCTCCTCCATGTAGGAGGGGAGAGGAGCCTCCCCCGCGAAGGCTAGGCCTCCGAGGGTGTCCATGATGAGGTTGATCCACAGCATCTGCACCACCGTCACGGGGGCATCCACTCCGAAGAAGGGGCAGAGCATGGTGACCCCCACGGCGCAGAGATTCATGGTCAGCTGGAGGGTGATGAACTTGCGGATGGACTTGAACACCGTGCGGCCGTACAGCACCGCCCGGACGATGGAGGCGAGGTTATTGTCCAGAATGATGATATCCCCCGCGTCCTTGGCTACCTGGGTACCGCTCCCCATGGCGAAGCCTACGTCGGCCCGCTTTAAGGCGGGGGCATCGTTGATGCCGTCCCCCGTCATGCCCACCACCAGCTCCTGCTCCTGGGCGAGCTTTACCAATCGGCTCTTGTCGGCGGGCAGGGCGCGGGCCACCACCCCCAGGCGGGGAAGCAGCTCCTTCACCTCCCCATCGCTCATGGCGGCCAGCTCGGTGTGATCCACCACCGCATCCACCCCCTGCCCCAGAATGCCGCAGGTCTCGGCGATGGAGCGGGCTGTGTCGCGGTTGTCTCCCGTCATCATGACTACGTGGATCCCCGCTCGGCGGAGCTTTCGTACCGAGTCGGGGGCCTCGCGGCGCACTCGGTCGGTGAGGAGCAGGAGGCAGACCAGGGTCAGCGCCCCGAAGTCACCCCCCTCCAGCCGTGCCTTGGTGGGGAGAACTACCCGCCCCGCCACCGCCTCGGCGCAGAGGATCACCCGCCCGCCTCGCTCGGTCATGTCACGGATCCTTTTCTCCAGAGCGGCGCGATCCAGGTTTCCCCTCGTGCCGTCGGGACGATAAGCGTCCGTGAGCCGTCCCATGAGTCGCTCGGGGGCACCCTTGACGTACAGCACCTCCCGCCCGTCCCGCCTCGCCAGGGCGCAGGAGGTCTTTTTGTCGCTGTCAAAGGGGAGGGAGAACAGCAACTCGGAGCGGCTTTTCGGGGTGAAGGGAAGTATCGCCGTGAGGAGGGCGCGGTCGGTGGCGTTTCCCCCCAGGGCTTGAGGGGAGCCGTCCTCCCCCACCCCCGCCACCGAGGCGGTATTGATCCGACAGGCATCGGCCAGGTACCCAAACAGGGCAGGCGCGGCTTTTTTCATGTCCGCGGCATCCCGATAGGTGGTTCCGTCCCCTGCGAGGATGCGTCCCACGCTCAATTTTCCCTCGGTCAGCGTCCCCGTCTTGTCGGTGAAGAGAAGATCCATGCTCCCTGCCGCCTCGATGCCCACAGGCTTGCGTACCAGCACCCGATCCTTCACCATGCGCTGGATGTTGGCGGACAGCACCACCGCGATCATCATAGGCAGTCCCTCGGGCACCGCCACCACCAGAACTGTCAGCCCCAGGGTCAGGGCATGGAAGCATTGCGCCCAGACATACCGCCAGTCCGACAGCTTTTGGAGGATCACCGCCCCCTCAAACCCGCTGTCCAGGAGGAACACGCTCAGCAGGAACACCACCGCCACCAGTGCCGCCGCCACGTAGCCCATGCGGCTGATCTGTCCCGCCAGCTTGGTGAGCCGTCTTTTGAGGGGGCTTTCCCGGGTATCCTCCTGGACCTCCTCGGAAATGTGCCCCAGGAAGGTGGCGTCTCCCACCCGTGTCACCAGCATCTCCCCGCTTCCCCCGGGGATCACGCATCCCCGCAGCAGGGCGAAGTCCTGGGCGGGGGTCAGCTCCTCGGGGAGGGACTCGCCGCGCCGCAGAGGTCTTTTGGAGATCTCCTTGCTCTCCCCCGTCATGGCGGCCTGATCCACCAGCAGCTCCCCCACAAGCAGGACTCCGTCGGCGGGGATCATCTCCCCCGCCCCCAGCACCACCACGTCGCCCACCACGGCCTCCGAGAGGGGGATCTCGGTCACGTCCCCCTCCCCAGCTCCCTCCGATCTCCGCCGCCGTACCCGACAGGTGGCCTGCCCGCAGGCCGCCGACAGCCGTGCGAAGGCCGCCTCGGAGCCATGCTCCGACAGGGTAGAGATCAAGGTCGCCAGAAAGACCGCCAGAGCGATCCCCGCCGTCTCCGCCCAGTCCCCGCCCTCGCCCGTTACCGAGAAGAGGATCTGGATGACCAGAGCACCCAGCAGGATGCGGATGACGGGGTCATTCAGATTGCCCAAAAAGCGGGAAAGAAAGCTCTTGCGCCGCTTTTGGGACAGAGTGTTGGCTCCGTGCTCCCGACGGGAGCGGAGAACGTCCTCCTCGGTCAAGGGGCGGGCGAGGGGATGGGGGCGGTTTTGTGGGTTCATGGGCATACCTTCCTTTGCTGGCTTGTCTGGGACATTGTATGCGGGGGAGGAGGGAAGCATGACCTTTTTTGAGGAGCAAGAAAAAACGGCGCACCCATCACGGGTACGCCGTATTCTATTGCCTTTATTTACTTTAGAATCCAATGGCAGGGTAGACCGTCACGGTACTCGGGATACCGCTCGCCCTTGATGAGGGGCAGGAGGTAGCGCAGGCACGCGTCGGTGACGTGGTTGCCTCTTTCGTTGATGAATTCCGCGGGCACGCACTTGGTCTGATTGGCGATCTTGAAGATGTCCTCATGGCCGATCGCAAAGGCGTAGGGCTCGGTGGAGATACGGTTTATGGTCATCATCTCGCGGCTGACACCCGAAACGGCGGCCACCACGGCGTTCCGTCCTACCTCCAGGGACTCGGTGATATCCTGATCCGACACCAGATGCCCTGCGCAGCGCTGGGGGAGGTTCAGCTCCACAGAGCGCACCTTACAGCCGATCTCGGCCTTCACCGCCAGCTCCAGGGCCTTGCCCGTGCCCTCCAGGTACTTGTGGCCGAAGGCATCCACCGCGCCGCTCTGGGTACTCGCGCCCACCAGGGTACCGTCTTCGCACTCCAGTCCCTCGGAAACGGCCACCACCACGTTGGGATGGCGGGACAGGGCCTCGCGGATATCCGCGAAGAACTGCTCGTGGGAGAAGGGTCTCTCGGGGAGGTAGACCAGATCCGGCTCGATGCCGCTGACCAGTCTGCCCAGAGCCGCCGAGGCGGTGAGCCAGCCCGCGTCACGGCCCATGATCTCCACGATGGTGACGGCGGGGACGGTGTACACGGCGGTGTCCCGCAGGATCTCCTGCATGGTGACGGCGATGTACTTGGCCGCCGATCCGAAGCCGGGGGTGTGGTCGGTGCCCACCAGGTCGTTGTCAATGGTCTTGGGCACGCCCATGACGCGGATGGGGTAGCCCACCTTCTCCGCATAGGCCGAGACCTTGGCCACGGTGTCCATGGAATCGTTGCCGCCGATGTAGAAGAAGTAGCGGATATCGTACTTGGCAAAAATGGCGAAGAGCTTGTCCATGGTCTCGGCCTCATTGTCCGCTCCGGCGGCGGGGAGCTTCTTGCGGCAGGAGCCGAGGGCGGCGGCGGGGGTGAGGGTCAGGCGGTCGAGGGCGGTGTACTGACCGTCCGCGTCGGGTGCGAAGAGCTCATCCAGCACCACGATATCCTCGCGGAGCAGGCCGTCTACACCGTTGCGCATCCCGTACAGGTGGGTGATGGCCGCGCCGTCCCCCTTGGCGATCTCATCCAAGGCACCTCGGATGACACCCGCGAGGGTAGCGTTGATAGCGGCGGTGGGGCCGCCGGACTGGCCGACGATGGCATTGCCGTGTAAGATCTCCATATGATGTATCCTTTCGGTGGGAAATTTTCATTACGTATAGGATACCATAAAACGGGGGATTTGTCAATGGGAAAATGAGAGGGGAATCCACGCGATTTACCTGCCGCTCATGCCCGCCTCATCTGCCGCAAAAACAGCAGGATCGCGGCGACCGTGCAAACGATGGCGTATCCCATCACCCACCATAGATGGGGGAGGATATCGCCATACTGACCCGCAAGGGCTACCCGTGCCATCTCCACCGCGTGGACGAAGGGCAGGGCATGGGCGATTTTTTGGAATGCACCGCCCACCAGCTCCAAATCAAACCAGATGCCCGACAGCCACGCCGACAGGTTGGTCAGCAGCGCGCCGCAAATGCCGCCTACCTGCTTTTCGTTCAGGATACTGCCGAAGAGCAGACCCAAGGAGACGAACAGGAGGGATACGGGGACGTTCAGCAGGATGGCGAGCAGGATGTTCACCGTGAGATCCAGTCCCAAAAGCAGAGCCGCCGCATAGCACAGGGCGGTCTGGGCCAGAGCCATGGGGAGGATGGGGAGGGTGTAGCCCAGCATGAAATCCACGGGGGTCAAGGGGGTGGTGTAGAGCCGTTGCAGAAGGGAGGAGCCCCGATCCTTGGCCAGTACGGTGGCCGAGAACAGGGTGATGAAGGACAGGCCGAAGACCGTGATGCCGGGTGCGAGGCTTTGGATCTCAAAGAGGCTCACGGGGATGTTGGCCTGGATGGCGGACAGGAGCAGGAGCAGGATCAGGGGAAAGCCCAGACCGAAGCAGAGGGTCAGGGGATCGCGGAGGATCTCCTTGGCGTTGCGGTTCGCAAAGGTCAACATTCTCATGAGCGCACCTCCTTTACGATGGTAACGAAGGCCTGCTCGAAGCTGTCAGTCCCCGCCGCGTCCTTGATGCCCCTCGGGGTGTCGCAGACCAGCAGCCTTCCGTCCCGCATGATGGCCACGCGGTCGGACAGAGCCTCGGCCTCCTCCATGTAGTGGGTGGTCAGGATCACCGTGACCTTGCCCTTCAGGGCGCGGATGATCTCCCACAGATCCGTGCGGGCCAGCACGTCCAGCCCCAGGGTAGGCTCGTCTAAAAAGAGTATTTTCGGCTCGCTGACCAGGGCCATGGCGATGCTGAGCCGCCTCTGCCAGCCTCCCGAGAGCTTGCCCGCCTTGCGGTTCATCACGCTCTCAAGACCCAGAAGCCTTGTCAGCTGGTCGATTTTTTGGTCTCTCCTGTCTCTTGAAAAGCCGTGGATACCGCAGATCAAGTCCAGATTCTCCCTCGCCGTCAGCCCGGGGGCTACGGCGGTCTCCTGGGGGGACACGGCTAGGAGGGACTTGACGGCGGTTGGATCGCGGCGGATGCTCTTGCCCAAAAGATAGGCATCTCCCTCGGTGGGGGAGGTGAGGCAGGAGAGCATCTTGACGGTGGTGGTCTTGCCCGCTCCGTTGACTCCCAGCAGGGAGAGTAGCTCCCCCTCTTTAATTTGCAGGGTCAGATGATCCACGGCGAGGATATCCCCGTAGCGCTTGGTCAGACCTTGTATATCTATGGCGTACATGGCAGTTCCTCCATCAATTTCGCAGGGATCGGTTCAGCCGCTTAGCGGCGGCGTTGACGCTGAGGTAGACGACAAGGCAGATCACGCCGTAACCCGCCACGAAGATGGCGGTGAAGATCGCAATGGCCAAAGGCTCAAAGGGAAGCCAGTCGTTCAGCACGTAGCACAGCATGTAAGCGGTGTACAAAAGTGCCAATTGGCACAGGCAGGACTTGGCAGGGGACCAGGACTCGATCTGGTGGAATACCCCCGAGCCCGCGTGGATGAAGGCCAGCAGGTAGATGGAAATGATACCGAGGAAGACCTCGTCTCCCGTGAGAGTCAGATCCTCCAGGGTATGTTGAAGAATGAGGTAAACGATACCCAAAACGACGGGGCCAAAGCCGCCGAACAGGAGCCCGCGAAGGAAGAAATCCTTTACAGGAGTTTGTGTGACAGGTTGCTTCATTTCTTGATACCCATCCTTTCTTTTACGGTCTTGAGTTGTCTGCGGGAGACGTAGTCGCGGTGGCCGTTCTCAAAGGTCACCATCAGGGAGCCTCCGATGGAGGCGTCGAAGCGGGCGATCCGACGGACGTTGCCGAGGCAGGACTGGTTGATGCGGACAAAGCCCTCTCCCAGCATATCTTCCAGCGCGTAGAGGGGGAGGCGGACGGTCAGCTTCTCGGTATCCGTAAGGGCGTAGATCCTCCCGTCCTCTACGGTAAAGCAGCAGATCCTGTCGGGGCGGAGCAGGACGATATTTCCGCTCTCGCCGTAGCCCAGAAGTTCCTTGCCCAGCTGATCCGCAAAGGCCTCCAATGCCTCGATCTCACGGGTACGGGCGCGTGTATGGATGATGATCTCCTCTTCCCCCGCGGGGTCGATGATCGTGGTGTATTTCATAGGATAGCACCTCCTTGCAATTCCATTATAGCACAGATGCTTTTTTTGTCAAGAGGATGTGGGTAAGCGGTGGCTTCCGGGGGGTATGCGGAGAGTTCGTGGGTTTCTCTTGACATTTTCCCCAAAATGTGATATCATGATTCCATCATCCTGTATTCCCGAAAGGAGACTCCCATGCAACACCTGATCCACAATACCATTCAATACAATCTGGCGACTCCCGTAGATTTTGATCCTACGAAAAAATACCCCCTCATCATCTACCTCCACGGCGCGGGAGGCCGCGGCCATGATTTGGAGCTGCCCCGTTACCCCTACATGATGGAGGAGTATATCCACAAGAACAACATCCCCGCTATGGTGGCAGGCCCGCTGTGCGAGTACGACAACTGGTTCATGTGCTTCTCCGAGCTGATCGAGTTCGTCCGCTTCGCTTCGACCATGGACAACGTGGATCCCGACCGCGTTTACCTCATGGGCTCCAGCATGGGCGGCTATGCCACCTGGGCCATGCTCATGTCCACCCCCGAGCTTTTCGCCGCCGCCGTGCCCATCTGCGGAGGCGGTATGGCCTGGAACGCCTACCGTATGAAGGATATCCCCATCTGGGCCTTCCACGGTGTGGATGACGGTACCGTGGCCGTCACCGAGAGCATCAGCATGGCCAATGCCGTCCGCGCTGCGGGTGGCAATATCAAGCTCACCCTCCTGCCCGGGGTCAACCACAACGCCTGGGAGCCCGCCATGTACGAGGAGGGGGCCATCGAGTGGCTCCTCACCCACAAGCGCGGGGAAAATCAAGCGTAACCGCGCCTTTTCTTTGCAAATTTACAGATTATCCATTGATATTTTGCCGTGAATGCGGTATAATATGAGGTAATGTATTCCATTTGGAGGATTATTTCACTATGAACGCACTTTTCTTTCTGACCGAGGCCGCAGGCGGCGGTATCGGCTCCTTCGTCACCATGGGTCTGCTCCTGGTGGTCATGATCGCTATGTTCTTCTTCACCAGCCGCTCCAACAAGAAGCAGGAGAAGGAAGCCCAGACCATGCGCGACTCCCTGTCCGTAGGCGATGAGATCACCACCATCGGCGGTATCATCGGTAAGGTGGTCAGCATCAAGGAAGAGACCCTTGTCCTGGAGACCAGCCACGACCGCACCCGCATCCGCATCCTCAAGACCGCCGTCTCCCGCGTAGACGTCAAGGCCGAGGACGCCCAGGACTGATCGGGCATTTCCCACGCCGTGAGGTTCTGATAGCTCTCCCTGCCGCATAGGATAGACCGAATGAATTCGGCACCGAACGGAGGGACACCATGAACACCCACAGCCATCATCCATCACAAAACCCCGTCGGGAGACACCCCGACCGCCCCGCGCGTACCCGCGTGAGGCCGAGCGAGGAGCCGTCCGACACGCAAGCGGGCGGCTTTTCGTCTATTCTGCGGAGCTACCCACTCGTCTTGGGGATCACCGCCCTGACCGCACTCCTGCTGGTCACGGTGGCGGCCCTCGTTCTCTGCAACAGCCCCGACCCGACTGCTTTGATCTCCCCCGTGTCTGCCGCCCTTCTGGCGGTCTCGGCTCTGATCGGCGGGATGGTTTCGGGGAAGCTGAACAGGAACGGCCCCGTAGCCGCGAGTCTTGTCTGCGGAGGACTCACGGCGGTACTTTTGATCCTGATCTCCCTCATCTTTGAGGGCAAGGGGGATCTCCTCGCGTGGGGAATGCGGTTGAGCGTTTTGCCTCTGCATCTGGCGGGCGGCATCCTCACCCGACCCAAGCCCCAAGCCCCCACCCACACGGCGGGAAAGCACCCCACCCGCCGCTGAAATCAGACTGCAAAGGAAGGTAAAACACCATGGCCAAGCTCAAGGAAGGCTCTAAAGCCACCCTCACCCCCATTCAGAAAAAGATGCTCCCCGTCGTGACCCTCCCCCTCCCCGAGGACTACCCCACCTCCCTGCGCTACGCCCTGGCCAAGTACGCCGCCACCGCCGTGGCCGAGGCATGGGACGGGCTTCTGGAGCTGGAGGAAGCGGGAGAGCTGGAGAACTGACAACGACGCAAAGAACGGTACGGTTTTACGGTACCGTTCTTTTGTTCTATGTTGAAAAAAGCCGGAAACCCGTATAAGCAAATCGGCTGTCATGAACAAAGACCCCTGTGAAAAAGTACCTGATCCCCCGTCTTTACGGGGCATATCTTCTGCGGTGGGATTTCCTCTTGACACCTCCCCTCCGATGTGCTATAATGAGTATACAAAATAGACTCCAAGCCCCACGGCAGAAAGGATACGACCATGAAAACCATTGCCAGCTTTACCGTCAACCACGATACTCTGAAGGAGGGCATGTACATCTCCCGCATCGACGGAGACGTGGTGACCTACGATATCCGCATGAAGCTCCCCAACGGCGGCGACTACCTCCCCACCCCCGCCGCCCACACCATTGAGCATCTCTTCGCCACCTACGCCCGCAACAGCGGGTGGTCGGATCAGGTGGTCTACGTGGGCCCCATGGGCTGCCGTACCGGCTTCTACCTCCTCGTCCGTGATAGCGTGAGCCATGAGAACGCCATCAAGCTGGTGCAGGATTCCTTCGCTTTCATCGCCGCCTACGAGGGGGAGATCCCCGGCACCGAGCGGTGGCAGTGCGGCAATTACCTGGAGCATGACCTTCCCGAGGCCAAGAAAGCCGCGGCGGATCTCTGCCGTCACCTTGAGGGCTGGACGGTGGAGAAGCTGTCCTATGACGCGCCCGCTACGGGGGTGTGATCCCATTAAACTTCTGATCTACGCAAAGGAGAACCATGATGACAACAACTGAAATACTGATGCTGGTCTTCGGCTCTATTGGTAGCGGGATCGCGGCCGCCTCGGCGTACTACGCCATCATGCGAAGAATGAAAAAGTGGAAAAGGGAGGTGGAGCCCATTTCCCCCATCCCCAATTCCGAGGAAAAGTTCTGTACCTCCAACCGCGTTGGTCTGATGCGTGGAGTTCTTTGCACCATGGTTGTCCCGTTGGGCATAGGAATCGCTTTGATGATTCTGGGTATCGTACAATCCGAATTGGTTTTCCTTTTGGCAGCTGTACTGTTCTCTTGGTTGGCATTGGCTATGGCAGTGGTCTGGGTGTTTCTGCGCCGCAAGTACGGTGACTCCATCCGCTATACGGATACGGCCTTCACAGTCGTCAGCCTCCGCGCCGAGCCTCGCCGCCAGACCCACCCGTGGAACCACCTCAGAGGCATCACGGCGGTGGACGGCACCCACATCCGCCTGGACTTCAAGAACGGCACCGCTATCACATTGGCGTATCTGACCGATACGGATCATCTGTTGCAAACCGCCCGCACACAAATTATGGAGTAAAGAAAACATGAATACCTATACTGTCAACGACCGCACCTACGATATTCTGGAGGAATCCAAGCCCTACTTCCTCGGCCGCTGGTTTGAAAAGGAGATCGATGGCATCCCCCACATGCTCACCACCACCGACGGGGCGCAGGTCTACTTTCTGGTGGAGGGCTGTACCTCCTTTGATCTGCATTTCACCGATATCACCCACATCCGCACCCCCTATTTCGCCTACTCCATCGACGGAAGCGAGCCTGTCCGTCAGCTCATAACCGACCCAACCGTCCGCCTGCCCGACACCGACCGCCACGCCGTCTGCATCATAGCCGACGGCATGACCGAGGGGGAGGGGAAGTGGTACGAGGAGATCGGCTTTGCCCTGAAGGCGGTCATCCCCGCCGAGGGAGGCAGACTGTGGGGCATCAAGCCCACCGCTCCCCTGGTGTTCTTCTACGGCGACAGCATCACCGAGGGCATCCGCTCCGTCAGCATGGCCCCCGACAGCGACGGCAGCAGCGCCACCCACGCATACCCCTGGTTCTGCGCGCAGTCCCTGGGGGTCACCCCCTACTACATCGGCTACGGCGCGTCGGGGCTCATCCGCGTGGGCTGGTTCCATACCATGGAAAAGGCCATGGACTACCTGAGCTGGCAGCATCCCGTGGAGGAGTCTCCCGCCGCCAATCAACAGCCCGATCTCATCGTCATCAATCACGGCACCAATGACGGAGGCTTTTTGACCCAGGAGTTCATCGTGGCCATGCGGGGGACGCTTGCCCACTTGTACAAGAAGTACCCCGACGTTCCCGTGGTCTACGTCATCCCCCTGGTGCAGGCCCACGCCGCCGTCATCCGCCGCCTTATGGCTGATTACCCCAACGGCCACGTCATTGAGACCGAGGGCTGGCCCGTGACCTTCACCGACGGTGTCCACCCCAACGGGGAGGGAGCCAAGGTTATGGGTGAGAAGGTGGCCGAAGGGATACGGAAGTTGGGCTTGATTTGAGGCTGGAAAAATTCAAATTGCAGTTTATCGGGCGGTTTGAAAATGCAAAATGCAAAATGCGAAATGCAAAATGAATGAAGCCTTTTGCTTCGCAAAAGCCTATTTTATGGTAAGATTTTTCGATCAAACACCCGAAAAGCATTGCCCTGTATGGAATATCCAT
>JBGVRH010000085.1:0-27566 GCA_045128275.1 Eubacteriales bacterium | reverse complement strand
TCATTTCTTTTCTCCTTACAGTTTATCCGCAAGATCGAGGATCAGTTTCTCAGTCTTTTCCCAACCGAGGCAGGGGTCGGTGATCGACTTTCCGAAGATATGCTCCTCGGCTTTGCAAGCACCGTCCTCAAGGTAGCTCTCAATCATAAGTCCCTTGACCAAGCGCTTAATATCCCCATTCTGATTGCGGCTGTGAACGATGTCCTTAGCAATACGGACCTGCTCAAGACACTTCTTCCCCGAGTTGTTATGGTTGGTGTCTACGATAATTGACGGATTGGTGAGGTTAGACTTTTCGTACAACTCCTCCACGCGGAGAAGATCCTCGTAATGGTAGTTGGAGGTGCTTCTGCCTGCGTAGTCAATGTATCCGCGAAGAATCGCGTGGGCATACGGATTGCCGTCTGTGGAAACCTCCCAACCACGGTAAATGAAGGTGTGACCGGACTGTGCGGCAACGATCGAGTTCATCATAACACTAAGATCGCCGCCCGTGGGGTTCTTCATTCCAACAGGAATGCCGACGCCGCTTGCGGTCAGTCTGTGCTGCTGATTCTCAACAGAACGCGCTCCAACCGCAACGTAGGAAAGAAGGTCCGAAAGGTAACGGTGATTCTCGGGGTACAGCATTTCATCCGCGCAGGAGAAATCGTAGTCGCGCAAAGCTGCCATATGAAGCTCACGGATGGCAACGATGCCCTTGTACATATCCGGCTTTTCCTCGGGGTCGGGCTGGTGCAGCATTCCCTTGTAGCCCTGACCCGTGGTTCTCGGCTTGTTGGTGTAAATACGGGGGATGATAATGATCTTATCTGCTACCTGCTCCTGCACTCTGCGAAGGCGGGAAATGTATTCAAGAACAGGCTCGCGATGGTCAGCGGAGCACGGTCCGATCACGAGAAGGAATTTGTCGGAGCTACCGTCAAATACAGCGCGAATAGCTTCGTCACGTGCGGCTTTTACCTGCTCCATACGCTCGGTGAGTGGATATTCTTTCTTAACCTCCTGGGGAATCGGAAGCTTTCTATGGAAATTCATTTGCATTTTTATTTACCTCTTTTCATAATTTTCGATTTAAAATAATAAGTCCGCCCTCGGTATGCTGAAAAGCACGACGAATGCGGACTGTCCGTATTTTGTCATTCAAGGATATCTATCATCTCTTGAATTCAATCATCGGGCAGCCCTTATCAAAATAATAAAAGTAATAAAAGAACTTATTGAAGGTCATGATAGTTTCTCCTTTTTTAGTAATTCTGTGAAAATAAAAAATCCGCTCTACTATTATGCTCCTAAAGCATAGCAGATGCGGACTGTCCGTGTTTTTGTTTCCGATGATAATTCTAATCTTATATCTCGGATTTCACAAAATTCGGGCAGCCCTTGGCAAAGTAATAATAAAAATACTTGTTGAAAAACATGGCTACTCCTCCTTTGTGAACTTGATACTACACATTATACTCCCAAATTTGAACTTTGTCAATAGGTTTAATAAAAATTATAACGCAAAAATGGCAGTTTGTTTTTTAGAAGCAACACCGTGCAAAGATACTCTTACACGGTGTTGAAGATGCTTTGAATTAGAGACCGCCGAAAATGCTCTTACCCCGAGAGCAAACGCCGCTTGAAGTAACATAAAGCTGGTCCCATTGTCCTACACCGTGGTTATTGGTAGCAATGATTTGATCGTTCATTTCCATAACTACTGTTCCCACACCCAAATAAAAGTTATCGAAATACCGACGTGTATTGGGATCCAATTCCGCGTTGTGTTTCTCCAAATATGCCATAATTCTGAGATAGGCTTTGCTATGCTCATTCGTGGTGGGTTCGCATGCGGGTATAACTGCTGCTGTTTTTTTAGACTTTGTGGTTTTCATATATTTCTCTTATGTTTTATTGTTTTTTTATTTGTATTTATTTCTTCGTGTTGCTCTGTAATTACCTTATCCTATTTCCTTAAGCATAAACTATCAGATTCTTTCCCGATTTAACCCAATCAACAATATATATCGCATCCTTTTTGTAATTTTGAACTTCATTCTTTTCAATGATACTAAGTTCAAAATCAAGCGCCGAATCCAAAAACGCCCTTTCTTCATCACCAACAACAGTTATCGGCTTTTCTAATACGTGATAGGCGTAATCTCTTGCGTATTCTTCAAGTAATTTATTGTACGCGATAAGGTAGTCTGGTTTCTGCAAAAGTTCCTTATGAGCACATATATAGAGAGCTGCGTGTCGTTTGATTTCACTTCTTCGACTTCATCTGGAGTAAGTTCTTCTGATGCAATAAGATCTACTCTACCAAACAACTTATCACCGATACTTTCGAACCCCCATTTCATCGACTTGAGCTTAGCTGCCACTTTCTCAGACCCATGAAAATATGTTGCCATATCTTCAATATCGTCCTTGGTATAGCTTTCGAACTTCTCCTCAATCTCAGACTGAAAATCATTGGCATATCTGCCGTCAAGCTCACACGGAGAATTCCAGTCTAGATTTCCGTAATCATCACTTTCGTAAAGCGTTACAGTAAGAGGAAAATAAAATCTTTTTTTCATAATCTTATTCCTTTCGTAGTATTTGATTTTGATATATTAGGGGGGAATCTCTTGGGTACCTCATAAATCATCTCCTTTCAAAATGATTTTTCAAAAATATGGCCTCTACCGGACTACAGTAAAGGCCGTAAAAAATTTCAATTATTATTTCAAAGAGCCTTGACAATAATTGATTTAAGAGTTACAATGTAGGCAATCAAGCACTACACTATTGCAAAAAAATAGAATTGCTCTCTCCGTGTTTGCTTGGGAGTTCATGCGTTTCTATTGCGTGATTCCATTGCAAAAAAGAGTGCAATTCGGTGCATAGTTTTTACGATAAGGTTCATAGTTTTTTGGCACGATGTTGGTTCATTTCGCAAGATTATCGGTTATTTCGCGAGATATTTGCCATTTTCGCAAGTTATTCGGTGATAATCCTCAAGGGACTTGCGTTGGGGTGGTAGAGGCCGCAATTTCAAGTCTTATCACTCAGACCAAATGGACATTCTTCGGAATGTCCATTTTTCTTTTGTTTACAAGGGTTTTCGGCACTCTTGTGATAATTCTGTGAGAGCGGTGAAAACCGCTCTTTTTTCGTTCTTCTACTATTTTTCTACTAATTTCTACTTGATTGCATACAGATTGGGACTACTTTTAACATCTTTTGAATCACTTTTGCATCACTTTTTGAGCGGTTCAAATGCTCCTATCATCATTTACCTCTTACTAACATTTTGACACCGAGCTCACCAAACAACTCATATACACCATCAAGCGTTCGGTCGTCTGGGATGTAGACAATAAATCCATCTCTTCCGCGTGTCAACAAAACGCGATAACTATTCTTTCTATACGTATTCACGTCACTATCTGCGGTCTCAGATGAGTCAAACAAATGCCAATCGCGACCATTCCATCGCATATCAGTGCCCCAGCAAACGATAGGCATATCGAGCTCAAGTCCTTGACAGTCAAACTCGGATATTGCGATTTTTAAATCACAGCATGAATTTCCACTGCCTACGGGAGTATTGTACCAGGCACCACAGTTTGGACGGAATTGGGAATATACGCCAAAGCGCTTCAAAATACGAGCTTTTGACGATTGAAGCATACCATATCTTTTATCCATATTGCCATCATAACGAACTCGGCAATATTCCTTAGCTGCCTCCAGGTCACGGGTTACAAACACTGTAAAGCCAGCATCGAAAATATCTTTTGTGTATTTTTTCGCTTTAGATATATTTCCCTCAATAATAGCGTTTACAAAATTACTTACATCACCAGCCAAATGCGTACGCAGAGAAACAGTCAAATCGAGCTTGTTGCAATCGCCTTCTATCATTTTTTGATCGCGATGAAATACTGACACAAGCTTGTCCGGACAAATAACTTCCCACTCAATTCCCGAGTTGTTCAACGCAGCATTCCACTGTGTAATACCTGCATTTTCACCGTTATGAATCTCCTGGCCTTCTCCCACAAGAACCAGCAATACACACCAGTCAAGTCTATCTTCTGCCAATTTTACCATAACATCCGGTTCAGACACATTGTGGCCACGCTTTTTGTCAGCCATCTGTTTCTTATCCCACGCACGCTGGCCTTCGTCAAATACGATAACGTTGCTGTGAAAATCATGTGTGCCATTTCGAATGTACTCGTTCTCCACTTTATGCAAATCCTTCACAAAGACATTGCTTCCAAGTGCGTTTGTCAAAACCTCCACCAATGGTCCATTACCAGAAAGATATACGGAATTTACAGCATGATCGTCTTCGCAAATGTTATAAACGAACTGCAAACCGAGGAACGTCTTTCCAGCTCCTGGCACACCTGTTACAAGAGCAAGAATATGTTTTTTCTCTTTCTTCGCATATTCGGTAGTTTCTTCAAGCAATCGAATCGCCTCTGGAATACCGGTACTATTGACTCTGCGAATATTAGGAAGCTGCTCCTTTTTCATAATCATGCGCGCTGCCTCAACAATGGTAGGCAGCGGCTCGTATTTGGATTCAATTCATTGATTGATATCGCAAAGGGTGGCATTTCCAATCACAGATTCATCAAGTGCTTCATATAGACGATCAGCAGAACAAATGGAAATACCTTTATCGTTATAATATTCCCCTGTCATCTCGGTTGCAACAAGAACAGCGGAAACACTTCGACCACGAGTTTCATAGTGGTATTCCTTAATATCACGAGCATACGCAACAGTCTGGTCTATGTCAGCTAAAAGAATTACATTTTTCTTTTTGAACTCCAAAATAATAACGTATTCATTGCTAATCAGTAGAACGTCAGGTCTTCTACCAGATTCGTATGGCAAAGAGTATTCAAAAACGATATGGAAATTGGGATGTTCTTGATTGAATTTAGGAAGTACACGTTTTAAAACGCGATACCCATCTTTCCAAACGCCAACCTGTACCTCTCCAAGCGCAAGCATATATGCCTCGGAAAATCCACTCCTCATCTCATAAACCCACTCAGATTCTTGAGTCTCCAGAAAGTTGGTAACTGTATCAGCATAGCAGTAGCGCTTATTCATTTCAGGCATAATATATCCCATATTACTCGCGGGATTGCTTGTCTGCTTCATTTTCGGGGCAGAAGTAGCTGAAGTATCTCCACAGACGCGCTTTGCGAAGGCTATTGCCTCGTCAGATTGTCTTGTATACCAGCATTTCTTTGCCTTAAACCAACGCCATCCGCCTTCTCTTAATTCAGCTCTGATCTCGTCAGAAGGAATAGAATCAAAATATATCTCTACTCCGTTGCGCTCTTCATTCAGTTCGTAATATGCCATATTTTTCTCCGTTTAATTATTTGATCTCTTGCTCCAGGTCGTCAAACAAATCGCTATCAAAGAAAGTTCTGATACTAATTTCCAAACCATCACATATTTTCTTTAAAGAACAAACACCGGGGTTTTTGCTTTTTTCGTTCAAAATACTATATATGGTTGACGGAGAAACACCCGAGATATTGGCCAGATTATTAATCGCTATCCCTCGCTCATTACACAGCTCAAGAATTCTCTTTTCTACGGCTTCTTTTATTAACATAATAACCTACTCCTTCTGCGATATATCGCTAATAGTATTATATAAAATTTTGCGATATATCGTGTGCGATATGTCGCATTTTTAAAATCTTATACCATTGGCTATGCATTTTTTCACCACAAACGAAAATCCCCCTTTCGTTGTCTACAGCATGCCCAATATTTGACTGCAAAACCTCTTGACAAATTGTTGAAGAAGAGCTACAATACGACAATCCTGATAGGCAGAATCTGCGAAAGCTCTATCACATAACCTGACCACGATTACTCCAAATAAAAAACGTCCCTCTTCGCTTGAGGGTAGAGGCCGCAAGTTCAAGTCCCGCCCCCCCAAAAAAACGCAACTTCAATCCCCCGTTTTTTATGTCCCCGCTAAGTCTCTTATAATCCCGCTCTTCCGCCAAGCCGGCACGTCCTGAGTTATAAAGCGGCTACCAATGCTCCGAAAAGCCCCAACAAAGAAGCGACAGCTCAATACCTTTCGGTAACAAGCTGTCGCTTTTCTTGGCTTGGCCGGACTCATGAGTCAGCCATGGGGGCCGATCTCTGCTCGGTTCATCCGAGAACCGATGGGAGGGGCCTTTGTGGTAAAGTCAGATTACTTCTCGACCTTCTCGTACTTGACCAGACCGATCTTGATGTAGTTCTCACCCTCCTCGAAGGTGAAGGTACCGCTCTTGATATCGTCGTCGCTGGTCTCCAGGGAGATGGTGATCTCCATGGTGCCGTCGTCCTTCTCGGTGATCTCGTAGGTGCCCTCGAGGGTAGTGGTGTTGCTCTGACCCAGCAGGGTAGCGGTCTTGGTGATCTCGACCTTCTTGCCGCTGAACTCGTAGACAGCGGTGTAGCCGGCCAGGCCGCCGAGGCCGATCTCAGCCTTGTAAGCGCCCTTCAGGGTCTTGCCGCAGGAAGCGAACACGAGGGTGACCATCAGCAGTGCCATAACGACTGCCAGAATGCGAATAGACTTCTTCATAATCAAAAGTCTCCTTTCAAAATGCTTCGGGCGGGAATCCGTCCGTTTGTTCATATTATAGCGGATTTTTCGGAATTTGTCAAGTGTTTTTCGCAAATTCGTAACACTTTATACAAAATTTAATAAGATTAACCCCGTTTGGTCTTGCGTTTTGTTGCAATCGAGTGGATGACCTTCTCACAGGCGTGACACAGGATCGCGGCGGCGCAAAGGGCGATGCAGGCATAGGCAAAGGCGTTTCCAATGACGCTGTAGACCGTCACGCGGTCGGAGAGATAGGCCGTTTCCAGCACATAACCCGTCTTCAAGGGTGCCAGGCTCTCCAGCACCTCCCCGCGGTCATTGATGACCGAGGAGACACCCGTATTGGCCGAGCGCACCACGTACCGCCCCGTCTCGATGGCGCGGAGCTGGGACTGGGCATGGTGCATCCACACGCCGCGGGAGTCGGTGAACCAGGAATCGTTGGTGGAGACCGCCAGCAGCTGCGCCCCGTTTTGGAGGCTGTCCATGGCGTTGCGCTCATAGATGGAGTCAAAGCAGATGAGGGATCCCACCTGCCCCACCTCCAGATCAAAGACCACCGAATCCTCCCCCGCGGGGATATCCTCGGCCAGGGTATTGATCTCGGCCAGCGGGGGGACAAGGGTCATGACCAGATTGCGAAAGGGCACGAACTCACCAAAAGGCACAGGGTTGCGCTTGTTGTAGACGGTACCGTGGATCGTGCCGTCGGGGAGGGCCACCACGATGGAGTTGTAGTCGGCCTCGCTTCCCTCCGCCACGCGGGTAAAGAGCCCGCAGAGGATGGGCACACCGCACTCGCGGGACAGACCCGTCACATAGTCGTAGACCCAGGCATGGCGGTCGATGTTGGCGGGGATGCAGGTCTCGGGCCAGACGATGATCTCGGCGCCCTCGGCGACGGCCTTGCGGGTGAGGTCGCCGTAGACCTCCATCACCGCGTCCATGGAGCCACCGCTCCAGTTCTCCAGCGACCCCTTGTTGCCTTGGATGGCGGCGGCCTTGATGGGAATCCCCGTATCCTTCATGGAGGCCATGCGGATGATCCCGAAGCCCATGTTGCCGAAGAACAGTCCCAGAGCCAGGGCGGCGCAGACCGTCCGCTTGGAGGGATGGAGGATGAGGTAGGTGAGGAGGCCGTTCACCGCCACCATAAGGAAGGTGACGAAATACGACCCGAAAATAGCGGCGGATTGCAGATGGAGTACGGTCTCGGCCTGTCCGATGGCCAGTCTTGCCCACGGCACTCCCGACCAGCCGCTGTGCGCCTGCCACCACTCCAGTGCTGTCCACAGGCAGGCGAAGAGGATGGGATGGAGCATGGTGTGCTCAGAGAGCCACTTTCCACGCATTGCCACCCCCATGAGGGGGAACAGCAGAGCCGCCCCGAGGGCTTGGAACAGGGACAGACCCAGGCAGGCAAAGCCCACCACCACCGCCGAGGCGGCGTGGGACATCCCCGCGAAGTCCAGGGGGTACATATAGAGGAACCAATGGAAATTCACGGCGTAGAAGGGCCAGAAGAAGCAGAGGCCCAGGCCGTAGAGACGGCGGTATCTCACCGCGGGATCGGGGGCCAGGGTAAGGATCGCCAAGAGGGCGGGGATGAGGGCGATCCACTCAAAGGCGCCGATCTGGGGGAAGATGACGGTCAGGGCGAAGAGGATACCGCCCAAGGGGAGGATGAGCCACTTCCATTTGGTCACGAGCTCCCACAGGGTCATAGGATGGCGGGCGGTCATGAATCCTGCCCTCCGCTCTGCTTACTGGGTGGCACGTCCCACTTGGGAACACCCTTACCTTTGAGGTCAAAACCCTTGGTGAACCAGATATCCGCGGGGGGAATGACGAACTCACGGCCGCGGAGGTAGTTGAGAGAGCCCGCGTCCTCGGGGAGGTCGAAGCGGAGGCGGTAGGCGTAGAGGGCCTGGAACTTGTAGCCCGACCGCTTATCGTCGCGGTTGACTCCGTACTTGCCGTCACCCACCAGGGGGTGGCCGATGTGAGCCATGTGGGCGCGGATCTGGTGAGTCCGTCCCGTGACCAGCTCTACCTCCAGAAGGGAGACGATGTCCTTCCCTTCTCTGCGCTCACCCAGCACGCGGTACTTGGTGATGATCTCCTTGGCACCGGGGAAGTCCTTGTCCCGCACCTCCACCATATTCTTCGCGCTGTCCTTGCGGAGGAAGCCGTGCAGGGTGGCCTTCTCCCGCTCCACACGGCCGTGGACTAGACAGAGGTAGAACTTGGAAAGCCAATCCTCGCGGATGACCTCGTTCATGTCCCGCAGGGCGGCGGCATCCTTGGCGGCGATGACCATACCGCCCGTGTTGCGGTCGATGCGGTTGCAGAGGGCGGGGGCGAAGGACTGCTCCGCGGCGGGATCGTACTCCCCCTTACCACAGAGGTAGGCCTGGATATGCATGATGAGGGTGTTCTCCCCACCCTCGGCATCGTCGTGCACCAGCACCCCGGGACGCTTGTTGAGGAGCATGATATGCTCGTCCTCGTGGACGATGTCCAGCTTGGGCTTGATGGACGACAAAGCCCCCGTGTCCTTGGAGGCGGAATCAAAGAATTCATCCTTGATGAAGAGCTGGATCTCGTCGCCCTCCCGAAGGATCTGGCTCTGCTCACAGCGGGCGCGGTTGACCTTGATCTTCTTCAGACGGATGAATTTATACATGAGGGACTGGGGCAGGCCCTTGACCGCCTTGGTCAGGAACTTGTCAAGTCGCTGGCCCGCGTCGTTTTTCTGAACGGTTAGAATACGCATGGGATCTCCTTGTTTTGGGGGAAGATTTCAAATTTGGGTTTATCGGGCGCACCCCGACACGCCCGTAGGGCATATCGCGCCCGAAGGGCATATCTCGCCTGCAAGGCATATCGTGCCCGAAGGGCATCTCGCAAACTCTCAAAAAGGCTGATTTCGCCTAACGGCGAGCGATATGCGCTTCGCGCGAGATATGCCCGCTGGGCACGATATGCCCTACGGGCGCGATATGCCCTTCGGGCGTGAACACCCCGATAAACCGCAATTTGAAATCAAACAAAACCGAAAACAGGAGAGAGAAAGCAGTCCTTCCCTCTCCCGAAAGTCTTTTTTACAGGGTACCGAAGATACGGTCGCCGGCGTCACCCAGGCCGGGGACGATGTATGCGTGGTCGTTGAGCTTCTCATCCAGGGCGGCGGTGTAGATATCCACGTCGGGGTGAGCCTCCTGGACGGCCTTGACACCCTCGGGGGCGGCCACCAGGCACATGAAGCGGATGTTGGTGCAGCCGTGCTCCTTCAGCTTGGTCAGGGCATCCACGGCCGAGCCGCCGGTGGCCAGCATGGGATCCACCAGGATGACCAGACGCTCCTCGACGTCGGTGGGGAGCTTGCAGTAATACTCCACGGGCTTATGGGTAGCGGGGTCACGGTACAGACCGATGTGGCCTACCTTGGCCACGGGGACGAGGCGGCGGATACCGTCCACCATGCCCAGACCGGCGCGGAGGATGGGCACGATAGCCAGCTTACGGCCTGCGATCATCTTGGCCTTCATCTTGCAGAGGGGAGTCTCGATGTTGACCTCCTCCAGGGGCAGGTCGCGGGTCAGCTCATAGCCCATCAGCATGGCGATCTCGTCCAGAAGCTCACGGAAATCCTTGGAGCCGGTCTTCTTGTTGCGCATGATGGACAGCTTGTGGGTCACGAGGGGATGATCGACGATATGCAGGGTACTCATGGTCATGTTCTCCTTTTTATTTCAAAGTCTGGGGAATACTGCTCTTCCCCTCTATTATACTCCCTTTTTCAAGATATTGCAAGGGCTATGGACAAATTCTTTGGAAAAAAACAAAAGTTTTACACTTTGGATATTTACATTTGCCCCGCTTCGTGGTAAAATTATGGTGAAGTAATATACTCAAGGAGGCACCATGTCCTCGACCCGAGAAAATCCCACCTTCGCCGTCCTGACCCTGGGATGCAAGGTCAACCAATATGAATCCGAGGCCATCGCAGAGGCCTTGGAGGCCGAGGGCTGCCTGTGGCGTCCCTCCCACGAGGCCTGTGACCTCTATATCATCAATTCCTGCACCGTCACCGCCGAGTCCGACCGCAAGACCCGCCAGCTCATCCGCCGTCTGATCGCTCGGAATCCCGCCGCCTTCGTGGTGGTCACGGGCTGCTCCGCCCAGTCCCACGCCGAGAGCATCGCCTCCATCGAGGGGGTGGACGCCATCGTGGGCAACCGCGAAAAGCTTCGCGTGGTGGAGATCGCCCAAAAGCTGTTTGCCGACGGAGTCAAGCCCGCCGCTCCTTACCTGGAGGTTCCCTCCCTGGAGGGCAGTGGCTTTGAGCCTATGTCCATCACCCGCTTTATCCGCGCCCGCGCCTATGTCAAGATCCAGGACGGCTGTGAGTCCCGTTGCGCCTACTGCGCCATCCCCGCCGCCCGCGGCCCTATCCGCTCCAAGCCCATGGCCGATGTGGTGGCCGAGGTGACCGCCCTGGCTCGGGGAGGCTGCCGCGAGGTGGTGCTGACCGGCATTGAGACGGGAGCCTGGGGCAGAGACCTGGGAGACGTGCGGCTCCAAGATCTCCTTTTGGAGATCGACCGCATCCCGAATGCCCCCCGCATCCGTCTGGGATCGTTGGATCCCACCGTCATGACCCAAGACTTCGTGGACAAGATCAAGGATCTGAAGTCCCTCGCTCCCCATTTCCACCTGTCCATGCAGAGCGGATGCTCCGCCACCCTGGCTCGCATGAGGCGTAAATACAACGCCCGTCAGGCCGAGGCCGCCATGGCCCGCGTCCGCGCCGCCATCCCGCAGGTGCAGTTCACCACCGATATGATTGTGGGCTTCCCCGGGGAGACCGAGGCCGAGTTCGCCGAGAGCCTGGAATTCGCCCGCCGCGCCGAGTTTCTGCACATCCACGTTTTCCCCTACTCCAAGCGAGAGGGGACTCCCGCCGCTACCATGAAGGGGCAAGTCCCCGAGTCCGTGAAGCATGAGCGGGTGGCTCTCCTCTCCCGCGTCAGCGAGGAGTCCTGCGCCGCCATTCTGGATCGGGTGCTGGCTCACCCCGCCCCCCTGACCATTCTCCCCGAGACCCGCGGCGAGGGCTTTACCCTGGGTCACACACCCGATTTTCTGGAGGTCAAGGTGCTGGCCGACTCTCCCCTGCCTCAGAAGGATATCACCGTCCTGCCCGTCTCCCGTGAGGGCGAGGCTCTGATCTGCCGACCCGTTCTTTCCTGAATCCGCTTCCACCCTTTACAAAGGAGTGCCCATATGCCTACTTTTTCCAATTCTCCCATCCCCCGCGAGGAGGAGCCCAAAGCCGTCGCCGCCGAGGAAATTCTCCCGCCGTCGGAGGAAACCGAAACCGTCACCGATACCGCCGAGGAAGTCATGGTAGCCGAGGTAACCGAGACCGCCAAACCTACGGAGGTCGCTACCGAAGCCCCAGTCACGGAGACCACCGCCGAGGAGACCATCGTCGAAGAAACGGTAGCCGTCCCCACCGAGACAGCACCCTCCGCGCCCACATTTTCCAACGAAGCCACCGCGGCTCCCTCCGCGCCGTCTTCTCCCGCCAATACGGTGTCCATCCGCACTACCCCCGATGACGGCATCATCATCCGCAATTTCGGAAAGGCTCAGCCCGAGGCCATAGCCAAGCTGAACACCGATTTCCTGTTGAATTTGGATAGCCACAGCTTCAACCGCCTGCAAAAGCTCTTCCGCGACACCCTCAAGCGAGAGCCTACCGCGGGAGAATTGCGGTTGCTGGACGCCATAGAGCGCGCGGGGAGAAACTTCCCTGACCGCGAAGCGGTGGGGGAGCTGTACACCGACAGCCCTGTGATCGCCGAGACCTGGGCGGACATGATGGATAAGCACCGTCAGCTGTATCAGTCTCTGGGTGTCAAGCGCAAGGAGGAGAAGGCCGCTCCGCCCTGCACCTTTGAGGAGGCCTTGACCCTCGTCGGGAGGTATCTCCACCGCGCGGGTCGGGTTCTGCCCGTGACCGACGGCCTGCCCTACGGAGGCAAGAATTCCGACGGGCGCACCGTGGTTCTGTCCTCCCCTTGCCAGGAGGCCAACGCCGCCGCCGAGGGGTATGAGCTTGTTTCCCGCGTGGATCTCGACGGTGAAAGCCGCTCGGTGTGGGTACGCAAGGGGCCCGCTCTGCGCGCCATTCCCGAGAAATCCGGGGATTTCCTCATTCATCTGAAAAACGCCGACCCCGAGGCCGTCAGCCGCCTGGTTACCCGTGAGCGGAGCAAGAGTCGCTCGGCCCTGGGGGATATCCGCGCCGTATCGGATCGGTCTCTGCTGGAAACGGTTCTGACCCTCTGTGAGAGCCCCGACCTCTTTGTCTACCGCATAGCCCCCGACCGTGTAAGCTCCTTGGGGCGGCTGGATCCCGCTCCCCTCTGCGACCGTCCCGCTTTGACGGTGGACGCCGCGGGCAAGGTGAAGGCTGACTACATCCTCCGCGTCCCCTTGAAGCGCGCCCGCGAAATGAGCGACACCCTGCGGGAGCTGGGGCTGACCGCCACCGTCATCGGCCAGGTCAAGTCCAACGGCAAGACCACCATCCGCATCCGCATGAACGAGCGGGATGTTCCCGTGGCCGAGCTTCCGACCCAGGTTCTGCGCGCCTATCCCGGCATGGGGCTGTTCCGCCGCCGCGCCGAGCATACCCCTGACGAGAGCCCCTCCCTCCCCGCCGCCTCTCTGTGGCGCGTCCCCGAGGCGGGAATCCTCATGGCGGCCTCCGCTGTGACCGTGACCCAAAGGGGTCAAGGCTATGCCGCCGCTACCGAGGCCGTGAGCTCCGCCCTATCCCCTCTGTCGGGGCTGGGGATCGCCCCCTGCGATATCCGCCTGTCGGTGGCCTTGACTTCCGCCGACGGTGAGGCCGCCCCGGGAGATCTCTCGGTAGAGGTCCTCTGCGGGCTCTACCGCGCCGCTGCCGAGCGTGGCATGGCGGTGGAGGATCCCGCCTTTACGGTACAGCCCGTCTCGTCCGAGGAGGGCCCTGCCGTGACCCTGTCTGTGACCGCCTGGGTCGGTCATCCCGCCTCCCTGGAGAGGGAGGACATCCCCCGCGCCCCCATCGCCGTTATTTCCCATGAGGAAACACAAAATAGCCCCAATACGAAAGGAGACTCCCCCATGAACCACGTCTTTGAACCTCTCTGCAAGAAGCCCCGCGCGGTGATCCTGGACACCGATATCGGCCCCGACTGCGATGACGTCGGCGCTCTGGTCTGCCTCATCGACTACGCCAAAAAGTACGGCTTCCCCATCCTCGGTATCTGCAACTGCACCTCCAACAAGGCGGGTACGGGCACCATCGATGCCGTCTGCCGTCATTGCGGCATCGAGACCCCCTACCTGGGTCAGTGGAGCGGCGAGGGCTTCCAGGACGAGCCTGCCTGCCATAAGTACAACGACGCCGTGGCCGAGAAGTTCTCCGAGGCCTACCGCAACGGCACCCTGAAGACCGCCGACGAGGTGACCTTCTACCGCACCCTGCTGGCGGGAGCCGAGGATGACAGCGTCATGATCATCACCATCGGTATGTTCAATGACCTGGCCGCCCTGCTCCGTAGCGGTGCCGACGAGATCTCCCCCCTGTCGGGCATGGAGCTGGTGAAGGCCAAGGTCAACTGCCTGGTCTCCATGGCCGCCATCCTCCCCGAGGGCCGTGAGTGCAACGTCATCTCCGACTACAAGGCCGCCGAGGTTGTGTTCAACGAGTGGCCCACCGCCGTGTATCTGTCTGACTTCCACATCGGCTGGAAGATCATGACGGGCTACGAGCACATCCAGGATCCCGCTGTCTTCGAGGCTCATCCCCTGGCCCTGGCCTACCACCTCTACACCCGCGGCTGGACTCACCTCCCCGCCGAGGGCATGAATTCCTCCTACGACCTCACCGCCATCCAGTTCGCCGTGGAGGGGGAGGGGGAGCACTACTCCCTTCTAGAGCCCGTGGATCTGGAGTTCTACGCCGCCATCCCCGAGCAGCCCGACCTGGTTGACGCCACCCGCGCCATCCCCAACCCCGAGGGCAAGTTCCGCTTCATGAAGAAGGAGGCCTCCGACGAGGAGATCCGGGATTCCCTGAACGCAATTCTGAGAAGCCACTGATCAAAAAAGGGCTGATTTTGGCTCCTTCTCATAGGGAAGTTTACCGTAGGGGCGACCAATGGTCGCCCCTACAAACAAATTTCGGCAGAGAACTTGTTTCCTCTGCCGATTTATGTTATAATGGGGGTGCATCGTAGGGCGGGGGCTTGCTCCCGCCGTAACATAGGATCTAAGCCAACAAGGCGGCGGGAGTAAACCCCCGCCTTACAAAGGGGTATGGGCTTTGCCCGAAGCCTTTGTAATACAAAGGCGAAACTGGCGATAAAATATGAAAAGGAGAAAACATATGAATTTTCTGTATGATTTGTATATTAGTAGAACCGAGGAAGAATGTGGCAAAAAATATCGGGCAGAGTATCTTATAGGTACTTTTCAAACTAAAGATGACGCTACCACGGCAATGAAAGAAGCAATGAGCGAAGGTAAACCGTTTTCAAAGCCCGATTGTGAACCCAGAATACAAAAAGTAGAATTGGTTGGAGAAATCTTAAACATTAATTCTGTATATCGCTTTTTCGGATATAACAAAGATGGGGATATAATTTGTAGTTCTTATTATGCAGAAAAGGCTACCGCAATTCAAGATTTCATAAAGGCAAAGAAAAATATTTGTGGACATAATTGGTCTTTGAACACCTATAAATTAGGATAATTACCGTTTTTTTAGATAGAAATCCCCCGACAGACTTTTTTAATCTGTCGGGGGTTATTATTTGTTTTCTGCGAATCAAGTTTGTTTATCCGTAGGGGCGACCATTGGTCGCCCGCGGGCGTTCGATGAACGCCCCTACAAAACAATATCAAACTTTCCTATGAGAACCACCCATTCGTCAGCCCTTTTTCTTGCCTTTCTACCCTATCTGCTCTTGATGAGCAGCTCCATGAAGCCCAGGGTCAGTTGCCTTTCCCGATGATCAAGCTGCTCATACAGCTCTCCGATCTCGTCTCGCATATAGGCATCCCCGTTCATGGCCGATCCTGTGACCAGAACCGCTATGTCACATTCCAAAACGGTCGAGACCGCCGCCAAGAGATCCAGGCTGATGCGGGTGAATCCCCGCTCCACCTGGCTGATGTAGCCCACCGAGACATCCAGTTTTTCCGCCAGATTCTCCTGGGTATATCCCTTCGACCGTCTCTGCTCCTTGATCCGTGTTCCGATCAGCTTGTAATCCACCTGCATAGTTTGCCTTCCTTTGGTCAATATTGGGTCTTTACCATAAGGATATTACAGTAATAGCTAAAATTGAAGATACTTCAAGCTAAATTTAAATCTATTAGTATTGACACGAAGCACATTTTGTGCTATAATATGCTCGGTTTCGGGAGGTCAAATACCGATCGGAGCCCCCTCTGTACGGCTCTTGAGAAGGCAGTTTTTTCCTGCCTTCTGTGACAGAGGGCAGCATAACGGCTGTCAGCCTTTTTAGGCAATGGAACAGCCGTTATGCCGACATGATATCACGTCAAAAACAGGCACCGCTTTCCCTTGCGCGGTGCCTGTTTTTTGTTTCATTCGTATCAAATTTGTTAAAAGAGGGACGATCTACTGGACAAATCCCATTTTTTGTGGTATACTATATCAGAATATATATAACTGGAGGCACTCCCATGACCGCCACACAAGCCCTGCCTACTCAAACGGGCCGCCGTTACCGATTCAGTATCCTCCGCATCCTCATCTGCGGAGTCCTCCTGTCGGTGCTGGTCGCCGCCTGCCTGTACTGCAAATACACCGCCATCGACTTCTTCCACGCCCGCCTTCTGGAGCAGGAGAGCAAGACCTCTGCCTGGATCATCAAGCAGGTGAGCTTTGCCTTGCCCTGGATCGTCATCTGCCTCTTCCACGGCCTGGTCTACACCAAGCACGACCGCCGCGACGGCATCGCCCAACGAGAGATGTTCTGGGAGGTGCTGATGGTGACCGCCTTCGTCTACCTGCTCCTGCTTCCCTACCTGAAAAACGTCAGCGAGGATATGTACACCGCCGCCCTGGAGATGGGGGCGGATATCCCCCAGACCGACGGCAAGGTGGACAAGACCTTCCTCATGATCTTCCACGAATGGTTCATCCGCATGGCGGTGCCGCTGGGGGTTCTGCTGGTCTTCCACTCCACCCGCGCCCGCCGCGAGGAGCTGCACCCCGAGACAGAGGCAGAAGAGCCTATGATGACCAAGGCCGAGTATGATGCCCTGCGGGCAAATGAAGTGGACACTGATGCGTCCAATGATGTCGCCGAGGTCACGGCGAATGATGTTGCGCTCGAAGCCCAAACGAAGTGCCCCTGCGGGGCAACGGAGGGGAACGAAGGAACGGAGGTTGCCGATCATGAGTAAAAAGATGAGTCCCGCCGCCCGCATCGCTACCGGTGTCGGTCTGGCTCTTGGCGGAGCCGCCTTGACTGCCGCCGCCGTCTATACCGAGCTGATGACCACCATCATCGCCCGCCGCCGTACCCCCGCCTCGGATGCCCTGCTGGCCATCGGAACGGGGGCTGAGCCCGCTCCCCCCGATCCCGCCATCGTGGAAATGACCGAGGCTCTGAAGAACGCCCCCACCGAGCTGGTGGAGCTGCGCAGTCGGGATAATTACGTCCTCCGCGCCCATTGGTATCCCGCCGAGGGGGCCAAGCGCACCGTCATTCTGGTCCACGGCTGGCATAGCCGTTGGTGCGTGGACTTCTCCGCCAGCTCCCCCTTCCTTCACGAGAACGCCTGCAATCTTCTCCTCATCGACCAGCGCTGTCACGGGGAGAGCGGCGGCGATCTCATCTCCTACGGCATCCATGAGAGATACGACGTGCTGACCTGGCTGGATTGGCTGGATCAGAACCACGGCGGGCTTCCCGTCTACCTCTGCGGTATTTCCATGGGCGCGGCCACCGTGCTGATGGCGGCGGGTCTGCCCATTGCGGGTCGGGTCTGTGGCATCATCGCGGACTGCGGATATTCCACCCCCAACGAGATCATCAAGCTCACCCTGGAGAAGAACATCGGCAAGATGGCGGGCCCCACCCTGGCGGCGGTGAATCTCAACTGCAAGCTACGGGAAAACTTCACCTTCAAGGACTACACCCCCCTGGAGGCCATGGTGCAGAACAAGGAGATCCCCTGTCTCTTCGTCCACGGTGATGCCGACGACTTCGTGCCGTGGCGCATGAGCCTGGAGAATTACTACGCCTGCCAGGCACCTAAGGATCTTTTGGTGGTCAACGGCGCGGGACACGGTCTGAGCTTTTTGGTCAATCCCGAGGCATACAAGAAGAAGATACTGGAATTCTTCGCGGCCTACGATCCCGTCCCCGCGGAGCCCGCACCCAAAAAGTGCCTGTTCGGTAAGAGAAAGGCCACCACATGAATCTGCAATACGTAAAATACGCCCTGGAGATCTCCCGCACGGGATCCATCTCCAAGGCCGCCGAGAATCTGTCGGTGGCACAGCCCAACCTCTCCCGCGCCGTCAAGGAGCTGGAGAGCCAGCTGGGCATCTCCATCTTCGAGCGCACCCGCACAGGCATGACCGTCACCCCCGAGGGAGAGAAGCTTCTCTCGGCGGGGGAGCGCATCCTGCGGGAGGTGGGGGAGCTGGAGACCATGTTCGACGGGGAGGCCATCCCCCGTGAGAGCCTGTCGGTCATGGCCGCCCCCTCGGCCTACGCGGCCCACGCCTTCGTCTCCTTCTGCGCCTCTCTCCCCGAGGACAGGATCTACGAGACGAGATACAGCGAGGGAGATCTGACCGAGACCTTGGATGCCGTTATCAGCGGAACCGCCAAGCTGGGCATCATCCGCATCCCTCTGCATTTCGAGAAATACTACACCGACAAGCTCACCGCCAAGGAGCTGAAGCAGGAGACCGTCACCGAGTTCTCCCCCGTGATCCTGGCGGGGCTGGGCAGCTCTCTGGCGGGCAAGGACTCTGTCACCCCTGTGTCGCTGGGGGAATTCTGCCAAGTGGTCAGCCCCGAGTCCCTGACCATAGAAGGTTACACGGATACCCGCGCTGTGAAAAAGGAGATCGCCGTCACCGACCGCGCCACGGCCTATGCTCTGCTGGTAAACGATCCCTCCCTTTGTGTCGCGGCCCCTCCCATGCCCTCCTTCCTGGCGGCCCAGATGGGGCTGATCCAGCGCCCCTGCTTTGACACCACCCTCTACCGCGACCTTTTGATCTGCCGCAAGGACTACCGCTTGACGGGGACGGACGAGGCCTTCCTCCGCGCCTTGAAGGGGACGGTAAGAGTGCTCAAGGATTGATCCCATAAACAAGAAAAAAGCCGACCCGAAAGACTGTTTTTGCCTTTCGGGTCGGAATTTTTTACTGTTTTGCGGTACTCGCTCAGATCCCGATGAACGCTCCGTTCTTCTTCAGCTCGGCCTGCAACGCCCTCACGTCAATGTCTCTCACCTGCTTCCCTTCCTTCACGGCCAAGCCCATGGCCGAGCCTGCCGCCTCGCCCAGGGTGCAGACGTTGGGCATGATGCGGTAGGAGGCCTGGGCACCGTGGTCGGAGGAGATGCACCGCCCCGCCACCAGCAGATTGGTGGCCTCCTTGGGGATCAGACAGCGGTAGGGGATGGTGTAATACTCACCCGGCTTGAAGAAGTAGTGGCTGGTTCCCGTCCCCTCGGGGTTGTGGATGTCGATCTCGTAATTGCTGGCGGCGATGGCATCCTCGAAGCGGGTGCAGTCCTTGCAGTCGGTCTCGGTCAGCACGTAGTCCCCCACGATCATGCGGCTCTCGCGGACACCGATCTCGGCGGCGGTCATCATGAGGTAGCTGTTCTCCAGGCCGTCGGCATGCTCCTTGAGGAGATCATAAACCTCCTGCACCTGCTGGCGCGCCAGCACCTCCGCCTCGGTCACGTCCTCGGGGCAGGTGGGGTTCTTCTTGACCACACGGGTGGTGTTGAAGTGAAGCACATTGGGGACGGGGGTATGGAACACCAGGATGTTCTCTCTGGGGTTGATGAGCTGACCTGATTCCAGCTTTTGAGCGTGGATCTTCGACCATCTGGGCTGGCTGGCATAGAAGCGGTCTCTGTCCACGTTGCCCACCCGGAAGCAGAGGGTCATGGGCTGGCAGAGATGGTCGGGCTCTCGGCCCAGGGTGGTGGGACAGTCCGCCAGGTAGGCCAGCTGGGCATCACCCGTGGCATCCACGAAATAGTCTGCCTCGATCCGCGTCTCCCCGCTCTTGGTGGCCACCGAGATGGAGGTGACGCGTCCGTCCCACTTCTCGGCTTTGAAGATGTATGCGTGGAACAGGAGCTTGACTCCCGCCTCCAGCACCATGTCGTTCAGGACGAACTTCAGCTCCTCCTCCAAAAAGTAGCGCTCGCCCACCATGGCGTGCCGCTCATCCATGCGGCGGATGATCTCGGAAAAGATCCCCGCGGAGAGCACCACGTGCTCGCCGTCGATGACGGTGCTGTAGGGCATGAAGGGGCTGACGAGGCAGTTGACCGCCGCGCCGCCCAGGCAGTTGCCCTTATCCACCAGCAGCACGTCCACCCCCGCTCTCGCCGCCGCGATGGCCGCCGCTACTCCCGCGAAGCCTCCGCCGACCACGACTAATTCATATTTTCTCATGTCATACCTCCTTGGGTGGCGTGTAACGCCACCAAATCCTCATGATTTTCCCTTGATTTGCAAAACTCCCCGACAAGGAGACACCTGATCGGGGAGTTGTTTTTTTATGACTCAATGAATTTTTTCAGCGCGGCCATGGACTCGTCGCTGATGACGTGCTCCATTTTGCAGGCATCCTCGGCAGCGGTCTCCCGATCCACCCCCAGGCGAACCAGGCACTCGGTGAGGATGGTGTGCCGCTCGTAGATCTGCTCGGCCACAGAAAGTCCCGACTCGGTGAGGGTCAGAGAGCCGTCCTCCGCCATCTCCACGTAGCCGCCGCTCTTCAGAATGCCGATGGCGCGGCTGACGCTGGGCTTGGAGTAGCCCATGTGCTCGCTGACGTCGATGGAGTGGACGCTGGTCTTTTCCTTGGACAGAACGTAAATGGTCTCCAGATACATCTGGCCCGATTCCATGAGCTTCACAGGCTCACCTCCTTTGATGGGTATAGGGTCATTATAGCACCTTTTGGGGTAAATTGCAAGGGGTTGGAAGGTTTATTTACAATTCTTCCTTTTTCTTGCCCTTTTTGGTCACCGCCACGGCGGCGGCCAGCGTCACGGGCAGGACAGCGGCGGAGACAGCCGACTTACAGCCCTTCTTCGCGGGGGCATCCGTCTCGGCGGGGGCGTCGGTGGGGATCTCCTGCGTGTCGGGGGCGGCGGTATCCGAATCGGCGGGAGCGGTGGTCTCGCCCTCATCGGGGATCTTGGCGCCGACGGTGGTGAATTGGTACTTGAATCTTGCGCCGGGGGCTACATCACCATTGGTATAGAAGTCCATGATATCCCCGTCGGTCTGCATATTGTCGCTCCACTTGAAGTTGACGGTGAAGTCACCCTCACGAATCCCCAGGGCGGTGCGGGGGATGGTCACCACCATGGTATCGCCGTTTACAGAGTAGCTGACCTCGGCGGCCTTCTCCCAATTCCAGCCCCCCGTGGATCTCTCCAGAGTGGCCTTGTCGGCGGTGGGGGTTTCGCGGTTGAGGATATACTCAAAGGTCTCCCAGCTCTTGCCGTCCTCTGCGCCCGCCACGTCGATGAACAGGCGCATCCAGGCCTTGTCGGTATGGGGGGTGATGGCCTCGGCGGTCTTGACCATGAAGTAGAGGTTCTCGGCATCGTAGGTCACGCGGGCTTCCACGAAGTCGTTGCGGCCCGTGGTGTTGGTGTAATGGTAATCCTTGTAGCCGTCGTAGTCGCGGTGGATGGTGCTTCCCGCGTAGGCGCGGTAGACAGGGGTCACGGCGCTCCAGTCGATGGAGGCGGCGGAGTCGGTCTTCACCTCGCCCGAAGAGACGGGCTGGGTGTCCATACCCTTGAAGCGGCGGATGTAGGACACCATCTGGTTGTAGAAGTGATCCTTCAGAGCGCCTGTGGAGGGCTCGATGTCACGGGAATAGCCGTCGGTGGCGTTATCGGGGAGGGCGTTGGGGTAGCCCCACATATCCGTGGTGCGGCCTACCTGCCACTCGTTCCAGCCCGTGATGTAGATGAAGGTGGGATCCACCTCCAGAGCGTACTCCCACTGCTCGGCGAAGTTCAGACCCGCCATAGCGGCCTCCATGGAGGTATTGATGCCGTTTTTGTGGGTATAGCCGCGGCCAAAGACCATGTCGCCCGCGTTCATGGGGGTGAGTCCCTGCTTATCCGACCAATTCTGTGCCACGCAGACGCACATCTGCTCCACGTCCTTGGTGCCCTTCAGGTACATCTTCTCCTGGGGGTAGACCGAGATCCACTTCCATTGGGTGTATCGGCGGAAGCCCGCGGGGGGCGCGAAGGTGATGCGGTTGGATACGTCGCTCTGCTTGATCAGCTCCTGATCCTCGTTGTAGGAGGGGTTGATGGGACGGTAGGAGAAGAACTCGTAGGCCTCCATACCGCCCTCCATACGTCTCAGCTCCTCGGGATAGCCCAGCAGAAGGGGCTTATCCTCCCAGTAGAACCACAGATCCTGATACAGTCCCTTGGAGTAGATCCGATCATACAGCTCCTTGATCTGGACGGCGGTCTGATCGTACTGGTACATATTCAGCATGGCCGAGATCTGAGGGGTCTTGACACCGTCGGCTCTGGCCTCGGCCCAGACCTCGCAGAGGGTGAGGATGGCATCCACGAAGTTCATGGTGCCGTTGGTGTTGTCGAAGAAGACCACGTCCACCCCCGCGTCGGCCAGCAGCTCAGCCTGCTTGCGGAGGACGTAGCGATCCACGCCGTTGTTGTAGTAGCCCCAGATGGGCTCGTTCCAGAAGCAGTTGGTCTTGCCCTCCCAGGCAGGATGGTCGTAGTCGCGGATGGCATCGGGATGCTTGGTCACAAGCTCGGTGACGTTGGTCACGTCGCGGTAGGCGAAGGCGGAATGCCAGGTGTGGTAGAAGATGCCCACGTACTTGCCCTCTCGCTTGCCGTCCGCCTCGGTGGCGGTGGGGAGAGTGCGATCCAGGCCGTCGGTGGCGACCCAGTAGTAGGCATCATCCGAAATGAAGTCCTGGGCGGTGGGAGCTGTGGGGGTCTCAAGGGCGGCATTCCCCAGAGTACGGCAGATGAGGCTGATGCCCGATCTGGACGTATAGAGGTAGTGGTTGGCCTTCTCGAAGGGGGTCTCCACCATGCCCACCGTCATGCCCTCGGTGCCGCTCGTGACCGTGAAGAGGTACTCCCCCGCGGGGAAGTCACCCGTAAGGGTCGCCCAGTTACTTCGGCTCACGTTCTGCAGGGTCTTGGTTGCCACGGGAGCGGCCTTGACCGACTCGCTGTAGTTGCCGTTCCACTTGTACAGGGACAGGGTCAGGGTATTGTCCCCCACGGGCACGGTGGGGATAAAGACCTCGCAACCGCCAAAGGCGGCGGTGGCCTTGAACTGCACGCCGTACTTGGCGGCGGCATTCATCTTGTACTCGATCATCTCGCCGTCGGGGTAGAGATCCCCCTCGGTGGGGGTCACGGCAGAGGCATAGGGATCCATCTCGCTGATGGGAGCGAAGGGATCCGCCACCTCCTGCCCGTAGAGCAGGGACACCCCGGGGCAGAAGTCGTACTCGGCGTTGTTCTTGTAGGAGCGGATGTGCTCGCGGGCGGCGGCATAGCCCCAGTAGCCCACGGCCTCGGCGGGGTTGCCCGTGATGTTCTCCATGTAGAGGAGGTACTCCCCCGCCTCCACCTCGTCGAAGTGGAATTTCAGGGTGAGGTTATCCGCGAAGTCCACGAAGTCCTCGGTGACGATGGGCTGACCGCTGAGGGTCTTGTCGTAGGAGGTATTCCACTTGTACAGGGACATACGGATGGAGCCGATGTTGTTGTTCCAGCTGGCGGAGGTCAGGGTGATGCCCGCGAAGGGAACGGTGGAATTGAACTGCAGAGCCGCGCTCTTGTCGATCTGCTGGGCACCGCGAGCGGTGGTCTCGTCGCAGAGGGCGGCGCTCTGGTTACGGCCTCCCGCGGTGAGAGGCACGCCTACGGGTGCGATCTTCATAGCGTACAGATTGGGACCGTCACAGCCCATGGTGACTCGGACGGTATGCTCTCCTTTCGTAAGAGTGACCTGCGCCTCGGTGGAATCCATCCAGTCGCGCCAGTTCACACCCTTGACGGTGTTCTGCAAGTGGATAGGCTCGCCGCCGTCCACGCTCACCGCGTAGGTGCCCGTGGGCTCCACCCAGCCGAAGGAGAAGCAGAAGTGATAGTCTCCCGCCGCCTCGGCATGGATCTTGAACTCGAACCAGTCTCCGTTGCGGACACCGTCGAAGTAGGCGGGGCCCAGGTTCTTTTCCAGGTAGAGGTTGCCGCCAAAGGAGGTACCCTTGTCGGAGTCGGTGTAGATCTCACCGAAGACGATTTGGGTGATCTTGCCCTCCGCCACGGTGATGGTCTTGGCCGCCGAGACGGGGAGGACACAGAGAGCGGACAGCATCATCAGGCAGGCCAGAGCCGCCGCACAGACGCGCTTGAACAGCTTCATAGAGGTTCCTTTCTTCGCGCTTTGGCAAAATTCACCACTGCGCGCGCATACAAGAGGTTTATTATGGTCATTATACCATATTCCATCCCCTTTGTCAACCGAATCGAGAAAAGTCAAAAGGATTTCGGTAATTTTTCGGGCGGAGCGACGGGTTGCGACAGTTTGCTCGGGAGGATGTGTGTATAATAGAAAAAAAGACTGTCGCCCCATGGCAATGGGGCTGAAAATACCGTCGTTTCAAAGGAGGCTTCTCATGCAAAACCGTCTGCGCTCCGATCCCATCACCCCTCTCCGCGGCCGCGCCTCTCCCACGGATGCTCCCACACGGGATCGGGGACTTCGTATCCTGGGGGAGATCACCCGTGGGGCTGTATTCGGGGGTGCCGCTTTTCTCCTGGGCTCCTGTCCTCTTTTGTTCGGGGCGGCCCCCCTGGGACTGGCTCTTCTGGCGGCCTCGTCGTCCTATACCTGGTACATACTGGCGGGGCTGTTCCTCTCGGCGGCGCTTCACCCTGTGACCCTGGTGGGCTGGGCCTGGGTGGGGGTCTACCTGCTCTGCCTGATTCTACGGCTGGTCATCCGCTTTTTCGTGGACCCTCCCGCCCTCCCCGATGGCACACCCTGTCGGGGGCGCACCTACCTGCTTCTGTGCTGGGTCTCCTTCAAGCGCAACCTGGGGTTGGTGGAGGATGCCTCCTCCGCGGGGGACACCGAGACCGACTACTACGGAGGCAAGGACACCCCCACCACCGCGAAGCGGGACAGGGACAAGCCTCCCCGCATGGACTACAGCGGGCTTCCCGTCCGCCTCTTCGCTGAGCATCCTTTCCTGCGCATGCTGACCGCGGGGGTCTGCGGTCTGGCGGCGGGACTGAGCGCGGTGGTCACGGGAGGCTTCCATATCTACGACCTTCTCTGCGCCCTGTGTATGCTGGTGATCCCCCCTGCGGTCTGCTTTCTGCTGGTCTCCTGCTTCGGGGAGGCGGGGCTGACCCTGCTCTTCTCCCCCAGACCATTGCGAGGAAACGCTGCCCTGCGGGGGTCGGATCTCACCGAGGAGGACGGGGGTGCTGTGAAGGTGTGGCGGAAATTCCACGCTCTGCCCCTGGTGTCGGTCTGCGTGCTGATCGCCGCTGTGGTGTTCTCGGCCCGTGGGTTCCGAATCCCTCTGGGTTCGGCACTTCTGGGCATCGAGATATCTACCCTCCTGGGACTGGTGCTGACCCTGTTCGCCTCCTCCCGTCTGGGAGTGATCCCCGGGGTAGCGGTAGGGGTGATCTGCGGACTGGCCGCCGAGCCCGGACTGGCCCCCATGTTCATCCTCTGCGCGGGATGCTACGCCCTTTTGCGCTACGTATCCCACCGCTCGGCCGTGCTGGGCGGATGCACCGTAGGGGCGGGGTGGTGCGCCCTGGTGGAGGGGATCGAGGTGCTGACCGCCCAGATCCCCGCCATCCTGCTGGCCATTCCCCTGTTCTTTCTCACCGAGAGGCTGTGGCTGGCGCTCCCCCACGGACAGCGTTCCGAAAGGGTCGACCGCGAGCTGGAGGAGTTCACCGCCGCCGTCACCGCCTCCCTCACCGCCGAGTCCCGCGCCGAAGCCCAAAGAGCCCGCATGAAGGCCCTCTCCGAGGCCTTTGGTGCCCTGTCCCAACGGTTCTACGACCTCTCCAGCCAGCTCAAGCGTCCCCGCATGCTGGATCTCCGCCGCATCTGCGACGAGAGCTTCGGGAAAAAGTGCGCCCGCTGTAAGGATCGGGATATCTGCTGGGGGTCGGAGTACGAGCGGACTTTGGAGATTCAGACCCGCCTGGCCGCCCAGCTCCACACGGGGGGCAAGGCCTCTGCCGAAGCCCTCCCGGATAGCCTGCGGGATCTGTGCCCCTACATGGAGGATATCGTCACCGATATCAACGGCCGATGCGCCCGCATGACCGAGATCCTCCTCAAGAGTGAGAAGACCGAGGTCTTCGCCGCCGACTACGCCGCCATCGCTTCCCTCCTCAGCGATGCCCTGGAGGAGGATCGCCAAGCCGAGGAGGATCTGGCCTGCAACCGCGAGGCCGCCGACCGCGTCTACGACTATCTGACCGAGGCGGGCGTGACGGTACACGGGGTCGTGGTGGGCGGTAAGCGGGGGAGCGGCCGTCAGCGGGTCATCGTGAGAGGCGCGGGCTTTGAGGCGGTGGCGGACAAGCTTCCCGAGATACGGGCCCGCATTGGAGAACTGGTGGGCTGTCCCATGACCGCTCCCGCCTTCGACGAGGGGGAGGACGGCGGAGCCTCCGCTGTCATGACCCTTCACTCCGAGGCCAAGCTACGGGTCGCCTACTCGGGCAGCACCCTCCCCGCCGACCATCCCACAGGGGCGCCCCTCCCCGCTCCTCTGACCCACGAAACCCCTGCGGGCGCCTACGATCCCCCCGCCGTCTGCGGGGATCACATCGCTCTGTTCAAGAGCGGCGACGCCTACTTCTACGCTCTCATCAGCGACGGCATGGGCTCGGGCGAGGACGCTTCCCTGACCTCGGACATCTGCGCCATGTTCTTAGAAAAAATGCTGACGGCGGGCAACCGCGCCGAAGTCTCCCTGCGGATGCTGGACGGTCTGATCCGCTCCAAGAATATGGGCATGGGGGACGAATGCTCGGCCACGGTGGATCTCATGGAGCTGGATCTCATGGACGGGCGGGCGGTCTTTGCCAAGAACGGCGCGGCCCCCACCTACGTGGTGCGGGAGGGGAGCGTCTACAAGCTCCACGCCCCTACCCTCCCCATCGGCATCGTCAAGGACACCCCCGGGCGGCTGTTGAAGTTCCGTACCCATCCCGGGGACGTGGTGGTCATGGTCAGCGACGGCGTGACCCTGGGCAACGACGAATGTCCCTGGCTCATCGACCTCCTCTCCTCCCCCATGCCCGACAGCATGGATGCCCTGCGAAAGGATATCATCAAGCGCGCCCTGACGGCGGGGTCGGAGGATGACCTGTCGGCCATCGCCATACGGGTGGAGGAAAGGTAAATTGCGGTTTAGCGGGGAGTTCACGCCCGAAGGGCATATCGCGCCCAACGGGCATATCGCGCCCAGCGGGCATATCTCGCGCGAAGCGCATATCGCTCGCCGTCAGGCGAAATCAGCCTTTTTTTGATTTTGCGAGATGCCCTTCGGGCACGATATGCCTT
>JBGVRH010000084.1:0-3398 GCA_045128275.1 Eubacteriales bacterium | reverse complement strand
AAAACTTTCAAAAAGCGTAGATATGCCAAGAGATTTGATAGTGGGTAGCATAGGGGAAACCCCCATGGGGCCCCTTCCCCATTGGTATATTTGATTCGTGAAAGGGATATGCATCCCACCGATAAACCCAAATTTGAATTCCTTCCACCATCAAAGGAGCATCACCATGAAAAAATCCTTCACCTACCGCGACGGTCAATTCTACCTGAATGACCAACCCTACACCGTCATCTCGGGTGCCATCCACTACTTCCGCACCTTCCCCGAATGCTGGGAGGATCGCCTGACCAAGCTCAAGGCCTGCGGCTTCAACACCGTGGAGACCTACACCTGCTGGAATCTCCACGAGCGCCGAGAGGGGCAGTTCGACTTTTCGGGCATGCTGGATATCGAGCGGTTCATTGAGACGGCGGAGAAGCTGGATCTCAACGTCATCGTCCGTCCCGGCCCCTACATCTGCGCCGAATGGGACTTCGGCGGGCTTCCCTCGTGGCTTCTGAAATACCCCCACATGGCTCTGCGGTGCGACGATCCCCTCTACCTGGAGAAGGTGGGGCCCTACTACCGCGAGCTGCTTTCCCGCCTCCGTCCCCACCTCTGCACCAACGGGGGAAACATCCTCATGGTACAGGTGGAGAACGAGTACGGCAGCTACGGAGACGATACGGCCTACCTGCAAAAGGTGGTGGACATCTACCGCGAGAACGGCATCGACTGCACCCTGTTCACCTCCGACGGCACCGCCCGTTGGATGCTCAGCGGCGGCACCCTCCCCGACGTGCTGGCGGTGGCCAACTTCGGCTCCTACGTGGATCAGATCCTGACTCTGAAGGAGTTCCAGACCGACCGCCCCCTCATGTGCGGAGAATTTTGGTGCGGGTGGTTCGACCACTGGTACGAGGATGGCCGCGGTCAGCGGAGTCCCGAGGATATTGCGGGGGAGCTGAACCGATTCTTCGATCTGAACGCCTCCTTCAACATTTATATGTTCCACGGCGGCACCAACTTCGCCTTCTGGAACGGTGCCAACCACACGGGTGAGCAGTACCAGCCCACCGTCACCAGCTACGATTACGCCGCCTTCCTCACCGAGGCGGGGGATACCACCCCCCTCTACGAGACCGCCAAGCGGGTCATTGAGGAGCGGACAGGGGTCAAGGCACCCGACATTGCGGTGCAGAACTCTGCCAAAAAGGCCTACGGCAAGGTCACGCTGACCGAGTCCGCGCCTCTGTTTGAAAATCTTCCTTCCCTCTCCACCCCTGTCCGCGCCGCCTTCCCCAAGACCATGGAGGAGCTGGATCAGGACTTCGGCTATATCCTCTACCGCACCCAGCTGAAGGGCCCCTTCGAGGAGCTGGAGCTGTTCTGCGGGGATATCCATGACCGCGCCATTTTCTACATCAATGGTAAGCAGGTGGGCATCAAGGAGCGGAGCCGCCGAAACGATCCCATCCGTATCGGGCTGGGCTTTAGCGAGACCGCTACCCTGGATATCCTGGTGGAGAACATGGGCCGCGTGAATTACGGCATCAAGCTCATGGATCGCAAGGGCATTCTGGGCGGCGTGCGGCTGGGTCAGCGGTTCCACTACGGCTGGGAGATGTACCCCATGACCATGGATGACCTGAGCGGGCTGACCTACGGTGAGGCACAGACGAGCGGTACGGTTCCCGCCTTCCTTCGCGGCACGCTGACGGTCAAGGGCGCGCCCTGCGACACCTACATCAAGCTCGACGGCTTCACCAAGGGCTTTGTCACGGTCAACGGCTTCAACATCGGCCGTTACTTCAACCCCGCAGGGCCTCAGAAGACCCTGTACGTGCCCGCGCCTCTGCTCCGTGAGGGGGAGAACGAGATCGTGGTGTTTGAGAGCGATGGGTATGAAGAGGCTGTGGTGGAGCTTACGGATACGGCGATTTTGCACGGATAAATTGCGGTTTATCGGCCAGGGCTCTGCCCTGGACCCGCTTAAGGGACTTTTGAAAAAGTCCCTTAAGAATCCCCAAAACCTTAAAAATCATATTTATGAATCCTTTTTAAAAGTTTTTGGAGATCCAAGAACCTTTTTTCAAAAAGGTTCTTGGTGGGGTGCAGGGGTGAAACCCCTGCCCTGCAAACCCAAATTTGAAATATAAAACACAAAAAAACAGACCCACGCACCGTATCGGTGTTGTGGGTCTGTTTCTTTGCGGGGAGAGATCAATCGCGGATCTCTACGTTTACCCGCTTGCCGCAGTCGGCGGAGGCTGCCTTAATGACCGTGCGGATGGCCTTGGCAATGCGACCGTGACGGCCGATCACCATGCCCATATCGTCGGGGGCCACCGTGAGAGTCAGGGTGATGGTGTCATCATCCTCCTCGCGGATGACCTTGACCTCATCGGGAGTATCCACGATGGCGGCAGCGATGTCGTGTAAGGTCGTTTGAAGCTCTGCCATGACTAAACTCCGTTTGGGGATCAGTCAATGATGCCGTTCTTCTTGAACAGGGACTTGACGGTCTCGGTGGGCTGAGCACCCTTGAACATCCAATCCTTAGCCTTGTCAGCGTCGATCTTAACCTCGGCAGGGTTGGTCATGGGGTTGTAGTAGCCGATCTGGTCGATGAAACGGCCATCGCGGGGATAGCGGCTGTCGGCAACGACAATGCGGTAGGTGGGAGCCTTCTTGGCACCGGTTCTGGTCAGTCTGATCTTAACCATGGTTTGTTTCCTCCAAAATAAATGTTTTTGTTTTTTTGATTGACTTGTGTTATATGACTTCGTTCATCAGAACGGAAGCTTCATTCTCTTTTTGCCGAAGCGGCCGCGTCTGCCTCCGCCTCCATTGCCCATATCGGCGAACTGCTTCATGAGCTTCTTGATCTGCTCGAACTGCTTGAGCAGGCGGTTGACCTCCTCAACCGTGGTACCGCTGCCTGCGGCGATGCGCTTCTTGCGGGAGGCATTAAGCAACTGCTCGGGCTTTTCCCGCTCAGCCTTGGTCATGGACAGGATGATGGCCTCCTGGCGCGCCAGGGCCTTCTCGTCCACCTGGGCGTCCTTGAGGGCGCCGGGCTTCATGCCGGGGATCATGCCTGCCAGCTGGTTCAGATCGCCCATATTCTTGATCTGGTCGAACTGGGCCAGGTAATCGTCCAGGGTGAAGGTGGACTGGCGGATCTTCTGCTCCAGCTCGGCGGCCTTCTTCTCATCGTACTGAGCCTGAGCCTTGTCGATGAGGGTCAGGACGTCGCCCATACCCAGGATGCGGTTGGCCATACGGTCGGGATGGAAGGGCTCGATGGCGTCCAGCTTCTCGCCCACACCGATGAACTTGATGGGCTTGCCCGTAACGTAGCGGATGGACAGAGCCGCGCCGCCTCGGGTATCGCCGTCCAGCTTGGTGAGGATGAC
>JBGVRH010000083.1:0-13481 GCA_045128275.1 Eubacteriales bacterium | reverse complement strand
AGGCATCCGTATCAGCGAGGCGGCCAAGCAGGACGCGCGGAGCTTCTATTTCTTCTCTCATAACGGATTCACCATACTGTAAGGAGGCATTATGCCCAAGAAAATATTCGCCGCCATGAGCGGCGGTGTGGACTCCTCGGTAGCGGCTTACCTGCTGACACAGGCGGGCTATGCCGTCACGGGAGCCACCATGACCCTGTACCGTCCCGAGGGGCAGACGTGGGACACGCAAGACGTGACCGACGCCCGCGCCATCTGCGCCAAGCTGGGCATCCCCCACAAGACCTACGACATGGGGGAGGTGTTCTGCCGCTGTGTCATCGAGGACTTCATCCGCGTCTACGAGGAGGGCGGAACCCCCAACCCCTGCGTGACCTGCAACAAAACCATTAAATTCGGGGCCTTGTGGGAGGCCGTAACCAAAGACGGTGCGGAGGCCATCGCCACGGGGCACTACGCCCGCATCCGTCGGGAGGGCGACCGCTATCTCCTCTGCAAGGCGGCCGACGAGGGCAAGGATCAGTCCTACTTCCTGTGGCAGCTGCCCCGCGAGTTGCTTCCCCACATCCTCTTCCCCCTGGGGGAGATGACCAAGCCCGAAATCCGCGCCCTGGCCGCAGAGCAGGGCTTTGAGACCGCCCACAAGAGCGACAGTCAGGATATCTGCTTCGTCCCCGACGGGGATTACGCCGCCTTCATGGGGGGTTACACGGGCAAAACCCCTATGGAGGGTGACTTTGTGGACAAAAACGGCGCGGTTCTGGGTCGGCACAAGGGCATCATCCACTACACCATCGGCCAGCGCAAAGGGCTGGGGATCGCTCTAGGGGAGCCTGCCTTTGTGTGCGGTAAGGATCCCATCACCCGCCAAGTGGTGCTGGGCAAGAACGAGGATCTCTTCACCCGCGAGGTGCATCTGACGAGGGTCAACCTCCTGTCGGTGGATGCCATCCACACTCCCCTATCGGTCACCGCCCGCATCCGCAGTACCCACAGAGGGGATGCCGCCACCGTGGTCATGACGGGAAATGACACCGCGCTGGTGGTCTTCGATCAGCCCCAGAGAGCCGTCTGCCCCGGGCAATCTTGCGTGTTCTACGACGGGGACATCGTGGTGGGCGGCGGGATCATTGCCGATCCGTGAAAGAGCACTTCAACCAACGGTTGAGATGATCGGGGGTTGACAAAACCGTTTCGCTGTGCTATAATCAAGATGAAAATTTCCCATACAGAAAGGATTTTACCATGAAAAAGATCGCACTTCTGATGGCTGTTCTCATGCTGACCCTCTCCCTGGCCTCCTGCGGGCTGATGGGGGAGAAGACCTTCACCAAGGACGGCATCTCCATCACCGTCAAGGGCTTCTTCACCGAGCAGAACGGCTTGAACGAGGAGTATAACCTCATTCTCATCTCTCCCGACGCGGGTGTCATGATCCTCAAGGAGACCTTCGACTCGTTTGCCAGCGTCGCCCTGGACACCAACATGAGCGTCAAGGAGTACGCCAAGATCGTCATGACCAGCAACGTCCTGGAGGGCGACCCCATTGAGGAGGACGGCATGACCTACTTCGTCTACACCGAGGACGTGGACGGCACCGAGTTCACCTACATGGGCTTCTGCTACCGAGGCACCGATGCCTACTGGCTGGTACAAATCTACTGCCCCACCGAGGACTACATGGATAAGAAGCCCGAGATGATGGAGTGGGCGAAGTCTGTGAGCTTTTCCTGATATTGGAGATCATACGAAAAGGACTGCCTTTTGGCGGTCCTTTTTCGTTTGGCTTTGGGAGTTCAAATTTGGGTTTGTAGGGGAGCGGGGGAACGGCCTCCGGCGGCTTAGAACCTTTTTGCAAAAAGGTTCTAAGAACTCCAAAAACCTTCAAAAAAACATCGTAAAAATATTTTTTGAAAGTTTTGGGGATTCATAAGGGACTTTTTCAAAAGTCCCTTATGCGGGGGGCAGGGGCAGAGCCCCTCGTACTCCCCGTTCCTCTACAAACCGCAATTTTCGCTTCCAAATAAATTTAACAATATCACCCTTTACAAACACCCCTTTCCATGGTATAATAAGGCATTGACACAGAAAGGATGCGATCCCATATGACATCTAAAAAGCTTTTGGCGATCCTGCTTGCCACCCTTCTTCTGGCCTCCGTGGCTCTGCCCGCGGCTTCCGCCCTGGAACCCCATGGCACGGGTCTCCCCATGCGTAACTGGCTGAAGAACGATCCCAATTACCAGTTCTCGGACGCCTACAAGACCTCGGTCTGGTATGAGAACTTCACCTCCCTGGAGCTGACCTCCAACGACCGCAACAACATCCTCCGCATCGCCGTCTCCCAGCTGGGCTACCACGAGGGCGATTCCGCCAAGGATTTTGACGGCATGAACAAGAACGGCTCCTCCAACTACATCGAGTATGCCCGTCTGCTGGTCCCCCACTACAACGATAACGCCTATGAGTGGTGCGCCTGCTTCGTCAACTGGTGTCTGAACCAGGCCAGATACGACAAGGCCTCCTCCGAGATCGGCTGCTGGAAATGGGTGGGCGAGCTGAAGACCATGAAGATGTGGCAGGATTCCGCCGCCTACAAGGGTACGTATACCCCCAAGCCCGCCGATATGATCTTCTTCAACTGGAAGAATACCAACACCGGCTCGGGCCACATCGGCTACGTCCTGTACACCACCGAGACCCACGTCTTCACCATCGAGGGCAACGCCGACAACAACGTGACGGTGCGCTCCTATGCTCTCAATGACCCCTGCGTCATCGGCTACGGTACTCCTCCCTACAACGAGGGTGACGAGCCCACCATCGACTGGTCCTACAAGGACGGTATGCTCCGCGGTACATACGTGGTCAACAGCTACTCCGCCGCCATCAAGAAGGCTCCCGGCGGTAAGGGCCGCATCTGCACCGTGCCCGCCGGCTCTGCCGTGACTCTCCACGAGGTGGTGGACGGCTTCGCCCGCATCACCTACGGGGACAAGGAGGGCTACATGGAGACGAACATCCTGTGGCTCATGACCCCCGCCACAGGTGAGGACACCCTGACCTTTGACGGAAACGGCGGCGAGAACACTCCCGAGGCCGCCAAGGTCACGGTCAATACCGCCTACACCCTCCCCGAGACCGCCCCCACTCTGGAGGGGGACACCTTCCTGGGCTGGTCTCTGACCCCCTACAACGCCGTCCCCGACTACAAGGCAGGCGATTCCCTCAAGCTGGTCGGTGATACCACCCTCTACGCCGTCTGGGAGAAGCGCTCCACCGAGCTGGCCGCCGCCGCCTTTGCTGAGGGAAAGGCCCCTCTCATGACCCGTCCCGAGAGCATCCAAAACAGCTCTGCCCTGCTGATGGGCACCCTCACCGACCTGTCGGTGCTGACGGGCAAGGACACCGAGATCAAGACGATCACCGATGGAGAATTCGGTAAGGTTCTGTCTCTGACCTCCACCGCCCAGAGCGATGACCCCTATATCACCCTGGACTACGCCGCCCTCACGGAGTCTCTGATGCTGGCTCCCGTGACCGCCGACAAGGCCGCCTACGCCGTTCTGAAGATCAAGAACGTCTCCCTGAACAACACCGCCGTGGAGCTGTCGGTCAACGGCTCGGACAAGGCCGTCACCGCTCTGCTGGAGGACGGAAATGACTGGCAGTATGTCGTCTTCAAACTCTCCGACGCGGACTTTGCGGGCGAGCTCACTTCCCTGCGCATCGACTGGGAGAAGGCCGCAAACGAGGCAGGCAACACCGCATATCTGGCCGACATCTTCTTCGTTTCCACCGAGGAGCAGGCGGATGCCCTGACCAAGGGACAGTATATCTTCCCCGTCCAGCCCGTGATCGAGCCCGAGACCGAGGCGCCTACCGAGGAGGCTACCGACCCCGAAACGACTCCCGATGCGGACACCACCGAGGCAGCTACCACCGAGACCCAAGCCCCCGAGGGCGGCTGCAAGGCCTCCGTTGGCCTCACCTCCGCCGCCATCCTCGCCGCCTGCGCCGCTTTCGTGGCTCTGCGGAAGAGAGAGGATTGATCCATACATACAAAAAACAGCCTGCCGCTTGATTTGGTAGGCTGTTTTCTTTTCAAATTTGGGTTTATCGGTGGGATGCACATCCCTTTCCCGCATCAAATACACCAATGGGGAAGGGGCCCCATGGGGGTCTCCTCTATGCTACCCACTATCAAATCTCTTGGCATATCTATGCTTTTTTGAAGGTTTTTGGAGTTCTTAGAACGTTTTTGCAAAAAGGTTCTAAGCCACCGGAGGCCGTTCCCCCGTTCCCCTATAAACTGCAATTTACTTTCCCTTCAAAAACTCCTGCCGCAGGATCGCGCAGGTCCCGATGGTCCGATACCGCCCCTTGATCCGCATGGACTCGCGGGCGTAGCCCTCGAAGGTCATGCCCACCCGCCCCATGAGGCGGAGGGAGGCGGTGTTGCCCTGTATGAAGCGGGCCTCGATGCGGTGGAGTCCCAGCTCCTCAAAGCCGAAGGTCAGGACGCGGCGGACGGCCTCGGTGGCAAGGCCCTTTCCCTGGTAATCGGGATTCAGCACGTAGCCGATCTCGGCGGAATCGTTGGGACAGCTGAAGGAGGTAAAGCCGCAGGTTCCTACCATGTGTCCGCTCTCCTTGTCCACCACCGACCAGTCATAGAAGTCCCCCGTGCGGTAGCGCTGGCCTATGTAGGTCAGATACTCCCGGGTCTCCTCCACGCTTCCGTGGGGATCCCAGGTCAGGTACTCGGTGACCGAGGGACGCTTGGCATAGGCGTACATATCCTCGGCATCCGAGACCCGCATACCTCGGAGGATCAGGCGGTCGGTCTCCAGGGTGGGGATATGGGAGAAGAGTCGGTATAGGATGTCTTTCTTCACGGCGGCACACCTCGCTTTGGGAATGAGACCATTATACTACACTTTCGCCTGTTTGGCAAGGGCTTGGGAAAATTTGACGAAAAAGTTGCGTTTTTCTTCTTTTTCGGTAAGTTTAGGGTGACAAACGGGGGAGTTTGTGGTATAATAAAAGGAGCTTGAAGGAGGTGAGGGCATGAAGGATCGGTATCTGTACACGACGGCTGTCCCCGTACTGCTGGGAGGCGGTCGGCTGGCGGGCAAGACTGCCCTGTACCTCTATACTCACTACGGCCTTGCGGTGCGGTGGCTGGGTGATACGTGGCATCCCCTGCTGGCCATCTATGCCAAGCGGCTGGCCTCCCTCCCCTTGACCGAGGAAAACGATGCCACCGTCACGCGGCATCTGATGGCCTTTGCCGAGGGCTACCGCCGATCCGTTGGGATCCCCGCCGTCATTCCCTGCTCCCCCGAGGCCGAGGCCTATCTGACCCGCGCGGGGGATACGCTGGAGGAGGAATTCGTCCTGCTCCCTCTGCCCGATCTCACTCAAAATCCCCTCCGCGGTCTTCTGCGGCGGGAGGATACACCATAGATCAAGATCACAGAAAGGAATAGCCATGAGAAGACCCGCTCGCGATCTCTTCGCCATACTCCCCCATGGGGTACTGACTCACACCACCCATTGGGATCAGCTACAGAGCGCACCCATCACAGCCCTGTGCTACGATTCCCGCCTGGCCACCGAGGGGACAATTTTCTTCTGCCTGGTGGGAAAGACCCTGGACGGCCACGTTTACGCCGAATCGGCCTACCGCAAGGGCTGTCGCTTCTTCGTGGCGCAAAAGGAGCTTGACCTGCCCGAGGATGCCGTGGTGCTGGTAGTCCCCGACACCCGCGCCGCCATGGCGGATTGCGCCGCCGAATTTTACGGTCACCCCGAAAGAGAAATGCGGCTCATCGGCCTTACCGGCACCAAGGGCAAGACCACCACGGCCCTGCTCATCCAGGGCCTGCTGACCGCTTCGGGGATCCCCACGGGTTATATCGGTACCAACGGTGTGGACTACGCGGGCTACCATTTCGATACCGTCAACTCCACCCCCGAGAGCGTGGAGATCTACCGCCATCTGCGGGGGATGCTGGACGCAGGGGTAAAGGTCTGCGCCCTGGAGGTGTCCTCCCAGGCTCTGTGGATGGGGCGCATCCGGGGGCTGGTCTTTGACAGCGTCCTGTTCCTCAATCTCTCCCGCGACCACATCGGCGGGGTGGAGCATCCCTCCATGGAGCATTATCGGGACTGCAAAAAGCTGTTGTTCACCGACTATCCTGCCGAGGCGCTGATCGCCAACGCCGACGACGGCACCACCCCCTTCATGGTGGATGGGGTCACCACCCCTGTTGAGACCTTCAGCACCCGCTCCCCCGCCGCTCATTGGTACGCATTCCAGATCCGCTCCGCCAAGGCAGGGGACAGGCTGGGGGTGGCCTTCACGGTGCGCCGTCGGGGTGAGACCGTTGACGGGTCGTGGTTTTTGCCCTTGCCCGGGGAGTACAATGTACAAAACGCCCTGGCGGCTCTCTCGGTGGTCTGCGACCGCTTCGGGGTAGAGCCTCACCGCGCAGGTGCGCTACTGGCCGAGACCTCGGTAACGGGGCGCTTTGAGACCGTGGTGAGCCCCGCTCTGCCCAACGTGACCTTTGTCATCGACTATGCCCACAACGGAGTCAGCCTCACCTCGGTGCTGGACACCCTGCGTGGATATGACCCGAAGCGCCTGATCTGCCTCTTCGGCTCGGTGGGCGGCCGCACCCGTGAGCGGCGAAAGGATCTGGCCGAGGCGGCGGCCTACCGCGCCGATCTCTGCATCCTGACCGCCGACAACCCCGCAAACGAGCCTGTCATGGACATCATCCGGGAGATCGACTCCTACTTCCCTGCCGACGGCTGTCCCCGTATCCATGAGCCCGACCGCGAGGCCGCCATCCGTATGCTGGTAGATCAGGCACAGGCGGGGGATATCATCCTGCTGGCGGGCAAGGGACATGAGACGTATCAGTTGATCGGGACGCAAAGGATTCCCTTCTCTGAAAAGGAGATCTTGCGGGATACCTTGCGAGAGCGAGCCCTTGCGGAAATCTGCTGACAGAGGAACAGATCAACAGATCCAAAACAGACTTATGAGAGGAACGGCACATGATCATTGAGAACAACATCATCAGACACTATCTGAGAAACGTATATTTCATTACGGGAACAGCCTACGCGGGAAAGTCCACCACGGTGAAAATGCTGGCTGACCGATACGGCATGGTCTTTTGCGGAGAAAACTACCATTGCGCCTTGGCGGATCAGATCGCAACACCCGATGCTCAGCCCGACTTTTGCTACCGCAAGAATCTGACCGACTGGCGGGATTTCGTGACCCGCTCCCCCGAGGAATACGAGCGTTGGATCTACAATTCGGGCAAGGAGGGAGCAGGGTTTGAGGTGGCTCAGCTCATTTCGATCGCAGGGGACAGAAAGGTGATCGTGGATACCTGTATCCCCTTGGATATGCTGTGGCAGATCTCCGACTACCATCACGTGGCGGTCATGCTCTCCCCCCAGTCCATGAGCGTGGAGCGCTTCTTCGACCGAAGCGACCCTGACAAGCAATTCATTCTCAGCGTCATCGACAGCTGTGAGGACTCCCAAGCGGTCATGGAGAATTACAAGCAGGGGCTTGCGCTCATCAACAGCCGCAAGCACTACGACGAATACGCCAACAGCGGGTTCTTCACCGTGGTTCGGCAGGAAACCGAAGAGGACACCCGCGAGGAGGTCTGCGACATCATCGCCGGACATTTCGGGTTGAAGGAATAAAAAAGTAATCCACCGTATGGATAAACCTTACGGTGGATGTTTTTTTCGACGGATACCGCCCGAGGGCGTTTTGGGGATCACTCCGTGAGTTCCTTTATGGCTTCTTCGGCGGTTTCGTTCGCTTTATCCCTGCGGGTCAGCTTCTTCATCCAGGTATACCGATTCACCTTGATGCCCGCCGCGCCGCACTTGAAGACCTGGTCGGCGTTGAGGCAGGCGATGACGGCCACGGGAGGCCACTTGAAGACGAAGGCCGCCAGGAAGGAGACGGGGAGGACGATGCCCCAGATGCTGATGAGATCGTTGATGAGGACGAATCTCGCGTCGCCGCCGCCTCGGATGATACCCGTGGCCACAGGCATCTGGTAGGCGGTGCCGAAGCCCGTCACGCAGAGGACGGCCAGAAAATCCAGAGCCATTTGCGCGGTCTCCGCCGAGAGGTCGGGGGAGATGGCGGCGTAGAGGCCTACGATGGGGGCACGGAGGAGGAACAGGGTGGTGGAGGTACAGACACCGATGCCCACGAACATGAGCTGGAGGGTCTGGGCGTAGGACTTGATATCCTCCATCCTCCCGCTTCCTATGGCTTTGCCGATCAGCACCGCCGCCGCCGAGGAGGCACCCACGATGGCGACCTTGAGCATCTGGTAGAGGGTAGAGGCAATGGAGTTGGCGGCGATGGTGGAGCCTCCCCCGCCCGTCTCCTCCATGTGGCCCAGGATGACGGTCTGGAGCATGACCGCCCCGCCGAAGAGGAGGGAGGTCAGCAGGAAGGATCGTACCAGCTTGAGGTAGTCCTTCGCCAGCACCTTGTCCCAGGTAAAGAAATCACGGATGCGCCAGGAAAGCTTTTTGTCGATGCAGAGTATGTAGACCATGACCACAACCAGCTCCACGATCCGCGCCGCCAGGGTGGCAATGGCGGCTCCCGTAACACCCATGCGGGGGAAGCCCCAGCGGCCCTCGATGAGGAGGTAGTTGAGGCCGCCGTTGACCAGCAGGGTAGAGACCGAGACCCAGAAGCCGATGCGCACCGTTTCCACACTGCGCAGCACCGAAAGCAGGAGGTTGGTGAGGGCGAAGACCAGGAAGGAATACTTCATGATCCGCAAATACTCCACCCCTGCGGCGTGGATGGCGGGATCGTCGGTGAACAGGGAGACCACGGCGGCGGGGGCAATGGCCGAGACCGTGAAGAACGTGAGGGAGAGGAGCGCGCCCAGAAGGAGTGCGCCCACGGCAATGCGCTTGATGGGTCCGGTGCGCTTCTGCCCCCAGTACTGGCTGCCCAGCACCACGGCGGCATCTCCCGCCCCCAGCATGAGCTGCTGGAAGAGGAACTGCACCTGATTGACCGCGCTGACTCCCGCCATGGCGGCCTCACTGTAGGCGCTGACCATGACGTTGTCCAGGAGGTTGACGCCCAGGGTAATGATATTGTGGAGGACCAGCACCAACCAGATGGAGAAAAAGGCCTTATAGAAGGAGCGGTCCTTGACGAGTTGAAGCTTTTTCATGGATTTTTGTTTCCTTTGCGTAAAAAACGGGGCCGCCGAGGGAAACGGCGACCCATTCGTGATGGAAGGTCAGTCCTTCAGCACGTTGAAGTGATAGAGGAACATGATCACGATGCCGCCCGTGGAGTAGAGATCCACCAGGCTAGAGATCAGATCGGCCACCAGCTTCATGAGGGGCAACTGGCCCACGAAGCCCAGAAGCACGCCGAGAACGGCAGAGGCCGCCAGGTAGATAATGACTCCGATCACCAGATTCGAAACCGAACCCGTGAAACGGAAGGACAGGGGAAAGATCTTCTTCAAGATGTCCATGATAGTATCCTCCTATATGAATACACGCGATTGGATGGATCCAATCAGCTTTCGCTTACGGGTCATTATACACCCATTCGCGGGAAATGTCAAGAGAAAACCCAAAATTGTCGGTCTGTCAAAATACAAAAAACCACCCAATCACGGGTGGTTCTTTGCATACAATTACTTGTACTTTCTCTTGCGTGCTGCTTCAGACTTCTTCTTGCGCTTGACGCTGGGCTTCTCGTAGTACTCACGCTTGCGAAGATCGGTCAGGATGTTCGACCGTGCGCACTGACGCTTGAAGCGACGGAGAGCACTGTCCAGAGACTCGCCCTCTTTTACCTTGACTTCTGCCATGACTTTTTTCCCTCCCCTCGCATACGCCGGAGATAGTTGCCGACGGTTTACAGAAAGATTCCGCTTGCCACTCGGCAAACTCTTTGCATATAATACCCGATTTTCTCGGTTTTGTCAATAGGTTTTTAAAAAATTCTTTTGCTTTTTTCACACAAAAACCCGAGGTGTTACCCTCGGGCTTTTGGAGCTGATAATCAGATTCGAACTGATGACCTCCTCATTACCAAGGAGGTGCTCTACCGACTGAGCTATATCAGCGTGTCGCTCATACCGAATCCGTCCCGATTGGAACGGACTCGGATATGGAGCTGATAATCAGATTCGAACTGATGACCTCCTCATTACCAATGAGGTGCTCTACCGACTGAGCTATATCAGCACGCTTTCACGCGACTTGCATATTATAGCATAGTTCGCGGATTTTGTCAAGGGATTTTCCGAAAGTTTTTCGGGGAATTTTGCACAAAGAAAAGGTGCCGCTCGGGGAGAACGGCACTCACTTTTCACACTATGGAGGATTCGGGCAGAGGATTCGGCATCCCGTAGCCGTTGAGCCCCCATTTCATCATGATCGCCTTGTAGTCCTTGAAGGCGAAATTGAAATCAAAGGGGTAGCGGAAGCCCTCGACCCCGCCGTTGTCGGTGTACTGCCAGAGGCCGAAGCGCTTGTCGGTCTCCCCCGGCTTGTAGGCGGTGCCGTCCTTCCACGCGAAGTCCCTGTCGGTGGGAGAAAAATGCTCCTGCCCCTCGGGGAGGGCGGCGGTGTAGCGGGCGTACCATACGTCCAGGTTGGCCTTGACCCACTCGGTGTCCAGGAGATTGTACAGCCACTCGGTATTGGTGTAGAGGGCGGCATAGTAGCCCGCCTCCTGGAGTCTGCCCACGAAGGTCTTGCACAGGGTAGTCAGGATCTCACCGTCCAGGGCCATGAGGGTAGCGTCCTCGGCATCGAAGTAGATGGGCAGCTCGAACTGCTTCCCCTCCAGCCATGAGAGAAGCATCTCGGCATCGGCCAGGGTATCCTCCGCCGTGGTGGAGTAGGTGTAGAAGTAAGCCCCCACCTGGAGTCCCGCGGCCTTGGCATCGCGGTAGTCCGGCTCAAAGGCGGGGTCGATCCCGTTGGAAGAGCCGGCCTTGAGGATGACGAAGTCCATGCCCGCCGCCTTCAAGGCTTCCCAGTCCAGAGGCTTGATATCCTCCAGAGACGCGCCGTATTTGTGGTTCCACTTGGAAGTGTCGATGCCCTGCATGAGGACATCGGTGCTGTCCACGTAGGCCCCCGTGACGATATCGGTGTACCGGATCAAGCTATCCTCGTAGCTGTACCCGCAGTCAGGGCAGGTATGGAGGGTGTAGCCGTCGCGGTGGATGGTGGGGTAGAAGCGTGTCGCGGTGGCATTGGCATGGCCTATGGGAGGGACACGGTCGGTATCGTAAGCTTGGGAGCAGGCCCTGCATTGGTAGTGGGTGTAGCCCGCCTCGGTGCAGGTAGGGGCCGTGACGGTCACGGTGAAGTCGTGGCCGATGGGAGGGATGTGATGGGTACCGAAGGTGTAGCCGCAGGCACAGGTGTGACGGGTGTAGCCTTCGGTCTCGCAAGTGGGCGGGGTGACCGTCTCGGTCAGGGTATGACCTGTGGGCGGGGTGTGGTCAGTGTCATATGTATAACCGCAATCGCAGGTCAGACGGGTGTAGCCCTCGGTCTCGCAGGCGGGCGGGATGACCGTCTCGGTAAGGGTGTGACCCGTGGGCGGGGTGTGGGTGGTGTCGTACGTATAGCCGCAATCGCAGGTGAGGCGGGTGTAGCCCTCGGTCTCGCAGGTAGGCGGGATGGCCGTCTCGGTGAAGGTGTGACCCGTAGGCGGGGTATGGTCTGTATCGTACGTATAGCCGCAGGCGCAGGTCAGACGGGTGTAGCCCTCGGCCTCGCAGGTGGGCGGGGTGACCGTCTCGGTCAGAGTGTGACCCGTGGGCGGGGTGTGGTCGGTGTTGTATGTATAGCCGCAATCGCAGGACAGGCGGGTGTAGCCCTCGGATTCGCAGGTAGGCGGGGTGACCGTCTCGGTGAGGACGTGGACGTGGGCTTCGGTCTCTGTCTCGGTCTCGGGCGAGGTCGTGTCCTCCGTCGCGGAAGTCTCCTCGGTCACGGGGAGGGTGTCGCTTTCGGGCAAAGGCTCGGACGGTGCGGCATCACAGCCGCACAAAAAGGCCAGCAGAACAGCGGCCAGGGGTGGCAGAATATGTTTGAGCTTCATGGATTCTCCTGATGGATCAGATTGTGTATACTATACCATTTTTTTGGAGAAATGTCAACCCCTTCGCGGGGATTGAGGCGGTGGGAATTTGTGGAAAAGGAATTCAAATTTGGGTTTGTCGCTCTGCGATAAACCCAAATTTGAAGTGAAAAGTGAAGAGTGAAAAGTGAAGAGTGGAGGTGCAGATCCTTCGGATCTGTCCATTTTTGATCGAAAAGAAGGAAACCGAAGGTTTCCCTCCTCACCTATTCACTATTCACTATTACTTATTACTTCATACTTCCCCGTCCAGCGTCTCAAACAGCACGTCGGCAAAGATCCGGTGCAGCTCTCTGGAGGGATGGTTGATGTAATTGGCCAGATTTTCGGTCACGTCCATGCCCTCGGCCTCCAGGGTCTTCCACTTGGCGTAGGCATCGGCCACGGCTACCCCCAGCTCGGCGGCCAGGGCTTTCGCGGCTTCCACGTAGGTATCCATATAGCCGCTTTGGTGCCAGGCGGCGGTGACGGCGGCGAAGTCCTTGTACATGGGAATGGTGTCGGGGTGGACGTAGGTATTGAGCATACTGGGGGTCAGGAGGATGGGGCGGATCTCCGCAGCGATCAGACGGGTGAAGATCTCCCGCAGGGCGGCGGTGTACTCCTCTACGGTCTCGGAGAGGTCGTTGAGGCAGAAATTCACCACGCAGATATGGGGCTTATGGAATATCACGTCCCGCTCCAGGCGGTTCAGAGCCATGGGCGCGTTGTCCCCCGCCACGCCCGCGTTGATGATGCTGACGGGCAGCCAGGAATTGACGGTCAGCAGCATTCGCCGCAGTCTTTCGTGGTAGACGGCATCGAAATCAAAGATACAGCCCGCGGTGTTCCCCTGGATGCACTCAAAGGCACCGTGGGTGACGCTGTCCCCCAGAAAAGCGATGACGGGGGTACCCGTGTTGGGGTAAACGGCGTTTTTCAGATACGCGATGAGATTCATGGTAACTCCTTTCATGAAAAACAACAACTCCCGACCTCCCGCCCAAATGCGACGGTGAGATCGGGAGTGTTGTTACGGATTGATCCGCGCGGTTGAATTACTCAGCCTTGGGAGCCTCAACGGGGCAAGCGTCTGCGCAAGAGCCGCAGTCGATGCACTTGTCAGCGTCGATCTCGTACTTGCCGTCAGCCTCGAAGATAGCCTCGGTGGGGCAGTTCTCAGCGCAAGCGCCGCAGGAGATGCAATCATCGCTAATCTTGTATGCCATTATCGTGTCCTCCAAATAAGTATTTGCACACAGCCGCCGAGCAAAGCGACTGTGGGCTTACTGTCTAT
>JBGVRH010000082.1:0-7378 GCA_045128275.1 Eubacteriales bacterium | reverse complement strand
GAAAAAGTCGCTGGTGTACTCCTTTTCCAGGTCGCTGGCCAGCACCACCAGGCGATAGGAGCCAGCCTTGGGGGCATTCACCTTGTAGGTGAGGGAATAGGTGTGATCCCACCCCTTCGCAGGGTACTCACAGGGGGTATGGATGATGCGCCCGCCCCCGAATTCCTCGGCCAGGATGTGGGCGTAGGGCATGGTGGACTCCTTGAACTGCTCGGCCTCCCCGTACAGCTCGATCCGCTCGGCGGGCTGATGGGCAAAGCTCTCCTCCTCCTTGAAGTCGGGGAACAGATCGGCGGGGGCAGAGAGCGTCAGCTCACCCGTCTGGAACACGGGCAGATCCATCTCAGGCTCGTCGACGGGAGGCTCTGTCTCCTCGGAGGGATCGGTCACAGGGATGGTTCCCGTGGGAGCCTCGGTGGGTTCCTCGGTGGGGGCTTCGGTCACGCCGCCGCCACAGGCGGTCAGCATGGTGAACAGAAGAGCACCGGACATCAGGAAACATAGTATACGCAGATACGCTTTCATCAAAAAATCCTCCCCATGGCTTGTGGATAGAACAATTATACCATAGAACCGTGGGAAAGTCAATCCGTTTCCCCGCCGTTTTTTATGTCCGAGGCTCCCGCCGTCACGGGAAAGCCCCGCATAGCCCATACCGAGCCATGCGGGGTTCTTCAGATGGATACAGGCTTGACTGCCGTGAGCCTTGACTTTTTACGGGACTGTGCTTTCCCGCTCATTCAGACAATGGCCGCCTCCCCTGCTGTCATCAGCGCGTACTCCTTCTTATCCTGGGGGGCAAAGGCCGCCGGGATGCTGTCGATGAACTGCGACTCTATCATGGAAGCCTTACGCAAAATTGATCTTCCTGGCCAGCTCCTTGCCCATAGCCGCGTAAGCCTCGGGCGTGGGATGCACCGTATCCAAGAGCAGGGCGGAGATGTTGGATCTGTTGACCACAGACGAGTGGGTCATGTCGATGTACTCGATGCCGTAGGACTCGCAGACGCTCACAATGGCGTCGTATACGTCCTGAAGGGTGCCTGTGTTGGTCATCTCGTAGGACAGACCGTAATTCCCCTCGAAGGTGCCGCGCTTCACGTTGATGGGCGTGATGACCAGGATCTTGCAGAGGGGATTCTGGGATAGCACCCTCTCGATGCACCACTTCAGGGCGGCGCAGGTGGTGGTAGCGGTGTCCTTATCGTCGTCCTTGGTGCCGATAGGGCCTGCGTTGTACTTCCAGTCATTGCAGCCCCATGCGAAGGTAACAAGGTCACACCCCGTGAAGTCCACCGCGTCCACCTGCTCTCTCGCGGTGGTGACGCCGCTCTTGCCGTAGGCGTAGCCCGAGCCGCCCACACCGTAGTTGGTCAGATCATAGCCGTTGAGCTTGGCGACCGTGTATACCCAGCTGTGCTGGTTTGCTGACTCCAGTTTGGACGATGCCGTTCCGTCTTCCTCCAGATAGCTGATATACCCCTCGGTGATGGAGTCGCCGAAGGCGTACCACACCGCCCCCGACTGCATGGAGATAGACGAGTTGGTCTTCAGTCGGGCGACGGTGACCTCCAGTTCCTCGGTCTTATCCTCCAGCTCGTTGACACGGCTCTCCAGGGCGGTGATCGCCTCCTCGGAAGAGATAAAGTGACCAGTTCCCGCCCACTTGTAGACGGTCTCGATGGTAGGCTCTGCGATGGGCTCGTCCACGGTGATGATGACATCCCCATAGGAGGAGGTCGCCATGCCCGCCACGCGAATATACGCGACTGCCGCGTAGGTGTTGGCTCCGCTGTTGCTTGCGCCGACCCGCCACTTGTAGGAGCCGTCCGCCATGAGGGTCACGGCATTCCAGCATTGATTGACCGCGGTCACCGTAAAACCGCTACCGGGCACCTCTTTGAGGATCATGGGCTGTTTGCCATTGTTGAGGATGTTCCCTCCCTCATCATACAGGACGGCAGAAAACTGTGTCGCCGCCGAGTCGGTTCTGGTGGGTGCGGTCACATTCTTGATGTAAATCTCGCTGTCGGGCTTCACAGGGATCGCATTGGAGACAAAGGAGACCGTCTTGTCATACACAGCCGCCGAGATCGCCGCAGAGGCATTGAAGCGGGATGAGCCGTTCCAGTCCTCGGAGGTATGGTCGGCCAGATCCTCGTAGCCCCCGACCGTGACTTGGGTGGGAGCATAGGCATACAGCTCTCCCGTGGCGGTCAGATAGTAGATTTTGGTGGTGTCGGTCATACCCTCCACCGAGGCGGCAGGGATGGGTACGAACTGGTTGCGCTTGGCCAGCTCGGCGGCGATGTAGCTGTCTACCTGCTCAAAGGTGGGGTAGTCTACACCCGGGACAGGGGTGTAGCCGTCCTGGCCGTCCTTCCCCATTTTGCCCTTGCTAAAGGCCAGGATCATCCGCTTCACGTCGCCCGCCGATGCGGGTTGCATAGTAGAAGGCATCAGGCACTCCCCCCTTTCGCCAGGGCGCTACCGTCAGTCATGTCCCTCCAGATGCCCCGCTCCCCGTCGTCGCTGAGCATGAAGCTCCGCCCATCCTCCACGACGAACAGGATGGAGCCCATGATGAAGCTGCTGTGATCCATCTTCAGGGCCTCCTCTACGGTGGAAGCATAAACCGTCACATCCTTCATGACGCAATCCCCCGCTCCCACCGGGATCAGATCGTTGATCTCAATTCGAATACTCATATTTTCTCCTTTCGATTTGACTGCCTTGTTTTCGCCTTGTTTTTTTGTGAATTCATGGGTTTACCCATGAATTCGGTTGCCTTGTACCCTCTATTATAGTTAAGTTTATTTAACTTGTCAAGCCAAGTTTTGAAAATTATTTTGCAGGGCATAGGAAAAGAGCCGACTCGGGTGAGTCGGCTCTTTTGGAAGGCTCATTTCTTGAGGAGCTTCTGGGCGCGGATATCGGTGCCCAGGAAGGGGAGGACGGTGTACTCGCCCAGCACACGGCTGGTGATGCGATCCCAGTAGTGCTTGCGGAACTCGTCCTGGGTGAGGTTGGTGTTGATGACGGTGGACTGCCGCTTGTTGAGGCGGGTGTTGATGAGGTTGTAGAGAACCGAGGTGGTGAACTGGTTGTGAACCTCGGTGCCCAGATCGTCGATGATGAGGAGGTCACAGCTGAAGTAGCGGTCGGTGTTCTCCCCCGTCTCGCCTCCCGCGCTGTTGCCGAATCGCTCCCTTTCAAAGTCCGAGAGCATACTGACCGCGCTGACGTAGAAGACGTTGTAGCCCCGTTCAATGACGCCCCGCGCCACAGCGGAGGACAGGTGGGTCTTGCCCAAGCCCGTTCCGCCGAAGAGGACGAGATTTCCCGACTTCCCGGCCTCGAAGGTCTCGGCATAATTCCGCATACGGGCCAAAATCTGCTCCATGCGGCGGGCGGCGGCGGGATCGTTCTGATAGTAGGACAGGTCGAAATTCTCAAAGTTCTGCTCGCGGAGGAGGTTCCCCATGCCCGAGGCCTCGAAGCCGGCTTCCACCAGCTTTTTGCGCATACAGCTGCACATTTTGGTATCCACGAAGCCCGAATCTCCGCAGAGGGAACATTCGTAGTGAACGTCGGTGTAGTCGGCGGGATAGCCGTGGGCGATGAGCAGACCCGCGCGGGTGCGGCGCAGCTCCTCGTTGGTCTTGCGGATCTCGGCAATGCGCTCCTGGAGATTTTCACCCTGCATGGAGGCCTTCATGAGGGAGAGGCCGGTCTTGCCCAGGGCGATATCGATCTCGGCCACCTCGGGGATGGCGCGGTAGACGGCGGCGCGGCGGAGGTCGGCGTCCTCACGGGCGATGAGATATTTGGTGGCATACTCCTCGCGGATGCGGGCGTACACGGGATTCTGTTGTGCCATAGCGCACTCCTTTGGTTTTTTGGTTTGGAAGCGGTTTTACGTGCCCTGCTTGTCGGGGTCAAAGTCATCGCCAAAGCTGCGACGGACGGCGGCGGCGAAGAAATCATCGGTGTTGAAGGAGCCCTCGTCGCCTCCCTCGGGATTCTTGCCCTTTTTGCCTGCCCGGAATTTCTCCTCGGCGGCCTCGATGGCCTCAAGGGTGCGGAGCCCGTCCCGATTCCAGTTGGACAGGACGGCGTCCATGTACTTGAGGTTGGGGGAGCCCTTGGTATCCACCGTCACCTCAAAGGCGCGGGTGATGATATCCAGGCCGAACTTGTATTCATATAGCCAGGCCGAGAATTTCTTCTTCTCGGTGGGGGTCAGGGCACGCTCGCCCATGCCGAACATACGGCGCAGGCTTCCCTCCACCTCCTCCATCTGCTCGATGCGGCGGATCTTTTCCTGGAGGGAGGGCAGATCGGCCACGCCCTCATCGTAGAAGGTAAAGGCGCGGGTCTCCACGTAGCGGATGGAGCGCTTGATGCCCCGCTTGTCCTGCTCCTTGACACAGAAGGCCAGCAGGGTCAGTACGTAGTCCCACTCCAGGCCCAGGTAGTCGGTGAGGCCCAGAATGATGTTGTGGTCGTGGATATTGAACATCCGTCCCCAGATCTCCTGGCACTCCTTCAGATATTCGGCGGCCTCCTTGCGGCTCTCCAGCAGGTCGGCCAGCTCAGCGGAATTGTAATGGGGGAGGGCGTCAGCGGCGCGGAGCTTGCGGTGGGACTCGGGGGAAGTCGGCGTATCCTCCCCATCGGGAGCGACAGGCGCGGCCACCTCCTCGGGGACCTCGGGGGAAGCCGTTACCTTTACCTCGGTTCCCTTTGGGGGAGTCACACTCTCCTCGTCCCGCATGTTCAGAACCCCCGCTCCTCTCCAGAAGGACAGGGAGGCCTCCACCCGGGCGGGGGGGCATCCCACCTCGGCGGCGATATTCCCCACGCACTCGCCAAAGCTGTTCCCCGTCGTAAGGGCGGGCTTGGCACAGAGGGTCAGAAGCACCTTGAGGTCGTCTTGGGTCGCCCGATCCAGAACCGCCAGGGCGGCGGCGGGAACGGTGGCGACGGCGGTGCCGTATTGCAGTTGTATGTTCATGATGGATCTCTTTCGTAAATCTTACTCAATTCTCGGTCTGTCCCTCGAAGTCGCTGATGGCGTCCTCGGAGGTGTTCAGCTCGTCGTCTCCGTTGCCGTAGCGGGAGAGCATCTTATAGTTGAGGATCATGAGGGAATCCCCCAGGTGGACGTTCTCCACCACGATCTCGGAGGGGCTATAGCCCAGCTCCACACCCATGTAGTTCCAAAGTCCCTTGACCTTGCAGGCCACCAGGCGGGCGGCGATGTCCCTGACCTGCTCCTTGGGGCAGGTGATGACGGCGATATCCACCTGATGCTCGGCGCAGAAGTCCTCCAGGGTATCCAGGGACAGGACCTGGATGCCCGCCACGGTGCGCCCCACAAGGCCCTCGCCCGTATCGAACATGGCGAGGATATCCACGCCACGCTTCTCGAACATGGACTGGTGGATGAGGCCGCGGCCCAGGTCGCCCGCGCCGATGATGACGGCGTGGAAGCCCGCCCCCACGCCCAAAATCTCGCTGATCTTGGCGAAGAGGTAGTTGACGTTATAGCCGTAGCCCTGCTGACCGAAGCCGCCGAAGCAGTTGAGATCCTGACGGATCTGGGAGGCGGTGACGTTCATCATGGCGGACAGCTCCCCCGAGGAGATGCGCATCTTGCCCTGGGTGATCAGCTCCCGCAGGTAGCGGTAGTAGCGTGGGAGGCGCTTGACCACGGCGGGGGAGGGGGTGGGAGTAGGGGTGGCGTTGGGGGTTTGATTTTTGTTATCCATGGAGACTCCTTGGTTGCCGCTTTGCGGCAAATGATGTTGCCCCGTTGGGGCAAATGATGTGCCCTGACGGGCAATGATGTTGCCGCCTTGCGGCAAATGAGGTGCCCCTACGGGGCAACGGATCAGACGTAGTCGGAGGCCGAGGCGTTCAGGGAGGTGTCGGCGCGGGTTCCCTTTTGGTACTCAAAGTAGCCTGCGGCGGCGATCATGGCGGCGTTGTCACCGCAGAGGTGGCGGTCGGGGACGATAAAGCGGACACCGTGCTTCTCACAGAGGCGGGAGAGGGCCGAGCGGATGTGGCTATTGGCGGCGACTCCCCCCGCGAGGACGAGGGTGGTCACGCCCTTTGCCTTGGTCTTGAGGGCGAGATCCGTCTTCTTGACGATGCCCTCCACGATGGTGTGGGTGTAGGAGGCGGCCAGGTCAGCGCGGCTGATGGTCTCCCCCTTCTGCTCGGCCTGGTTGATGAGGTTGAGAGCGGCAGTCTTGAGACCGCTGAAGGAGAAGTCCAGATCGTCCCCCTTGACGGCGGGGCTGGGAAGGCTGAAGGCCTTGGGGTCGCCCTCGTAGGCCAGCTTGTCCAGAGCGGCACCGCCGGGGTAGGGCATACCGATGACACGGCCGATCTTGTCGAAGGCCTCGCCGCAGGCATCGTCGCGGGTGGCGCCGATCTCGTTGAAGGTGGTGTAATCCTCCACCATGTAGAAGGAGGTATGGCCGCCCGAGACCACCACCGCCAGGAAGGGGGGCTTCAGGTCGGGCTGTTGCAGGTAGGCGGCGGCCACGTGGCCGTGGATGTGGTTCACGGGCACCAGGGGGATGCTGTTGGCGTAGGCCAGGGACTTGGCAAAGTTGACACCCACCAGCAGAGCCCCGATGAGGCCGGGGTGGGAGGTGACGGCCACCGCCCCCACGTCCGCGAGGGTGATGCCCGCCTCGTCGAGAGCCTCCTTGGTGATGCGGGAGACCGCCTCGATGTGAGCGCGGCTGGCGATTTCGGGAACCACGCCGCCGTAGAGACGGTGGGTCTCGATCTGGGAGGCCACGATATTGGACTTGATGGCGCGGAGGCCGTCGGTCATTTCCACTACGGCGGCGGAGGTCTCGTCGCAGGAGCTTTCCATGCCGAGTACGTACATATTGCTTCCTTTCCCCGACGAGCTTCGGCGGCAGAAGCCGTAAAGCGACGCGGGTCGTGTAATAATCCACCTTATATTATATATCAAAAGAGGAATTTTGTCAACCGTATTTTTTGATGTTCTTCCCCCCTCTTTCGGGGAAAACGGCTTGACAAGTCGGGGGTTTTATGGTATAATACCGTGGTACGCGGGTATGGCGGAATTGGCAGACGCGCCGGATTTAGGATCCGGTTCCTTGTGAGTGCAGGTTCAAGTCCTGTTACCCGTACCAAAAAAGGGGAGGCTTGTCCTCCCCTTTTTGTTATCTGGGCGATTGGGAAATGCTTCAAATTGGGGTTTATCGGTATGTTACATCGTGCGGTAGGGGAGGGGCTTGCCCCTCCCGCGGGGGGCCCCAAGGGGGCGCCCCCAAAAGCATAATTTTTTTTTATAAAAAAATGATTTTATTTTTATGGGGGTGATACA
>JBGVRH010000081.1:0-15712 GCA_045128275.1 Eubacteriales bacterium | reverse complement strand
AGATAGCCTCGGTGGGGCAGTTCTCAGCGCAAGCGCCGCAGGAGATGCAATCATCGCTAATCTTGTATGCCATTATCGTGTCCTCCAAATAAGTATTTGCACACAGCCGCCGAGCAAAGCGACTGTGGGCTTACTGTCTATTATATCACAAATTGATTTTTTTGCAAGGGGTAACGGACAATTTTCGATGGAAATTTCCTTGAAAAGATGTTAATAATCTATGAATCATCGAAAAAAGCTCCGTGGAAGCTTACTCGTCGGACTCGGTTTCGGCGTCCTCGGCGTCCTCGACAGGGCGCTCGGGTCTGGGACTGCGGGTCTGAAGCTCCACCAGCTCCCGCTTATAGCGCTTGGGGGCCGAGTCGCTCTGATTGCGCAGGCTGACCTTGACCTCGCCCTGGAGGGGGAAGATCTCGGTGACCACACCGGGGCCGTCGGGGGTGTTGACGAAGGAGCCCTGGGCGGGAGTCTTCTTGATCTCCTCGGCGTAGGTGTCGTACTCGTATCGCAGACAGCACATGAGACGGCCGCAGCAGCCCGAGATCTTGGTAGAGTTCAGGGACAGATTCTGCTCCTTGGCCATCTTCATGGAGACCTGGCCGAAGTCGGAGAGGAAGGTGGTGCAGCACAGAGGACGGCCGCAGGCACCCAGGCCGCCGATCATACGAGCCTCATCGCGGATACCGATCTGCCGCAGCTCGATGCGGATGTGGAAGACACCCGCCAGATCCTTGACCAGCTCACGGAAGTCCACGCGGCCTGCCGAAGTGAAGTAGAACAGGAGCTTAGAGTTATCGAAGGTGTACTGCACCGACACCAGCTTCATGTCCAGCTTATGCTCGCGGATCTTCTCCACGCCGATACGGAAGGCAGAATCCTCCCGCTCACGGTTTTCCTTGTTGTGGGCAACGTCGGCCTCGGTGGCAATGCGGACCACGGGACGGAGGGGCAGAACCACCATGGAGAGATCCACCATGCGGTTGCCGATGCAGATCTCACCGAACTCCTGGCCGCGTGCGGTCTCCACGATGGCGTACTTCCCCGCTACGCAGGTATTCTCGCCGGGATCGAAGAAGTAGGTCTTGCCGCCCGTGCGGAAGCGGATGCCCGCGATGACCACCTTGCCCTCGGGGAGGAACTCGGGGATGGGCTCTTCCTTCTTTTCAAAGATATCCCGCTCCAGGATGCGCTCCAGCTCGGCGGCGTCGGGGGCGTCCTCGGAGATCTGAGGGCAGGCGGCGGGAGCACCGCTTACGCCATCCTCAATGAGGAGGTTATCCATATCGGGCAGATCAGCTCGGGCGGGGGCGTGGCGGATATTGCGCTGGGGACGGCCCGTGGCAGGGGGCTGGCGGCGGTCGGAGGACTCGGCAGGCTTTTGCGCCTGGTCGCGATCGGGCTTGGCTTCGGGCTTGGCCTCAGGCTTGCGGTCGAGACGGCCGCCCTTGGGATTGCGGTTCTGCTGGGGCTGGTTACGCTTGTCGGGCTGACGGGGAGCCTCGCGGTTGGGGGTAGTGCCGTTTTCAGCCTCGTCAGCGGGCTGGTTCTGATTGGGAGTCTCGCCGTTCTGGGGACGGGGAGGGCGGTTTCCGCGGCGGTGGTGGTTCGGGCGGTTATGGGGACGCTTTCCGTCGCGGGACTTATTTTCCTCGCTCTGTCCCTCGGGACGCCCCTCGGGGCGGGGAATCTTCTCGTTTATATCCATCTGTGTTGTTTCCTTTCACATGAATGCGTTTCAGTTGCTCAGCTCCACCGCCAGCCCCATCAGGGTCAAGCGGACGTTGCTGTTCCCCTCCAGGGAATCCTCGGCGGAGGAGACCGCTCTGTCCAGGGCAAGGAGGGATTTGGTGGTGAAGCGGCAGGCCAGCTCCTCGGCGCTGTCGCGGTCGGTGTAATATTTGAGCTTTACGGTATCGCTATGGCGGAGCAGAATAAGGTCGCGGGTGGCCAGGCTGACGAGGGCCAGCAGCTCCATGACGCCGTCCCGCTTGCCTCCGAAGCGGGTCAGCACGGCGGGGAGACTGTCGTAGCGGCGAGCGGCACAGGTAGCCATAAACTCGTCGCAGGTCTCCCGCATCTTGAGGATGGGCTTCACGGCGCGGGCATCGGCCAGGGTCAGCGCGCTACCGATACAGCCGTCGGCACGGAGGATCACGGCATTCAGATCCTCCTCCGACAGGGTACAGCGGCGGGCGCGGAGGAAGTCGCGGATCTCGCCGTCGGGGATGGGTCGGGTGCGGAGGACGGGGGCGCGGCTGCGGATGGTCTCCAGGAGGTTATCCGCTCCGTCGCAGAGGAGGAGGAACAGGACGTAGGGCGGCGGCTCCTCCAGGGTGAGGAGGAGGGCGTTCTGGGCCTGCACCGTCATGGTCTCCGCATCCTCGATGATATAGATCTTGGTATCCAGGTCATTGGGGGGGATCAGGACGTCGCTCCGCAGAAAACGGATGGCGTCCACGCCGATGGATGCCTTTCCGTCCCGACCGATCACGTGGATATCGGGGCATTTCTCCTCCAGAACCTTCTCGCAGGCGGGGCAGGAGAGGCAGGGGAGGGGGGCATCCGCGGGGATCTCGCGGGGGGCAGGCGGGGCATCGTCCAACAGGTCGAAAAATCCCATCTGATCCTCGTCCCGGTGGGTCAGAGCCTGTCCGGGTCTGTTCTCACAGGCAATGGACGCGCAGATATGGCGGGCGACGGTATGCCGTCCGCTCCCCTTGCGGCCGTCCAATATATAGGCATGGGAGAGCTGACCCGTCCGCACGTCCCGATCCAGACGCTCCAAAAGCTCACGGTTCCCTATGACGGTATGGGGCATATCACGATCCGACGCGGCCATGGCGATCTCCCTTCTGCAAATACTATATCAATTGTATAGTATAACAGAAATGTTACGGTTTGTCAAGTGGAATCGAATGGATTCGGGAGAATTCAAATTGCGGTATGTCGGACTGAAGCCCGACAAACTGCAAGTGAAGCGCTCCCGTTGGTCGCATGAAGAGCGGCAGAGCCGCATGAAGCGCTCCCGTTGGTCGCATGAAGTTCGCCTTTCAGGCGAGTTAAGGTGGAAATCCTTCGGATTTCTCCATTTTGATTAAAAAAGAAACCCGTAGGGTTTCTTTCCGATACGTGTCCCAAAGGGACACACTTCACGCGACCAAAGGGAGCGCTTCATGCGACCAAAGGGAGCGCTTCATGCGACCATCGGGAGCGCTTCACGCGCCGCCTGCGGCGTACTTCACTTGGGTTTGTCGGAACGACAAACCCAAATTAAAAGGCCTCCCGTCAACGCGAAAGGCCTTACGGTCATTCAATCCAGCACCTGCTGGTACACCTCGTTTTTGGGCACGCCCCGATCCTTGGCGGCGGCCTTGATGGCGTCCTTTTTGGTCATGCCCTGCTCCACGTAGTAGGCTACGTGCTCGGGGACGGTCATGTCGATCCAGAAGGCCTCGTCAGAGGTGCTTCCCTCTCCCGCGCCCTCTACCACCAGGACGTACTCCCCGCGGGGAGCATTCTCCTCGTAGTAGGCCACCGCCTCGGAAAGGGTCATGCGGAGCACCTCCTCGTTGAGCTTGGTCAGCTCACGGCAAAGGGAGATGCGGCGGGTGTCCCCGAAGGCCTCACGGAGGTCGGAAAGGGTGGTCTTGAGCTTATGGGGGGCTTCGTGGAAGATCATGGTGCGGGTCTCGCCCTTGAGGGAGTCCAGGTGCTTGCGGCGGTCGGACTTGTTCACCGACAGAAAGCCCTCGAAGCAGAAGCGGCCCGTGGGAAGCCCCGACAGGGTCAGGGCGGTGATGCCCGCGCAGCAGCCGGGGATGGAGGTGACGGTGATGCCTCTTGCGGCGCAGAGAGCCACCAGATCCTCGCCCGGGTCGGAAATGGCGGGAGTTCCCGCGTCGGTGACCAGGGCGCAGGACTCGCCTGCCTGTAGGCGGTCGCAGATGCTCTCCCCCCGCTCCCGCTTGTTATGCTCGTGGTAGGAGACCAGGGGCTTCTGGATATTCAGGTAGGACAACAGATGGGCAGTATTGCGGGTGTCCTCGGCGGCGATGAAGTCCACCTCGGACAGCACCTTGACGGCCCGCTCGGAAAGGTCGGAGAGATTTCCGATGGGGGTAGCGACCAGGTAGAGGGTGGAGGGGAGAATCTGGTTTTTTTCGGACATGGGGGACTCCTTTATGAGTGAAAAGTGAAAAGCGGAGGCGCAGGCCCTGCGGATCTGTCCGCTTACGGGATACAGGGACGGAAACGGGATGTGGCGCATAGGATGGGAATACATTCTTTCCTACATTGTACCACAAAGGAGGCAATATGTCAATCAAAATTTATATTGATCAAGGACATAATCCCGTCAATCCCAACGCGGGTGCGGAGGGAAATGGGCTTCGTGAGCAGGATCTGGTGTATACCATCGGGCAGAGACTGGCGGACAGACTGCGGGCAAATCCCGATTTTGAGGTAAGGCTCTCCCGCCCTACGCGGGACACCCAGCTGGGCTCCACCACCGCCACCAGCCTCTCGGCGCGGGTGAACGAGGCCAACCGCTGGGGGGCTGACTACTTCATCAGCCTCCACACCAACGCCGCATCCTCCCCCTCCGCCAGCGGTACCGAGGCCTACGCCTACGCTCGCGGCACAAGGGCCTTCGCCTTCGGAGAGGACATTCTGGACAGTCTCACCGCCATCACGGGGCTACGGAACCGGGGGATGCAGGCCCGCCCGGGGCTGTACGTCCTGCGAAAGACCCAAATGCCCGCGGTGCTGGTGGAGCTGGGCTTCATCACCAACCCGGGAGACGCCGCCCTCATGCGGGACGACCCGGGGCTGTTCGCCGAGGGGATCTATCGGGGGATCCTGGACTATACGGGAGGATGATCGCATAAGAAAACGCCCCTGTGCAGGGGCGTTTCGGTTTATCTGACCTGTCCCAGAGGCAGGGTCACGCGGGCGGAAAAGCTCCTTCCGTCTGTCTCGGTCTCAAAGCTTCCGTCCATGGTCTTCATCATGTTGACGCAGGTTTTGACCCCGATGCGGGTGGAGGAGGTCTTGTCGCTCTTGCGGGCGGCGGTGTTGCGGAAGACCACCGTCAAGGAGGCGTCCTCGCGGATCGCAGTGACCGTCACGGGATCGCGGCGGTCGGCGTACTTGACCAGGTTATCGAAGATATTATCGGTGACGCGGCGGATGCTCTCGGCGCGGATGCGGACGGTGTCGGTGGGGGCTATGGCGGTGAGATCCACCTCCATATGGATGCCCGCGGCCTCCATGGCGGGGATATAGTCGGCCATGAGCTGCTCGAACAGGAGTCCTGCCTCTACCGTCTCCAGCTCGGTCTCGGGCTCTACGCGGTTGAAGGCCCAGAAGTAGAGGAAGAGCTTATCCGAAAGGCCCTTGATCTGCTCGGCCTTGGAGGTGCATACGCGGATGTAGTCCTTCTGCTCGGGGGTGAGGTTTTCGCTGTCGGCGGAGAGAAGCTCCATGTAGCCTAAGAGGGTGGTGAGGGGGGTACGGATATCGTGGGTCATGGAGGTGAGGAGGTCGCTGTTGGCCTGCCAGGCCTTTTGCTCCTCGTCCATCTTGCGGAGGATGGTGTCTCGCATGGCGTCCACGTCGCAGGCCAGCATACCGATCTCGTCGCCTCGGTCAGAGCCGATGGAGGCCGTGAGGTCGCCGCCGCTGACCGTCTCCACCTCTCGGGAGAGGGACACGATGGCGCGGGTCTGGTTATGGTAGTACAAAAGCAGGATCACGAAAAAGATCAAAATGGAGGCGATGACGCTCCAGATGATGATGGCGTCGGTGCCCGTGGCCAGGGAGTAGTCCACCACCGCCACGGAGTGGATGCCGTTGGCAAAGAGTACGTGGTACATATTGCCGTCGGTGTCCTCCGTGATGCCCAGATCTCCCTCCTCATCGATCATCTGGTCGAAGAAGGGATCCATATCGAGCTGCTCCTCGCCCTCCCACAGCTCGCCTCCCGCCGCGCCGAAGTGGTCGTCGGCATCGTTGAAGACGGTGAGGTAGACCGAGCGGTGGCGGCGAGTCCAGGCAACCACGGATTTGGTATCGTTGGAGGCGACCTTTTCCTCGGCTACATAGGAGGCAAAATCACGGACGTAGCTATCCAGCCGTTCATCCGTCCGCACAGGGTCGGTATGGTACTGCCGGAACAGGCGCAGGGCAACGGGGATCATGACCAGCGCGGTCACCAGCACCGCCATGCCCGTAATCAGCATGAAGCCCACGAACTTCATACGCATGGAGATGAACCGCCGTCCGTTGGGCAGGGTCTCTCCGATGATGGGGGTACGGAAAAGGTTTTTCCTGCGGGGCTTGCTTTTGGGTGCGGTCTTCTTCGGGTCAGTCAATGCGATACCCCTTTCCCCACACGGTGCGGATCAGGGCGGGGCTGGAGGGTTCCTTTTCCAGCTTGCGCCGCAGATTGGCGATGTGGACGATCACGGTATTGGAGGAGGAGGTCAGGTAGGCCTCGCCCCAGACGTCCTCATAGAGAGTGGCGGGGGTGAGATTCTCCCCTCGGCTCTCGGCGAGGCGGGCGAAGAGGAGGTACTCCCGCTCGGTCAGCTCCACCCGCTCCCCCAGGCGGTAGATGGCCTTTTCCTCGGGATTCCACTCCACGTCCCCCGTAAAGCGAATGACACCGTCGGCAGTCTCGGCCGACTCCTCCCCGCGAACACGGTACTTTTCGTAGCGGGCCAGCATGGCGCGGATCTTCAGGCGAAGGTCGGTGGCGTGGAAGGGCTTGACGATGTAGTCGTCCCCGCCGTTCCCGTAGGCCGCCGTCTTGTCGGTATCGGAGGAGCGGGCGGTGAGGAACAGAATGGGGGCATCGGTGGACTTCCGCAGGGCGCGGGCGGTCTCAAAGCCATCCAGATGGGGCATCATGATATCCAGGAGGATGAGGGAAACCTCGGGATGATCCCGTAGAGCCTGCAAGGCCTCCAGGCCATCGGCGGCCTCCAGGACGCGGTAGCCGTCCTTTTCCAGAAGGATGCGCAAAAGGGCGCGGATGTCGGCCTCGTCGTCTGCGACGAGGATCAGGGGAGCTTGGCTGTTCTGCATGGTGAATCCTCCTTTGGAAATCGTGCGGTGGGGTACATCCCGGGTCTTCTCCCTCCATTATACATGAAAACCCCGCCGTTTGCAAGAGGCGGGGCAAAATTTTCACAATTCTTCACAAAAAACAAAAAAGGATTCTCGCATCCTCGGGACACGTGGAATCCTTTTTTGTGTTTCGGCTGAATGCTCGATCCATCAGGCCTTAACGTCAAGAACCTTCTTGCCGTCGTAGAAGCCGCAAACCTTGCACACGCGGTGGGGCTTAACCATCTCGTTGCACTCGGGGTTGGAGCACTTCACGAGACCGCAGGCCTCCAGCTTGGTGTTGTTGGAACGTCTGGTATCTCTGCGAGCCTTGGAAACTTTACGCTTTGGTACTGCCATATTGACACCTCCTCCTGGGCTTTGCTCTTATCTGAATTCCCTTTCCGGGCATTTCATTCAAAATTGCGGGGTCGCGTTACTGCTTTTCGCCGCCGTCTTCCTCGTCGAACTTCAGGCTTGCCAGCACCTCCCAACGGGGATCGACCTCCTTGGTGGTACAGCCGCACTCTCCCTCTCTTCGGGGCTTGCCGCACTTGGGGCAAAGGCCGAGGCAGTCCTCGTCGCAGAGGAGCCGCATGGGGAAGGAAAGGATCAAGGCCTCGCGGACCGAGTCATCGATATCCAGCATACCGTTCTGCAGGATGACGTACTCGTCCACGTTGTCCTCCTCCTGCTCCTCGGTCAGCGTTCCCTCGGTGACGACGGTACGCTCAAAGGGCATGGAGTAGACGCCGCTGACCTCCGACAGGCAACGGGCACAGGTGCCGCTGTAGGGGATCTCGGCGGTGGCGGTGAGGCGCATGTAGCCGCCCTGGTTGGTGATCTCACCGAAGACGCGGACGTCTCCGCTGAACTCCACTCCGTAGGGAGCCTCGGGCTCAATGGGGAAATCAATGGGCAATCGGGTGATCTCACCCCGAAGCATGGGTTTTAAGTCCAAATTCATGCTCATTCTCCTTCCCGTGCTGATGCGCAAAACACGACAACATTTATTATACCCGATTTTTGGGAACTTGTCAAGTCTTTTTTGAAATTTTGTTGTGATTTGTTTTTCAAAATATTTCTTCCTCAGCCCCTCGGTTTTATGAAAATCGCCCGCGATACTTGACAGAGAGCCGCTTTCTGTGGTATACTGGTATGAATGAAGAAGAAAGGAGCACCTCCCTATGCGCGCCTCGGGTGTTATTTGTGAATTCAATCCCTTCCACGCGGGTCACGCGTATCTGCTCTCCCGTATGCGGGAGCTTGTGGGGGAGGAGGGACTGGTGGTCTGCGCCATGAGCGGGCGTTTCGTCCAACGGGGCGAGGCGACCATGGCCGACCCCTACCTGCGGGCCGAAACAGCTCTTGCGGGGGGCGCTGACCTTGTGGTGGAGCTTCCCTTTCCCTGGTCCGCGGGGAGTGCCGAGCATTTCGCCGCCGCGGGGGTGGAGATCCTCACACGGTTGGGTGTGGAGTCCCTGGTTTTCGGGAGCGAGCGGGGGGATCTGACCCTCCTGTCCGCCGCCGCCGAGGCCCTGGATCACACCGCCTTCGGTGAGACCTACGCCGCCCTCTGCCGCACGGGGACGGGCACCACCGCCGCCTACGCCGAGGCTCTGCGCAATGTCTGCCCCGCCCCTCTGCCCGAGGGATTCCCCGATTCCAACGAGCTGTTGGGCATCGCCTACCTGCGGGCGTTGAAAAAAGCCCAAGCGGCTCACGGCTTCGCGCCCGAGGCCTATACCGTGACCCGTCTGGGAGCGGGCTACCGCACCGACACCCTGACCGAGGGGGAGTACCCCTCCGCCACCGCTCTCCGCGCCCTCATCCGCGAGGCGGCCTGCGATCCCGTGGCCCTGGAGGCCATACTGGAGGGGACTATGCCCACTGACTCCCTATCGATTCTGCTGGAGGCTGTCCGTCGGGAGGAGGCCCCCTTGGAGGGGAGACGGCTCGTAGAATTCTTCCATACCTATTACCGATTGAAGTCCCCCGCCGAGCTTGAGCATTGCGCCGAATGGGGCGGCGGGATCGCCTCTCACATCTGCCGCCGCGCGAGGGAGGAGGCTACCCCCGAGGGCTTCTTTACTTCCCTGCGCACCAAGCAATTCACCGATGCCCGTCTCCGCCGCGCCCTGCTCTTCGGGGCATTGGGGATTACCGAGACCGATCTGCGGGTCATGCCGACCCACACCACCCTGTTGGCCGCCAACAAAAAGGGGTGCGCTTACCTGAAGGAGTGGCGCAAGGCTCACAAGGATGATGACACCTTCACGGTAGTCACCAAGCCCGCCGACGCCCCCGCAGGACGGCAAAGGGAGCTTGGCGAGCTGGCCGATTCCCTGTTCACCCTGTGCTTCCCCACCCCACGGCCCGCGGGGGACATGATGAAGCGCTCCCCTGTCATTTATTCTTGATACGAAAGGCTTTCTATGAGTGAGATCATCCATGAGGTCAACGAGCATATCCGCCTCATTCAGAATACAGACGGTCTGACCTTCGGCACCGACGCCTACCTGCTGGCGGCCTTTGTGCGCCCCAAGCGGTCTGCCGTGGCGGTGGATTTGGGGAGCGGCACGGGGATCATTCCCCTGCTCTGCCTGGCCAGGGACAAGGCCGCCCGCTTCACGGCGGTGGAGATCCAGCCCTCCTTCTGCGACCTCATCACCCGCAACGCCACCCTCAACGGCATGGCTCACCGCCTGACCGCCCTCCATACCGACGTGCGGCAGATCAAGGCGGATACGGTGGGGGGTGAGGTGGATCTGGTCACATCCAATCCCCCCTACATGGCCCCCCACAGCGGTGCGCGGAATACCACCGACGAGAAGTACATCGCCCGCCACGAGGTCTGCGGAGGTATCACGGATTTCTGCGCCGCCGCAGGACGGCTCCTCAAGCACGGCGGGCGGTTCTGCTGTGTCTTCCGTCCCGAGCGGCTGGCGGATCTCTTTGAGGGCTTGCGCACCGCTCATCTGGAGCCCAAGCGCATGACCCTTGTGCAGGCCACCTACGCCGCGCCCCCTTCCATGGTGCTGGTGGAGGCGGTGAAGTACGCCGCCCCGGGCATGACCGTGACCCCGCCCCTCTGCCTGTGGGAGGCCGCCCCCGAAAAGCCTGAAAAGCCCGCCGAGCCTATGGTGCAGACCAAGGCGGCGGCGTATATTTATGAAAATTGCTGTTTCCCCGGAGAGTATATAGGAGAAAATGCAAAATGCAAAATGCAAAATGCAAAATGAAGAATGCCTTTTGCTGTCGCAAAAGCCGATCTTTATGGTAAGGTTCGGTGATCCGACATTCAAAAAAGCATTGTCCCCTTTAAAAGATCTGTCCGAACCTCGTTTATCCCACCGTTTTTCCGCTAAATCCCAATTTTGCATTTTGCATTTTGCATTTTGCATTCCCCAAGGAGCATCCTTATGGATCACATGAAACACATATTGAGTTATGCCCGCCGCGCCGTGGACGACTACTCCATGATCCGCGCGGGGGACAAGATCGCCGTGGGCGTGTCGGCGGGCAAGGATTCCCTGACCCTGCTCTGCGCCATGGCGGGTCTGCGCCGCTTCTACCCCCAGCCCTTTGAGCTGATCGCCATCACGGTGGACATGGGCTTCGGGGCGATCGAGGCCAATCAGGGCAAGGAAATGCCCGCCGACCCCTACGCCGGTATCCGTGCCCTGTGCGAGAAATTGGAGGTTCCCTACCACGTAGTGCCCTCCGAGATCGCCCGCATCATTTTCGACGTCCGCAAGGAGCAGAACCCCTGCTCCCTCTGCGCCAAGCTCCGCCGAGGGGCCTTGAACAACGCTGCCAAGGAGCTGGGGTGCAGCACCGTGGCCCTGGGTCACCATTTCGACGACGCGGTGGAGACCTTCATGCTCAACCTCTTCTTTGAGGGGCGCATCGGGTGCTTCCAGCCCGTGACCTACCTCTCCCGGGTGGATCTGCGGGTCATCCGTCCCCTGCTCTACACCCCCGAAAAGGAGGTCAGAGCCTTCGCCCAGACCGCCGAGCTTCCCGTGGTGAAGTCCAGCTGCCCCGCCGACTCCAACACCGAGCGGGAATCCATGAAGCAGCTTTTGGCCTCCCTGGAGCGTCAGCACAAGGGTCTGCGCCACCGCATCTTCCACGCCATGCAGGCTCACGGGGTGGACGGTCTCCATCTCCCCGAGAGACGGCCGCTGGTCATGCCCGAGCCTGAGATCGAGGAGGAGGATTGAGCCATGGCACGCTGTCTGATCCTGCTTTCGGCGGCCTGCGGGGTGGGAAAATCCACCGTCAAGAACGCCCTGAATGAGCTGAACCTCCTCCCCGACTTCGCCTGTATCGACTCGGATGAGGTGCGCCTCAACTGGTGGAATTACAAGGGCACGCCCCGCGAAAAGGACTACACCCGCGATTGCCTCGCCCGCGCCTTCGAGCTGGCGGGGGACAAGCACCTTCTCTTCGGCACCTGCAACGATCCTCTGAGCTTTTTTGAGCGAGTGCCACTGCCCGAGGACGTGACCGCCACCTACGTGGGCATGGTCTGCTCGGATGCCGAGGTACGCCGCCGACTGCTGGCCCGCCCTCCCGAGCGGATGTGCGGGGAGGAGTCCTTCATCCTGTCCCAGATCGAGTACAACGGCTGGATACGGGATCACGCCCATTTGTACGGCCTGCATTTCGACAATACGGATATGACCGTGGAAGAAGCGGCGCGCAGGGTGGCGGATTTTGCGCGAAACAAGGCAGACTCGCTTCGACACAAATAAAATATGCCCCCTGGATGCCTGCTACAGAGCAGATATCCAAGGGGCTTTCTGTTTACAAATCGTGTGCCATCATACAGATCGCATCATCCGGCATAGGCTCCATAGGATCGGGGCGAGCCTTTGAGCCTCCCGCCGATACAAGGAGCGTGACCGACAAAGCCACCGTTACCGCCATGACGGCCAGACAGACCCAAAAGACCTTGTCCTTGACTGTGTCCCCTACGCGGGGCCTTTTTTTGTTGACAATGGCCGAAACAAGCCAATTCAAGACCAAAAGTACCGCAAGACCCAGGATGGGGCCGATCCAGTCGTCCCGATCCAGGGCAGTAGCGATAACGCCCACCGCCACGATTCCGCCGGCCAAGGCGCCGCCGATGACATCGAAAATCCTTTCCCTGATTCTCTTTTTTCTCTTTTCCATGGCTCCGCAGACCAAGCGGCCGATCTCGATGAACGCCAGGTAGAAGGGTACGGTGAACAGAAAGAAAACCGCCAGAACGAACCACCGGTCAATGGCGATGAAGGTGCCATCGGGCTCCGAATTAAGAACTATGAGCAGGAGCGTCGGCAGGTAGAGCAGAGCCGCCGAAAGGAACAGGTACCGCAGGATCCTGCGGCTCTCCTTGCGCTCATGTCGGCGAACCACGCCGTCCTTTTCCCGCTTGATAAATTCTTCTCCCCCACGGGCGCGCATCTGCTCGTATAGTGTCCGACACCCCGGGCAGGTATCCAGATGCTCCCTCACCAGATCTCCGCTGGCCTCACTGCATACACCGTCCACGTACAGGGGGAGAAGATCCCCCACGATCTCACATTGCTTACTCATGAGACTGACCCATCCTTTCTTGAATTTTCAGCTTGGCGCGATGGTAGGTGACCCGCGCCCAGGCTTCTGTCTTGCCAAATATGGACGCGATCTGCGCAAAGGACAGCTCTCCGAACACGCGGAGCTGAAAGACTTCCTTGTAGGGCTCCTCTAAATTGTGAAGCACAACGTGGATACGGAAGGCCATGTCGGCATCTGCCGCGTCCCTTGCCACATTCTCCTCCGACGCCATCTGCTCGATCTCGCTCACATCGGCTATACGCTTATGGCGGCGCAGCTCATCGGTATACAGATTTTTGACGATGGCGCACAGCCACGTTACCTCGTCGGAGCGTCCCTCAAAGTCCGCTTTAGTCGTAACCGCCTTATAAAAGGTGTTCTGGGTGATCTCCTCGGCCAGTTCCCGATTTCCCGTGAGGGACACCGCATAGGAGTAGACCTGCATATAGTAGACCTGATACAGCTTTTCATAATCCATACGCGCCGTCACCTCCTTTGCGTTCATAGGTTAGACGGAGAAAACCGCATTTCGTTACAGAAATTATACCATATTTTTCAGAATCTGCGTAAGAATTCCATAAAAAATTCAAAAAGCTTTCCTTGTATGCTCCCCCATTTCCAACACCCCCGACGAAAAATTTACAGATATGACTTGCATTTTTTCACAATATATGGTATAATAAATCTAATTATATTACAATATATGGTTCGCGCCCGCGAGCCTTCCCATACACAGCACAGCAAAGGAGTTTTCTATGGCAACCGAAAAAAACACCAAAAAGACGACCCCCGCTCCCGCCGAGTACGGCGACCAGAGCATCACCTCCCTGCGCGGAGAAGACAGAGTCCGTAAGCGTCCCGCCGTCATCTTCGGCTCCGACGGTCTGGACGGCTGTGAGCATTCCTTCTTCGAGATCCTCTCCAACGCCGTGGACGAGGCCAAGGAGGGCTACGGCTCGGTCATCAAGGTGACCTACTTCAACGACCGCTCCATCGAGGTGGACGACCACGGCCGCGGCGTTCCCATGGGCTGGAACGAGCGGGAAAAGAGATGGAACTGGGAGCTGATCTTCTGCGAGCTCTACGCCGGCGGTAAGTACGACAACAACAGCGGCGGCGGTGCCTACGAATACTCCCTGGGTCTCAACGGTCTGGGTGCCTGCGCTACCCAGTATTCCTCCGAGTTCATGACGGTGGAGTCCTACGACGGCAATATGAAGCGCACCATGACCTTCAAGAAGGGCAAGCCCGCCCAGAAAAAGCTGAAGGAGGAGGAGCTGACCCCCAAGCAGAAGCGGACGGGTACCGTCATCCGCTGGCGACCCGACCTGGAGGTCTTCACCGATATCAGCATCCCCGCCGAGTTCTTCGTGGATATCCTCCATCGCCAGGCGGTAGTATCGGCGGGAGTTCGCTTTGACCTCTTCCTCCAACAGCCCGACGGCAAATTCACCGAGCAGTCCTTCCTGTACCAGAACGGTATTTCTGACTATATCAACGAGATCGTAGGCACCGCCTCCATGACCCAGCCCGTGCTGTGGCACATGGAGACCCAGGGCCGCGACCGCGCTGACAAGCCCGAGTACAAGGTCAAGGCCGACGTCTCTTTCTGCGTCTGCAACACCAACCACCTCACCGAGTACTACCACAACTCCTCCTACCTGGAGCACGGCGGCTCCCCCGATAAGGCGGTGAAGATGGCCTTCACCTACGCCGTAGACAAGTACATCAAGGCCCAGGGCAAATACAAGGGCAACGAGGCCAAGATCACCTTCCCCGATATCGCTGACTGCCTGGTGCTGGTCATCAACTCCAAGTCCACCCAGACCTCCTATGAGAACCAGACCAAGAAGGCCATCAACAACACCTTCATCTACGAGGCTCTCAACGAGTTCATCCGCGCCCAGCTGGAGGTCTACTTCATTGAGCATCCCACCGAGGCTGAGCTCTTCGTGAACCAGGTGCTGGTGAACAAGCGCAGCCGCGAGACCGCCGAGTCCACCCGACTCAACCTCAAGAAGAAGCTGACGGGCACCATCGACATCTCTAACCGCGTGGAGAAGTTCGTGGGCTGCCGCTCCAAGGATCCCGAGAAGCGGGAGCTGTACATCGTGGAAGGTGATTCGGCATTGACCTCGGTCAAGCTGGCAAGAAACGCCGAATTCCAGGCGGTGATCCCCGTCCGCGGTAAGACTCTGAACTGTCTGAAGGCCGACTACGAGCGCATCTTCAAGAGCGAGATCATCACCGATCTGCTCCGCGTCATTGGCTGCGGCGTGGAGATCGACGCCAAGACCCGCGCCAAGAACAAGAAGAACGATCTGGCCTCCTTTGATCTGAATCAGCTGAACTGGTCCAAGATCATTCTCTGTACCGATGCCGACGAGGACGGCTTCCAGATCCGCACCCTGCTTCTGACCCTGTTCTACCGACTCCTCCCCACTCTGCTGGCCGAGGGGCGGGTCTTTATCGCGGAATCTCCCCTCTTTGAGATCACCACCAAGGATCAGACCTACTTCGCCTACGACGAGTTCGAGAAGGTGGACATCATCAAGGAGCTGGGCAAGACCAAGTACACCATCCAGCGTTCCAAGGGTCTGGGCGAGAACACCGCCGAGATGATGAGCCAGACCACCATGAACCCCGCCTCCCGCCGTCTCATCGCCATCACCCCCGCCGAGGCCGCGGCAACGGCGCGGATGTTCGACACCCTCCTGGGCGACGATCTGCCCGCCAGAAAGGCATTCATCGCAACCCACGGGGCGGAATATATGAAGACCGCGGATCTGTAAATTGCAGTTTATGGGGAACGGGGAGTACGAGGGGCTCTGCCCCTGCCCCCCGCATAAGGGACTTTTGAAAAAGTCCCTTATGAATCCCCAAAACTTTCAAAAAGCGTAGATATGCCAAGAGATTTGATAGTGGGTAGCATAGAGGAGACCCCCATGGGGCCCCTTCCCCATTGGTGTATTTGATGCGTAAAAGGGATGTGTATCCCACAGATAAACCCAAATTTGAA
>JBGVRH010000080.1:0-28777 GCA_045128275.1 Eubacteriales bacterium | reverse complement strand
GCCTCCGGCGGCTTAGAACCTTTTTGCAAAAAGGTTCTAAGAACTCCAAAAACCTTCAAAAAAGCATAGATATGCCAAGAGAATTGATAGTGGGTAGCATAGAGGAAAGCCCCATGGGGCCCCTTCCCCATTGGTGTAGTTAATTTGTTGAAAGAGATGTGCATCCCACCGACAAACCCAAATTTGAAACCGCTTTTTCCTCAAAAAAACGAACGGCACTCCCATTTCGGGGGTGCCGTTTTGCGTGATATGGGATTACCTGCGGGCGGCCTTGAGGACGTCGCAGAGCATGGCGATGGCGGCTTCCTGACGGGCTGTCTTTTGGTTGGGGCCTTTGCCCTGCGCCTGGTGCTTTCCGATTTTGATCGTCGCCGTGAAGGTGTGCTTGGAGTGCTGTCTGTCAAACTGATCGGTATACGTGGGGTCGGAGGGCTTGGGCAGTCCCTTGTCCACACAGTATTCGGTCAGCATGGTCAGAGCGGATTGACGGGTGACCTCGGGGAGCTTGGAGGCGGCTTTCGCGGCGGGCTTTCCCGATTGTACGGTTTGCTTTGCGGCGGTCTCGGTGAGATCCAGCAATCTGAGAACCGTTTCGTACATAAAGCTTGTGCCTTGGCCTGCGTTGACCGTGTCGGTGTACATAGCCCCGATCAACGCCTCAAAAAGATCCGCGGGGGTCTTTTTCGCTTCGCTTTCGGAGGGGTTTTCCACCCGCATGAGGGTATGAAGCTGCAGCGCCTTGCAACGCTTGGCCAGGTAGGCGTTTTCCACGTATTGATCCCGCTTCTTGGAGAGCTTTCCCTCATCCATGGAAGATACGTAACCCTTGGAAAGGGTCTTGGTGTGATGCTTCAGGAGATACTCGGTGACGTAGAAACGGATCAGGGAATCTCCGCGGAATTCCAGCACCTCGTTGTCGGGCTGGTCGGGATGGGAATGGCGGTAAGACGAGCGGGTGAAGGCCTGGATCAGCAGATCCTGGTCGTGAAAGGTGTATCCAAGGATCTTCTCAACTCTCTTGATGCTTTTGGTGTCGCTTTTTTGGATCATTCGCTCACCTCGGCACTATCGCCTGTGTCGGTTGCCTGCTCGGGCTTCTTGGCGCGGGGCTTGCGGGTCGAGGGCTTTTTGGCCTTGGCAGGCTTGTCCTCGGCCTTGACCTCCGCGGTCTCGGTCTTGACTTCCTCGGCGGGCTTGTCCTCGGTTGTCTCGGGCTTCTTCTTGGGAGCCGACTTCTTCTTTGCGGGAGCCTTCTTCGCGGGCTTGACCTCTGTGACGGGGGCTGCCTCGGGGGCAGGCTCGGCGGGCACCTCGGGCAGGACTACGGGCGCGTCTGTGGGCGCGGCCTCGACCTCGGCAGGCTTCTCCTCGGCGGCGGGCTTCTTCTTGGAGGAGGATCTCTTCTTGGCGGGAGTCTTCTTCGCGGGCTTGGTCTCCTCGGCGGGGGCGGGCTCTTCGGTGGGAGTTACTTCCGGGGCGGGAGCGACCTCATTGGCGGGGGCGGTCTCAATGACGGGAGCCTCCGCGACGGGAGCTTCCTCCATGACGGGAACTTCTTCCATAGTGGGAATGGTCTCCGCGACGGGAACTTCCTCCACAATGGGATTTTCTGCTACGGGAGTTTCCTCAACAGGAGTTGCATCAACGACGGGAGCTTCCTCAACAGGAGCCACTTCCTCTACGGGCGCAGCCTCCTCCACGGGCATGATCTCCTCAGCGGGAATCTCGACGGCGGGAACGGCCTCCGCCACGGGAGCAACTTCCTCGGCGGGAGCGTCGGTAGCAGGGGCGGCCTCAACCGCGGGCTCTGCCTCGGCGGTCTGCCCCTTCAGCTGCTTGCGGAGCTTTTCCAGCTCCTCCTTCTTGGCCTGCTTGACCCGCTTTTCGGTCTCCTCGGCGGCCAGCCGTTCCACCTTGGTGAGCATCTTGGCGGCGACCTTCTCGGTGGCCTCGGACAGGGTCTTGCCCGAGTCGTTCAGGCTGATCTTGACCAGCTTGCCCTTGGAGTCCTTATAGCGCAGGGTACAAGCCGCTACGGGACGGGCGTTGGGGGCATTGGGCGGGGTCTCGCCGTAGGTGGGAGCCTCAAAGCCCAGGGAGGCGCAGAGGGCGGCCAGCTTGTCCTGCTTGGTGGCGGGGGCGGCGGGGACGACATCCTCGGCGGGCTTTTCGGGGGCAGCCTCCTCGGCGGTGACGGTGGGTGTCTCGACCGTAACAGTCTCAACGGGGACTTCCGCGATGGGAGCGGTCTCTTCCGCGGGGACAACCACGGCGGGAGCGGCGGCTACAGGGGAATCGTCCGCCTCGGCGGGGATCTCCTCGGTCTCGTCAGCGGGCAGAGCAACGGGGGAAACGGGAATTTCCTCGGCGGGGGGCAGATCCGTTTCGGGCTCCTCGGCGTAGTCCTCGTCGGCGTATACCGTCTCGGAGGGCGTGTCGGTGAAGGCCTCGGGACGGGTGCGGAGGGTGTCGAAGTCAAAGGCCTCGATCTCGGCGGGGGTGCGGCGGGGCTCAATGCCCAGCTGGCGGAGGATAAAGGCGCGGATGAGGGTATCGTTCTGGTAGGAGTCCAGGTAGATGGCACCCACCAGGGACTCGAAAATGTCGGCATAGGCCTTCTCCCCGTCGCGGCGAAGCTCGGCATCCCGATTCTGGGCGCGGAGGTAGCGGGCCAGACCCAGGGCCTTGACTCGCTCGGTGAGGTAGCGGTTGCAGACGTAGTGGGAGCGCAGGTCGGTGAACTGCTCCACGGTGCGCATGAAGAACAGACCGTCCTCCAGCATGTGGGCGTACTTGGCCATGAAGTAGTTGGTGACGTGGTAGTTCATGAGGGTGTCGCCGTAGAACTCCAGCACCTCGTTGTCGGGGGCCTCGGGGTCGATCTTCAGGTAGGTCTTGCGGGTCAGCACCTGTACCAGCAGGCGCTTGTCGTGGAAGGTGTAGCCGATGGCCGCCTCGATCTGGCGGATGGCTTCGGTGTTGCGGATGGTGAGCATGGGGGATTTCCTCCGTATGTGCGGCAGAGGGATGCGTGCCGTTATTTTGTATTTTGGGGACGCTGTTGCTCCGATTCACCGCAAAAAGACGCGGGAAGGAGCCAATATCGCACCCGCCGTGACACCGCCGCCCCTGCATCCAATAGGCGTGCGCACATCATCCGACGAGGCCGAAGCCGAGACCGCCAAAGGACCGACCCCGAGACCCAAACGAGCCGAGCGTCGGGCGGACACGGGCGCGGGAGCCGAGGGACAGCGCGACGGCACTGCCTCGGGCGCGCGGGGGCGGGTGAACCGCCTGTCCGAGCTCGGAGCGGAGGGGATGGGGAGGGCTTGCGGTGGGCTTCGGGAGTATTATAGCATAGATGGGGAGATTTGTCAAGGTGGGGGAGGGAAAGGGATGAACCAAAACAAATGTTACAGAAATGTTACTATATTATTCTATATTGTTCACAAACGGGGTGCGTGGAGGTGATAAAATTACAACGACATACCTTGGAGGTTGTTATGGATCGAAGAAAAGTGAAGCTGTTGGCATTCTTGCTGGCTTGTCTAATGATGTGTATGCCTGTTTTGACGGCGTGCGATCAATCGGGGGAAGAGCCGGAGACCACAGTGAGTGAGAGCGAAAAGCCGACTGAGAAGCCGACTGAGAAGCCTACCGAGGAGCCCACCGAGGAGCCTACCGAGGAGCCCACCGAGGAGCCCACCGAAGAACCCACCGAGGAGCCCACCGAAGAACCCACCGAGGAGCCTACCGAGGAGCCCACGGAGGAGCCTACCGAGGAGCCTACCGAGGAGCCCACCGAGGAGCCCACCGAGGAGCCTACCGAGGAGCCTACCGAGGAGCCTACCGAGGAGCCCACCGAGGAGCCTACCGAGGAACCCACCGAGGAGCCCACCGAGGAGACTACCGAGGAACCCACCGAGGAGCCCACCGAGGAACCCACCGAGGAGCCTACCGAAGAGCCTACCGAGGAACCTACCGAAGAGCCCACCGAGGAGCCGGAAACTGAACCGGAGGAGCCTGTGTATTCCGAGGGGTTAGAATTTGTATCCAACGGCGACGGCACCTGTTATGTTAGTGGAATTGGAACTTGTACCGATTCGGTTGTGGTGATTCCCAGAGTTGATCCTGACGGAAACCGTGTGACGAGCATTGGCTATAATGCGTTCTTTTCCTGCTCCAAGCTCACGAGCATAACTATCCCCGACAGCGTAACGAGCATCGGAGGTTATGCGTTCTATAGGTGCTCCAAGCTCACGAGCATAACCATCGGAAACAGCGTGACGAGCATCGGCTATACTGCGTTCTATGATTGCTCCAGCCTCACAGACGTCTATCATTCCGGAACCATCGATCAGTGGAGATCTATAGCAATCGATCGTTACAACGATAATTTGTTTGCTTCCACCATCCACTGCACCGACGGCGACATCCTCCCCGAATAACATACCCATCCACCCCCGCCCACCTCGGGCGGGGCATTTTATTCCCCTCCCCCGAAAAATTTACATCTCCCCATTGAAATCCCCCAAAATCTATGCTATAATAAACTGTCATCCCATGTCCCCCATCCTACATACGAAAGGAACACCACCATGACCCCCATCAAGATCTACGATAAACCCCTCACCACCCTCCCCGCCCTCGTAGCCGCCATCGACGCAGGCGAGCTGGACGCCACCTTCGAGGCCCTCGGCTCTAAGGGCGGCGCCCCCGTTCAGCGCGAGCGGGTCAAGGCTCTGTGCGCTACCTTCGCCTCCATGTACGGCTCCGACCGTGAGGTGGGCCTCTTCACCGTGGCGGGCCGCAGCGAGCTGTCGGGCAACCACACCGACCATAACCACGGCTGTGTCATCGCCGCATCCATCAGCCTGGACGTGCTGGCCGTGGCCTCCCCCCGCGCAGACGGCATCATTCGCCTCAAGAGCGAGGGCTTTGACGAGGACGTGGTGGATATCGCCTCCTATACTGAACCCGACGAGTCCAGGTTCGGCACCTCCGCCGCCCTCATTGCAGGCGTGTGCAAGGGCTTTACCAATCACGGCCACGCCGTGGGCGGCTTTGATGCCTGCACCGTGTCCACCGTCTTCAAGGGTTCGGGTCTGTCCTCCTCCGCCGCCTTTGAGGATATGATCGGCACCATCCTCTCCCACCTCTACAACAAGGGCTGTGTGGACGAGGTGACCTTCTCCAAGATCTCCCAGTACGCCGAAAATCAGTTCTTCGGCAAGCCCTGCGGCCTCATGGATCAGGTGGCCTGCGCCGTGGGCGGCATCGTGGCCATCGACTTCGCCGACCCCACCGCCCCCGTCATCGAGCCCCTGCCCTTCGACATGACCGCCGCGGGCTACCACCTCTGCATCGTCAACACAGGCGGCAACCACGCCGACCTCACCGACGATTACGCCGCTGTTCCTGCCGAGATGAAGGCCGTGGCCGCCCACTTCGGCAAGTCCGTCCTCCGCGAGGTCACGGCCGAGCAGGTGATCGCCGCCATCCCCGCCCTCCGCGAGAAGCTGGGTGACCGCGCCATCCTCCGCGCCCTCCACTTCCTCTCCGAGAATGACCGCGTCGCCGCCCAGAAGGCCGCTCTCCAGACCGCCATCGCCGCCGCCGATAACGCGACCCGTGACAGTGCTGTGGACAAGTATTTCGAGGGAGTCCTGGCCTCGGGCCGCTCCTCCTTCTGCTACCTCCAGAACGTCTATACCACCAAGAATATCACCGAGCAGGGCCTGTCCCTGGCTCTCTGCCTCTGCGAGCAGGTGCTGGGCGGTAAGCGTGCCGCCTACCGTGTCCACGGCGGCGGATTTGCGGGTACCGTCCAGGCCTACGTCCCCGCCGAGCTGGTGGAGACCTTCACCGCCGTCATGGACGGAGCCTTCGGTGAGGGCGCGACCTATGACCTCCGCATCCGCCCCGTGGGTGCCGCCAGAATCTTCTGATTCACGCCGAAAAGAAACAAGAAGTTACAAAAACAATCGCAAGTTAAGGAGAAACCATGTTTTCACCCAATAAAAAGCACCCCGACCTCCAAAGGAACGGCATTCCCCCCAAGGAGCAGAAGCCCATGGACAGAGAGACCAAACGTCGCCTGTGGGCTACCGTGGGCATGACCCTCTTTCTGCTGGTCATCTGGTACGGCTGCCTCGCCGTGGGAGAGGCACAGCACAACGATACCCTCATCTTCGGGGTCATGATCGCCTACTTCCTGGTCTTCGCTGCTCTGATCATTGCGTATCTGATCTACAACCGCGGCTTCGTCAACAAGGACGTCACCGCCGAGATGCTCCCCGCCGACTGGAGCGAGGAGAAGAAGCAAGCCTTCCTCACCGCCGAGAAGACCCGCGCCGAGAAATCCCGCTGGATGCTGACCGTCATCATTCCTTTCCTGGTGGTGTTCATGTGCGAGGCTCTTTACCTCTTCGTCTGGGACAGCTATCTGGCTGATTTCTTCAAGGGGTAATCCGCCATGCCGAACTACCGCTTCTGTACCCTGTATTCGGGGTCGGGAGGGAACGCCGCCTACCTGGAGACCCCCACCGCCCGCATCCTTGTTGACGCAGGAAAATGCACCCGTACCCTCCTCGCCTCCCTGAAGGAGCTGGGGGTCGATCCCGCCACCCTGGATGCCATCTTCATCACCCACGAGCATAACGACCATATCTCCTCCCTGGAGGTGCTGGCCAAGAAGCACCCCATCCCCGTCCACATCCTCTACAAGTCCGCCCTTCGCTACCGCGACACCCAGCCCGAGGCATTGTGCAAGTGCTTCAAGCTCTACGAAAAAGCCCCCTTTACCACCCGAGTGGGGGAGGTCACCGTCACCGCCTTTGAGACCCCCCATGACAGCCGCGCCTCGGTGGGCTACCGCTTCGAGTTCCCCGATGGAGAGCAGACGATCCGCGTGGGCTATGCCACGGATATCGGCCATGTCTCCGAGACCTTGCGCAAGGAGTTGACGGGCTGTGAGGCCATCGTGCTGGAGTCCAACCACGACGTGGATATGCTCATGGACGGCCCTTACCCCTACGATCTCAAGCTCCGCATCCGCGGCAAGCGCGGCCACCTCTCCAACCGTGAGTGCGCAGACCTGGCCGCCGAGCTGGCGGGGCAGGGAACCACCCACTTCCTCCTGGCCCACCTGAGCGAGGAGAACAACCACCCCGATATCGCCTTCGACGAGACCAACTCCGCCCTGGCGGGGTATGATTTCACCCTCCGCATCGCCTCCCCCAACGCCGTCACCATGCTGGTAGGCGAGGCGAATTCTCCCATTGAAAAGATCCCCGCCGAAGCCCCCGAGGAGGTGCGCTTATGATGCCCCAGACCGTCCGCTTCATCACGGTGGGCAACCTCAAGGAGTCCTACCTCCGGGAGGCCGCCGCCGAGTACAAGAAGCGTCTTTCGGGGATGTGCCGCGTGGAGGAAATTGAACTCAAGGAGGTCAAGCTCCCCGAGGATCCCTCGGAGTCCGAGATCAAAAAAGCCTTGACAGAGGAGGCAAAAGCCATCCTCGCCGCCATCCCGCCCCGCTCTTTCCCCGTCGCCCTCTGTGTGGAGGGCAAGCAGATGTCCTCCCCTGATCTCTCCCGCAAGCTGGAGTCGGTCACGGCGGAGTGCGGCACCCTCTGCTTCATCATCGGATCCTCTCACGGCCTCGCCCCCGAGGTCAAGTCCGCCGCCAAGATGCGGCTGTCGGTGTCCGAACTGACCTTCCCCCACCAGCTCATGCGGGTGATTTTGTACGAAGCGGTCTATCGGTGCTACCAGATCGCCAAGGGGTCGAAGTATCATAAGTAGTAGGAGATCACGCAATGAAACCGGAAACACCCTTTGGACAGATACATATCTGCGTGGACGGTATTCCCGTGGAATATGCTTGTCAGGAAAAACAGCCGGATCCACGGTGGTATGTGGACGGCCGCTATTGGATCCGTGTTCCTGTTCCTGCGGACAGGCAGTGTCACACGATCGCCTGCCTTGTGGAGTGCCCCTCGGATACCGTCGTGGAGCAGGATTCCGGCGAAGGCGTGGAGATGGTCTGCTTTCGTCACGGAACATGCAAAATGGAGATCGGTATTTTGGAAGCCGATGATGACCATGGAACGGTGTATTTGCCGAATGGGATCGCGTACACCGTTCATCCCGAAACCGATATCAGGGAATTGATCTTCGGTGTAGCTTGGCTTTGTCAGGTCAACCCGGAGAATGAAAATCACACGTGGTTCTCCTGTGACCCGACCATTCCGTAACGATCAAAACGCTCTGTCGCAATTTGCGGCAGGGCGTATTTTTCTGTCATCACTTCCGGGTCTTGCATATCCTGTAATGTGACAGAACCCGACCGCCCCCGCGGCCCTCCGTCACAGAATCCCCCGAAAGGAGTGACCGCACCTTGAAACCTACTGACCAAGCATCCCCCCACCGCTTCGCCGTCATCGGGGGAGACCTGCGCATGACCCACCTGGCGAGGCGGCTCACCGAGGAAGGCTACCCCGTGAATCTGTTCGGCTGCGGAACCGACTGCCTGCCCGATTCTGAAACCGACACAAACCTAAGGATCTGCGGGAGCCTGTCCAAGGCCGCCGAGGGGGCGGATATCCTCATCCTCCCCCTCCCCGCCTCCAGAGACGGCGAGACCGTCCACACCCCCCGCGACCCCAGCTGCCGCGTGACCCTCGCCGAGATCGCCGACCTCCTGAAACGTGCCCCGAGCCTCACCCTCTTCGGCGGTAAGCTCCCCCAAAAACTCATTGATGGCGCAAGAGAATTTGACCCCACCGCCATCCGCGTCACGGATTACTATAACAGTGAAGTTCTCCAGCTCCGCAACGCCTACATCACCGCCGAGGCCGCCCTCATGACCGCCATGGAGCTGACCGACCGCACCCTCCGCGACACCTCGGTGGCGGTGCTGGGCTACGGGCGCATCGGCAAGTACCTCGCCCGTCTCCTCTGCGCCCTGGGGGCTGACGTGACGGTCTGCGCCCGACGGGAGGAGACCCTGTTCGAGGCCGCCGCCGAGGGCTGTCATCCCCTCCTCATCACCGCGTCCGACCCCATGGGCGGGATGGCTCTCCTCTGCCGCGACCACCCCATCCTCTTCAATACCGTCCCCGCTCATATCCTCCCCCGTGACCTCCTCATGGGGCTTCAGCCCGACACCCTCCTCATCGACCTGGCCTCCGCCCCCTTCGGGGTCAGCGACGATCACGTCCGCGAGGCCGCCGCCAAGAACGGCCTCCGCTACCTCCGCGCTCCCTCCCTTCCCGGGAGCTATGCCCCCCGCGACGCGGGCCGCGCCATCGCCGAGTGCATCCTTGGTATGATCACCCACCGCGACAGTCCCGACGGGACCAACAGGGAAGGAGGCACACCCACATGATCGGCTACGCCCTCTGCGGCTCCTTCTGCACCCTGTCGAGGTCGGTGGAGATCCTTACCCAACTGAAAGAGAAGGGCTACGATATCCTCCCCATCATGAGCGAGATCACCGCCACCACCAACACCCGCTTCGGTAAAGCCTCCGACTTTATCACCCGTGTGGAGTCCATCTGCGGCCGCCCCATCATCCGCACCATCCCCGAGGCCGAGCCCTTAGGCCCCGCCCGCCCCCTGGAGGCCTTGGTCATCTGCCCCTGTACGGGGAACACCCTCGCCAAGCTGGCAAACGGCATCACCGACACCCCCGTCTGCATGGCCGCCAAGGCCCACCTCCGCTCCGACCGTCCCCTCCTCATCACCCTCGCCTCCAACGACGCTCTCTCGGCCAACCTCCGCAATATTGGTACTCTCCTCTCCCGCAAGAGCGTGTATTTTACCCCTATGGTGCAGGACGATCCCGTATCCAAGCCCCACTCCCTGGTGGCGGATTTTTCCCTGGTGCCCGAGGCTCTGGAGGCGGCCATGGAGGGGAGGCAGATGAGGCCGGTGTTCTTGTAAAATGCAAAATGCGAAATGCGAAATGCAAAATCAGGAGCGGCGGCGATAAAGTGTAAGGTCGCCCATGAAATCGGCGCGCAGCCAAGGAGATAGGGGGAGGGGCAGCACAAAACCTACGGCCACACCCAACCACCCCGGGGAGGGGGAAAGAAACTTCGGCGTCTGAGATGGTTCTTTCCCCCTCCCCAGACTCGCCGGGGTCAAGTCCCTCCCTTTATCTTTCTCCCCCCCAAAAAACCATCCCCTCGGCGCGCAGCCAAGGGGATAGGGGGAGGGGCAGCACAAAACCTACGGCCACCTCCAAACATCCCCGGGGAGGGGGAAAGAAACTTCGGCGTTTGAGATGGTTCTTTCCCCCTCCCCAAACTCGCTTGGGGTTAAGTCCCAATCCCCCCTCCCCAAAAACATCCCCACAAAACCTCCGCATATTAACAAAAAATTCATACAATTTTCCCCGAAATGTGCTATAATAAAAGCACTATATGTGCAAGAGGGCGAACTGTGCCCCCCGCACAAAAATATTTCATCGTACATACTCGGAGGTAGCTATGGCAGAACTGAAAATGCTCGCGATCGACCTCGGCGCGTCCAGCGGCAGAGGCATCGTCGGTTCCTTTGACGGAGAAAAGCTCACCCTGCGTGAGAATCACCGCTTCTCCAACGATCCCATGTTCGTGAACGGCCGTTTCACCTGGGATATCCTGCGCATCTATTTTGAGATCAAGAATTCCATCACCAAGACCGTCATCGACGGCGACAACGTTACCTCCATGGGTATCGATACCTGGGGCGTGGACTACGGTCTGATCGACAAGAACGGCCGCCTGATGGCTAACCCCACCCACTACCGCGACACCCGCACCGTGGGCATCACCGACTACATGGAGCCCACCGTCTCCGCCGAGGAGGTCTACAAGACCACCGGTATCCAGGCCATCGACTTCAATACCCTGAACCAGCTGGCCGCCGAGATGCGGGATGATCCCGAGATGCTGGCCCGCGCCGAGAAGATGCTCTTCATCCCCGACCTGCTCAACTACTTCCTCACCGGTAAGATGGCCACCGAGTACACCATCGCCTCTACCGGTATGATCCTGGATGCCGCCAAGCGCGACTTCGCCTTCGACCTCACCGACAAGCTGGGTGTCAAGCGCAGCCTGTTCTCTCCCATCGTCCAGCCCGGCTACAACCTGGGCGGTCTCCTGCCCTCCATCACCGACGAGGTGGGCAAGAACAACATCAACGTCTACACCGTGGCTTCCCACGATACCGCCTCCGCCGTCATGGCCGTCCCCTCTCAGGCTGACGATTTCATCTACATCAGCTCGGGTACCTGGTCTCTGATGGGTATGGAGCTGCCCCAGCCCCTCATCAACGACGCCACCCGCGCCGCCAACTTCACCAACGAGGGTGGTATCAACGGCACTATCCGCTTCCTGAAGAACATCATGGGTCTCTGGATCATCCAGGAGTCCCGCCGTCAGTGGAAGCGCGAGGGCAAGGACTACAGCTTTGCCCAGATGGAGGCTTGGGCTAAGGAGGCTACCCCCTTCCAGTCCCTCATCAACCCCGACCACGCTTCCTTCAACACCCCCGGCAACATGCCCGAGAAGATTCGCGAGTTCTGCCGCGTCACCGGCCAGCACGTCCCCGAGACCGTGGGCGAGGTCGTCCGTTGCATCTACGAGTCCCTCGCTCTGAAGTACCGCCACACCGTGGAGAACATCCAGACTCTGCGCGGCAAGAAGGCCACCATGATCAACGTGGTGGGCGGCGGCACCAAGGATCACTTCCTGTCCCAGATGACCGCCGACGCTTGCGGTCTGGCCGTCTCCGCCGGTCCCGAGGAGGCTACCTCCATCGGTAACCTGCTGGCTCAGATGATGGCCGTGGGTGCCATCAAGGATCTGTCCGAGGCACGCCAGGTGGTCGCCAACTCCTTCGAGGTCAAGCACTACGCGCCCACCGCCGACCGCGGCGCATGGGATGAGGCTTACGGCCGCTTCGTCAAGCTCCTGTAATAGAAGATCAGCCCTTCCGCGGCATCCGTGGGGAAACAGTCTCCACAGGTGGCGCGGAAGGACTTTTGACTTTTACGGCGGATATGCCGAAAAATCCCCTCATTTTCAGTTGAATTTTGTCTAAAATACAGATACGAAAGGGTTTACCGACATGAAAGAATCTCTGTACGGCGAGTTGACCGTCATTGGTATGAAGGGCACCGAGGCCTTCGTTGAGCGCGTGGATGCCTACCTCAAGGAGTGGAGACGCCACGATGACGAGGACACCTACCTGGCCCACGTTTCCTGCCCCCGCTTCGGCTCGGGCGAGGGTAAGTCCCTCATCAAGGAGTCCATGCGCGGTCAGGACGTCTACATTTTCTGCGATATCTTCAATTACGGCGTGACCTACAAGATGCACGGCATGATCGTGCCCATGAGCCCCGACGATCACTACGCCGACCTCAAGCGCATCATCGCCGCCATCGGCGGTAAGGCCCGCCGCATCACCGTCATCATGCCCATGCTCTACGAGGGCCGTCAGCACAAGCGCACCTCCCGCGAGTCCCTGGACTGCGCCATGATGCTCCAGGAGCTGGTGAATATGGGTGTGGCCAACCTCATTACCTTCGACGCTCACGATCCCCGTGTGGCCAACGCCATTCCCCTGTCGGGCTTCGATAACGTCATGCCCAACTACCAGATGATCAAGGCCATGGTCAAGAACGTGCCCGATGTGATCCTTGACAAGGATCACGTGGTCATGATCTCCCCCGACGAGGGTGCTATGGGCCGCTGCATCAACTACTCCAACTCTCTGGCAGTAGATGTGGGTATGTTCTACAAGCGTCGCGACTACTCCACCATCGTCAACGGAAAGAACCCCATCCTGGAGCATAAGTATCTGGGTCAGGATCTGGAGGGCAAGGACGTCATCATCGTGGACGATATGATCTCCTCGGGCGGCTCCCTTCTGGACGTGGCTACCCAGCTGAAGAAGGTCTACGGCGCCAAGCGCGTCTTCAATTTCGCTACCTTCGGTCTCTTCACCGACGGCTTTGCCGCCTTTGACGAGGCCTACGAGGAGGGCATCATCGACAAGATCTTCACCACCAACCTGGCTTACCGCAAGCCCGAGATCCTGGAGAAGCCCTGGTACGTGGAGGTCAATATGTGCAAGTACGTGGCGCATATCATCGACACCCTGAACCACGACACCACCATCTCCAGCCTGCTGGATCCCAACACCCGCATCGCAAAGCTTCTGGAGAAGCACCGCGCCGAGCAGGGCTGATCGGGTCGCGCTCTGTGGATTCCGGTGGAAATCAACAGGAATTCCTAACCCAAAAAGACGGTTCACTTGCATGTGAGCCGTCTTTTTTTGAAGGAATCAAATTTGGATATGGCGGTGCGTTCACGCCCGAAGGGTGTCGTTCCTTTCCGTTGCGCCCATCGGGCGCACATCATTTGCCCCATCGGGGCAACATCATTTCCCTGCGGGTCTCCGCAGGGAACATCATTGCGCCTGCGGTTCCGTCCGCGGCGCACATCGTTTGCGGATTATTGGTCTCCGACCGATAATCCGCAAGTCCTATTCCCACGGATACTCGTTTATCCCGCCCTCTGCCGCTTGCACCAGCCGATTCCAGGTCACCCGATCCACCCGCCCGTCGGGGGGGAGACGGTGGACTGCCTGAAAATCCTTGACCGCCCGCTCGGTCAGACCGTCGAACACGCCGTTCAGGGGGAGAAGCTCCACATCCTTGCCGTAGAGGATCAACAGCTCCCGCAAAAGGTACTGGATCACCCCTACCAGCAGGTTCTCGTCTCCAAGTCCCACCGAATAGTCCGCGGGGAAGCGGGGAAACAGGTACACGGGCAGAGGTCGGGTGCGCTCCTCTACCGAGGCCAGGTACTCATTGAAGAGCCTTGCCCAGGTCTCGCCGTCGGCGGTACCCGTGACGGGCAGGCCGTACTTACGTTGAAAGGCCGCCAGAGACGCGCGGGTTTCTTCCCCGAAGATGCCGTCCTCGTCCACCGAGGGAATGGCGGGGTCAAAGCGGGAGAGCTGGCGCAGGTAGCGTTGAAGATTGTAGATCGCTTGGGTCTCATAGGGTGTTGTAGCCATGCTTCCTCCTTGTCAGCTCCCCACAGGAGAGCCGGGATATTGCCCCTCGTTCAGTCGGCTTCCAATGTACAGATCGCTGTACAGGTCGGTGATCTCCCCCCAGGTCACGGCGTTGACGATGCCGCTGACGGGAAGCCCCACCACCTCCTGAAAGGCTCTCACCGATGCCTCGGTGCGGGGGCCGAAGTAGCCCGTGGGGGTCACGGCGGGAATCTCGGGGAAGTAGCCCGCTATGAAATCCAGGTAGGATTGCAAAACCCGTACCGATTCGGATTCCGAGCCCTGCCGCAGAACCTCCCCGCCAAAGGGAATGGTGTTGCCCTCCACGTAGGATACGGGAATACGGCGGACGATGCCGTAGTAGGCATCCACAATGGCATTCCAGGTCTGCTCCCCCACCACACCGTCCACGGGAAGCCCGAAGACCGCCTGGGCGGCGTAGACCGCGTTGCGGGTAGACTCCCCGAAAATACCGTCGGATTCCAGGGGCGGGATGGAATCGTAGTAAGCCGAGAGAAAGTCCAGGTAGTATTGCAGAAGTGCCACCCCCGTGTTCTGATCTCCCAAGGACAGGGTCTCGGGGAACTGGCGATCCACCTCGCTGTAGCGAAGTCCCTCGGAGTTCAGACTGTTCAGCCGCTTCACCGCCGTATAGATCCGCTGGATGGCGTACCAGGTGGCGTTGCCCACCACACCGTCGTCGGTGAGGTTGAAAATGCGCTGAAAGGCCTTCACCGCCTCCTCGGTCTCGAAGCCGAAGATACCGTTGGGATAGGGGATTTTCGGGATGCTGGGATAGTTGTCGGAGATGCGGTTGAGGCGGATCTGGAGTTGTCTTACCTCGCCTCCCGCGCTGTTGAAGCGCAACGGCTCGGCAGGGGCCGAGGGCGTGACACCGCCTACGGGGGCGTTTTGGATGATGTCGATGTCGCTGCCGTAGTAGTTGGTCAGAATGCGGTAGGGAGTAAAGCCCGACTCGGCCAGGCTCACCGAGCCCCACTGGGAAAGCCCGTCGCAGGTCACGGTGGTGCCGTTGCAATACTGGGCGAAGAGTGGCTCCACCGACCCCTGGCGGCGTATGTAATCGTTGAAGATATCCCCCGCGATGCGCTGGATATTCTCAAAGATATCCCGCCCGTTGACGAAATACTGGTCGTAGCGGGTGGAGTTGGTAATATCGAAATCGTACCCCCGGGAGCGGTAGTATTCGGTGTAGACCCGATTGAGGGCGAAGGAGATCTGGGCGTACATATTGGCGCGGATGGCCTCTTCGGGCCAGGTGGGATAGATCTCGCTGGAGGCGACGTTCATGACGTAGTCCAGGAAGGGGACCGTCACGTTGGGGGCGGGCTGGTCGGGCGAGCCCAGGTGGACGGTGATGGATTCGGGAATGATGGGCAGACCTGTGGCCATGGGTGTGGCTCCTTTCTGTGGGGATGGAAAATTCAAATTTGGGTTTATCGGTGAGTTTTTTTAGCGGTCATCCTGAGCGGAGCCGCAACGCGGCGGAGTCGAAGGATCTCAAAAACGCCTGACAGAGTTGGCAAAACAGGACAAGGGATCCTTCGACTCCGCTTCGCTCCGCTCAGGATGACAGATCTATGAAAGACCGCTAAACTGCAATTTACAAGTAAGGACCGCCTACAAATCCGGGCTCTCGCCCTCGTAGAACTTCTCCCCGTCGGGCCTCGTCCCCCCCTCAAGGCCGTTCTCGGGCAGGGGGATCAGACTAGCTCGCTGGATGGAGGTGATGCCGTCGAATATGGGGATGCGGATGTAGGATTGACCGTAAAAACCTCGGAGCTTCACGTCGGCGTTGTAGAGGGCGTAGGGGACGGGGGCACCGTCACGGGCGGGCTCCAGGGAGAGCATCCTGGCGGGGGCGGGAAGGGGCAGCACCTCGCTCTTTCCGTTGCTGTCGCTGTACAGCACCGCGATAACCTCCCCGCCGTTCCCGTCCGAGACCGAGCGGCTGTTCCGCAGAGTGATCTCCGCCCCCTCCAGGGGAATCGCGCCCCCCGCCGTGGTGATCTGGAAGACCAGCTTGCCCTGCCCCGTCATCTCCCCCGAGGGGCGGTCAACCGACGGTGCAGGGGTGGGTGTCTGTATCCGATTCGTATCTCGTTCCATAAGTACCTCCCATGGGTTCGTTTCTATCCATCCTATGCGGGGACGCGCAACTTGGTGCCGCCCTCTTGACAAATCCCGCGAAATGGGGTATACTGATAGCAGAAAACAGAAGGGAAGTGACCCCACATGGAAGATACACAAAAGAAAAAGCCCCCAAAGGAGCCCAAAAAGCCCACCGCAGGCCGCTGCGAGGAGTGCGAATTCTACGACTACGATGAGGATCTGGATGCCTACGTCTGCCAGGTGAATCTGGACGAGGACGAGATGATCTCCTTCATCTCGGGGCAAACGGGGAGATGCCCTTACTATCGGTATTACGACGAGTATAAGAGTGTGCATAAACAGATTTGACCGCAAATATGACCGCAGATCTGAACACGGATCCGACCCGGATATGAACGAAGGAAACGCCACCCGAAAGGGTGGCGTTTTCCCATATCCATCAATTCTTTTTCCCGTTATGCCGACACAGATCCCCCAAAGGACACCCCTCACAAGCCGGTGCCCTTGCCGAACAGGTATCCCGTCCGAACTGCACGATCCGATGGCAGAAGTCACTCTGCTCCTCGGGGGCGATCAGGGGGGTCAGGATGCGCTCCACCTTCAGCGGCTCCTTGATGCTCTCATCGTAGAAGCCCAGCCGCCCGCAAATGCGGATGCAGTGGGTGTCGGTGACTACACCGCCCTTTTTGTAGATATCCCCCAGGAGCAGATTGGCGATCTTGCGTCCCACCCCGGGCAGAGCCAAAAGGGCGTCCATATCGTCGGGGACGATGCCGCCATAGTCCTCCACCAGGATGCGGCAGGCGTCCTTGATGTTCTGCGCCTTGGTGTGGTACAGACCGCAGGGGCGGACGATGGCCTCGATCTCCTGGATATCCCCCTCCGCCATGTCCTGTACGGTGGGAAATTTCTCGAACAGATCCTTGCAGACGATGTTCACCCGCGCGTCGGTGCATTGGGCCGAGAGCCGCCCCATGACCAGGAGCTTCCAGCTCTCTTTCAGTAGAAATTCCAGCTCCCCGCCGTGCTGACCGCCCCATTCCAGGGCGCAGACCGATTCGGGGTAGACCCCCTTCAGCCGCTCCACGATCTCGGCCATGCGGGCTATCTCGGCGGCTTGCTTTTTGGTGATGCGTTTGGTTGCCATGAAAGACCTCCGTGATTTTGATGTAGAGTCACCGTCTGAACAGCATCCGCAGAAGCCATACGGGCAGGGCGATGAGGAGCTGGAGGAGAGAGGAGACCAGGACCACCACGAACAGGGCGGTCATGTAAGCCGAAAACAGGCTCAGCGCGGCGGTGACCTTGTCCATGGCTCCTTGCCCCAAAAGCCCGCAGACCAGGGTCAGGAGCAGAAGCAGGACACCGTACAGGGGAAGTGCCGTGGCCGCGCCCTTGATATCGGCGGGGGACAGGCTGATGTGCTGGGATACGGACAGGATCATCACCAAGGCTACGATCTGTACCCAAAGGGGAACCGTCCGTCCCGTGTCGGTCAGCTCGCCCCAGACGCGGGGGAGCATTTTCAGTCCCTCCAGAAACAGGGGCAGCCCGCCTTCTCCCTGCCCCGCCATGGCGGCGGCGGTGGCGGTGTAATCCCGAAAGGCGGCGGGGAAGCCCACAAGCAGAGCCAGGGTCAGCACCCCAAGCCCGCTGAAGATGGGGCCGACACCGATGAAGAGATTGCCCAGAATGTGGTAGAGATTCTTGCGGCGGTAGGCGTGGGTGACGTAGCCCAGGTTTCCGTCGTTTGAGAAGGGCTGCCACAGGGACATGGCGGTGATCCTGTGACCGAACAGGACACACATGACGGCGTGGCCCAGCTCATGGATGGGAGTACCGATGATCGAGGTGGCCAGCACCACTCCTCGCCCGAAGCCGCCGCCCATCATGGACACGAACAGCCTGCGGCACAAGGACACCGCCAAACCGCAGATCACCAGAGCCCCCAGGGTATACCAAAGCGCCCCCAGAAAGAACAGAACGTATGACACAGGATCACCTCCCTCACTACCGTATGCGATACTTATATTATATATGATTCTGCGGATCCTGTCAAGGTGTGTCGGTCGGTTGAACGGCGGAAAATTATTTTGGCTTTTTTGCAAAAAAGACCAAACCAAACCTCCCCCGACGGACACTATATGAATAGAGGCAAATCTCACCCGACTGTTGAGTGATCTACAACCAATAGTTTCTTGACATATGGCCTCGGCTGTGCTATACTGTGAGCAAAGCAAATCACATACCCATGAAAGGAATCTGTACATGAAAAAGAAACTCCAAGACGGTACCGTCTACTTCCGCCAAAAGGACATTCTCCGTCCCATCGGCGCCGTGCTCCTCCCCCTTGGCCTTGTGGTGGTCTATTTTACCTACAGCTACATTTTCTACATCCTGGGCGGCCTCGCCTCGGTTGGCGGACTGGTCATGTTCATCGTGGGCGGTGCCCGCTACGTATCCGACAACGATGTGGCCGAGCTGATGGATCACGCCCTGCTGGATTACGACCGCTCCGTCACTGAAATGACGGGCTATGAGCGCATCGTCCTCAAGCAGCCCGCCCCCTTTGAGATCTCGGCCTACGACTTCGGTGAGAAGGCCAAGTATTTCAAGAAGGGCAAGAACAGTACCCCCGTCTCCGACCGCTTTACCCGCACCCACATCTTCCTCACCAAGGAGACCGTCATGATCGTGGGCCGCTCCCTGATCCTCACCGAGCTGGACGGCACCGCCGAGTCGGGTGTCACCGACTTCTCCGAGCATATCGCCATCTCGGGCATCACCTCGGCCACCCTCGAGCAGTACGAGACCCCCGTCACCCTCACCAACACGGGCAAGACCATGACCGTCAAGTGGTGCGAGCTGGTGCTGATGGGGAATGAGGGCGAGCTGCTCCGCGTCCCTGCCAAGAACGACATGGATGCCATCAATTTCGTTGACGACATCAACCGCAAGAACGGCCGCTGATGCGTCGGAGGAAGCCCCCCTACTTCCTTTTTTCCTTCCCAAAAAGACCGTTGCCGACAGCGAGAGCCATCGGCAACGGTCTTTTTATTTGTATGGAGAGTAGGTCATTCGACCTTGGTGAAAAGATTATCCAGCCAGCGCTGGGCACTGCGGGAATTGCTCTTGTAATAGGCGGAAATGCTCTTGTTGTTGTTGATGATGGCGAAGCAGGGAAGGTAGACCAGATTCCACAGCTCGTTGTTGCCGTCGCAGAAGGCGATGCCGGGATCGAAGACCACGGTGCTGTAGATCAGCTCCACCATATCGCGGTCATCGGGAGCCTCGGATACGCGAAGCTGCAGTACCTCATCGTAGTATTTCTGGCGAACCATGGTCTTGGAGTAGTAGCTCATGATCTCCAATGCCTGACCCACCATATCCTTGTTCTTGACGGTGCTGGGGATGACGATGTTGTTACCCCAGTTGACGTGGCGGTACTCGGCCTGCTGGGTATCGTACTTGGGCATGGGAAGCATACCCAGGGCGAATTCGGACTCCAGGAACAGGGTGCCCAGCTTATCGTGGGTAAAGTAGGCGTTTCCGTCCAGGAAATCCATCTTGATGGATTCGTTGGTGCGGTTGCCGAAGCTCCAGATGTAGGTGCTTTCGTCCTTGGACCAATCGTAAAGCTTGGCGTACATGGTCTCCAACCGCTCGCCGTAGAGGGACAGCTCAAACTGCTCCTCCTCGTTGCGGGTGGCCACGTAGATATCACAGCCCTGCATGAAGGCCGAGCCGTTGGCATCCCACATGGCGGCAAAGCCGTAGGTATCCTTGTTGTTGCGGCGGCCGTCACCGTCATCGGCATAGAGGCCCGAGGTCAGGGCGAAGAACTCGTCCAGAGTCCAGGTGCCGTTGCGGACAGACTCATAGGGGACAGTACGGCCCGCCTCGGTGAGCTTATCCTTGTTGCAGTAGATCATGTTGATGGCGTACTCGCAGAAGTCGCCCAGACCGATGAAGCGGTGGCCGTTGATGGAGAGTCGATCCATGACCTCGGCGTTCCAGTAGGGCTGCTCGGGGTTAAAATCGGGGAGGGTGTTGAAATCCAGCGCGTAGTTCTGGGTGATGAAATTGACGTAGCTGTAGTAGGGATGGAGGATGCAGAGCTGGTAGACGTCATCGCCCGCCATGACGGTGGGGCGTACCGCATCGAATGCCTCGCCGCCCGTAACGACGGTTGCGACCTTCTCGTAGGCGATCTCAATGCCCAGATAGTCCTCCACAAGGGTGTTCATTTCGTATATGGTGTTGTTGAGGACGTGGACGCTGCCCTGCTCGTTGCTCATTTCCTCAGCGTAGTACCAGGTGCCGGGGACGTTGAAGCCGATCATCTGGAAGGTCTCGCCCTGGTAGTCGGTCTGGGCTATGTCGGGGAAGAAGTCGGTCTCGCCCTCGGTGACAGCCTCGGTGGTCTGTCCGTCGGAGACGGTGGGATCCTCGGTGTTCGCTCCGCAGGCGGCCAGAGGCAGGAGCATGGTCATGGCCAGCAGAAGGGCCAGTAAGCGTTTCGTGGTCTTCATGGGGGGATCTCCTTTACGAAAATAGGCGGTACCGCAGAGATACCGCCTTTAGTATAACATAGATGATGTGACTTGTCAATATGCTATGTATAGAGAAAATGCTTTGGAAACAGAAAAATGGAAAAGTCTTAAATCGTATAAAACATAGGGATACATCCATCCAAAAATGGAAGCTCGTCGCGATTCATATAGGGTGAAAATTCGCAAAAGCCGCAACGTTTATAGAAACTGACTGCTTGGGGTACAGCATACAAGCATATGTGAGTCGCACCAACCACGGTATGTGTTATTTCTTCAATTTTATGAATCATGAACAGGAACAGTGATTGACTCAAGGTTTCATAACGATTGGAGTCCTTGTCGAGGCGTAGACTGCGGTATTCTTCATCTATTGCAAAGTAATCAATTTCTATAGCAGGAATAATTGTTGTGAATAGCTTTTCCTCGGTATCCTCTTCAACACAAGAAATACCGCTACAACATATGGAGCAAAAACCAATAATGCTTTGATTTTCTGTGTCGATGAATAAATATGTTACATCTTTACCGGTGAATAGACTTTCTTCATGTATGAACTGTTCAATAGCTGGGTTTCCGCAGTGAAAATCCTTGAGCAAATCTGAATCAGCAACAGATATTCTGTGAAACGAGATACTATAGTCCATACCGTATTCGTGTCTGATCATGACTGCTTATTCGTCCCATCTTTTACAGTAATTTTGCTGGAAATTTTGGCAATGGTAATTTCATTTTTCTTTTTAAGCTTAGCGTTATTTTTCTGACTGGTAAAATCTGTAATTTTGTTGTTGGCAATTCGAAAGCCACGGTCACACTTAGATGTTAAAATAGCCATTGTTTTCTCCTTTCCCATATGGAATACACATTTTTTGGGTGACATATTTTGATCTCCTTACTTAATCATTCGGTTACTTGATATTCTAGCATATCAATCAAGCGAAAAAAATCAAAATATATCGAATTTTACAGTAGTATTATAACATAACGGCAGAAAATAATCAAGCCCTTTAAAGAAAAATTCCGTTAGAGATAATAAGTTTTCAGTGAAATAACCACTCCAGCACCCCCAGATGTTCCAGAAGGATCTTGCACCCCATGAGGATCAGGACGATGCCGCCCACCAGCTCGGCCTTGGACTTGAACTTAGCCCCGAAGAGGTGGCCGATGTACACACCCACCGCCGACAGGGCGAAGGTGATGACTCCGATGAAGGACACGGCGGGGACGATGCTGACGTTCAGGAAGGCGAAGGTCACGCCCACGGCCAGGGCGTCGATGCTGGTGGCTACTGCCATGGGGAGCATAGCCTTGGGGCAGAAGGAGCAGTCGCACGCCTCGGCGTCCCCGAAGGATTCCTTGATCATGTTGGCACCGATCAGCCCCAGGAGGACAAAGGCGATCCAATGGTCAAAGGCTACGATGTACTCGCTGAACTGGCGGCCGAGAAAATACCCGATGAGGGGCATCCCCGCCTGGAAGCCGCCGAAATACAGACCCGTGATGATGGCGTGCTTGGCCTTCAGCTTGGGAACCGAAAGGCCCTTGCAGATCGCCACCGCCATGGCGTCCATGGACAGACCCACGGCTAGTATGAATAACTCGAAGAGCGTCATGAGGACCTCCGCAAATGGAATGGTGGTACGGTAAGCGTACAAGGTAGCATTATAACACAGATCTCCTTTCTTGTCAAGTGCTTTTCCGCGAAAACGGCCTCGGGCGGCAAATTGCCCGACGGAAGGATCTTGGTCACACGGAGGACATAATTTCGTGATACAATGGGGATGACAAGATCTGTTGAAAGGAGGCCCGTCATGCTGTTGACTTCACATGATCTCTACGATCTGCATACGGTCTTTGTCCATATTCGGAATGCCCCCGATAGCAAGGAGAGCTATGCCGTCACCGTCCGTCTGCTGGATCTCTTCGCCAAATGGGACTTTGATCCCATGATCGGCGGCAACATCATCCGCCGCGCCCTTCGCCCCGCCTCCGAATTGGATCGGGAACGCTGGTACTGGCTGGATACCGACAACGTGTACGCCTATCCCGGGAGGATCTTCAAGCCCGATCACCCCGTCTACCCCATGCTCCGCGCCGCCTTTGAGGCCATCTTCAGCCGTCTGAAGGCGGAAGACTTCGAGAACGTGGGGATGGTAGCGGACGCCTTTCACAATATCCCCCTCATCTTTGCCCAACCCGAGGCCCGAGGCTGCCGCCGCCGCATCGCGGGGGAGCTGACCCAAGCCCGCAGGCTCTACGGTCGGGAATTTTTGCGGGAGGAGCTGGGGAAGCTGCCGCGATAACCGTTATAGCCGCGGAAATGGTTTCTTGGCCGCTGAGGCGGCCCGCGCCATCCGATCTTCCCAAAATCCGAAGGGGAATCCCTGCTTTCTCACGGTGGACGCTTGCCATGGAAGCGCGTGATAGGGGGACGGACGCCCGGATTGTCAGATCAAAAAAACGAAAGGAACGAGTCATGAAACAGTACATCCATACCTCCCGCTACATCCTCACCGTCGGCGGTGAGCCCTCCCTTTTGACCTACGCGACCCCCACCGCCTCCCGCGGCATCATAGGCCCCACCTTCGAGGTGGACGGCGCACCCCTGCGCCCCGTTTTCTCTTCGGCGGAGAAGGTCTATGAGAAGCCCCTCAACCATGCCGTCACCGAATACGCCTTCGACCTGACCTATCAGGATATCCCCGCCTTGACCCTCCGTCTCCTCCTCCGCGCGGCCGATGCCTCCCCCGTCATCAAGATCAAGTATATCCTCCTTGGCGACGGCACCCACAAGCTGACCAAGACGGCAGGGGAGCGGCTGGACTACTGTACCCTCGGCATCCCTGCGGGCGACCGCCTCACCGAGGTGCGCTTCTCCGAGTTCAACGAGATGCTCCACAGCTTCTGCATGAACGAGGTGCCCCTGAGGGATACCGCCTTCACCCACGGCTTCACCGCCATGGGCCCCCTCCTGGCAGGCACCGACGGCCGCGACAGCTACCTGCTGGCCTACGAGCACGGCTCCCAGTACCCCGACGCCTTCATGGAGTTCCGCTTCACCCCCGACAGAGCGGTCACCCTCTCGGCCAAGAAGGGCAACTACCTGGGGGGCACCCGCCTGGACGGGCGGGGCTTTGAGACGGTCTGGCTGGACTTCGGTATGGTACAGGGGGATACCGATGCCCTGGCCGCCGCCTTCCGCGAGTACCAGCTCAAGTACGCCACCCTCAACCTGGAGAGCCGCAAGCCCTATATCTTCTACAACAGCTGGTGCTTCCAGGAGCGCAATCGCTTCTGGAACAAGCGGGGCTACCTCATGGACATGAATGAGGAGCGGATGCTTGCCGAGATCGACGCCGCCCACGAGATGGGCATTGAGGTCTTCGTCATCGACACGGGCTGGTATCAGAAGTGCGGTGATTGGCTGGTCAACCTCTCCCGCTTCCCCGACGGCATGAAGACCGTCAAGGCGCGGCTGGACGGCTACGGCATGAAGCTGGGTCTGTGGATCGGCCCGCCCCATGCCGCCGTTACAAGCCGTGCTCTGGCCAACCGCCCCGATTGCAAGATCGAGTGGAACGGCAAGACCTGCGATCCCCACCCCGTCTGGGAGACCGAGGAAAGCTATGATATGTGTCTTGTCAGCGACTACTGGGAGGAGCTGGCGGATACCCTCATCCGTCTTTCCCGTGAGCTGGGCGTGTCCTACCTCAAGTGGGACGCGGTGGGCCAGTACGGCTGTAACTCCCCGCACCACCACCACGGCACCCCCGAGAACACCCCCGAGGAGCGGGCCGATGCCTACGCCTTCCGCGTGGGGATCTACATGGAGAAGATCGTGGACAGGATCTGTGCCGCCTGCCCCGACGTCATCGTGGACTTCGACATCACCGAGGGCTACCGCAGCGTGGGTCTGGGATTCCTGTCGGTGGGCAAGTACTTCCTCATCAACAACGGCCCCTACTACCAGAGCTACGGCATCCCCATCGACCCCAATACCTTCTGGTGCAATATCTTCGTCCATCCCGGTGCCCCCCGTACCTGGTTCGCCCGTACTCCTCTGACCTTTGACAAGTGGATCCCCTCGGTGCTCTTCCTCACCCACTACCTCCCCGACGATCCCATCCACTCCCAGGACATCAACCTGGCCTCCCTCATCCTGGGTCAGAACGGTATCTGGGGCGACCTGCCCGCCGTCTCCCCCGAGGGCCGCGCCCGCTTTAACGAGATCCTGTCCCGCTACAAGCAGGTCAGAAACGATATCACCGCCGAGGCCGCCATCAAGAGCGGCATGACGGGCTCGGGCTTTGAGTGCTACGAGAAGATCGACTCCCACACGGGCAAGGGCGTGGTCTGCGTCTTCGCCACGGTGCGCCACACCTTCCGCTATATCACCGAGAAGAAGACCGTAGAGGACGTGTGGAGCTCTGTCCCCGCTACCGTGACCCACCTGCCCGACGGCACCTCGCGCATCGAGATCGACTTCAAGGGCGAGGGGGCATGTATGATCTTCTTTGGAGCGAATGAGGACTGACGGCGGAGGATTGGTTTGGAATTCGTAAAAAAGCGCGTAGCTTGGTTGCGGAAGCCAGCCTCTCATGCCGAACCGCATAATCCAAAGAAGCCTGACCCGAAATTTCGGGTCAGGCTTCTTTTGTGAGCCAACTTGAAACCAAATAGACGGGAAACCTTTCCCATGCTCACATAACTCAGTTCCTTGCCTCTGTTCGCTCTTTACATCTTCCCGCCATCAGGAAAAACGAAGCAGTCAAGGGAAAAGGCATTGCAGATCTATAACGGAAAAGTGCCGATCTGTCCGGCAGATTTCTCTGCATCGAATGGGATTCATTGCCAATCCTGCGGTGCAACGCCGGTGGCCTTTTTTAAACACGCGGGAAAAATACAAGCTGTCTTGGAAGCCCGAAAGCCACGCGATCTCCTGGATGGACATGTCCGACCGTTGCTTCAGACGCAGGAGACGCTTCGCGTGGGAGATACGGATCTGCGTGAGATATTTCAGGGGGGAGACCCCCATTTCTTTTTTGAAGAGCTTACGGAAATAGTCGGGGTTCATGTGGATGTGGGGGATGGTTTGATTCGGATCGTAATAGGCATAAGTGGATCGAAAATGCAATACGATTTCTTGCGTTTTCTCGAAAAATGTCCGTTTTGTCCATGCGAATGACTATATTTTCTCTTCTTCTTACGGCGAATAATCTTTATAATATATGTAGACCAAAGCCCCAATAATTTTAAAAATAACGTCGGATATGTATCGGAATCAACAAAGACCGTGGCAGAAAAAGTAAGCAGGCATGACCTACGTGAGGATTGCCCGGAGCTTTGCGCGGAAACGGGTAGGAATCGATTCCCTGCCTTCAATCGAAAAACGCAGAAAGAAAGGAACTCCCCATGGAACAGACTCTGATCCGTGAATACTTTGAAAAGAACAACGGCATTCTGAACATCCTTCCCACCTTCGTCCCACGCCGCTGCCAAGGGTGTCACCATCACCAACAATAGTTCCTGCGAGCCGCTGGTGCTGCTCAAGCATTTCCCTGTCTACGACGGCGTTCCTCAGTAAAAGATTTCTGCCCGCAAAGGAGGTAAAACCATGCTGAATCCCTCTGTCTCTCTGCCCTACCGTGACGAAATCGGTATCAAGGGTAAGTATCTCTACGCCGTTGGCGGCTACCACTCCACCGACACGGGCTGTCCCGCCTGGGGCACCTCGGATCCCTCGGATATCCGCTTCATCGGGGATCGCCTCGGGGATCTGGTCATCACCTACGCTGACGGCTCTGCCGATGCCGTTCCCCTTATCCTGGGCTATACCCTCTGGCTCCACTCCACCTGGATGGAGACCCCCGCCCCCTTTATGGGGGAAGGGAAGGATGATGCCCTCGCCGCCCGCCTTATGGAGACCCTGTCCCTCTACGGCGCGTGGGACAGACGGGAGAGGTGGCTTCTCCGCGTGGCTCTGCGGGATCTGCCCGTGACCTCCGTGGAGGTGGTGGGCAACCCCGAAAAGAATCCCGCCCGCCCCGTTCTGTCGGTCTATACCGTCCCGTGGGGCACCACCGAGGATCAGCCCCTTAAAAAGGGCACACCCGTATTCACCGAGGCCTACGTCACCGACGAGGAGACCCTTCCCGATCTCGGTGAGGATGCCCCCGCCTTCTTCGCCTCCCATACGGTGGAGCCCTCTGCCCTGCCCTTGGCGCGTGTCCGAGAGAAGCTGGATGCCGTCTGCCACGCCCTTCATACCTTTGACGAGGACTTTGAGCAGGCCCCCACCTTTGAAATTCCCGACGACTACCACCCCTACCGAGTGAGCTTCTCGGGCACACCCCTCGCCGAGATCGCCACGGGCGCGGTGTATCACAACATGAAAAACCTCTGTGAGCGCACCGATCCCGACGGCTTTATCCATACCTCCTACCACAATGCTCCCTCGTGGCGGTATGACGGCTTCGGCCCTTACGTCCTGAACGCCAACTCCTACTACGACGCCTACTACGCCCGTGACTGCGCCCGCGCCATTCTGACCCTGAACCTGTTCGGTGAGAACGGCAAGGCCCTGGACTCCTGCCGCCTCGGAAGCGAGTTCATGATGGCCTACCCCCGTGACGGCGTGACCCTGGGCAGTATCCCTGTCCCCGGGCATTTCAGCGTCATGTGCAATAAGCCCTACATCTACTCCCAGCTCCTCATCCACCACGGCTGGCCCACCCAGTACACCCCCGAGCGCTTCGGGGAGGAGTGCGGCAACCTCGGCAATCAGGAGACCGACGGCCACGGCCTCATGATGATGGGTACCTTCGCCGCGTGGGTCGCCGCTGGGGGGGCCCCCGCCTACGTTCTTGAGCATTGGGACTATATCCGCGAGTGCGCCGCGTGGATCCTATGGTGCTTCGACCATCCCGAGCTGTCCTTCGTGAAGGATGATCTCCTTTACGGCGAGACCGAGGCCGCCATGAACGATTACACCCTGTACGCCAATATCCCCTGCTACCTTGGCCTTTTGGGCTACATCGCAATGGCCGCCGCCGCGGGATATGCCGAGGAGGCCGCTCTCTGGCAGACCTATGCAAACCGTCTGCAAGGCGGTATCGATAAGGGACTGACCAAGAACGACGGCTGGCGGCTGGAGAAATGCGGCTTTTCCCACGATCCCGTGGTGACCATGCTGGCGGATACCTACGGCTACGACACCGCCGATATGCCCGCCGATTGGGTCAGCCGCTCCATGGCCGTCTATCCCGCCGATCTGCGTAAGACCGTGGACTTCGGTATGTACGGTGTCCGCGGCGGCATCGGCTACGATCACTCCATGATCACCCAGAACGCCCTGCTGCTGGATCAGACCCGCGACGCGGGTGCTTTGGTGGAGTCCCTCTGCCGCATCTGCTATGCCCCCCGCCTCCCCGAGCCCTACCTGGTCCCCGAGGGCATGGCCATCGACGCCGAAAAGGGCATCTTTCGCCGCCAGGGTGATCTGGGCAACCTCGTCCAACTGGCCGAGGCCATGAAGTGCTTCCATATCGTCATCGGCATATCCCCCGTATGGGGGGATACCGTCAAGCTCCTGCCCCGTCTCCCCAAGGGGTGGAGGGTGTCGGTCAAGGACTATCCTCTCGTCAATACAAAAGCCACCGTGGATATGGAGACCGCCTACCCCACGGATGATACCCAGTCCATGACCCTTTCCCTGCATGGTGAGATCCCCGCAAAGACCCTCCGCGTCCGCTTCGGCCCCTTCTCCCCCGACTGCGAGACCGTCACCGTGACCCTCAATCATACCCCCTGTACTCTCCGGACAGAGCTCTGCGGTGACGCAAAATGGGCATGGCTGGAGATAGACCCCAACACGTTACCGTAAGGAGGAAATATCATGTTCCAAGTATTCAAGCATCCCGCGATCAATGAAGAGCTGACCGTATGCGGTGTTCCCTTCGGCATTTGCCGTCAGGACGGCGTAGTCCGCAAGGTGGAAGGGAACCACCTCCCCGTAGACG
>JBGVRH010000079.1:0-43253 GCA_045128275.1 Eubacteriales bacterium | reverse complement strand
TCCGATAAACTGCTAATGAATAATGAAGTCGCCGCAAGCGGCTAATGAATAATGAATAATTTCGGTTGAAATCCTACGGATTTCTCCATTGATTTGATATAAAATGCGGGAAACCGAAGGTTTCCGTCCACAATTATTCATTATTCATCATTCATTATTCATTATTGGGTTTATCGCCCCGACAAACCCAAATTTGAAATCCCCCCAACCATATCTCACAAAAAGGAGACCCAAAATGGACTTCACCACCTTAGCCGCCACCCGCCAGTCCACCCGCGCCTACGACCCCGCCCGCCCCGTGGAGGATGAGAAGCTCACCGCCATCCTGGAGATCGCCCGCTTCTCCCCCTCGGCCTGCAACGGTCAGCCCTACCACGTCACCGTCTGCCGTGGGGAGGCCGCTGCTAAGGTGGCCAAGGCAGTGCAGGGCATGGGCATGAATAAGTTCGCCTCGGATGCCCCCATCCTGCTGGTCATCTCCGAAAAGCCCTACGTCGCCACCGCCGCCCTGGGTGCCAAGGCCAAGGGCATCGACTACCGCTCCATCGACATGGGCATCCTCGCCGCCCACATCACCCTCGCCGCCACCGAGCAGGGACTGGGCACCTGCATCCTGGGCTGGCTGGACAGCGATAAGATCCGGGAGATCTGCCACCTGGACGGGGACGTGAAGATGGTCATTACCCTCGGCTACCCCAAGGAGGGGGACAAGCTCCGCGAGAAGAAGCGGAAGGGGATGGACGAGCTGGTGAGTGAGGTGGAGTGATCCTTTCAAGAAGTATTGTGATTCAAAAGGAGATGGTATTGTTCATCTCCTTTCTTTGTTAACAAAGTGTAAATCTTGTGTTGCAATCCATACATGGGCGAGTTTTGACCATGCTTATATGGTATAATAAATATAGAGGCATGCAGGGGAGGATAACATGAAGAAAAAGATAGCAAACAAAGCGATCATACTTTATGTGCTAAATGTGCTTAAGGCTTATTCGTCAAAAGAATTTCCAGTAAGTCAGAGCGCGATATGCAATTACCTGAACGATATTCATGTGCCGTGCGATAGAAAAACCATAGGGAGAAATATTGTCTACCTACAAACATATGGGTATCCCATTATTAAGGTCTCCGGAAAAGGGTTTTACCTAGACATGGAAAGAATGCAAGAAATCGACGATATGTTGATCAAATAATGTTTATCAAAAATACACATACAAAGGAGTCAAAACATGAATGCAAATGAAATTAAGAACATGCTTGACCTGTACAATTCTGGAGACACAAATCGTTCGTTTGTAATGGGTGCGCCTATGCATTACCAAAACGAATACATACGTGTCGTTCGGCTTGACAGTTCGAACAAGTGGATCGGATATGACGACATGTCCAAAATGTGGAGCGTAATCTTTGATAAGCGAAAGAGTTTCGTTCACTTGAAGAATTATCAAGAATTACGAAGAGTGATCGACGTGGAGGTCACCCCTGTGACTCGTGGGAGCATCAAAGGATTCTACGGATTGCGTATTCGCGGAATGAAGAATAATCCTAGTGAAGAAATTGTTAGAGTTATTTTGGACTATATTTTTGAGGAGTAAGTATCATAACCGAGCGAATGTCCAAAATCGTTCGTAGAGTTTTACTTGTGACTACAATTGACATAGTAAAAAAGAATACATATGGCAAGGAGCCGCTCATGTTCCATTCGATTCGATTATCCTTCACAATTCTGTTTCTTGTTCTTTTCGTAGGTTGCCTTCTTATTGCCTGCGCCCCCGTCCCCGCCCCCGAGACCGACACCCCCGACCCAAACGAGACCTACTGGCTCAACATGAACACCGACTACCCCGTCCCCGCCGACCCGCCCGAGGGTCTTCCCGCCGAGGAGGGCAAGCACGTCAAGATCATCCTCCTCCTGGGTCAGAGCAACGCCACGGGCAGCTCCATCAACGCCTACCTCAAGGATAACATCGGCGAGGAGGCCTACGCCGTCTACGAGGCGGGCTTTGAGTCGGTGCGCGTCAACTACTGCCTGGACGACCACAACGCCACCTCGAAAGGCGAATTCGTCCCAGTGGACATGACCTGCGGCGAGACCACGGGCTTCTTCGGCCCCGAGGTGGGCATGGCGGAGGTATTGTCCGAGGCCTACCCCAACGAGACGGTCTACATCCTCAAATACACCATGTCGGGCTACTCCCTCCACCACCATTGGCTCTGCGCGGGTCAGCGGGGGTCAATCTACGAGGCCTGCATGGCCTTCCTAAAGGCCCATCTAGACAACCTCCGTGCCCGCGGCGTGGATCCCCGGGTGGGGGTCATCTGTTGGATGCAGGGGGAGTCGGACACCACCGATTTCAAGGCCTCCCACTACTACGACAACCAGGTGGCCTTCGCCTCCTACCTCCGTGAGGATCTTGCGGACTACGCCGCCGAGGGGGGCATCCACTTCGTGGATGCGGGCATCTCCAACAGCCCCTACTGCGAGCCCGCCTACCCCGCCATCAACGAGGCCAAGGAGAGATTCTCGGCCCTCTCCCCCCTGAACCACTACTTCTCCACCATCGACCTGGGCTTCACCATCCACAAGGAGCCCGATGGCGACCCCGACTGGGGGCATTACGACTCGGTCTGCGAGCTGGAGCTGGGACGGGTGTTCGGGCGGATGGCGGTGGAGGTTATGGGTGGGGAGTAAGGTACCGACCCATACGAAAAAAGAACGCCACGTCAAAAAACGTAGCGTTCTTTTCTTTCTATTAAGGGAATGGGAGATCACTTCCCAAGCCCCGCCTCCGCAGTCTTAGCCGCCCCCACGATCCCCGCGTCTCCGAACAGCTTGGCGATGCGGATATCCGTTTTGGCCATGTGCTTGTTGTAGTCGTTGTGGGCGAAATAGGCCTTGATGGGCGTGAGCAGGGTGTCTCCCTCGCGGCTGATGCCGCCGCCGATGGAGAGGATCTCGGGCTGGAGGATGTTGACGATGGAACAGATGCCCTCGGCCACGTACTCAATGTAGCGGTCGCGGACGGCCATGGCGGCGGGGTCGCCTGCCTTGGCGCACTCGAAGGAGGTGCGGCCGTTGACCTTGCCCTGCTCGGCGGCGTAGGTATTCATCGCGGACTCGGGGTGCGCCTCCATGGCGGCCTTGGTCTGGTTGATCAGAGCGGTGACGGACGCGTAGGCCTCCAGACAGCCCTTACGCCCGCAGGTGCAGGGCTCACCGCCGAAGACCAGGGTCTGGTGGCCGATCTCGGCCCCCGCGCCGTTGAAGCCCGACCAGACCTTGCCGTTCAGGATGATACCGCCTCCCACGCCCGTACCCAGGGTCATGAACACGAAGCTGTCGGAGCCCTCGCCATAGACGGCGTACTCACCCAGAGCGGCGGCGTTGGCATCGTTCTCCAGGAATACGGGCAGGTCGATGTGCTTGCGGAACTCGGCGGCCATAGGGACGTGATCCATGACGATGTTGTTGGAGTAGACCACCACCCCGTTTGCCTTGTCGATGGTGCCGGGACACCCGATGCCCACGGCGGCCACTTCGTCCATGGTGTGCCCCGCGTCGGCCACCACCTTTTCGGACAGGGTGGCCATATCCTTGATGATCTCGCTCCAGTGCCGCTCCTTGAGGGTGGGGACGCTGTCGCTATGCAGGATGTTGGCATTCTCGTCTACGAGACCCACGGCGATGTTGGTGCCGCCGAGGTCGATACCGATATAATACATGATTTGTTCTCCTTTGATGTGGGTCGGTAAGATACAGAGATACAAGATACAAGATAGCGACGGGAGGCGTTTTTATCTTGTATCTTGTATCTGCCGAGCTTGCTCGGCGCGTATCTTGTATCTTGCCGATGCTTTCCAAATGATGCGGTTGCTTATCTTGCGCGGGACAGGATCATCTCGCAGGCCCCCGTGACCGCAAAGGACGTTTCCTGGGCGGGGATGAACAGGGTATCGCCCTTGCGGAAGGACAGGACGCTCTCCCCGTCGGACAGAGTCCCTTCTCCCTCGGTGACGGTCAGGGCGGTGAAGCTCTCGGCCGTGGCGGGGACGGAACCCTCACCCGTAAAGCGCAGACGGCGCACCTCGAAGTAGCCGCACTCGGCCAGCAGGACGTCAGCCCCGTCGGGGATCTCGGGCAGGGCGGGGGATTTGCGGAGATCCGACACGGCCAGCGCCTTCTCCACGTGGAGGGGGCGGAGGTTTCCGTCCTTGTCGCGGCGGTTGTAATCGTAGACGCGGTAGGTGGTGTTGGAGTTCTGCTGGATCTCGCAGATGAGGATGCCCGCGCCGATGGCGTGGACGGTGCCTGCGGGGATGAAGAACACGTCGCCCCGCTTGACGGGCACGCGGTTGAGGATGTCGGTGAGGCGGCCCTCCTTGATGGCGGACGCGTAGGCCTCGCGGGTGGTGTCCTCCTTGAAGCCGTAGTAGAGAGCCGCGCCCTCCTCGCAGTCCAGGATGTACCACATCTCGGTCTTGCCGTACTCCCCCTCATGCTCCAGGGCGTACTCGTCGGAGGGGTGAACCTGCACCGACAGGTCGCCCTTGGCATCGATGAGCTTGATGAGGAGAGGGAAGTAATCGTACTTCTCGCAGGCGGTGCCCAGGGCTTCCTTGCCCAGAGCGGCGATATAGTCGGTGAGGGTCATGCCCGCGCAGTCACCCGTGGTGACAATGCTCTGCCCGTCCTTGTGGGCGGACAGCTCCCAGCTCTCGGCCAGGGGGGTCATGTCGGTGTTCTTATTGAATTCGGTCTTGAGCCGCTCCCCGCCCCAGAGGTAGTCCTTGAAGGCGGGGGTAAGCTTGACGGGGAAGAGCTTGCTCATGGATGGTTTCCTTTCATGGGTGTCAGTTGCCCGTGACGGTACGGCCGTCGGGGTAGGTGATGGAGAAGGTCTCGGCGTCGAAGTCGCACTCGGTCACGGTGCCGTCCGAGAAGGTGGAGCGGCGGCGGCGGGGATGGCCGTCGATGAACTCGTGGGAGACCAGCTCGCAGAGAGCCACGCGGCGGTTGAACTCCAGGGCGATCTTACCGAACTCCACGTCCTCGGCGGAGGCGTCGATATCATAGTAGATGGTACCGCCCGTCAGCAAAGCCCAGTAGAGGCCGCGGTCGGTGCCCGCGATGCCCCAGCCGCCCTTGCCGCGAAGACCGAACCAAGGGGTCACGAGACAATCGTGGTAGACCAGGCTGAAGAAGGGAATGGGAATGCCCACGTTGTCGGCGGTGGGATCACCCCAGTCGGTGGTGTAGAAGGGAGCATGGTGGCACAGAGCCAACGCGCCCATGGTGAAGCCTACGGGCTCCTCGGAGGAGGGGATAATGCCTCTGTCGGTGAGGAAGCTGAAGCAACGAACGCGGGCCTCGGCGCACTCCTCGCGGGTCATGAGGTGGTTGGGGTTGAAGCACTCGTCCAGCTCCACCACCGAGAACACGTCCAGGTAAGAGCCGTCCAGCTGGATGCCCAGACGCTCAAACTCGTTGTAGTTGCGGCGCACGTAGTCCAGAGCCAGCTTGGCGCACAGGAAGCTGTGGGGGCCGCCGTTCCAGAAATCGTGGTAGGGATGTCCGCCGTCGATGTACATCAGGGCGTTGTCCAGATCGAAGGAGGGAGCATCGTAGTAGTAGTCGCGGTACTGATCGTGGATGCCGAAGTAGAAGCCCAGCTCGGTGCAGGTCTCCTGCAGGGCCTTCATGCCGGCGGCACCGCCCGCGCCCTCATGGACGGGGAAGGGATCGGGATGGAGGTTATCATACCCCTGCTTACCCCAGCCGTCCAGATGCAGGTAGGCCTTCTCAACGCCCTTCTTTTTCAGCTCGGTGAGCATACGGCCGGTCTCGGAAAAGGGGCAGTTGTAGTCGTTGTTCTCGGGGTGGTCGGGATCGTAGAAGTGGGAGGCGGGGTGGATGTGAACGGCGGTGCCGGTATGTACCACGGGACAGCCGATGAGGTACTCCACCTTGGGGTTGCGGGTGATCTTTTCTTTCAGGGTGATCAGCTCTCCCCGCTCGGAGATGTAGGCGCGGTAGAGCTTGGCGATGGTGTTGAAGTCGCCCTCGGGGAAGAAGGAGTACAGGACGGAGCGGGCGTAGTTCATCTTGCCCAGGGAGGTGATGAAGTAGGGCTGGATCTCGTCGCCCACCACGCTGTAACGGCCATCGTAGGGGGTCTCCACGATGGCGGCGTAACCGCCGTTCCCCTTGCGGATCTGACCGTACACGGGGATGTAGGCATCGCGCTCGTAGAGGAGACCGTCGTGGAAGGTGTACTTGTGTCCCGCGGGGATGATGGCACCCTGCATACGGGGCAGGACGGTGTAGCCCTCGCCCTCGGCCACGTCGAAGCTCATGCGGGGAGGATAGGCCAGGGCGGCGATCTCCCCCATGCCGTCCTCGGTGACTCTCGCCTCGGCCTTGACCATGCCGGTGTCGGGGTTGACGGACACCTCGGTGGAGACGACGTAGGGGTAGAGCTTTCCTTCGGCATCGCGGAGATTCTTGTACACGGCGCGCACGCCCTTGGAAACACCGGTGTCGTGGACGGAGCTTTCGCAGTCACCGTCGGTGAGGATCAGGGTCGTTTTGTCGCTCAGCACCAGGAAGGGCTTGTTGCTCCAAGACCAAGAAATGTCGGTGCCTTGGAGGGTAACGGTCAGCTCACAGGCTTCGGGGATGTAATCAAGAGTCAAATGGGAGGCTTCGATGCGGTAATTCATAGGGGAACCTCGCTTTCGTTTGATTGGTGGCTTTATTATACCATACCGAAGGGATTTTCGCAATAGGAGACTGAAATTTTTTTGCGTTTCCTCTTGCGGGGAGGAGCTGTATGTGTTATAATCAAATAAAATCCGTCAGGAGGATACGACCGTGACCGAATTGGAAAAGATGGCCTACACCAAGGCCTTTGTGGACAAGCTGGCCGAGGGGATCAACCCCATGACCGACAGCCCCATCCCTGCGGGGGAGCTGTTGCATCAGCCCCGTGTGGCGGGGTGTATGAAGTACCTGTCCGAGCTGCTGGACACCGTGATCCGCAACGGCGGGATCGGCAAGGTGGAGCGGACGCGCCCCTTCACCATCCACCCCGCGAGGCTGGCCGACTTCCGCTATGCTCCCGTCCCTGTTCCCGCGCGGGAGATCACCCGTAGGCTGGACGATCTGACGGGGGATCCTCTCATGAAATCCCTGTCGGTGCAGGCCATCAACCGCTGGCTTCTGGCCGGTGGCTACCTGTACACCGATACGGCCGATCCGCAAAATCCTCGTAAGCTCCCCACCGAGGCAGGGCGGAGGCTGGGACTGCTGACCGAGCAAAAGCTGGGACGTGACGGGAAGTACACCGCCGTGTTGTTCAACGAGTCTGCCCAGCGGTACATCGTGGCGCACCTGTTCGATATCATGCGGGAAGCATGAGAGGGGCCGAGGGGACATCCCCTCGGCCTCTTGCAGATGTGGGTATTGACAAAATCAGGAAAATATGCTATACTGTACATACCGCAGGATATGCGGCGCATAACATAGAGGTATAGGCTTGCATAAGGGCAAGCGTTTCTACAAACCACCCATGAATGGTTGACTACCGGTTTTTTAACCGTGTAGTCATTTTTGTTTTTCAGAAAGGAGACCGCCTATGAAGCTGTATATAGACAGTCTGGAAGTCACCCCCAAGCCCGAGCAGTCTCTGTACGAGATCGTCGGAGAGCTGGGACTGCTATCGGGCAGCCTTGCCACCGACCCCATCGCCGCCCGCATCGCGGGACGCATCTTCACCCTCAACTATATTCCCCTGCGACAGAAGGATATCACCCCCGACCGCTCGTCGATCCGCAAGGCCATGGCCGCCTCGGGCGGGGTGGTGCATCTTTTGTACTACACCGACCACGACGGTCGGGATGCCTACACCCGCACCGCCCAGTTCGTGCTGTTTCTGGCCATCCGCCGCCTCTGGCCCGCCGCCACCGCCAAGATGACCTGCACCCTGGGGACGGGAATGTACATCCGTGTCACGGGGGTGGAGCGATTCGATGTGGCCGCTCTTCGCGGAGAGGTGGATCGCATCGTGGCCGAAAACTTCCCCCTGCGCCGCCGCCGCATCCCCACCGCCGAGGCCATCGCTTACTATGCCGCCCAGGGGCAGACTGACAAGGCACGGCTCTTTGCCTATCGCCAAAAGGAAACCCTGGACGTCTACGAGAACGGCGACTTCATGGAGTATTACCACGGCGAGATGGCTCCCTGTACGGGCTACCTCCGCTCCTTCGACATCCTCCCAGCCCCCGAGGGTTTCATCTTCGTCTACCCCGATGCCGCCGACCCCGATCGGGTATCCCGGTTCTGCGAGCAGCCCAACCTCTTTCGGGTCTACACCGAGGGCAAGCGTTGGGGCGAGCTCATGCGCTGTGAGACGGTGGCCGACCTCAACGAGCTCACCGACTCCCACCAAAGCCAGGGCCTGCGGGAGCTGATCCGAGTCAACGAGGCTCTCCACGAAAAGCGGTTCTCCGGGATCGCGGATATGATCTGTGAGAGAGGGGCGCGGACGGTGCTGCTGGCGGGCCCCAGCTCCTCGGGCAAGACCACCTCGGCCAACCGCCTGGCCACCCAGCTGCGGGTACACGGCAAGCTCCCCGTCCTCATGAGCCTGGACGACTACTACATCGACCGCGACCGCATCCCCGTGGCTCCCGACGGCAGTGTGGATCTGGAGCATATCAACACCATCGACACCGACCTCTTCGGCCGCCACCTCCGCGCCCTCATGGAGGGGGAGGAGGTGGAGATCCCCCGCTTCAACTTCAAGGAAGGCAAGCGGGAGTGGGTGGGGCACCGCATGAGACTGTCCGAGGAGTCGGTCATCATCGTGGAAGGCCTCCACGGCCTGAACCCCGCCCTCCTCCCCGAGGATCTGGATCCCCGTCTGGTCTTCCGGGTCTACGTCTCCCCCCTGATGCCTCTGAACCTGGATCTTCACAGCCGCATCCCCTGCAGCTACCTCCGCCTCCTTCGCCGCATCGTGCGGGACTATGAGACAAGAGGCGCTTCGGTACAGCAGACCCTGTCCATGTGGGATTCGGTGCGCCGGGGCGAGGAGAGATGGATCTACCCCTTCCAGGAGAACGCCGATGTCATCTTCAACAGCTCCACCCTTTACGAGCTGGCGGTGCTGAAGCGCCACATCTTCCCCCTGCTCCTGGCCATCGAGCCCTCGGAGCCCTGCTACAGCCGTGTCCGCGCCATGGTCAAGATCCTCAACTTCATCCATGAGGCTGACGTGGACGATGAGATCCCTCCCACCAGCGTGGTGCGGGAATTCATCGGCGGGAACAGCTTTTATCGGAAATGATCCGCGAAATATCTTGACAGAGCGAGGGAGACCGTGTATGATATAAGGTGAGATATCATGGCAAGGAGACACGCATGAGAGTACTGTTTTTAGATTTCGACGGGGTGCTGAATTCCGACAAATACAACAGCGAGCGGGACTGGCGCACCCAGGGCAACATCGACGAGACCCGTCTGCCCCTTTTGCGCCGCATCATCGACGAGACGGGGGCGGTCATCGTCCTGTCCACCTCCTGGCGGGAGCATTGGGATCCAGACCCCGCCCGCTGTGCCCCCGGGTGGCGGCCGACGGGGGAGCTGCTCGCCCGCTACGGGATCAAGATCCTCGACCGCACCCCCAAGTACGGCGGCGGCTATGACCGCGACCTTGAGGTACGGGCCTGGCTCACCGCCCATGAGGACGAGGTGGAGAGCTTCGTTATCCTGGACGACCTACGCTTTGGCTGGGGCGACCTGGAGGAGCGGCTGGTGCGCACCGACATGAAGATCGGGCGGGGGCTCATGGATGACCACGCGGAACGGGCCATTGCGCTGTTACTGACCCCCCTCCGCTGAACCCGATTGACCCAAACGTAAAAGCCGATCGGCGGGAACCCCTGGTTTCCTTGCCCGATCGGCTCTTGTTCTATTTGTTTTTCTTTGCCTTCTTCGCGGTCAGCGTGAAGCTCACCTCCGTAAGGAACGCCACCATCTCCTCCGACGCGGTGCCGTCCAGAGCCGCCGTCACCCAGTGGCTTTTGTTCATGTGGTAGGCGGGGAATATCCCGGGCTCCTGCGTCAAGGAGGGGATCATCTCGGGGGAGACCTTGAGATTGACCACGTCCACGTGTCCCTCTCCCCTCAGCCCCAGCTTGGCGCGGGGGATGCGCATGGCGATGGCGAACCACTTGCGGTTGCCCGTATGGCGGAAGACGGCGGTGACGAAGTCCTCCTCAAAGGGGTAGTCGGGGGTGATGCCGTAGGTGTCGGCAATGTGGGCAAGCAGATCTTGGCGGGTCATGGCGGTCCCCTTTCGATGAGATGGGTATATTATAGCACATTCGGGAGAATTTTTCAACAGGAGAAGGGAACGACACGGCGGGCCAACAGGAATTCTCCTCTTGCTTTTTCGGGGGGAATGTGTTATAATGAGACGAAATCACAAAAAGGAGACCCCACCATGTCTGAATTCCTCGAAACCCTCCGCGCCATATCCCCCATCCTCGTCTGCCTCCTGGTCTGCGCCGCCAAGATCGTGGAGATCACCATCCAGTCCCTCAAGACCTGTATGATGGTCAAGGGCCAGCGCCTCAAGGCCGCGGGCCTGGGCTTTATCGAGTGTACCATCTGGGGTCTGGTCATCTCCACCCTCATCGGGACTCTTGGCGATAACCTCCTCCTCCTGGTCTTCTACTGCATCGGCTACGCCACGGGCCTGTTCCTGGGCTCCACCCTGGAGAGCAAGATCGCCCTGGGCACCTCCAACCTGGAGCTGATCGCCTCCGACGAGAGCACCGCCAAGATCACCGCCTACCTCAAGGAGAACGACCGCGGCTACACCGTTTTCGAGGGTCACGGCTCCAAGGAGAAGATGAACATGATCTTCGTAGTCCTCCCCCGCAAGGAGACTCCTAAGGTGCTGGGAGAGATCCGCAAGTCCTGCGACAATAAGGTTTTCGTGGCTGTGTCCGAGGTCAGCAAGTACGCGGGCGGCTACGGTATGGTGAAGTGAGGCGCTTATGACGACCAAGACCTACAATAAATTAGTCCGCGACAACATCCCCGCCATCATTCAGGCCAAGGGAGCCGTCTGCGAGACCGAGATCCTGTCCGACGCCGACTACCTCCGCCTCCTGGACGCCAAGCTGGACGAGGAGCTGGCGGAGTATCACCAAGACCAAAACCTCGAAGAGCTGGCCGACCTCATGGAGGTCATCTACGCCTGCGCCAAGGCTCGCGGGTACACCGTAGCCGAGCTGGAGGCTCTCCGCGCCGAGAAGGCCGCCAAGCGGGGCGGGTTTGACCGCAAGATCCTGCTCAAGACCGTGACGGAGGACTGACATGAAGCTGCTTGCCCGCAAGAAAAAATTATGGATCACCCTGGCGGCGGTGTTGACGGTGACGATCATCCTGACGGCGGTCTGCGCCCTGTATCTGGGGGACTACTACCCCGCCGACACCGAGGTGCTGGAGGCCTTTGTCCCCGCCGCGCCCGTGGTCAGCGAGGCGTGGAAGGACGGCACCCTCATCACCCGCCCCGAGGGCAGAGACCCCGTCGCGGGACTCATCTTCTACCCCGGTGGTAAGGTGGAGCATACCGCCTATACCCCCCTCATGGAGGCATTGGCCTCCGAGGGCATCCTCTGCGTGCTGGTGGAGATGCCCTTCCGCCTGGCGGTGCTGGACGTGAACGCCGCCGAGGGGATCCCCGAGGCCTTCCCCGAGGTGGAGCGCTGGTACCTGGGCGGCCACTCCCTGGGCGGCTCCATGGCGGCCTCCTATCTGGCCTCTCATACTGAGGACTTTGACGGTCTGATCCTGCTGGGCTCCTACTCCACCGCCGACCTGTCGGGGAGTGGGCTGTCCGTCCTGTCGGTCTACGGCTCGGAGGACGGTGTGATGAACCGCGAGAAATACACCGAGTACAAGCCCAACCTCCCCGAGGGCTTCACCGAGACCGTCATCGAGGGAGGAAACCACGCCTACTTCGGCGCCTACGGCGAGCAGGAGGGGGACGGTACCGCCACCGTGACCCCCGCCGAGCAGTTGCGGCAGACCGTGGAGGCCATCCTTACTCTGCTGGAGGTGTCCCATGAAAATTGAGCTGTTCGTCCTCCCCGCGGTCATGCGGCGGGACTTCATGGACGCCTTCGTCCTCTCCAGGGAGGACTACGAGCTGCTCCACCCCGCCTGTCGGGAGGAGCTTGAAACTATGGGAGGGGACTTTGACGAATGGTTTGAAGAGGCCTACCTGTGGGAAAAGATGTCCCCCGATCTCCCCGTGGTGGACTTTGACACCGCCCTGTCCCTTCTGCGGAGCCGAGGCGGCACCGTGCTGTTCATGTCGGAGTCCGAGTCCTCCCACAAGCCCTGCGGGATGATCCGCTACGGGCGGGAGGTCTGCGATTTCGTGGCCATGGCCGACGCAGGGGAGCTGGCCGACCGCATTGAGCATGAGTGGAGGGAATATCCCCGCCTGACACGGGAGGCTCCCCATGAGCTGACCCTCCCCGAGGATCTCTACGTCTACGATACCACCCTGGACTGGGTGATTATCTTCACCCACGAGACCGTCACCACCCCCGAGACCCGCTTCTGCCGCGCCTTTGGGGTGTGATCCGAGACCAAACGGCCCTCCGTCGAGGAGAGCCGTTTCCTTTTTGTACATAATGCTAAAATTGTATAAAATGAATTCTTCCTCTTGTGCGGCGGGGGAAAATGTGCTATAATGACCCCAAGGATGACCCCATCCTTCCCCCGAAAGGAGAATGATCATGCAAGAAACGACGAATCGCGGCATCCTCCGCGCCCTGTGCCTGTTCATAGCCGTTCTTATGCTCCTGCCCCTGGCCGCCTGCGGCGAGACCGCCGAGACCCCCGACGTCACCACCGAAGCCGGCTCGGACGCGGCTACCGAGGAGGCCACCGAGTTCTTCCCCAACGTGGAAAAGCAGGACTACGAGGGCGAGACCTTCCAGATGATCGGCATCCGCGACGCGGGTGTCTGGGTATACGGCGAGGATCCCACCGCCGCCAACGTCAACGTCCTCAACGAGACCCTCTACGAGATGAACACCACGGTGGAGGATCACCTGGGTATCAACATCGAGTACGAGTACGTCCAGCACATCACGGGACAGAGTGTGATCTTTGAACGGGTTCAGCCCTCCGTCATGGCAGGCGACGATGCCTACCAGCTCTGCATCCTCCCCTCCTACCGCAACGTGGCCTCCTTCGTGACCCAGGACTGCGTCATGGATCTGTACGATCTGAACGATTACATCGACCTGGATCAGCCCTACTGGAACCGCGAGGTCATCGAGTCTCTGATGATCGGGGATCACGCCTACATCGCCACGGGGGATATTTGCTACTATACGGTGCATCCCATCTACTGCAACAAGGATCTGCTCAAGGAGGTAGGCCGTGAGATCCCCTACGACAAGGTCCGCAACGGCACCTGGACGCTGGACGAGTATCTGGCTCTGACCGCCGATCTGTATACCGATAACGGCGACGGCTCCGTCAACAACCAGGACACCTTCGGCTTCGCGGCGCTGTGCGATACCAACTTCAACAGCTTCATGCAGGCCTCGGACATCTACGTGATCACCCGCCATGACGACGGCTCCTTCGAGTTCTCCATGTACGGTGAGAAGCTCTTGAACATCTACGAAAAGCTCTACAACTGGACTAAGACCGACAGCACCCGTATCTGGGGCTGGGGCGACCGCGAGAACGAGAGCGTCATCGTGGACTTCCTGGACGGCCGCACCTACTTCACCCAGGACGAGCTGGGCACCAAGTATCTGACCGCCACCTTTGACGTGGGCATCCTCCCCCTGCCCAAGTACGATACCGCCCAGGCCTCCTACTCCCACGTCAACTGGGGCGACAACATCGCCGTTCCCAGCTCGGTGAAGAACACCAAGCTGGTGGGCGAGACCCTGGAGCTTTTGAGCTACTACTCCAGGACCGTCATCCGCCCCAAGTTCTACGACGACGTGCTGGAGCTGCGCGTGTCCAATGCCCCCGACGACCGCGAGATGGTGGAGCTGATCTTCAATACCATCGTGTTTGACCCCGGTATCGCTTACTGCGACGGGAGCGCCAACCTCTTCTCCCTGGTGTACCTGCCCAAGGAGTGCCTCCTGGCGGGTCAGGAGAACATCGCCTCCTTCTACCAGAAGAACGAGCGCTCGGCTTCTCGCTTCCTGGAGAAAAAGATCTACGGAAGGGAATGATCCCTCATTAAGCGCAACGGCTGCCCCTCACACCGACGGGGCAGCCGTTTTGCTGTGGGAGCAGTCCCGCGCGGGGGTCTCCGTGGTCAAAATGTACGGCTTCTTTTTGTTCACATTGCCAAAATTGCGAAAAGTGGAGCCATTCCCTTGTGAAACCGAAGGAAATATGCTATAATGACGGTACGGATGACCCCATCCTCCCCCCGAAAGGAGACTACTACTATGAAGAAACAGACGACTCTCCGTGTCCTGTGCCGTATCCTGGCTGCTGTTATGCTGATCTCAGCTCTGGCGATCCCCGCCATGGCTCTGACCGCCCATGCCGAGGAGACCCCCACCGATGCCGAGTACGAGGCCAAGAAGCAGGCATACCGTGAGAAGATCATGGCCGACGACGTCACCACCGACGATCTGCTCATCGGCTCCTGGGTGTCCTTCTACTCCTTTGAGACCGACAGCTACGAGTACCAGCTGGATCAGATGGCCGCCGCAGGCATCAACTTCAATATGTTCCCCAAGAATTTCGGCTCGGGAGCCATGTTCGACGCCGAGTACTGGGCAGACGTGGAGGCGCAGTATGCCAAGCGCAATATGGTCTACCAGATGAACGGCAGTATGGCCGAGAAGAATATCGCCATCGGTGTGGAGTACGCCGCAGGCAAGGAGCATTGCGTGGGCTACCACCTGGTGGACGAGCCCACCGCCGATAGGTTCCCCGAGATCGCCCGCCTGGTGAAGATCTACCACGAACAGGATCCGACCCGTGCCCCGCTGGTCAACCTCTTCCCCAGCTATGCCCCCGCATGGGCCCTGGGCGGTACCTATGAGGAGCACGTCACCAATTTCGTGCAGGCCGTCGGTGCCGAGAACATTGAGTACCTGTCCCACGATTACTACCCCTTCCGCGACGGCGGAGTGGTGCTGACCGACATCTTTGCCGACATGGAGGTGCTCCGCAAGGTGGCCTATGAGAACGGCAAGCTCAAGACCCACGCCTACCCCCAGTCCACCGCCTGGAACGGTACCCGTATGCCCACCGTCAACGAGATGCGCTGGAACGTCTACGGCTATCTGGCCTACGGCTTCAAGGCTCTCTCCTGGTTCAACCTGGTCTGCCCCGGCTCCTCCGATACCGAGGGCGAGGGCTTCCGTGACTCCGTCATCTACCGTGACGGCACCATCCGCGATCCCGAGTTCTTCGCCGCCTTCAGCGAGCTGAACTGGGAGGTGCGGGGTCTGTCCTCCATCCTCATGAATCAGGACGTTGTCCACGCCTACCATAACCAGAGCGCCAACGGAGTGGAGACCCTCCCCGAGGACTACTTCATCCAGCCCGACGGCCGCCGTATGGAGTTCATTGTCAGCGTCATGGAGCCCAAGGAGGGCGAGGATCGCTACATCATGCTCTTCAACAAGAACACCAGGCGGGATACCATGGAGTGCAAGTTCAACGTGGATCTGACCGGCGAGGTCAAGTGGCTGGAGTATTTCGACCCCTTTACGGGTGAGTATATCCCCGTGGAGATCAAGGACGGTGTCATGGAGGAGACCTTCCGCGCCGGTGAGGGCCGCGTCTACCGCCTCCGCACCGACGAGCCTCCCGCAGAGACCACCGCGGAGGAGACCACCGAGGAGCCTACCCCCGCTCCCACCGAGCCTGTGACCGAGCCTGCCACCGACCCTGTGACCGAAGCCCCCGCCACCGAGGCACCCACCGCAGAGGAGACCGTCGATACCGCAGGCAAGGGCTGTGGCTCTACCCTGGGCCTTGGCGTCTGCCTCGCCGCCCTTCTGCCCGCCGTTGCCTTCTGCTTCGGAAGCAAGCGGAAGCGGGACTAAAAACGGGGCATCCGTGACCGTATAATGTGAAAAAAGACCACCTCGCGTAAAAACGGGGTGGTCTTCTGCTTTTCGGAGCTTTCCGTACGGGAGAGTCATGGCCGTCGGGGAAGATGTGGGGGCTTATCCCTTTCTGGCCAGCAGCTTTCGGCGGTACTCCCTCGGGGAACAGCCCATCTCCTTGCGGAATATCCGATAAAAATGGGCGTAATCCGTAAACCCGCATTCGTAAGCCACACGGTCAGCCGTGATATTGCCGCTGGACAGGAGTAGCTTGGCCTTGCGGATACGGGCCGCGCCCACGTAGGCGTGGGGCGTCGTTCCCATGGCCTCCCGAAAAATGCGGATGAGATAATTCTCGCTGAAATGGAATTCCGTCGCCAACTCCGCAAGAGTGGGAGGACTTTGCAGGTCTCGGGTCAAACGGCGCGCCATGTGATCCACCAGCAAATCCCGCTCACTGCGGGCCTGTCCCCGATACAGGCGGGACAGGATGGCGCAGAGCAGACCGTTCTTCAGAATCAGCGGCGCGTTCTCCCCCTCGGCGTCGTTCAGTTCCTCCATAAGGGGGAGGAGGGTCTCGGGATCAAACATCCCCCGACGGGGAAGGGTGGGAGCCTCCTCGCTCCAGCTACAGCCTCCGAAGTGCAGATAGAAATAGTAGGGGCAGTCGCTGACCTCGGGGCCGTCCTGGAAAAGCCCTCTCTGCTGGATATAGTATTCTCCTCCCGAAAGCTCCACAGGGACACCGTCCTCGGTGAAGCGAAGCACCCCGTCCAGCATCAGAAGCAGGATATCGCCCGACTCCACGCGGGTGATGTGCCGTTCATTGGGAAGGAATCTGCGGAAGGCGGACAGACGGTAGGTGGGAACAGTCTGCATGGATATACCTGTGGGCATGGCGGGCACCTCCTTACGGGCTATGTCCCTATTATACCGCGAAAGTTTGATTTTTGCAAGGTTTTTTGCAAAAATATTCCTTTTATTTTGCGTTGATCTGTGATAAAATTAAGGTGAGAACAAAGGAGGGCCTGTTATGTTCAGATCGCTTTCACGCATACTCTGCCTGCTGCTCGTCCTATCCATGCTGGCATCCACCGCCTGTACGGAAGGCGTGACATCGGGCGACACCACCTCGCAACCCTATGAAACCGAAGCAGAGCCACCCGCATCCGAGTCCGTCGGATCCGAGACCGAGACCGAGGCTGAAACAGAGCCTCCCGTTATCCTCGGAGAGCCGCGGGACGTGCTTATAACAACGAAAGGAGCTGTAGACAGCATGAAATTTTCTTCTCTTCCCCTGGGGCAGGTCAAGGCCGAGAGCTGGCTGAAAAACCAACTCCTCCTTCAAGCCGAGCAGGTCACCAAGCAGTTTGAAAAGCTATCCCCTGATTGCAAATCCGAGGGCGACAACCGCTCGGGCTGGCTGGGCGGTACGGGGGAAAACTGGGAGCGGGGCACCTACTACACCCGCGGTCTCATCGCCTCGGCCTACGTGCTGGACGACCCCGACATGAAGGCCCAGGCTCAGAAGTGGATCGACTGGACGCTTCAGAGCCAAGTAGAGAGCGGTGCCTTCGGCCCGCTGGCAAACGACCCCGAAAAGCTGGACTACTGGCCCCTGATGCCCATGCTCATGGCGTTGGAGATGTACCACGATGCCACGGGCGACGAGCGGGTGATCCCCTTCCTGCAAAACTACTTCGCGTGGGAGGCCGAGGCGCTGAAGACCAAAAAGCTGACCTCCTGGGCAAGAGTCCGCGGCGGCGACAACATCTTTGCGGTGCTGTGGCTCTACGAGAAGACGGGGGACGAGTCCCTGCTTGCCCTCTGCGAGCTGCTTTACACCCAGACCTTCAATTGGGAGCAGGTCTACGACGAGGAGGCGTGGATGGGCACATACCACATCGTCAATGCCCAGCAGAGCTTCAAGCTCTTCCCGGTCATGTATGCCATCACGGGAGACGAGCATTATCTGGACGTCTACTACAAGGGTATCGAAAACATCTACATGGCCTCGGGACGGCAGGACGGCATGTCCAACGGCGACGAAATGAGCCGCGGCATCGATGCCGTGTACGGCAACGAGACTTGCGCCGTGGTGGAGCGCATGCTCTGCGACGAGATCGCTCTCTGCCTCCTTCGTGATGCCAAGATCGCGGATCATCTGGAGCTCATCACCTACAATGCCCTGCCCCAGCAGCTCCTTCCCGACGGCAAGGGTCAGGTCTACTTCACCATGCAGAACCAGGTCATGGCCAACCTGGGTGTTCACGGCTTTACCAGCGAGGGCGGTGACCGATCGGTCTACGGCCTCCCCGGCGGCTTCCCCTGCTGTGTCCACAACTACCAGATGGGCTGGCCTCTCTTCATCGCCTCCATGTGGATGGCCACCTCCGACGGCGGTCTGGCCGTGGGTGCCTACGGCCCCAATACCGTCACCGCCACGGTGGGAAGCGGCACCAAGCTGACGATCACCCAGGCCACCAACTACCCCTACGAGGATACGGTCACCCTGACCCTCTCCGCCGACAAGACCGACACCTATCCTCTCTATATCCGCGTGCCCGAGTGGTGCGATAGCCCCTCCGTTACGGTCAACGGTCACGCCGTAGAAGCTGAACTGATCGCAGGTGAATACGCCGCCCTCACCGCCGCGTGGGAGGACGGTGACGTGATCGCTCTGCATTTCCCCGCCGAGATCACCGCCACCCTCACCGATAACAACAGCGTCAGCATCCGCCGCGGTGCCGTCCTGTTCGCTCTGGAGATCGGGGAGAAGTGGAAGAAGATCGGCTACGATCCTCTGGGCTGGCACGTCAGCCGTCAGTATCCCTCCTATAATATCACCCCCACCACCGACTGGAACTACGCCCTGGAGGACTTCAACTTCGAGGATGTAGCCGCCAATTTCACGGTCATACGCAATCCCATCACCGAGGAGATGCGGTATCAGCTCTCGGACGCTCCCATGGTGCTGGAGGCCAAAGCCCGCGCCGTCAAGGACTGGATTCTGAATCCCCATCTGAATATCGCGGGGGATACCCCCGTGTCTCCCGTGGCCGCCGACCGCCTGGAGGAGGAGATCGTCACGGTGCGGCTGGTGCCCTACGCCCATACCCGTCTCCGTGTCACTCTGATGCCCTGGACAGGGGAGGCGCAAGCTCCCAAGTCCGAGCGATCCGACGAGAGTACCCTGCTGTTCCCCTCGGTGATCGTACCGTTGGAGTCCAAGGGCGGCGCGGGGATTCCCCAATTCTCCTACACGGTGGGGCTGACCTACGATTCCCCCGCCGATATGACGCTCCGCATGGAGATCAACCGCCGAGATGCGGGTCTTGTTACCCTGAAGAAGGGCACAGGCACCATAACCATGGAGACCGACCTGCTCAGCACCTCCCGCCATAACCGCGTGGCCTTCACAACCGAGGACGGCTCGGCCCTTCCCGCCGATCTGACCCTGTCCCTGTCGGTGGGGCTGATCAACAGCGGTATCGTGCGCTACGAGGCCGAGAAGGCCAAGATCACGGGCTCGGCCACCCGCAATGCCACCCACGTGGGCGGTATTGACAATCCCGGCACAGCCCTGACCTTCGAGGAGCTGGTCATTGACGAGGATGGAGACTACACCCTCCGCTTCTACTACGCCGCCCCCTTGGGGCTGGCCACCCACACGATCTATGTGGACGGGGTCAAGCGGGGCGTTGTGCGCTACAACGATAACGGCAAGTCCCTGGGCTGGGGCAGCTTCAGCGAGGACATCTACGCCGATATCCACCTCACCCTCGAAAAGGGCACCCATACTCTCCGCATCGAGAAGACCGAGGCCGACGTGGGCTTTGCCGAGCTGGATGCCATTGACCAAATTTCCTGCGCTCTGACGGGCGGAGTGCCGACGAAGGACTCCAAGGAGTAAGCATCGTCGGATCAAGCATGAAACCATAGGAGCCGATCCATTGGGCGAATAAACCGCCCGAGGATCGGCTCCTTTTTTTGAAAAGGGACGTGCGTCGGCTTGGATTTTGGGGGATTTTTCTCTCGCGTGCGCCGATGGGGGCAGCCGACGGGAGCTGCCCGAGCCGACAAAAATTGTAAATTCTGAAAAAAGTTGACGAATCAACTTGACAGATGGCGGAAAATGCCTTATAATATATTTCATAGACAGTTCACAGAATGAATATATTTATGCAACGGAGGTGAAGCACCATGGCTGCTGAGACCGAGAAAAAGGCTAAGGCGAAAAAGAAGCCTCAGCCCTGGATCCGCCCCCGCCACAAGGTGGTGCGGAATATCCTGTACTATACCCTGGGCACCTACTGCCGCCTTCGCTACAACGCCAAGGTAGAGAAGTTCAAGGAGTGGGAGGACAGGCCCTACCTCATCCTGCTCAACCACCAGACCCCCTTTGACCAGTTCTTCGTGGGTATGTCGGTGAAGGGGAATATCTACTACCTGGCCACCGAGGATATCTTCTCCCTGGGCTGGGTGTCCGACCTGATCCGCTGGCTCATCGCCCCCATCCCGATCAAGAAGCAGACCGCCGATGTCCGTGCCGTCATGAATTGCCTCCGCGTGGCCAAGGAGGGCGGCTCCATCGCCATCGCCCCCGAGGGCAACCGCACCTATAGCGGCCGCACCGAGTACATGAGCCCCGCCATCATCTCCCTGGCCAAGAAGATGGGGCTTCCCATCCTCCTCTACCGCCTGGAGGGCGGCTACGGCGTGGAGCCCCGCTGGGGGGATTCCGTCCGTAAGGGCAAGATGCGGTGCTACGTCTCCCAGGTCATCATGCCCGAGGAGTACGGCCCCATGACCGACGAAGAGCTGTACGAGACGGTCAAGGAGGGCTTGGCGGTCAACGAGGCCTGCGCCGACGGGGAGTTCAAGTCCAAAAGATCCGCCGAGTATCTGGAGCGCATCCTGTACGTCTGCCCCCATTGCGGTCTCTCCTCCTTTGAGAGCCATGGGGACACCGTAACCTGCCTCAAGTGCCGCCGCAAGGCCAAGTACCTGCCCACCAAGGAATTCGAGGGTGACTTCCCCTACCGCTTCGTGGCAGACTGGTACGATGCCCAGGAGGCCTATATCAACAGCATCGACCTCAGAGAGGAGCCCGAGCCTCTGTATATAGAGAAGGTACGGGTGTCCGAGGTCATCCCCTATAAGAAGAAGGTGCTTCTGGACAAGAAGGCCACCGTGGAGCTGTACGGACACCGCATCACCCTGAACGTGCAGGGTGAGGAGAAGATCTTCTCCTTCGACGAGACCGCCGCCGTCACGGTGCTGGGCCGCAACAAGGCCAACATCTACTGCGGCGACAAGATCTACCAGCTCAAGGGAGACAAGCGCTTCAACGCCGTCAAGTACGTGCATTTCTTCCATCGCTACAAGAATCTGAAACGAGGTAACGACAATGAGCAATTTTTGGGACTTTGAGGTCTGGGGATGGATAATCCTCATGGCGGTGCTGCTGGGCAGCCTGCTGGTGGGAAACATCCTCAAAAAGACCATTCCGCTCCTCCAGCGATCCCTGATCCCCACGTCTGTGCTGGGAGGAGCCATCCTGCTCATCGTGGCGGCCGTTTTCAAGGCCATCACGGGGGAGGTCATGTTCGACACCGCCGCCTTTAATTACCACGGCACCGCCAATCTGGAGGTCATCACCTACCACGCTCTGGCTCTGGGCTTCATCGCCTCCTCCTTCAAGACCTCGGGGGGCAAGCTCAACAAGCAGCGCACCGACGAGATCTTCAACACGGGCGTGACTACCGTTTCGACTTACCTGTTGCAGGGCATCTGCGGCATGATTGTGACCATGCTGGCCACCCTCGTCATCAAGGACTTCTTCATTGCCTCAGGCGTCCTTCTTCCCTTCGGCTACGGCCAAGGCACGGGACAGGCCATGAACTACGGTACCATCTACGAGGTGGAGCACGGCTTCGTGGGCGGTAAGAGCTTTGGCCTCACCATCGCCGCTCTGGGCTTCCTCTCCGCCGCCATCGGCGGTGTCATCCACCTGAACATCATGAAGAAGCGGGGCAAGCTGGTGCTCTCCGACCGCCGCGACGGCAGTACCCACACCGAGGCGGTGGAGGAGTCGGGTGAGATCCCCATGCAGGAGAGCATGGACAAGATGACGGTGCAGATCGCCCTTATCATCGTGGCCTACATCGCCGCCTACCTCCTCATGTTCGGCTTGGGCAAGCTCCTCCCCGGTATGCGCTCGGTGGTCTACGGCTTCAACTTCCTCCTGGGCGTTCTGACCGCTACTCTTATCAAGGTGCTTTTGAACTTCCTCATGAAGAAGAACGTGATCCAGAAGAAGTACACCAACAACTTCCTCATGACCCGCGCCAGCAACTTCTTCTTTGATCTCATGGTGGTGGCAGGCGTGGCCGCCATCCGCCTGGATATCCTGGAAAACTACTGGGGTATCATCCTCATCCTGGGCTTCGTGGGTCTTATCGTCACCTACGTCTACAACCGCATCGTGGCCAAAGTGCTGTTCCCCGATTACGTGGAGGAGCAGTTCCTCACCATGTACGGTATGCTGACGGGCACCGCCTCCACGGGCGTGATCCTGCTCCGCGAGGTGGACGGCGAGTTCCGCACCCCCGCCTCGGACAACATGGTCTACCAGAATTTCCCCGCCATCGTCTTTGGCTTCCCCATGATGTTCCTCGCTACCCTGGCGCCCACTAAGCCCTACCTCACCTTCATCATCTTCATCCTGTTCTTCGCGGCCATGAATGTCCTTCTGTTCCGCAGTAAGATCTTCCGCCGCAGAAAGAAGTAAGCCATCCTGCAAGCGACCCCAAGAGCCATCCACCTTGGGTGGCTCTTTTCCATAAAGATAATTCCGAAACGGAGGTACAAGATCCATGGAATTCCAAGTCAACAGCCCCATCCTTTTCGTGCTGGTGGGTGCCATCATTGCGCTGGTGGTAGCGCAATCCGTGTTCTTCCTGGCCCGTGCCGTCAAGCGCGCCAAGGAATTGGGCATCGCCAAGGACACCGTCAAGAAGACCGTCACCTCGGCGGCGGTATTCACCATCGCCCCCGCCGTAGCCGTGCTGGTGGGCGTGGTGGCCCTGTCCAAGTCCCTGGGCGTGGCCCTTCCCTGGCTCCGCCTGTCGGTCATCGGCTCCATCACCTATGAGACCGTGGCCGCCGGAAACGCCCTGGAGGCCGCCGGGTCAAGCGCGGGCACCACGATCACAGACCCCGCCATCTTCATCACCATCGCCTGGGTCATGACCGTGGGCATCGCCGCAGGTCTGATCCTGGTGCCCTTCGTCACCAAAAAGCTCCAGAGGAGCATGGGCAAGATCGGCATGAAGGACAAGAAGTGGGGAGAGATCTTCAACAACGCCATGTTCCTGGGTATGATCTCAGCCTTCCTCGGCTACGTCTTCTGCGACGTGGCTCTGGTGGTCAAGGGAGACATGAGCGGCCTGATCCCCGTTTGCGTCATGGCGGTCTCCGCCGTGGTCATGGCGGTCTGCGGACTGCTGGCCACCAAGCTGAAGATCCGCTGGCTCACCGACTACGCCCTGCCCCTGAGCCTCATCGCGGGCATGGTCTCCGCCATTCCGATCACTACTCTGCTGGGAGGTTAAGAGCATGAAAAAAGAACTGAACTACATGGACAGCGTCCACCGCTACGGCCGCATCTGGGGCATCATCGTTGCCGTCGCCCTGCTGTCATTTCCGCTGATCCTGTCCCTTATTTTCAAGACCGCCCCCGACTTCAAGGTGCTCTGGAAGGGCATCCTCGCCACCGCCCCCATGTACTGGGCGGTGGGTATCGTGGAGATCTTCACCTACGTCCCCATGCTGGGCGCGGGCGGTACCTACCTGTCCTTCGTCACGGGTAACATCTCCAACCTGAAGCTCCCCTGCGCCATCGACGCCATGGAGCGGGCAAACGTCAAGGCCACCTCGGAGGAGGGGGAGGTCATCTCCACCATCTCCATCGCCGTGTCCAGCATCGTCACCACCCTCATCATCCTCATCGGTGTCATCTGTATCGTGCCTCTGACCCCCATTCTGGAGTCCCCCGTCCTTGTCCCCGCCTTCGATATGATCCTCCCCGCCCTCTTCGGCGGTCTTGCGGTGGTCTTCATCTCCAAGAACGCCAAGCTGTCCATCGCCCCCATCGCCCTCATGCTCATCCTCTTCATCTTCGTTCCTGCCTTGAACGCCTCCACCGTGGGCATCATGGTGCCCGTGGGCGTGGTCTTCACGGTGATCGTGGCGCGGATCCTGTACAAGAAGGGAGTGCTGTGACATGAACGAATGGCTCGCTCTGGGCATTGTCGTGCTGCTGCTCTATGCCCTCTCCATCCTCATCCCCCTTGCCCTGATCGTGTTCCTGGCGGTCATCATCATCCGCGCCGTCGCCTTCAAGCCCAAGGCTCAGCCCAAGGCCGACCCCACCCCCGTGGACTTCGACAAGGAGGCCGCCGTGGACTCCCTCCGCGAGCTGGTGATCTGCAAGACCGTGTCCTACATGGATCCCGCTCTGGAGGATGATGCCGAGTTAGAAAAGCTGATTTCCAAGCTTCCCGCCCTCTACCCCCGCGTTTTCGAGGTCTGCGAGTTCACCCGCCTGCCCGACCGCGGTCTGCTGCTTCGCTGGAAGGGCAAGACCGAGGGCGCGCCCGCCGTCATGATGGCCCACTACGACGTGGTTCCCGTGGACGAGAGCGGCTGGGACAAGCCCGCCTTCGACGGCATCATCGCCGACGGCTGTCTCTGGGGGCGCGGCACCCTGGACACCAAGGGCACCATGAACGGCATCCTGTTTTCCGCCAATACCCTGATCTCCCAAGGCTTCACCCCCGATAGCGACATCTACTTCGCCTTCTCGGGGGGCGAGGAGGTCAACGGCATGGGTGCCGTCCGCATCGTGGACTACTTCGAGCAGAAGGGCATTGAGCCTGCCTTCGTGCTGGACGAGGGCGGTGCCGTGGTGGAGAACGTCTTCCCCGGCGTCAAGGCTCCCTGTGGTCTCATCGGTATCGCGGAAAAGGGCATGATGAACGTGCGCTACACCGCCAAGTCCAAGGGCGGTCATGCCTCCGCGCCCAAGCCCAATGCCCCTGTGGATCGTCTCTCCCGCGCCTGCACCCGCGTGGTGACCCACCCCCGCAAGATCGCCCTCACCCCTCCCGCCGCCCTCATGTTCGATACCCTGGGGCGGTACTCCACCTTCGTCTATAAGATCATCTTCTCCAATATCCGCCTGTTCCTCCCCGTTCTCTCCCTCATCACCAAGAAGAGCGGCGGCGAGCTGAACGCCCTGCTCCGTACCACCGTGGCCTTCACCCAGATGCAGGGCTCCTCCGTCCCCAACGTCATTCCCCCCGAGGCCTCTATGGTCTCCAACATCCGTCTCAACCCCGCCGACAACATGGATGCCATGCTGGCCTACCTCAACAAGACGGTGGATGATGAGGGCGTGGAGATCACCGTGGAGGGAGGTATGAACCCCAGCCGCATCTCCACCACCGACTGCGAGGGCTGGGATCTGGTCGCCTCCGCCGTGGCCTCCACCTGGAAGGGCTGTATCGTTTCCCCCTACCTCATGGTGCAATGCTCCGACTCCCGCCACTACGGCCGCATCTCGGACAAGGTCTACCGCTTCTCGGCCATGGATCTTACAAGCGAGGAGCGCGCCACCATCCACGGACACAACGAAAGAGTCCGCCTGGAGGCCATTCAGCGGACGGTGGAGTTCTATATCCGACTCATAAAGTCCTGCTGACAGAAAAACGAAAAAGGAGACTCGCGCAGAGCCTCCTTTTTCTATGCGATGATGACATCCGAATAGGGCGATCTGTTGGTCATGCAATCGTCACAATATTGACTTCCATGATTATATATGCAATTTTTCGGCAATTTTTGAAATAAAACAAAAAATCGTTACATTTCTACAAAAAAACAGAGTATTTTCACGAAAAAATCTTGACAAATATCAATGTTTGGGTGTATAATTATCGTGGTGTAGAGTCTTCCCCAATAGGCTCAAACTAACTCTCGAAAAGGAGAAAGGATCAAATGAAAAAATCTTATGTGAAAGCGTTGGCGTTACTGCTGGCGATCATCATGATGCTGGGCGTCGCGCCTTTGGGCGTGTTTGCCGAGACGATTATCTCCGCGCTGAGCGCCGAGGAGCCTGTCTACGTTCTGGCGGGATCTGATTTCCAACCGAATGACGATAACGTCAATACGGGCGCAAGTCAGGTCACAAAAATCTTGAATGCGATCAAGGGAGCGGGCTACACCGCCTTTGACGGCTTCCTGTTCGCGGGAGATTATGAAAAAAGTTCTACTGAGTCTTCCTACGAATCCACCAACGGTAAGAATGCCCTGACGAGCGCTGTTCAGGCGATCTACAAAACCGGGATGCATGAGGTGTACGTGCAGGGTAACCATGACCCTGATTCTATGGTGACCGACGGTACCCTGTCCCCCAGCGGTGCCAACGACGCCGATGACTACGGTGTGTTCGTCATCAACGAGAAGGACTACATGTGGAAGAACGACAACGAGTCCACCATCAAGACAACTGCCGCCAATCTGGAGGCTTACTTGAACGAGAAGCTGGAGGCTGACTACGACAAGCCCATTTTCGTTATTTCCCACCTGCCTCTTCACTACTCCATGCGTACCCGCGACGGCGGCGGTGACGGCAAGTACGCGAATTACCTGTTTGACGTGCTGAACGCCGCGGGCGAGCAGGGTCTGAACATCATCTTCCTGTACGGTCACGATCACTCCCACGGTTGGGATGATTACCTGGGCGGCGCGGCTGTGTATCTGCAGAAGGGCGATTCCATCAATATTGCCCAGAACAGCACCACCAACTACAAGCAGGAAACTCTGGCCTTTACCTACATGAACGCGGGCTTCGTTGGCTACTACGGTACCACCGGCAGCTCCTCTTCCATCGACAGCACTCTGACCATGACTGTCTTTGTCATCACCGAGGGTCAGGTCAAGATCGAGCGCTACAGTGCCGACGGCCTTCACAATCTGAAGTCGAAGGGCATCAAGCGTAAGGGCGACAGTAGCAGCTATACCGTGGATCCCTATGCTGCGGACACGACTGTCTACACCAGCCCCCGGTACATTACCTGGGATGTTGTGAAGCCCCTCACCGTCACCGATGCCACCGGCACCGTGACCGTGACCGCTCCCGAGATCACCGGTGTGACGCTGGCCTCCAAGACCGAGCAGGAGAAGGACGGCTACGCCAAGTACGTGGTCTATAACATCAACGTGGATGGTTACACCCAGGGCGATAAGGCCACTGTAACCATCAAGCTGGACAGCGGCTTCGCATCCGACATTCCCGTGACCGTGTTCGACGTCGCGGAGGGCACCTCCGTGGTCAAGGAGATCGTGGACGGTACCGTGACCTTCACCACCAACCACTTCAGCGAGTTCGCCGTGGGCCAGGCCGATATGAGCGAGCCTGAGACCGATACGGAGGAAATCCCCGGCCGCGCTTTGGAAGCGGTCAACTCTCTGACTCCCGGCCAGTACTACGTGATCGTCAACGACCGCAATGGCTACGTTCTGACCAGCGAGGCCAGTGGGAATAAGCTCAAGCTGGACACCACTGAGGACTATAGCCACGTCTGGTATTATGTGGTTGAAAAGGGTAAATATTATCTGCGGACCAATCCGACAGGTTCCAATAATTACCTCCAAATCAACGACGGAACCGCAGGACTGGCTAAGAAAAACAGCTCGAATCTGACTCCTACCTATAACTCCAGTTCCAAAACGTGGACGATCAAAGACGGGGATAGTACTCAATATCTGAACCAGTACGGCGGTCCCGGGGCTACGGTTGCCGGCGGCTACGGAACCGGCCACAGCGATGCAGGAAGCCGTTGGAGAATTTACAAGGTCGTTGAGACCGACCCCGCGACGGTCACTCTGAATGTTGCTCCCGGCCGGGTTTCCCTGCGTCTGGGCGCGACCTTCAACCTGGCGCCCTCCGTTACCGTGAATGGCTCCGCTACCTCTGACTACGCGATCACCTGGACCTCCTCGGATGATGATTCGGTGGTCACGGTTGACAACGGTGAACTGAAGGGCATCTCCGAGGGAATCGCTACCGTCACCGCTACCCTGACCGCGGTCAACGGTGAGGAAATCAGCGAGAAGTACCGTCCCACGGTGCAGATCCAGGTCACCGTGGTGGACAAGAGCATTGTTTCAGCTACCATTGACCGAGAGACCGCCACCGTCAACTACGGCTCCAAGACCACCGCCTCCACCGGCGCCGTCATCGAGATTACCTATGACGATGGCACCACCGATAAGATCCCCGTGACCGTTTCCATGCTGGAGGGCGATTTCAACCTCCGCAAGACCGGCACCTACGAGGGTCTGACCGTCATGTACAACGGCCGCGCCGTGACCGAGAGCTTCACGCTGACCGTCACCGCCGTGGATTACCCCCACTACCCCAATCAGGGTGCTGTCCGTGTCAACAAGACCGCTACGGGCATCGACTTCCAGGCCTCGGGTCTGGCTCGGGTCGAGCTGTCCGCTACGGGCGTGCCCGTTAAGAAGGGCGTGGACGTGATCGTTATGCTGGATATGTCCAGTTCTATGGATAATACCGTGGGCAACTCTACTCGAATCAATGTCCTTAAGAACTCTATGCAAAAGCTCATAGCTCAGCTTAAGGGTACCGGAGAAGAGGAGCTTGATACCCGCATTGCGGTTGCAAATTTCTTCCGGTATTATCTGGATGAAGGTAGCGATTTCTATTTGGATAAGAACGATCATTTGGCAGGTGGATCCATCCGAACCAATGATGATTACACTCCCACGGTCTTCACGGGAGATGGATCCCATACTGAGAAGGCCTTTGTTCCCGTCGCGGGCCTTGCCAATACTGAATTTGATTCTGTTTTGACGGTCGATTATACCCATAGTGGTACCAACTACGATTATGCTTTTGAAGTTATTTACCGTCTTGGTTCCGCAATAAAAGCCGCCAACGAGGCCGCCGGCGAGGAGCGCGATCTGTACGTCATCTTCATGTCTGACGGCGCGCCCTTCCAGTACAACTATTTCAGCGCGCAGTCCGGCGAGACCTATTGGAACAACTGGTTGCAGGGTAGCATCACCGATAATATGCTGGATAGAGAAGCACACAACCAGTTCTACAATAGGGAAGGAAAGCACTGGATGGCCGAGGCCATTAAGGGCGATCCCGCCGAGGATTATCAGGTCATTCGTAAGAACGTCAGCAAGGACGGCTTCATCACCGTGAAGGGCCTGGGCGCTACTATGTACTCCATCGGTTTCTGCCTGACAAAGGACAAGGAGATCACCTTGGAGAGCATGGATCACGTGCTGTCCAACATCGCTTCCTCTCCTGCCACGTACCACAAGGTGAACTCTGCCGACGGCTTGAACAACGCCTTCTCCGCCATCGGTGGCGAGATCGCCTACGCCGCCTCCGAGGCCCGCTTCGTGGATACCATGGGCTCTCACTTCGATCTGAAGCTGGGCGAACACACCTACACGGTGATCGAGAACGGCATGCCGGAGACCAAGACCTTCAAGCCCGACATCGTTGTCCGCGCCTACGATATCTACACCAGAGACGACGTCCGCGCCGGTCTCATTGACGAGGCCATGATCGGCGTCCGTAAGGGTACCTACAACGAGCTGGAGAAAGTGACATTCGACGGCACCGAGGTCAACTCCACCGCGGTCAGCGGCAACATCCTGAAGGATGATGGCGTGATCTACGCAAAGAACTTCTTCTACAACACCACCGCCACCGCCGTCATGATCGATACCAACGGCGACGGCACTACCGATTACTCCCTGGCTCCCGAGACCTTCTACTGGAAGATGGGTACCGTCAATACCACCGAGCTGGCGCTGAGCTACTACGTGTATCTGACCGGCGCTCTGGAGGGTAAGGCCGCGGAGGGCTCCTACGAGACCAACGAAAGCGCTATCCTCTACTATAAGAACTGGGTCGGCAACGATTGCCAGATGCCTACCGTTTCTCCTTTGATGCCTTGGGGCTCTGCCAACGTCAGCTACGGCTTCTACCTGGTCAACGAGTACGGTCAGCCCATCAACGCGAAGCGAGAGGTTGTTTCCTTCGCCAACCGCGTTATCGTGATCCCCGCCGCTCTCTACGCCAAGATCAACCTGAACAACGCCCAGGAGATCAACGCGCTGAACGTGACCGCCGGCCACGTCCTGCCTCAGGGCTGTGAGCTCTACGACGCCGATGCTTCCTACCTGGTGGAGATCCACTCCGCAGGCGGCGGTAAGTGGGAGATCACCAAGGGTGATGGCCTGGCGAATACCACCTACGTCACCGGCTTCTCCGGCGACACCTTCTCCAACGCTCTGACCGAGAATTCCGTCAGTACCGACTACACCCACACCACCGTCTGGTTCGCCGTCAAGTTTGACGCTAAGACCACCGACGATGCCGTGGTCATCGATTACGGTTCTCCCGTGGACGTGGACATTTTGAGCAACGACATCTTCTACAACGTGGGTACTCTTGAGGGTATCAGCCTGAATGGCGGCGAGTTCGGCACTCAGTACGGCAAGACCGCCGAGGGTAAGTTCGGTACCTTTGAGATCGTGGGCGGCAAGCTCCGCTACACTCCCACGACCATGGGTATGACCGAGCCTGAGGAGATCTACTACGCCGTATACTTCCACAGTAACGAGGAGTTCTCCGGTTACTTCTACGGCAAGCTCACGGTGATCCCCGCGACCATCATGTACTTCGAGGACAGCTTCGTTAAGTACGTGGACTCCACCGCCGCGGCTGATGGCAGCGACATGGGTAAGTGGGCACCTGTTGGTCAGGATATGCCCATCATCCAGGCCGAGGATCGTGTTGGTATCGCCAACAACGTCTACGGCTACGATCCCATGAACAATGGCTTCACCACCTACAGCAGTGGCTCCGCTATGAGCGTTACCGTGGATGCCGCTACCGCTACTCCCAACAACGACTACAAGAATTCTGCTCACGCAACCTTTACCTTCACGGGTACCGGCTTCGATATCATCTCTCTGACCAACAGCACCACCGACATGATCCTGATCACGGTTGAGAAGGACGGTGTGGAGCTGGTCAACACCATGGTAGACAACTACTACGGCTACACCTACTCCGCCGAGGACGACGTTTGGACTGCGACTCCCTCTGATGAAGCAGTCTGGCAGGTTCCTGTGATCAAGATCGATATGGCAGACAAGGTCGAGGAGGCCTACGGCACTTATACCGTGAACATCTACGTCTACCATCATATGTTCCTGGATCACGATGATTCCGGTAGCTGCACCTTCATCCTGGATGCCATTCGCATCTACAACCCTGCCAAGGGCAACGCAGATGCTGAGAATGCCTATAAGGCCGACGGTGAGTACAATCCCACCTACACGGTTGTGAAGGATCTGATCCTCGCTGCTGATAATCTGACCGATGCCAATACCATCAACGGCGTGGTCTTTATCGATGGTAAGAACGCGACTGATAAGGTTGCGGATTACACGAACCCCGGTCCCAACTATGAGACTTATCTGGCCAACGAGCAGAGCGTTTCCTTCAAACTGACTGCCGATGCTATCCCCGCTTCTGTTCAGATCGGTGCGAAGCTGGCGTTTGGTGCCAAGGCTACTCTGGCTATGGGTATGCTCAAGGATGGCAAGGAGGTTATCAAGTACGTTGACCTCAATACCGCCACGGATATGTACTACGTCCTGCTTACTGAGAAGGATTGGCATCTGACCGAGGACGGTACCTATGTCACCGATACCATCACCTTGGCAAATTCGTCTGAGGGCGCGGTGATTTCCCTCACCAATCTGAAGTTCACTCAGAGCACCGCCGATGAGAAGGCTGCCGTTAACGCGATCGTTGATGAAGCCGTCGTGGCTGATGCAGGTGTCATGATGTTCTCCCTCTTCAGAGCACCCGTGATTGAAGAGACCGAGCCCGAGACCGAGGCTCCCACCGAGCCCGAGACCGAGGCTCCCACCGAGCCCGAGACCGAGGCTCCCACCGAGCCTGAGACCGAGACTCCCACCGAACCCGAGACCGAGGCTCCCACCGAGGCTCCCACCGATGAGGTGACCGAGGCTCCCGAGACCAACGCTCCCGAGCAGGGCGGCGACGCTACCCAGGCTCCCGACGGCGAGCAGACCACTGCTCCCGCCAAGGAGGGCTGCGGCTCCGTCATCGGCTTCAGCGCCATCGCCATCCTGGCCGCCGCTGCTGCCGTTGTGGCTCTGAAGAAGGACTGATTTCAGCTCCTTTTCCTGAAACATAGCTTTCAACCCCTCCGCATCTGGAACGCGTCCGTCGCCGTTAAATCGGCTGATAGCGGCGTTGCCGTGAGTGTGTTTAACGCAAACGGCATTGCTTACGAGGTTCAGTAAGGCTGCTTACGCAGCCTTACCGCCTCGGCGGTTCAGCTCAATTGTTTACAACGTGAAATACATGAAGGAAAGGAGTTATGAACATGAAACAGACGAATAAGAAATATGTAAAGCCTGATGTCGAAGAGATCGCGTTCAACATGACCTCGAACATCTCCGGCACCTGTGGTACCATAGGCGGTAAGCAGGCTAGCTACTTGACTTGCGCTTTTGAGTTTACCGGCAACGTTTCCCTTTTTGTTACCGGTCTTAACGGTTGTGCCTTCAGCGCAGATGATAATAAGGTGTGCTACCACAATCCTGCCGACGACACCAGAATTTTCAGCTCGTAATTAATGAAATGATGAAAGCCCTCCCTGAATAGGGGCGGGCTTTTCATTCAAAGAGGAGTCTATGGCAAAACAGAAAAGAAGACGTGACTGTCCCTTGTGGATCAGGTTGGTTTTAGTGGCATTTGCTGCTTTTCTGACTCTGGCCGTGATGGTCGCGATTGCGTTGTGGAAAGAGAATTCTTCTCCGGAGCGTGAGACAGATACGGTTGCCGTTTCTGAATCCGATACGGTCGCTCTTGCGGATGCATACGAGCTGGGACAGGGCCTTCGCCTTGTTGGCATGGTCTCGGCTGCCGGAAATTTTCCCGAGGACGGTTCGGATGTTTTCCTTCCCAATATGTTCTGCATTACGGTGGAGAATACCACGGATCGGATGCTTCGGACCGCAAGCGTTAGCTTGACTGTTAATGGTCAGACATATATATTCGATATGAATTCAATCCCCGCGGGGGCGACTGTGCGCGTGTACGAGAAGAATCGGGCAGCCGCACCGAATGCGTTTTACGAGTTTCGGGCAGAATGCTCCTACGCGGTGTTCTTGGAGACCGAACCGACCGTAGGCGAGGATCGCTTACAGATTACGGTTCAGGATCAGGGAATTACGGTTAAAAATACAGGAGACGAGGATATCACGCACGACATCTTCGTGTATTACAAGAGCAGATACGACGGCGTATACGTGGGAGGGATCACCTACCGCGTCAGCATAAAGGGCTTGAGAGCCGGTGACGAGGTCACGGCATATGCCGCGCATGCGCTGGAATCCTACTCGGAAGTGGTATTTGTGGAATATGGCGAGTAAACAGCAATATCGGTTTGGAAACACGGTGCTGGGTGTTTTGAGTCCCGAGCCCCTGACGGTAAATGATCAGATCACTCACTTTGAGGTTCCCGCCGAGACTATCCCGGACTATACGTTCTATCTGCGCGTGGGTGAGACAGTACCGCCTGCCGCTCGGGACGTGGGATACTTCCATCTCGAACGAACGGGAAATGACGTTCACGTCTATCTTGGCGAAGGCTATAGGCCGGGTAGCATGTCTATGGCCCACTTTTTAGGGCAGGCGCAGGCGTATGGCCTTTTGCTGGAAAAGGGTGCGTTTGTTCTCCATGCGTCTTACGTTCTGGTGAACGGGCGTGCACTACTGTTTTCTGCCCCCAGTGGTACGGGGAAGTCTACACAAGCCCACTTTTGGCGGGATGAGCGCGGCGCGAGAATTGTCAATGAAGATCGCGTTGTGATTTTCCCAAAGGATGGGATCTATTATGCGACGGGCTGCTGGGCAATGGGAAGCGCCAAGGTTACGGACAGCGTTGAAGCTCCCATTGAGGCGTTAATCCTGCTGTCGCAGGGAAGCGAGAATTCTGTGAGGCCGATTCGCCCGTTACAGGCGATCCAATGGGTCGTGGAGCAGTGTTCCTACGATCCGAAGGATCCCGTCCAAAAGTGCCACGTGCTGGAAACGGTATGTAACGCGCTTTCATCGCTGCGTATTCTTTCCTACGAATGCATCAACCATCCCTCCTCTGTGGATGAATTGGAGAAGTATTTATGAGTGAAAAGAGTAAAAATTACGAGGAAATTGAGCCTGTTTGGAGTCGCTACATGCATGCCAAAGCCTCCGCTCTCGGCATTCCCTTGTCAGGAACCTTTGAACTGACGACGCGGTGTAATTTTGACTGCAAAATGTGCTATGTCCACGATAATAGCCGACCGGATGCCTTAACTGCCCAGGAGTGGTTGCAGATGGCAGAGGAAGCACGAAACAGAGGCATGCTGCTGGTCCTTTTAACGGGTGGAGAGCCGTTGATCCGTAAGGATTTCAAGGAGATCTACGCGGGAATGAAGCAGATGGGACTTCTGATGCAAATCAATACCAACGCGGCTCTGATGGACGACGATATGATCGATTTCCTGAGTAAGGATCCTCCCTTGCGCATCAATGTGACTCTGTACGGAGGAAGCGACGATACCTACCGCCGCCTGTGCGGCCGTCCTGCCTTTGGAAAGGTTGTAGAGAACTTACGCAAAATGAAGGATGCAGGCCTGCAGGTACGTGTCAACGCGTCCATCACCCCATATAACGCAGAGGACGTGGAAGAGATTTTTCGGATCTGCTTTGACATGGATCTTGCGGTTAAATCCACGGCGTATATGTTCCCTCCGGTTCGCAACAACGGCGAACAGTTCGGAGACAGTACCCACCGCTTCTCTCCCGAGGAGGCCGCGGCATACCAGCTGAAATGCCGTGAGCAGTATTTGGGCCCCGAGCAGCTGGCGGCGTATTGCTATGGCGAAATGCCCATGGATCTGATGGATGACTGTGTGGATGGGCAGGGTGAGCATGTGACCTGCCGTGCAGGATCCTCCGCTTTCTGGGTAACCTGGGACGGACGGATGCTTCCATGCGGAATGTTTTCCAACGAAGGCTATTCCATACGTGAGATGGGCTTTGCAAAGGCTTGGGAATCCGTGCGAGAGTTCCGCAATGCCCTGCGTATGCCCGCCGCTTGCACCGATTGCCCGGAGAAGAAACGTTGCACGGTCTGTGCCGCCTCCGCCTTCTGTGAAACGGGCGACCTTACAAAGCGTCCCTCGTACATTTGTCGCATGACTCATGAGCTCCACCGATTAACGGCTGATAAATATCTGCAAAAGGAGATAAACCATGAAGACCAATAAGAACGTAATCCGCCGCAACGTAGCGGGAGATGATATTTTGATTCCTGTTCATGATTCGGCCAAGGAGCATAACGGCCTGTTTGTGCTGACACCTACGGGCGCCGAGATCTGGGATATGCTGGTGGAGGAAAAATCCCCTGAAGAGATTGTCGCGATCATCAGCCGAGAGTATGAGGTGGACGCTGAAATGGTTCGCGCTGATGTGGATGCTTTGATCAAAAAGCTGAAGGATATGGGACTTTTGGAGGATTGAGGGCCAGGAAAATACCCCGAAAGCAGGAACGGTGGATGAGCCGTTCCTGCTTTTTCTATGGAATGGGGAAAGACTTGGGGTGGATGAGTGTGCTCTAATCAAGAACAGAAGCCACAGGGAAGTGAACGCACCAATAGCCCAAATTTAGCACACGAAAAGGACTGCCCCACCCGGCAACACACGAAGATAAAAAATAGAAAAGGCTCTCCCTTGGGGAGAGCTCCCGCCGCAGGCAGGTGATAGGGGAAATACCGTTTGAAATACCCTCTCCCTCACACCTCCGGTGTGCCGTCTCCCCCACAGGGGGAGGCATAACTTAAAGGTATTGCCCTACTCGGAGCGGCCTTTTTCCGTTTCTTTCCAACGGTGCCCAAAGCACACCATAACACGACGTAGTCTTTCATACCGGTAAACTCGCCGCAGGCGATCTTAACTCATATCTGAACGGTCTCCCCGCCCGCCAGATAGCGTAGCCTCGGCATCCTCCCCCGCAGGAAAGCGTACTGCTCGACACCCGTACAATGGCAGGTGTAATAGTCCGTACTATGAGCGGCCAGAGCCTCCCCCAGGGCGGTCAGCTCCGCCCCAAGTGCCATCTTGGACACGTGGAACCCGCCGACCAATACGTCGGGGGAGAACCACTCCACAATATCCTGGATCCCCGCGTGGGAGCAGCCGCTGATGAGAACTCTCCGTCCCGCCTCGGAGAGGGGCTCCTCAATGAGCAGATACTGCTCGTGGCGGAAATCGTCGGGGAGGAAGGTGTCCCCCACCCGCTCGGTGAGTCCGAAGCTGCCGAGAGAGTGGTTGCGCGTTCTCCCGTTGGGGGTCAGCAGGGTCAGCCCATTCCCCAAGGACAGGTCACCGCTGACCACACGGAGACGGGGATGCCCTTGCAGGGAGGTGTCCAGCCCGATGTATTTCTGCGTGCCATTGTAGTGGGGGAGAAAGGCGGCCTCGGTGAGGTAGACGGGAGCGGTCTCGTTGATCTCCAGGAAGGTGGCCAGTCCTCCGCCGTGATCGTAATGACCGTGGGAAAGGATGGCGAGATCCACCCGCGACAGGTCGATGCCCAAGGCCTCGGCGTTGCGGGCGAACAGGTCGGTCTGCCCCATATCGAAGAGGATGCGGCGGGTGGCGGTCTCGATGTAGAGGGACAGCCCATGCTCGGCGGCGATACCCGCGCGGGTGGTCGTGTTTTCCAAAAGGGAGGTGATGGTCATGATTGGCTCCTTGGTGGTGTCTGACTTGATTATAGCACACCCCGCGGTGCCTGTCAAGAGAGGGATGTGCCGTATATCCCCCCGCGACGGTGTCGCGGGGGATGCTTTACGGGAGGAATCAATCCTCTTTTTTCTTTTTCATGACCACGGCGGCCATGGCGGAGGCGGTTACGGCGGCGCCCATGCCCAGAGCCGAGCGGCAGCCCTTCTTTGCGGGCGCGTCGGTCTCGGTGGGATCGGTCGCGGCGTCGGGGGCGGCGGTGACGTCACCCGTAGGGGCGGAATCGGCGGGATCCGTGGGGGCCTCGGTGTCGTGGGTGGTCTCCTCAGGGGAAGACAGATCGCGGAGCGCCTTGGCGATGGCGTAGGCGGCCTCGGTCAGCTCGCTGTCGGTGGGGGAGGACTTACCCATGACGGCCTTGGCGGACGCTACGGCGGCGGTCAGAGCCTCGTCAGCGGCGTATGCGGAGGCCTCGGCGGTCTTGATCAGCTCCGCGACGGCGGCCTCACGGCCCGCGTTATTGACCTCGGTCTGCGCCTTGGTTACGGTGGCATTGAGATCGCCGCCGATGTTCTTCAGCGCGCGGGTGAGGATGCTCTCACAGGCGGGATAGTTCTCCACCAGCCAGCGGTACTTGGCGATGTCGCGGACACCCTCGGCCAGCTTCTCAAAGCGGACGGAGGTGTGGGCGGTGGGAGCCTCGGCGCTCTTGACGTCGGGGTAGATCATGTAGATGTCGCCGGCGGCGAACAGGCGATGCTCGGTGGTGTTCAGAGGATCGGCGTTGAAGGAGTCCAACGCCCAGCGCAGGAAGCCGTCGGCGCCTCTCTGCTGGATGTACCACAGGGTGTACACGCCCTCAATGGGAGGATTGGACAGGGCGGAGTTCTGGGCACCGCAGGTGTAGAGGGTAGTCTCCAGTCCCAGACGGCGGCGATGCTCGGTGATGGTGTTCAAGCGGGAGGGGGTCATGGCGAAGGCGAGGGAGAGGTTGGTCACGCGGTCAAAGAGGTACTCGGTGTCAAAGGTGAATACGGCCAGCGCGGTCTTGAAGCTCTTGCCGTTCTCGTCCTTCACCAGCTCCACGGTGTCCAGGGTGGCCTCCACCACGTCGGCGGGGCGCTCGTCCATGGCCATGTACACGCGGTCAAACCAGCCCTTCTCCTTGGTATGGGCCATGAAATCGGTGAGGAACTCCGACCAGACCTTTCTGTAGCGCTGGGAGCCGGGGGTGAGGCTCTCGGAGACCACCTTGCCCTGCCGCTCGCTGTAGTAGGTGATGCGGCTCGCCCAGTCGGCCATGGAGAAGACCATGATGTTCCCCGTGACACCGTGCTTTTCGTTCAGCTCTACGAAGTAGTCGAAGTCGGTGTAGTCGAAGGCGAAGGAGCCGTCCTTTTTCTGGGTCCACTTCACCATGGAGGGGTAGGGATCGGGGGTCTGGGAATTCCAGGGATCCTCGGTGACCGTGACGGTGACCGAGGTACCGCCTGCCTTCTTGTAGATCTCAATCTGGGAGACCAGCCCTGCCTCATAGGCGGGGTTCAGGTGGATGTGCCACAGATCCTCGGCGGTCTTTCCGAAGTATTCCTCGGTGGTCTTGCCCGAGTAGTAGCGGTTGGAGGAGTAGGGGTACTGCCAGATCTCAAAGGGGATATCCCCCTCGGGACGGGCGAGGCCGATGACCTCCACCGACAGGGTCAGGGTCTCGGGGGTATCCAGCCCGTCGGCGGTGACTGTGATTTCACCCGTATAGACACCGGGCAGGGCATTCGCGGTGGTCTCCACCGTCAGCCAGACCGAGGCCACGGAGGCGGCGGGGAGATCGAACGCGCCCGTGGTGTACAGTACGTCGGGGACGTACTTGCCCGTATCGTGGGCCAGCACGGTCTTGATGAAGTAGGGGGTGACGGTGCCGTCCAGAACGTCGCCGTGGGAATTCTTCATCTCGCCCACGGTGACGCGGACGTTTGTGAGGGCCTTGCCCGTGGTGAGGAGATCCAGCTTGGCGGCGGTGGTATCGGACAGCCACGCGGTGGCGGACAGCTTGGTGGGCTCCTTACCCGTGATCTTGTCAAAGGCGGCGTAGTAGTCCTCCTGCTTGGTATGGACGTTGGTGTCCCCCGCTACGGCGGTGAGATCCCCCGCCACAGGCTCGCGGACGGTGACGGCCACGGTGGCCTTGAAGCTGTTGTCCTTGGCGGCGAGGGTGACGGTCGCCTTACCCACGGATTTGGCGGTGACCATACCCGCGCCGTCCACCGTTGCCACGGCCTCGTCGGAGGAGGAGAAGGTGATCTCGGGGATCAGGGTGGCGTAGTCGGGGAGGATGGAATAGGTCAAGGGATAGGTCATGCCCGCCTCCAGGGTGACCTGATCCTTGGCGGGGCGCACACCTGTAGCGGGTAAGTCGGCGGCGGTGGTGACCACGGCGTAGTCAATGCTGGCCTCGTGGGCACCACCCGCGGCGGGGTTCTTGTCGGCCAACAGCTGCATGGTGATGCTATGCTCCCCGTTGGGAAGCTCGGGGCTCTCGTAGAGCAGGACTCTCTCCACGCGGGAGGGATGGTAGAGATCCACCGTGCCCAGATCCTTGCCGTCAATGGTGATGCGGGCGAAGGGGCTGTCGGGAACCTTGTGGCCGTAGAGGGCTACGCGGGTGCCCACGAAGCGGAAGGTGACGGAGGGATAGTCCGAGCCGAACTGGGCGGTGGTGGTCCAATGCTCGTCGCCCCCCTCAAAGCGGTTGGGGTAGCCGCCCTCGTGTACCCATTTGCCTGCGAAGTCGAACTTGAACATACCGTTGCCTGTTTCGCTATCGTTGACGGTGACGTTTTTCATGGCGGCGGCCTCCTTTTTCGTAGTGATTACGGCGTAGTCGATGCTCACCTCATGGGTGCCACCCGCGGCGGGGTTCTTGTCGGCCAGCACCTGCAGGGTGATGACGTGATCCCCGTCGGGGAGGGTATCGGATTCATACAGAAGCACCTTCTCCACGCGGGTGGGGTGATACAGGTCTACGGTGCCCATATCCTGACCGTCCAGCGTGATGCGGACGAAGGGGCTGTCGGCCACCTTATGGCCGTAGAGGGCCACCTTGGTGCCGGAGAAGCGGAGGGTTACGGAGGGGTAATTGCTTCCGAAGGAGTTGGTGGTCGTCCAATGCTCGTCACCCCCCACGAAGCGGTCGGGGTAGCCGCCCTCATGGATCCACGCGCCGTTGAACTCGAATTGGAAGCGGCCGCTGCCCGTGTCGCTGTCGTTGACAATGATCTCGGTCATGACTTCGCCGCTGCCGTCGGCATAGGCGGCGAGGGGGGCGGCAATACTGCCGCATAGGAGAGCGGCCAAGGCGGCGGAGAGGAGGCGGAGAAAAGTCTTGGTTGTCTTCATGGCGTTGGTTCCTTTCATGCTTGGGGGGATCTCATGGCGGTATGGATGGCATCGGCAATGACCCTCATGCGGTCAGGATCTACCTTCAAGACCTTACGATCGTAGGAGAGCAGGCCGTTGGTCTCGTCCTCCACGTCGGATACCTGGGTCAGCACCGTCAGGCACAGGCCCTTGCTCCCGATCTGGGGCAGAATGTCCTCCCGGTAGAGTCTGGACAGTCCGGCCTGAAGGTCGTGGGAGTTGGTGTATTTCTGGTAGCCGTACTCCTCGTCCAGATTGAACCGGTGTCCCTCCATGGGCCAGGAGTAGCCGCCGAATTCCGTCAGAGCCAGAGGCTTCCTGCCCTTGGGCTTCATCTCCAGAGAGCCGAAGTAGATGTGCTCGCTCTGGAAATCGCTGTCAGAATTCTTGAACCAGCCGGAGGCGGCGTTCCAGATCCGGTCGGGAGCGAAGCTCTTGAAGTGTTCGTACAGCTCCTGGGTGTTGTGCTGGCCCCAGCCCTCGTTGAACAGGGTGTACAGCAACACACAGGGATGGTTCCGCAGATGGGTGGTGATGCCCTCGCCGTGCTCGATGAAGAAGGTCTTCCGCTCCTCGCTGGGGGCGGGATGATAGGTATCCTTTTTAAAGCCCACGGTGGGCAGGGCGGTGTCTCTCATGTAGTAGTAATCGCCGCTGTTCACCAGATCCTGGAACACAATCATGCCCAGCCGGTCGCAGTCATAGTAGAACCGCTCCGGCTCCACCTTGATGTGCTTGCGGAGCATATTGAAGCCCAGATCCTTCATGGTCCTGACGTCCCAGGTGAAGCCCTCAGGAGAACCGGGCAGGAAAATACCGTCCGGGTAATAACCCTGATCCAGCAGTCCGTGGAAGAAATAGGGCTTGCCGTTGAGCAGAAGCCGGGGCTTGCCCGCCACCACTTCGCTCCCGATGGAGCGCAGGGCAAAGTAGCCCTTCACCTCGTCTTCTCCGGCGGTGAGGGTAAACCGGTACAGATACGGATTTTCCGGGCTCCACAGCCTGGGATTCTCCGGCCGGATGGTAATGGTGTTGCCGGTGATGGCGTAGCGCTTGCCGTCGCAGTTCAAGTACATATGGTCGGTGCCGCCCTTGATGACGATGGTGGCAGAGGTCATGTTCGTGGTGATCTTCAGACCCCGGATGTAATTCTCCGGCACCGATTCCAGCCACACGGTCTGCCAGATGCCGGATACGGGGGTGTACCACATACCGCCCCGGTTCCGGCTCTGCTTGCCCCAGGGCAGATCGTGGTTCAGGTCATCCCGCACCTCCACACGGATGTGGTTCTCACCATCCTCCAGCATATCGGTGATGTCGAAGGAGAAGGGCAGATAACCGCCCACATGGCCGCCCACGCAGGCGCCGTTCACATATACCTGACACTCCTGATCCACCGCACCGAAGTGGAGGATCACCCGGTCTTTCCGGAAACCCTCCGGCAGGGTGAAGGTCCGCTCGTAGGTGAGCACATCCCCCTCTTTCAGCTGTTTTCCCACGCCGGACAGCACACTCTCCGGAGGATAGGGCACCAGAATCTGGCCCCAGCTCTCCTCGTTGCAGTCGATGTTCCACTTGCCGTTGAGGCACAGGAAGCTGTCACGCACCAGCTGAGGTCTGGGGTACTCGTTCCAGGGAATCTCAGGCTGGTCCATCCAGGGAGTCTCCAGCTGAACGATTCTGGGAGGCCGCTTGGATTTCACAATGAGTACCAGAACCGTCACCGCCAGACCCACCGTCAGAGCGGCGGCAAAGATGTTCGCGTTGGGGATAAAGCTGGTGGTGCCGTCGGAGTTGACGATCTCCTCCGCGCCGGACAGAACTGCCGCACCAATGGCAGGACCAATGACACCAGGAATCAGAACCTGTGCAAAAATCCGCAGTCCCTGGAACTGTCCGGACTTGCCCTCGGGGGTGAAATCACGGACATAGGCACCGAACACCGCCATGCCGGACAGATAGCCGCACATCATCAGCAGACTGCCCAGAAACACGGGGATGGTGGTCCGGGTGAAATACAGCACGATGTAGCCCACATTCAGGGATGCCAGCGCAATCAGGGCGGCGAATTTGAAGCCCTTCTTATCGTACACCCGACCCCAGAAGGCGGTGACGATTGCCGCCAGAATGATGGCCGGAGCCATGATCAGCACATAATTCGCCATACCCAGACTCACCTCGTAGTAGAGGATCAGATAGGGCATATAGGTCTGAATGGAGATATTGAACAGAGAGAAAACGATGAGCATGATGTAGAGCTGTTTGTTCTCCCTGGCAGTGGAGGGCCGGAAGCCGTAGCGCAGATTCTCAAAGTAGCCGGTTTTGGTGGGCTGGATGGGCGCTTCGTCAATGAGGAACATGCCTGCCACACCCACACCGATCACCACAAAACCGATGATGGCAAATACCGCCGTCCAGCTTTCGGATTTGTTCAGATCGAAGCCCATGAAGCCGCCGAACACCACCAGAATCGCCACCAGAGGCATCATGGAGTTGATTCCTTCCACCGCGCCCCGGTTGGTCTGGTCGGTGGAGTCGGTGACCCAGGCATTAAAGGCCGCATCGTTGGCACTGGAGCCGAAGAAGGTCATCACACAGTCGAGAATGATGACCAGAGACACACCCAGAGCCATAGCGTTGGCGGTCATGGGGAATACCGCCTCGATCACCTCCACCCGAAGCAGGCAGAAGGACAGAATGCTGACGCCCCACACCAGATATCCGCCGCAGATGATCATTTTCCGCTTACCGATCCGGTCGGACAGGG
>JBGVRH010000078.1:0-26078 GCA_045128275.1 Eubacteriales bacterium | reverse complement strand
CGTCTACGGGGAGGTGGTTCCCTTCCACCTTGCGGACTACGCCGTCCTGACGGCAAATGCCGAAGGGAACACCGCATACGGTCAGCTCTTCATTGATCGCGGGATGCTTGAATACTTGGAACATGATATTTCCTCCTTACGTTTGATTCTCGCTTACTGAGGCACGCCGTCATAGACAGGGAAATGCTTGAGCAGCACCAGCGGCTCGCAGGAGCTGTTGTTGGTGATGGTGACACCCTTGGCGGCGGCGGGGGCGGAGACGAAGAATTCGTCCTGGCTCTTACCGCCGAAGCGGAGCATGGTGGCGGTGGCGCAGTCAAAGCTGCCCAGCTTGCCATAGCCCTGCACCAGGATACAGCCGTAGGCGGTCTCGTCGGTGATGGTGACGGTCTTGCCGGGCTGCACCGTCAGCTCCTTGGCGGCGATGTAGGGGTTGCCGTAGGCGATCCACTTCTCGGTGTAGTCTTCGGTCTCCACGATGGTCAGGGGAGGACGGAAGTTGTTCTTGCGGTAGTGGGGATCCACGTTCTTGTCCCAGTCCAGAAGGCTCATGACGTAGTCCAGATCCCTCTGCTTGTCCTCGGGGCAATTCTCGGTGAGGAAGCTGTAGTCATAGACCTCGCCGCTGGCGATATTCTCAAAGACCGAGTTCACGTCGGAGTTCCACTGGGGCTCGTAGGTCAGGTAGGAGCCGGGGGCGTGGATGACACCGGGGGCGGTGTACCAGCCCGTACCCAGCTCAATGCGGTAGGCGCGAGACAGCTCGGTGATGCGGATGTCGCGGGTCTCGTAGCCTGCGAGACGCTCCTTGACCTCCTCGTAGGTCACGTCGGGATCGAAGCCGAAGTAGGTATGGGGGAAATTGCCGGGGACGGGGTTGTACTGGGGCGGGTAGTAGTAGGCCTCGGGCTTGCCCAGCTTGCCCACGCGGGCGGCGGCATCGAAGTCCAGGTGAAGATGGTGGAACAGGGGATCCTCATAGTCGAAGAACTTAGAGTACATGGGCCACGTGCCGTACTTGTCCATGAGGCTGTCACCGATCAGCTCGGCAGCCAGCTCGGTGACGAAGTCCTTGAGGGAGATCTTTTCGGCATCCCCCATGTCCACGTAGCTCATGCCCTCGTCGGGGGCGGCATCGGGGCCATTCATGGCGCAGATGACCGAGGAGAACCACCGTTCCTTGATGGCACCGCGGTGTGTGCCCAGAGCGAAGTAATCGTCGGGATGGAGGCGGAGGCGGTGTCCCGCCTTGCAGAAGCGGCGGGGGACGAAGGTGGGAAGGATGTTCAGAATACCGTTGTTCTTTTCAAAGTATTCACGGATCAGAGTCTGTTTCATGGTGAGTTCCTCTCTTTCTATGGGTTTTCAAGGGAGGATAGGGGATATACCCCTACCCTCACGGCGGTTCGGACGGGATCAAAGGCCCAGCTCGTCCTCAAGCAGGGTGTACTCCCCCCGCAGGATCTCATAGGCGTGCTGGCGGACGGTGATATGGCCGACCCAGAAGGTGTTGGCGCGCTCGGTGACAGCAAAGTTGCCCTCCACGGGCACGATGCAGTTATCTGCGGTCAGCACCGTCGCGCCGCTCGCGTCCTGAATCTCGGCGTGGCGGTAGGAGGTACCCTTCCACTCCTCCTTTATTGGATCTTTTCGTACATTTTCTGAATGGCTCTTTCAGCAGAGCGGGTATGCTTCTCGATAAAGGAAGCGTAATTGGCTTGTCCCTGAGCGAAATTCTCCATGCAGTACAGGAGAGTCCCCAACGAATCCGAGCAGGTCGCAAAGACCTGGCCCACATCGTTGCTCTGGGTCTGCCAGATCAGATCCAGCATACGGGCATCCTCGGGAGCCTCTGCGATCTGGGTGCCCAGCAGGATCTCAAAGAAGGCTGTCTTGACAGGCGCAGAATGGTAAGCCAGAAGCTCCAGCACCTCGGCGCTCATGTCGGCGTTCTCAACGGTGGAAGGGATACCCAAAAATCCGTTCCAGCTCAGCATACGGTACTGCTCCTGGTTTGCGTCATATAGCGGGTAGGGCAGGATACCAAGGGGGACGTCGTACTCCAGATAGCTCTTGAGGGAGCTGCTGGGAGACATGACAAAGAGCGCGCGACCGTCGGTAATGCTCATGGAGTCGGTGGCGCCCACGATCCACATGAAGGAGTACTCGGCCTGATACAATGCTCTCATTTTTTCGGCCAGAGCAATGGTTTTTTCCTTTTGCTCTGCCGCGAGGGATACGTAGGGGATCCCGTTTTCGTCCTCTCGGATGAGATCGATGTCACTTCCGATCATGAAGCTGATCATGGGAAGCTGGCAGAAGCCGGCGAAGCCATAGGTATCCGCGCTCGTCCACTTGCCGTCGCCGTTATCCTCGCTGACGACAGAAGCCAGGCTGATCATCTTATCCAGCGTCCAGTTTTTGTTGTCCACAAGCCCGTAGAGATCCTCCATTTGATAGGTCTTGTGGATCTCCTTGTTGAAGGTAATGAGCCAGGTGTTTGCCAGGCTGTAGTCACTGTAGCCCAAAAACATCTTATCCTTGATGGACAGCTGCTCCATGAGCTGACCGTTCCAGTAGGGAGCATCGATGTTCATGGCAGGCTGCTCCGAAAGATCCAGGAGCATACCCTCGGTGATCATGGCATCCACGTAGATGTAGGGGTGGGTCATGACCATCTGGTAGCTGTCATCTCCCGACTGCATGGAGGCGCGGAGGTTGTTGACCAGATTGATATCGGGCGCGTTGATGAGGTGGAAGTCCACACCCAAATGCTCGCTGACGGCGACGTTTCTCTCAACGGCGGCATCCTGCAGGACAGCACCCGCCATATTCTCCTCGGGGAAATAGTTATTGGGATCGTAGATCCCGTCGCAGTACATGATATTGAAATCGCAGTCATAGTTCTTCTTTTCAATATCGGGCGCGGGGATCTCGGTCTCGGCCTCGGTCTGCTCCACGGTGGAGCTATCCCCCGCAGCAGTAGTCTCCTCGGAGGGAGGCTCAACGCCGCAGGATACGGCTCCCAGCAAAAGAACAGCCGACAAAAGGATCATCAGGATACGAAGCACGGTTTGTTTCATGTTATCTCCTTTACTTTTCAGCGTTCAGCTTTTTCATGATCTGCCCCAGATTCCTCTCAAAGCTCCGGGCAGTCTTCTCATAGGAGGACACGAAGTTCTTCTGATTGTTGTTGACACAGTTGTAGAACAGATCCGCCAGATTGAAGGTGCGGTAGTACTGGGACATATCGTAGGTTCGGTTGGCGAAGATATCCGAAAGGATCTCGGCGGATTCGGGATCGCGAACGTTACGACTGCCCAAGAGGGTATCGTAGTAGGCAGGGGTGACATGCTGGTAGGACAGGATCACGTAGATCTCCACGATCTTCTCCAGCATCTCCGTGTCCTCGAAGCTCACAGGCAGGCACAGGGTAGAGCCGATGCTGTGAGCCCAGGTGTGGTAGTTCTCTTGGTTGGCATCGTACTTAGGCACGGGCACGATACCGAAATCCGTCTCCATGGTGGAGGCGATGGAGCGGAGGTAGTAGGCGTTCTCCGAGAAGAACATGGCCTGCTCCCCGATGAACAGGGTGGCGGCGTTGTCGTATTCGGCGGAGCTTCCCATGTAGATGGCGTGCTCGTCGTAGATCATGGTGAGCATCCTTTCCAGCACATTGGTGGCCTTTTCCAGCCCCGCCTTGTCCAGTGCCAGACTGATCTCGCCCGTGGAGGGCTGGGTCTTGATGTACTGAAGCCCCGCGCCGTAGAACACGGTATTGCCGATGACGTGGGAGGCGGCGAAGCCGTAGGTGTCCTCCAGCCCCCATTTTCCGTCTCCGTTCTCGGCGGAGACCGACTGGATGATGCTCTGGAAATGATCCAGCGTCCAGTCCCCGTTCTGCACGGTCTGATAAGGATTCGCCACCTTGTATTCCTCAATCATGGCTTTATTGAAGGCCAGAACGTAGGTCATATCGTCATCCACCAGATTGTGCGCGCCGTTCATGAACATGACATGTCCGTCCAGATTAAAGCCGAGAGTTCCCTGATCCCACCAGGGATGGTTGTAATCAATAGTCAGATCCAGATAATTGTGCAAAAGTCCCGCAACGGCACACTCGGCGGCAGATCCCATGCCGATATTGGCGAACTGGTAGGTTTTCGTTCCGCCCGCTATATCGTTGGTCAGAGTAGCTTGCAGCTGACCGTGGTGCTTGGGCACCTGAACGAAGGTCAGCTTGCACATCTCCTCAAACTTGGTATTGCGCTCAAAGACCGCTTCATTGATGATACCGCTGCCTACGGCATCCGACATATTGGCCATACCGATGACCTCCTCGTCGTAGGCCCAGCCGGTCTCATCAGCGTAGAGAACGGTGAACTCGCCTCCGCCATAGTCCACGCCGCCGACGCCGTCCAAGGCCTCTGCGGCCTCGTCTACCGTCTCGGTCTCGCCGACCGTATTGCTTTCGCTTGCGGTGGTCTCGGTTTCATTCGGATCCTGCGCGCAGCCGACGGCACCAAGCAGCAGCAGCGCGGCAAGGCACAGGGCTATCATACGATGGAATGCTTTCATAATTTCATACACTCCTTTTCAAAGATCATTCATAGGCGATCCCGAACACGCCACCTGCCGCGTCCATGGCACGGGCGATGAAGCGCAGGGTCTCGATGTGTTGGGTCTTACCCAGATCCAGCTCCAAAAGATTGAATACCGCGTTCCCACTCTCCACGGCGAGGTTACGGCACCAGAGGTCTCTGGAGGGGTACAGCGGAGCAACGGTGTCGGCGTAATCTCCATTCACTACGGGCGGGAGAACCGAAGGACGGGCAAAGCCCTCCTGATAGGTGGAGAAGCCCGCTACCACGGTATTGCCGAAGCCGTAATCCAGCTCACCGGGGAGGGTGAGGGGGTAGGTGTACAGAGGCTTCATGTAGGCATCGTCCTTGCGGCACTCCACCTCCAGATCAAAGAGGTGGGTACAGATCTCGTGGCTGGCGGCGAAGGGGCAGAAAAGGACGAAGATCTTGCGGGCGTCCCGATTCAGGGGAATCTCGGTCACGCGGTGGCTATGGATATCCACGGGGATGAAGCTACCGTTCATGGGGAAGGCCAAGCTCCCCACCGTGACCGACTCGGCCACGCCTTGCAGGAAGGCATCGGGGTTGATGACGATACAACCGTGGTGGGGAGGATAGGCCATATCCCGCCATGCGGCATAGGGAACAGAGAGCGCGGGATCGGCCTGGATCAAGGCGACCTTTCCCGTAGCGGGGGCATCGAAGGTGATCTCCCCGCTGTAGGCATCCCCTGCCAGCAGATGGGCGCGGTTTTTGCCTGTTACGGGAGTCCCAACGAAGGGGAAATCCACCGTCACCATTCCGTAGGGAGGGCAGACAAGGAGGGCGGCAGACACCGTCCCGCCGCTGGCGAGACAGGCGGGAGTGTCGATGGACACGGCGGTGTTGTTTTGGTAGGTGACCTTCACGGCGGCGGCATCGGGATCGTAGACGGCGGTGATGTGCTGACGGGGCAGAGCCGTGACGGTGCAGGGGCAGGTCACCTCCATGCCTTGACAATTCACCCGCACCGCGAAGGTATGGCGGGCGAAATTCACCAGACCGAAGTCACCGTAGGGAGCGTACTCGTCCAGCAGATCAAGGCGGAGTCTGCCGCGCCCGTCGAAGATACCGCAGAGATCCTCGATCCCCAGCAGCTCGCCCCCCGTCACCTGCACGGGCACAGGCTCTCCGCAGGCGGCGGTCTTGGGATACTCCACCGTGAAGCTCAGGGGATCGTAGGCGACCGTGACGGTCAGCTCATCCGCAAGGCCAAGCTCGGCGGTCAGCTCGCAGAAGCCGCACTTGTAGGCGATCTCGGCGGGGACAGCCGCGCCGTTGACCGTGACCGCGGGGTTTACGGCGTGGGGGATACGCCACAGGAGCCGCTTGTTCAAACCGTCGGGGGAGGTGATGGCCAGGGTGTGGGTCTCGGTGCTTCCCTGCTTTTCGCCCCGGGTGTAGGTCATGGACAGGTCGGGAAGACGAAGCTCGGCGGTGGGCCAGGCCTTGGGGAAGCAGGGGGAGACGGTGGTCACGCCTTGGATGCGGTCACGGGTCACGCCGAAGACCGACTCGATCATCTCCTGGGCGTACACACCCGCCGAGGGGGAGAAGTAGGCGAAGCGCTTCTCGTTGGCGGTCTCGGGGAAGGCACCTCTCTGGAAGGGGCCGCACACGCGGTCGGCCACGAACTTCAAGGGGCGGTAGGCCTCCTCGGTCAAGCCCAGCTTGGCATAGGCAGAGGTGGCGAAGGGCTGCATATCCGAGCCCGCCTGCATGCCCCAGGTGGGGACGCCCCAGTAGGCATGGTCACCGAAGTGATTGGACTGGTAGATCTCCCCCTCGGCACCGCTCATGCGGTGGAGGAGGTGATCCGCCGAAGGCATACCGTCGAAGCTGTCCACTTGGCCGTAGATGATGGGATAGCAAATGCCGTGGTAGGTGGTGTCCAGACGGGTCTGACCGTGATCGTCCACGAACCAGGCCATGCGGCCGAGATCCCGTTTCCAGACGGTATCCTTGACCTGCTTCCACATATAGGCGGAGGCCAGGGCGTAGCGGGTGGCCTTCTCCTCATTGCCGAGATACCCGTAGAACTCCGATAGGAGCTTGAGCATCTGCGCCCCCTCCGAGCCCGTAGCCGCGCCGCGGCCGGGGGTGGATTCCATGTCCTCCTGGTTGCCGATCTGGGAATGCCACGACAGGACACCCGTGCCCGTGGCATCGTACTCACGGAGGGTCTGGGAAAGGATCTTCTCCATGATGGGCTCCACCGTCAGAGCAAAGTCACGGTCATCCGTCATGCGGAGGTAGTGAAGCACCTCGCGGAAGAAGAAGTGGTTGTTTCCGCCCCAGTCACGCCGTCCCACGTGGTTGACGCACATATCGGGGATAGCGCCCGACTCGAACAGGTATTCCATCTGGGTCAGCAGGGTGCGGCGGGCACGGTCGGGATTGCCGCACCACTCCTCGGCGGCGGTCTGCTCCATGTGCCACATGGTGGGCCAATGCTGGATGGACTCAATCCAGCCCAGAGGGTAGAGCCACGCGTACTCCAGATTGAGGTAGGCGTGGGTAAAGGCCTCGTTCAGGTTTTCATCAGGGGTCTTGACGTAAAGATTTTCAAACTTCTTGCGGTAGAATTCCTTGACCCTACCCAGCTCGGCAGCGGGGTCAAGGGAAGCCAGCTTCACAGCCTCCTCCCCGTCATTGGAGAAGCCCAGCATGATCCAGGCCTCGCTCCTGGGGGTATAGCCCTCCGCGAAGGAGCCGCCTTTTTCTCCGTCATGCACGGTGAAGGTCATATCGCTCTTCACGCAAGTTACTACCCGACTGCCCTCGTTGCAGCCCTCGCGGCGGATGATGACGGCAGAGCCATCCTCGACGAGGGCAGCGGAGCCGTTTTCGCAGTCGATATGCTGTCCCCGCATATGCTCGTTGGGGGAGAAGTGCATGAAGGCCAGCCCGCCGTTTCCAAAGCGGAGGAAAATACCGGGGATCTCGCTGACGATATGGAGCACCGCGCCGCCCCGCAGGCGATCCTCCTCGGGGAGGCGAATGGGGTACAGCTCACAGGTAACGTTGTGACCGTCCATGACCGCGCGGCTGAAAAGTCCCCCGGGCACGTTGTCGGCGGTGGTGGATTCGTCGCAGGACTCGTAGGAAAGGATCTTTTTGTCCTCTCCAATACCCACCACCATTTTGCAGAGCAGAACGTGGTGAGCGCCCTGATGGTGCTCGTCATCGTAGGTCATCAGCGCCATGTTGGGGTAGGCCTGCCGCATGAAGACCATGCTGTAGCCATTGGCGGATGCGCGCTCGTCCTGTAGATCCAGACCAATGTTCAGCTCGGATTCGGGTCCTCTCATAGATCATTCCTCCTTACTTTTTCTGCCCGTAATAGGCATTCGCGCCATGCTTGCGCTCGAAATGCTTCTTCAGAAGCTCGGCCTGCATGGAGGGCATGGACGGAGCCGTGCGGATCTGCTCCGCGTTGTGGGCCATCTGGGCCACGATCTCCAGCACCGCCGAGTTATGTACCGATCCCATGGGATCCTTGCCCCAGGTAAAGGGGCCGTGGGAGGACACCAGCACGGCAGGCATATCCAACGCGTCCCGACTTGCAAAGGTCTCGGTGATTACCAGTCCCGTGTTCTTCTCATACGCCCCTCCGATCTCCTCGGGGGTCATGGGGCGGGTACAGGGGATCGGGCCGTTGAAATAGTCCCCGTGGGTAGTCCCGTAAGCGGGGATGTCCCGCCCTGCCTGGGCCCACGAGGTTGCCCAGGGTGAATGTGTATGGGTGATCCCCCCCACAGTGGGGAATGCCTTATACAGCTCCAGATGGGTCGCCAGATCCGAGGAGGGATTCAGGTCTCCCTCCACCACATGGCCCTCCAGATCGGTGATGACCATGCTTTCGGGGGTGAGCAGATCATACTCCACGCCCGAGGGCTTGATACAGACAAGTCCTCGCTGGCGGTCGATGCCGCTGACGTTTCCCCACGTGAAGGTCACAAGCCCCAGCTCGGGGAGCAGCTTATTGGCTCTCCAGACCTCTTTTCTCAATGTTTCCAGCATCATATTCTCATCCTCCCTGTCTCGCTACAGCCGCGTAGCGTTGGTATTTTTCCATGTAGATCCCGTGATCCTTCATATTGGGCAGGATCAGCTCCCCGCGACTCACCATGCGCTCCGCTGCTTCGTGATAGTCACGGTAATGGCCCACAGCCACCGCCGCGGACATGGCCGCGCCAAGGGTCCCCAGCTCGTTGACCTCCACCGTCTCCACGGGAAGCCCGCATACGTCGGCGAACATCTGTACCCAGACCCGTGAGCGCGCCGCGCCTCCCGAGAGCTTGATGGTCGCGGGGGGATCGCGGTTCTCCAAAAGCCTCAGGATATGGGTGTAATGGGAGAAGACCACTCCCTCGTAAACGGCGCGGAGGATATGCCCCACAGTGTGGGCATGGCTGAGCCCCTCCAAGGCAGCCAGCGATCTTCCCGACTCATTGGTTCCGTACAGGAACGGCACATAGACGGGAGTGTTCTCGGCGGGAGGGATAGCCTCGATCAGGGTATTGATATGATCGTACACCGACTCCGCCTTACAGGTCTCCCGCAGTCCGAAGAGGTCGATAAACCACTCCAGATTTCCCGCCGAGGTGGCGCTGCTCTCCTCCACCAGATAGTATCCGGGCACGCAGAAGAGAGAATTCTTGGTGGTGGCGTGTACCACAGGGTGATCCGAGACGTACTCATTGATGCTCCAGGTGCCCGTAATGGAGCAGAGATCACCGCTCGAGATCGCCCCCGAGGCCAGCGCGCAGGCGTCAATATCGAACATACCGCCGCTGACGGGAGTTCCCGCCCGCAGGCCTGTCATCTCGGCCACCGCAGGCGTCACCCTACCGCATATATCGTAGGAATTGCGCAGAGGCGGAAGCTTACAATAAAGCTCGGGCATTCCCACCGCCTCGCAGATGCGGGGGTTGAAGTCCTGTCTCACCAGATCCATCAGACCGCTCCCCGAATAATCGGTGATTTCCGCGTAAGCCTCCCCCGTTAAGCAGAAGCGGATGTAATCCTTGGCCTCGAAAATATAGCGAATACGGGTATAGGCCTCGGGCTCATTCTCCTTGAGCCATGCCAGCAAGGGGAGGGGCTGGCAGGCAACGGGACGGTGGAGGGTCATTTCCATCAGCCCATCGGAAACCCCCGATGCTTCCCACGCCTCAATGACAGATTCTGCTCGGGCATCGGTGGAGGGGATGCCGTAATACGCGGGGGCAGCCGCGCTGTCCACAAGGTAGAGCCCTTTTCCGTGTCCCGTACAGCCGATCCCCAGAATATCCGAGGGATCAACGCCGCTCTTTCGGATACACGCGGAGATCACCGTGACATTTGCCTTCCACAGCTCCCCCATATCCCGCTCCTCAAAGTGCACGCGGGGGGATAGCACAGGAGTTTTGACAGAAGCCTCAGCGATCTCGCAGCCGCGATGATCAAAGATCACGCATTTCACAGCGGTTCCGCCGTTATCCAAACCCATAAAGTATGCGCTCATGCCTATCTCCTTTCTTTTTGATCCAGAATTTCTCGCAGATAAGCCGAAGCGGCCGACAGCCGCTCGTCCACGCGGTCTGTGCCGTTATGCCAGAACTCGGCGTTGAAGCGGCATACCCCCATATCCCACAGGGCGGAGGTGACGGCGGGGAAATTAACCTGCCCCTCGCCGTAGAACAGATCCCGGAAGACTCCGGGCACGGTCTCCTTCAGATGGGCCGCCACGATATGTCCGTGGCCCGTCAAAAGATCGCCGCGGGGGGCGGGGGTGGCGTTGGAGACATTCCCCACGTCGGGGTAGATCTGCAGGTAGGGAGAATCCACGGCGCGGACGAAGTCCATGGCCTTGGAGACTGTATTGCAGAAATCATTCTCCATGGTCTCCAGCGCCAGCATGATCCCGTAGGCAGAGGCCCACTCGGCGCTGATCCTCAGACCCTCGATGAAGCGCTCCCGCGTTTCGGCCGTGGAGCTTTCATGATAATATACGTCGTAGCCCGCCAGCTGGATGATCCGCACCCCCAGCCCGTCCGCCAGACGGATGGCTTTCTTCATGATGTCCATGCTTCTCGCGCGGATCTCGGGAACACCGCTTCCCATGGGATACTTGCGGTGTCCGCTGAGGCACATGGTCTCAATGGGAAGCCCCACGGAGCGGGAGAGATCGTACAGCTCACGGATCTCCCCATCGCTCCACTCCAGGCGGGCAAGGCGCGCGTCGCTCTCGTCCACACTGATCTCCAGAAAATCGAAGCCGCCTTTCTTGGCCGCCTCCAGCCGTTCTCTCCAGGTGTACTCGTTCGGCATGGCTTTTTCGTAAATACCCAAGCGATATTCCATAGGATACGTCTCCTTTTTTACGAGCTATCATGATGCACGGATCGCCATGCGCTCCGGATCATGAATCCGAAGCGCATGGCAGAAGCTACAAGGGATCAAGGGTTCGTAGGCACCAGCACCAGCCGATCCATCACGCAAGGCGACTCGGAATCCACGTCCACGCCGCGAATGGTCAGGGTGTGCACACCTGCGGTCAGGGTCAATTTGCCCAGATCAAAGCTTGTGAATGTCCAACCGCTTCCGCCGTTGGCCATGTTCACCTTGCCGCCGATGGCGTTGCCGTCGAGCATAAACTGCAGGGTGGGGCCGTTGTTATCGGTGACTCCCTTGAAGATGATGGAATAGGTACCGTCTACGGGCACCGAGAAGGTCATGACCGTCTCGGCATCCTTGCGGATGGTGGCGAAGATAGCCTTACCGTCGGTTACGTCTGCGGGCAGAGCGCCGTTGACGAAGGGCTTGTCCATCCAGGAGGGATAGGTGACGAAGGTCATCTCGTCGAACTCATAGGAAAACTCCGCCGCGGCATCCATATCTACGGGAGTCAGCACCAGGTTATCCAGCATGAAGGCGGCATCGCTGGCCACGTCCACCGAACGGAAGGAGAGGGTGTTCTCCCCTGCGTTCAGGGTGACGTAACCCAAATTGAAGGTGGCATAGCCCCACTGGCCTCCGTAGGCCATTTTGACCTTACCGCCCACGTCCTGTCCGTTCACCGAGAACTGCAGGATGGGGCCGTTCGTATTGGTAACCGCGTTGAGCACCAGTAGGTAAGTGCCCGCCTTCTCCACGGTCAGGGTCACGGAGACCTCCTCGCCGAGGTTCAGGCTCATGTTAGCCACTCTCTTGTCGGTCACGCCGTCAGGGAGCGCACCGTGGGTGTAGGGGATCTCACTCCAATGAGGCATGGGAGTGTAGGTCAGGGTGTCGAATTCAAAGATGAGCTCCCGAGGCTCTTCGGGGGTGGGCTCATCGGGGGTAGGCTCATCCGTGGTAGGTTCGTCCGTAGTGGGTTCGTCTGTAGTGGGTTCGTCCGTAGTGGGTTCGTCCGTAGTAGGCTCGTCCGTAGTAGGCTCGTCGGTTTCCGCAGGATCGACCTCATTCAGGTACACGTTATCCAGAATGAAGGATGCGTCGGAGGCCACGTCCACGGAACGGAAGGACAGCACGTGATCGCCTGCCTCCAGGATCACGACGGCCAGATCCAGGCTCTCATATCTCCATGCCCCTGCGGTGTTGGACATAACGACCTTTTCACCAATGGGCTGACCGTCCACAAAGACCTGCAGAACGGGGCCGTTTGTATTGGTCACGACGTTCAGAGTCAAGAGGTAGGTGCCGGCCTTGTCCACCTTGAGCGTCACACCCGTCTCCTGATCCAGATTCAGGGACAGATTGGCCGTGCGTCCGTCGGACACCTCAGCGGGCAGGAACACGTGGGAATAGGGGATCTCCGACCATGCGGGAGCAGGGTCGAAGGTCAGCTCATCCAGCTCGAAGATATAATCCGCGTCGATGGGAGGCTCGGTCTCCTCAGGCTCGGTCTCTTCGGGCTCAGGCTCGGGATCGGTCTCCCCCTCCTCGGCAGGGCGGATATACAGGTTGTCCAGCACGAAGGCCTGGTTGCTCTGATCCAGCGCCGTGATGGTGATCTCATGCTTCCCTGCCGCCATGGTCACAAGACCCAGATCGAATTCGGTATAGGTCCAGCCCTTTCCGCCGTTGGCCATGCACACCTTGTTGCGGGTGTCCACGCCGTCCACGGCAAAGCGGATGGTGGGGCCCTGGTTATCGGTCACGCAGCGAAGGATCAATCGGTAGGTACCGGCGGCGCCGATCTTCACCGTAAAGCCCGCGCTGCTGCCCTTGGGCATCATGAGGTAGGCGGCCGTGCCGTTGGTGACCTCAGCGGGCAGAGCGGTATGGGAGAAGGGATTCTCCTGCCATGCGGGGGCGGGAGAGAAGGATACCTGGTTGAACTCCACGGTATAGCTTCCCGCATCTCCCGTAAACTCGCCGTTTACGTCTACCAGAACAGCCTCGCTCTCGCCAAAGCTGTTGCGGGTCTGTACCCAGATCTGATCCAGAGAGGCCAGATAGGAGTAATCCACGCCCTCGGAAATATGGTAATAGACCCACTCGGCCCCCTCAAAGCTCTCGCTCTCGGAAATGCGGTACTCCATGGGATTGCCGTCCAGCGCGAGCAGCAGGCGGTTGCTTGCATCGGAGACCACTACGGGCTTGGCGGGTGCGGTACCCTTCAGGCTCTTGAGAGCGTATATCTGCTTTTGCACGTGGTCGTACATCTCAAAGCCCAGCTCCTCACAGGGCTCAAAGTGACCGCTGTGATACAGACCCAGACCCTCCTGGGGCTGCTCCATCCACGCGAGGGGATAATTAAAGCGGTTCACGATCACCACATCGGGACGGATGGCGTACACGGGCTCCAGGGTGCGCTCCAAGGGGGTCTTGCCGCCGATCAGATTGTTCATGGCATCCCAATTCGATCCGTCGGAGCTCCAGCCGCCGTGGACCGAAACGGAAGAACACATGACCTCGGGCTTACCGTCTTTGCCGACAGTATAGATGGGCGCATAGCTGCCCTCGGTCTCCCCCTTCTTGTTCTCTACGAAGAGGAACATATTGCGCTTGTCGGAAATGGCCCAGCCGCCGGTCTCCTGGTCGAAGGTGCCGTATCTGTCCAAGTATCCGTTGCAGAAGCGGATATCCATGCGGTCATCCACGTCCTCGGGAGGACGGTTGCCCCACTGATCGAATACGGCCCAATCGCAGAACACCAGGACCAGGGGCTTGCTCTCCCCCGCCATGCGGTAGACCTGCTCGGGATACTCGCTCTGGAGCTGGTGGATCTTTTCCAGGATCTCATCCAAGGCCTCGAAATCGGTTCCGAAGAGTCTGGGGGCGATCACCACCTGCGGGACGTTGGTATGCCCCTCGGCGGTCATATCCTTGGCGGCCTGCAAGAGAACCTTGGTATTGTTGATGAGGCCTCTCATGTAACGCTGGAAATCCTCGCCGGTCTCCCGCGCGTTGTAGTTGGTGATATCCACCACCACGGCATCAAAGCCGGCGGCTCCCAGCCAGTACAGGTGCTGCTTGGCCACCGTAGGGTCGATCTGATCGTAGGTGCCCAGAAGAGGGGTAGCCGAGCGGAAAATGCCGCCCTGCGTCACCAGACCGGGGGACTGCTGATACAGAGGATCCCAACCGTGATCGGGACGGCTGTTGACAGAAGAACCGTGATCCACGTCGTACCACGCCAGCACATCAGGCTCCCAAAGGATCTCTCCGGGGTTCTCATCGCCGTTGTCGGTTTCTTCGTCGGTCTCCCCGCTCGTTTCAGGGGCGGTATCGGATTCCTCAGGCTCTACGTCGGGATCGGTCACAGGAGCGGTGGGTTCTTCTACCACGTCGGAAGTGACGTCATCGGATCCCTCCGTGCCATCCGTTCCGCCCGGTGTCTGACGGCAACCGAAAAATGCGGTCACGATCAAAAGAGCTGCCAGACAAAGCAGCAGGTACCTGTTGAATAATGGTCTCATGTCTTTTCTCCTTGCTTTTTATTTTCGTAAAGCTCCAAGCGCGGAACGGTTTGGGATATGCGTTTTTGACGGAACCACACACATCCCACCCGTCGTTTGTCGAATGTGACGAATATCCAACATTTTTTTCACGGGTTTTGGAGCTTTGCTATAAACATTATACGGCGAATTCTCCGTCAAGGAAAGGACAAAATCTGTCAATCACATGGACAAAACGGATAACCTTCCCGTTTGTTCTTGCTTTTTTTTAATGGATGTGCTACAATTAAAATGACCTAATTGTGTGCATTCATCCAAGCAAAAGGGAGGTGACGCTGTGTCCAAGGTCAAGTTCGCGGGACGTATCCACACACCGATTCAAATCTATCATTTGCATTCTCACCCCTATTGGGAAGTGGTGTGCTATACCCAGGGCATAGGCACGGTGGAGATCGACGGAAGTATTGTCAGCTTTGAAACGGGCGATATTTTTTTCCTTCCGCCCGGCAGCATTCATTCCGACCACGCCGACGACGGCTTCAAGAATATTCACTACGAATTTGAGGACGCCTCCTTCCCTTACCACACGTGGATCAAGATTCGAGACACCGACGCAGGGGATTTCCTGTCGGTGATCACCAGGCTCTACAACGAATACCAGCTGAAGCGCAAGAATTACGCCGAGATCGTGGACAGTTTGCACGACGTGCTGTTACACTATCTCATAGCATTTTCTGATCAGGCTCCCCATCATCCATGTGTAGAAACAGCCATCAACCAAATCGTTACAAACTTCTCAGACCCTTTTTACGATTTGAGTCAAATAATGACTCACATTCATATGAACCCCGATTATTTCCGTAAGCTGTTCAAGAAAGAAATGGGGATATCCCCCTTAAAATACCTCACACAAATCCGAATTTCTCATGCCAAACGTCTTCTGCGCCTTAAACATCGGTCAGGCATGTCCATTCAAGAAATCTCATGGCTTTCAGGCTTTCAGGACAGCCTATATTTCTCCCGCGTGTTTAAAAAAGTTACCGGTGTACCACCGCAGGATTGGGAATGATTTTTTTTAGGTTTAAATCTTATACCTAATGCTAGTTCTGAAGAAAAGAAAGAAAAGTTTTATATTTCTTTGAAATTTTATCTTTTTTTAGTGGATTGTATCAGAAAAACCCGCCCCCGTCAAGGGGGAAAAAGTATCGCTGAAAATTCATAGAGCCGATCTGCGCGACAGAGAAATCTGTCCGACAGGTCGGCTCTTTTTGTTATATGTCTGCAATATGGTATAATACTGGCATCAAACGGTGGTTTTCGGTTCAATATAGGTTTGGAATGGCTCACCAAAAAATCCCGATAGTCATTTAAGACTATCGGGATTTTTTGATTATCCGTTTCGGTATGGGGGGCCTGCCAGGCGCAGGTGAGGCCCCGACCTCCGCCAGCTCCTGGCCGCAAGGATCTATTGAAATAAATGAGCATCTCGGAAACGCATGTTTACCTTCTTTTCCTCCTGTACTCGGTAGCAGTCTTTCCCGTGGTCGCCCGGAAGAGACGGGCGAAGTAGAATACGTCGGGGATGCCCACGGAGGCGGCGATCTCCCCCACGGAGCGGTCGGTCTCGGTCAAGAGGAAGCAGGCTCGGCGGATGCGGACCGAGTTGACGTACTGTCCCGGAGAGACCCCGAAATACTTCCAGAAGCGTCGGTAGAGGGAGGAACGGGAGCAATGGAGGACGCGCGACAGATCCTCGGGGGTGATGGGATTCATGAAATGATTCTCCACGTAGCTGCGCAGGCGGGTGACGTCCTCGGGAATATGGGGCTTGGGGACGGCGTTCTCCAGGAGGATGGTCACCAGACGGTGCAGGGCGGGAAGGCGGGTCAAAAAGTCCTCGGAGGCGCGAATTGTTGTGATGAGGTCGCGTACCTCCTCATTATACCGCTCGGGTAGGATCACGGGGAGATCGTAGAGGTCGTCCAGCTTGTAGAGACGGTTGATCTCCACGTCCAGAAAGACCCAATGGGCATCCATGGTGCCGTCCGCGGCGGGGACGTGGGTGATTCGCTGAAGCACTTGTCGGGGCACGATGAAGACCCCCATATCCCCCGTTTCAAACTCGGCGCCGCCGTCGAGGGATACACGGTAGGAGCCTCTGAGGCTCTGCACCACCGAGAGCATGGGGATGGACTTTTCCTCGGGCGCTGTGCTGACCCCTATACGGTTAAAGCCTCCCGCGATATGCTCACATACGCACAGGGAACGGATATCCATGACAGCCTCCTTTTGGGATTCTTTTCTCTTATCATACATGAACTTGGGAGATTTGTCAATAGGCATCAGTTAATTTCGTACATTATGACGAAATGATTATTTTCCTTTGATCCGTATAGATTATTGGCGATCCAGATCCGTTTGTGGGACTATAGTACAAATTTACGGAACCGTAATGAATTGATTTTCATCCGTTCTGCGTTTATACTTATATTATATAGTGTATATTTTCATCTTTGTCAATCACGGAGGAAAATCATGAAAACCAACTTCAAACGTCTGCTTTCGGCTCTTTTGGCCTTCGTACTGGCCGTGACCTTCATGCTCCCTGCGGCGATCCCCGCCGTGAGTGCTATGGATATGGCCGAGTACGAGCAGAAGACCTACTACAAGAACGGCGCATCCCCCATGGCGGCCAAGGCTGACACCGTGACCCTGTCCACGGGGAAGGCTCCCGCCCAGAGCGAGGTGAACTACGTTCTGTCCCTGGACGGCACCTGGAAGATGACCTCCTCGGGAAAGGCCGCTGACCTGGCGGCGGGCAAGGGCTGGGACAAGGCCTACGATGCCCAAGTCCCCGGGAGCATTTACACCGCTCTCATGGACGCGGGAGTCATAGAAGACCCCTACGTGGGGGACAACATGAAGACCGCCAACAAGTACAGCGAGAAGAGCTGGTATTTCTGCCGCACCTTCACCTACGAGGGCAAGGGCGAGCGGGTAGAGCTGGGCTTCGACGGCCTCTGCAACGTGGCGGATATCTACCTCAACGGCAAGAAGATCTCCTCCCACGAGGGTATGTTCGGCGGCCCCTTTGTGGACGTGACGAACTTCATCAAGAAGGGGGAGAACACCCTCATGGTGCATCTCTACCCCGCCAAACATTACACCAATACCGTGGTCTTCAACTGCTCCTACGGCTGGCACTACGCCAAGCTCTTCCCCCTGGGCATCTGGCAGTCGGTGACGGTGCGGGATATGCCCTCCGTTACCCTGGATTCGCCCTTTATCACCACGGTGGATCATACCAAGGGCACGGTGGATCTGGCCATTGAGCTGGACAAGCAGGCAGGCTCTTCCATCGCGGGCGAGCTGACGGTGTCCTTTACCCCCAAGAACTTTACGGGTACGGCCTCCTACTTCACCAAGACGGTCTCGGCGGGTTCGGTGGACTCCACCACCCTGCGCTACCGCTGTGATATCCCTGACTTCAAGCTCTGGTGGCCCAACGGGTACGGCGAGCAGAACCTGTATACCATGAAGGTGACCTTCAAGGCCGCCGACGGTACGGTGTCCTACGCCGAGTCGGATTTCGGCATCCGCACCCTGGACTACAAGGCGCTTCCTGCGGGGGAGAGCCAGAACACCTATAACCGCGTCTTCGTCATCAACGGCAAGGACATCTACATGAAGGGCGCGGGCTGGTGTACCTCCGACTCCATGATGCGCTTCACCCGCGAGGACTACGACCGCGTTCTCTCCCGCGCCCATGAGGCCGGTATCAACTATTTCCGCGCATGGGGCGGCGGCCTGGTGGAGACCGAGGAGTTCTACGATCTCTGCGACGAGTACGGTATCTGTATCTACCAGGAGTGGCCCTGCTGCTGGGACAGCACCAACACCCAGCCTGCCGATGTGCTATATGAGACCGTCATCCTGGGTGCAAAGCGCCTCCGCAACCGCGCGTCCCTGGTGGTCTGGGGCGGCGGCAACGAGGGTGTGGCCCCCTACACCGACAAGGTACTGAACAACATCGGTAAGCTGACCTACGAGACCGACGGCACCCGCGATTTCTGGCGGCAGGACGGCGGCACGGGCGGCACTCAGATCACCCACGATCACATCTGGTGGTCGGGAGCCTCCCCCGAGCATTACGTCAAGACCTACTCGGAGATGAAAAACGTCAACCTCACCGAGTACGGTCTGGGTGCTATGATGAACATGGATTCCATCGCCAAGTACGCTACCGCCGCCGAGATGGCCGAGTGGCCCGTCAGCCAAAGGGGCGTGATCTCTTACCACACCGCCACCTTCAACGGCTACGAGGGCTGGAATCCCTCCCCCTACGGCTACGATATCGACACCCATCTCCACTACGCCTCCATGTTCTGCAAGGTGGATTCTCTGGCCGATCTGGTGCGTGGCTCCCAGATGGCCCAGGCCCAGGCGGACTATCTCCCCGCCATGAACGCCCGCATCAACTATCCCTACTCCTCCATGAATGTGGTCTACAAGCTCAATGACAACTACCCCGGCGCGTCCTGGGCTATTGTGGACTGGTACGGCGCGCCCAAGATCGCCTACTACATGATGCAGGATGCTTACCGCTCCCTCATGGCGGCTCCCAAGACCGATCATTACAACACCTACAACGCCGCAGGCGAGCCCGAGGCCTTGACCATCCCCGTCCATGTGCTGGACGATCTGGATGCCTTGAAGGGCAAGGAGTGGTCGGTGAAGGTCACGGCCTACGGAGAGGATCTTTCCGTGGTCAAGACCCAGACCTTTGCGGGGAGCGGGTCGGTGAAGACCGTGGGCAAGGCGGGGGACTTCACCCTCACCGCCGAGCAGACGGATCATACCCCGCTGACCGTTACCTTTGATCTGTACGTGGGCGGCAAGTATATCAACCGCACCTTCGTGTACTACAACTATGAGTATGAGCCCGGCAGTCTGTTCTACCTGCCCCGCACCTCCCTGACCTACTCGGTCAGCGGCAATACCGTCACCGTCAAGAACACGGGTGAGCTGCCCGCCCTGGGCGTGGAGCTGACCACCCCCGACACCGCCAAGCTCGTGACCTCCGACAACTTCTTCTTCCTCGCGGCAGGGGAGACTCTGACCGTCACCGTCAACGACGGCAGTCTTGTGGAGGGCGTGACCTGCTTCAACCTCAAAAACACCGCCGACAAGGTGGCCCCCTCTGTTCCCGAGGGTCTCAAGGTCTCCGATGTGGCCTCCGACAGCGCGACCCTTTCCTGGACTCCCTCCGCCGACGAGGGCGGCCTCTTCGGCTACACCGTGACCGTCACCGATCCGAGCGGCAAAGCCTCCGAGTACTTCGTGCAGGATGGCGAGAGCAGCCTGACCCTGACGGGGCTTTCCGAGGTGACCCAATACACCTGCACGGTGGAAGCCCTGGACAACGGCGGCAACAAGTCAGGTGCATCCGCCGCAAAGAGTTTTACTACCCTTCCCGACCGCTCTCTGCCCACCCTGCGCACCGCCTCCTTCGGAGAGAACAATACCGTCATTCTGACCTTCAGCACGGCCATGGACAAGACCCGTGCCGAGGATCCCGCCTACTATATGCTGAATAACGGCGCGACGGTGAAGTCTGCTTCCCTGTCCGCTGACGGGCTGACCGTCACCCTCACCTGCGAGGGGCTGGCCGCCGACAAGACCTACACCGTAGGCGTGATCGGTCTGACCGATACCAAGCACGCTATGAACAGCATCGGCTTTGCCTCGGCTACCGTGGAAAAGGATCTGTATCTGTCGGTGGACTTTGAGGACGACGGTAACGGCCGCACCTACGCGGGCGGTGAGATCTCGGGGCTTCTGGAAAAGATCGCTGCCGAGCCTACCTTTACCGATAAGGGACAGAGCGGCCGCGCCCTGGCTCCCGGTGCGGGCATCCAGCTCCGCGAAGTGCCCTATACCTTCAATGAGGGTAAGACCATGACCATGTGGGTGAACGGAAAGGCCTCGGCAGGCTACAACGTCCTCATCGCCAAGGGCCCCAAAACGGCGGGTCACTTTGAGATCTACCTCAAGGACGGACAGATGTACTTCTACGCCCCCGATCTGGGCGACTACAGCATGAACTTCAATTTCAACACCCTGGATAACGGCTGGCATCTGCTGGCCTTCGTCTGGAAGAGCGGGTACATCACGGTCTACGCCGACGGTGAGGCCGTGGGCGGCTGTACCGCTAAGAAGGCCATCAAGGAGACCGTGGAGGCCATGACCTTCGGCGGGCAGACCGACGGCAGCATGGCCTTCGGCGGCACGCTGGACACGGTACGACTCTATGACCGCGCCCTGACTCCCGAGGAGCTGGGCGGTAGTGATCAAGCCGCAGGTGCCTACGCCGAGGTGACGGGCAACGATACGGGCAAGTCCACAAAGACCGACTTCGCCTTTGGGAGCGGCACCACCGTCAACCTCTGGTTCAACGCCGACAGCATCCCCTCCGATACCTTCGCCATCCTCTTGGCCAAGGGCACCAAGTCCACCAACCGCCATTGGGAGCTGTACACCGAGAAGGGCAATCTCCAGTTCTACGCCCCCGGCGGCAACGGCGGAAATCCCATCAGCCTCAAGACCGACCTCCGCGCCTATACGGGGGGCTGGCATATGCTCACCGTGATCCATACCGAGGACAAGTTTGAGGTCTACGTGGACGGCACCCATATCCAGTCTGTCGCCGCGGCCTTCACGCTGAGCGCGGGAGGCGATACCCTGTATTACGGACGGCTGGTGGAGGGCGGCTTCGACTTCAGCGGCAAGATCGCGGAGGCAGAGCTGCTGAATGAGATCCTGTCCGATGCGGCCATCACCGCCCGCTACGAGGCCAAGCTGGTCACCCCCGAGGACACCGCCACAGGCGGCATCAAGGTGGAGCAGGGACTCATGACCCTCCTGCCCGGCGAGACAGCCGAGCTACCCGTGAAGGCCCTGGGCGAGACGGTGCTGAAGCTTACCGTGGTGGGTGACGCCGCGACCCTCAAGGACGGCGCGCTGACCGCTGAAAAGGTAGGCGAGACCTTGATCTACGCCGTCTCGGAGGACGGACGTTACCTCGGCGGCGTGGTGGTGCGGGTGGTGGAGTCCATTCCCGAGGACACCACGGAGGAGGACACCGATAAGCCCGACGAGCCCGTGGAAACGGACGTGCCTGCCACCAAGGATCCCGAGACCACAGAAAAGGATCCCGATCCCACCTCGCCCTCCGAGAGCGAAAAGGATACCAAGAGCGAGATCGAACAGCCGAAGAAGGGCTGCCGTTCCGCGCTGGCCGTGTCCGCGTTGCTGCTCATGACCGTGACGGGCGGTGCATGGCTTGCCCTTCGCAAAAGAGAGGCCTGACCGCGCCGCGCTCTGTCGGGAACGGCAGGATCAGCCGTTGAGCTACGCGAAAGATCATCGCCACAGCTCACGGCCCTTCGCGGGTGAATATTCGCTAAAGACCCTGACCCGAGCACATACGGGTCAGGGTCTTTTCCTCTTTTCTTTTCACAACATGAAATAGACCGCCGAAACCGATTGACAACCGCGCCTCGATATGGTATAATACTCTCCGTATGTTCATACGCGCGAGGTACACATGAAACTCAAAAAACTTATCGGCACGAAAGCCTTCTATAAAATGGTTCTGGCCATTACCATCCCCATCATCATCCAGAACGGCATCACCAATTTCGTCAACCTCCTAGACAACGTCATGGTGGGACGTCTGGGCACCGAGCAGCTCTCGGGCGTAGGCATCGCCAACCAGCTCATCTTTGTCTTTACCCTTTGCGTGTTCGGCGGCCTTTCGGGGGCGGGCATCTTCACCGCCCAGTTCTTCGGCAAGGGAGATGACGAGGGACTGCGCTATTCGGTGCGGTTCAAGCTCTATGCCATCCTGCTCATCCTGGCGGTGGGCGGGGTCATCCTCATCCCCTTCGGGGAGGAGCTCATCACCCTGTTCCTCACCGAAAACGACACCACCGCCGACACGGCCATGACCCTGTTTTACGGCCGTGAGTATTTGAAGGTGGTGCTTCTCTCTCTGGTTCCCATGGCTCTGACCCAGGTCTATGCCGCCACCCTCCGCGAGACGGGGCATACGGTGCCCCCCATGGTGGCCTCGGTGACGGCGGTCTGCACCAACGCCCTGTGCAACTGGCTCCTCATCTTCGGCATCGGCCCCTTCCCCGCTCTGGGGGTGGTGGGCGCGGCCTGGGGTACGGTGATCGCCCGCGTGGTGGAGCTTTGCATCGTGGTGATCTGGAGCCACACCCACACCAAAAAGGTGCCCTACTTCAAGGGGCTGTACCGCTCCCCCCGCATTCCCGCGGCTCTGGTGGGGCAGATCTTTGTCAAGTCCCTGCCCCTCATGCTCAACGAGCTTCTGTGGTCCTCGGGCATGACGGTGCTGAGCCAGTGCTACTCCACCCGCGGCCTTGTAGCGGTGGCGGCGGCGAACATTGCCGTGACCATCTCCAATGTCTTCAATATCGTCTATATGTCCATGGGTTCTGCGGTAGCTATCATCGTGGGCAACCAGCTGGGGGCGGGGCAGATCGAGGAGGCCAAGGACACCGACCGCAAGATCATCGCCTTCTCCTGCGTCCTCTGCGCGGGGATCGGCGGAGTCATGGCGGCCATGTCTCCCCTGTTCACCATCGTCTACAACGTCACCGACGAGGTCAAGGCTCTGGCGGCGGTCATGATCGTGGTCTACGCCGCCCTCATGCCCTTCAGCTCCTTCGCCCACAACTGCTACTTCACCCTCCGCTCGGGAGGGCAGACCTTCATCACCTTCCTCTTCGACTCCGCCTACGTCTGGGCGGTCAGCGTCCCCACGGGCCTGATCCTCTCGCGGCTGACCGACCTGCCCATCATCCCTCTGTTCATCATCTGCATGAGCCTGGAGCTGGGCAAGTGCGCCATCGGGTTCTTTATGCTGAGGTCGGGGAAGTGGGCGAAGAGGTTGGTTTGATGGACCTTCAAATTGCAGTTTATCGGTCTGCGACCGAAAACCGCAATTAAAGTAATAGGTAATAGTGAATAGTGAAGAAGTGAGGAGGGAAACCTTCGGTTTCCTTCATTTCGATCAAAAATGGACAGATCCGAAGGATCTGCACCTCCACTTTTCACTTTTCACTCTTCACTTTTCACTTCAAATTTGGGTTTGTCGGAACGACAAACCCAAATTTGACCCCCCATCTCCCGTCAATTTCGGCGGGAGATTTTTTCAAAAAATCTTTCCATACCTCCCAACCGACCGTCCTTCCCTGTTACTTATTGGGTGTACGGTACCGAGCGCCGAGACCAATCGGTCTCAAAGGAGAGCCATCTCCGAAGGAGATATATGAACACACAAGAATCTCTGTTATTTGACGGCGAGCTGATGGAGGCCACCTTTTTGTGGTGCTATCGTCACGTGAGCAACACCCACGATGCCGAGGATCTGTCCCAAGAGATCCTTTTGGAGGCCATTATATCCTACCGCAAGGCCTGCGGCAAGGGGGAACCTCCCGCCGCCTTTTACCCCTGGTTCTGGGGGATCGCCAAGAACCGCCTCCGCCTGTTCTACCGCTCCCGCAAGAAGCAGGCCGTCCTGCTGGGGGAGACGGTGGGCAACCTGTCGGACAGCGAGCCCTGCTACTTCGACCTCTGCGATATTGACGATGCCCTGATAGCCGAGGAGGAGCGGGCGAGGCTGACCTTCGAGCTGTCCCTGCTCTCCCGCATCCAGCGGGAATGTGTAATTCTGTATTATCTCCAAAACAGAAGTGTCAAGGAGATCGCCCGGATCCTCGGTATCCCCGAGGGGACGGTGAAATCCCGCCTCTTTGACGCCCGAAAGAACGTGAAGAAAGGTATGGAAGAACCCATGGAAAACAACGAGACCAAGAATAAGCGTCTATCCTACGCCCCCGCCGAGCTGAATATGTGCGGGAGCAACGGCATCCCCAGTCATTGGCATTTTTTGCAGGATACCATGGTCAAGCAGATCCTGGTGGCCTGTGCCAATGAGGGCAAGACCGTCCGGGAGATCGCCGAGACCATCGGGGTGGCTCCCGTGTATTTTGAGGAGAAGATCGACTACCTGCTGAAGCATAAGTTCATCAAGGAGATCGCTCCCTCCACCTACATCGACGACTTCCCCATCGTGCCCCAGCAGGCCGACGTGGACATGCAGGTGGCCGCCAATGCCATCCACTTGGCCACCATGCCCCGCGTGACCGCCATCATCCGCGACCTTCTCCCCGAGGCGCGGAAGCTCATCCTCAACGAGGGTGATCTCTCGGACGGGTATCTGCTGTGGTTCCTGTACGTCCGCGCCGCGTGGGGCATGGGAGACTGCATGAAAAAGCGGTACGCCGAGGTCTGTCCCCACAAGGTAGCCGAGAACAACGGCAAGCCCTGGCGGCTGTTCGGTCGAGTGACCTATCCCGACGATCAGATCACCTGCAAGGGCGAATACAAGGGCATGACCTGGAGCAATATGCACTACCATTTCCGCACCGCCAAGCACAGCATTACGGTGGCCAATCTCTACGATGCCCAGCCCTTCTCCATGAGCCGTGATACCCTCATCACCGAGGGCAACGCCGATCTGGTCATGCGTCTGTGGGAGGATCCCCACACCGTCCTGACACCCAACGAGCAGGAGACCGCCGCTCACCTCATTCAAAATGGTTTCCTCGTGAGCCGCGACAGTGGGATCCATCTCAACGTCCCTGTCATGATCTGGGATGATACGTGGAAGCTGGACGAGCTGTACGCCACGGCTCTGGACGGCATCGCCGCCGAGGTGGTGAACGATCTCATCAAGGTGGGCGACACCTATATGCTCCCCCACGTCCGTCCCGATCTGCTGGAGGAGTACGTCCATTACATCATGACCCTGTGCTTCTCCTGTATCAACGAGCTTTTCTGGTACGGTGTCAACGAGGGGCGTGATCTGGAGATTCCCGCCGACTACGAGACCTCCGCCGCCGGTATGGCTGTTTACATTCGCTGATCCCCTTCCCCCCATGGGTACTTCCGTGGGGGATTTTTCTCTTGACAAATCCCGTTTTTTGTGCTATACTGAACTTACATCACACGGAAAGGAGTCCCGTTATGAAGAAGAAAGTAAAGCTTACCGCGCTCATTTTGGCTCTCGTTCTCCTTGCCGTGCTTCTCATCCCCATCCGCGGTGTTATGCTGGACGGCGGATCGGTGGAGTACAAAGCCGTGCTGTACAGGGTCACGCACTATCGCCGTCTGACGTATCGGGACGACGCGTTCGGCAGAAACGTAGGCTACCGTGTAGATATCTTGGGTCATACGGTATTTGAAGAAACCGAATTTGTCACAGACGAGCCCGCGCCCGCCGAAACCGAATAATACAGTACGCCCCCGACGGTTCATCCATCGGGGGCGGTTTTGTATTTCAAATTTGGGTTTTGGGGGATGTTTCGGTTGGCACAAACACCTGTAGGGAGCGACGCCCTCGTCGCTCCGCCGCATAAAACATACCGATATGTTTCGGGCATAGAGGCGAAAAACATATATCTGACAAAAGATA
>JBGVRH010000077.1:0-2966 GCA_045128275.1 Eubacteriales bacterium | reverse complement strand
AAATATTCGGCGTGCGGAAGCTTGCGAGAAGATTTTTCGTCAGTCTAAACAAAAATCCGCGCGTATAGTTGACCCTATACGAAGGATTTTTGTAACGAATGACGGAAAAGATTCCGTCAAGATTTCGTGCGACGAATTTTTTTGAGGTGCCCTTAAAATTCCCGATGTATAATACACCGAAAATCCCACAGGAAAGGAGCGTATATGAGCTATCTCCTCAGCGCGGTCATGGGGTACCTGGTCGGTACGATCAATCCCGCCTTCATCCTCGCCAAGCTTCACGGCTTCGATATCCGTGAGAAGGGCTCCCGCAATGCCGGGGCCTCTAACGCGCTCCTCCTCTTCGGTAAGGCGCGGGGCATCCTCTGCGCCGTTTTCGATATCGCCAAGGCCGCCTTCATCATCTGGCTCACGGGGCATATCTTTGATCCCATCAATACCTTCGCCGTCACCGCCGCCGCCTGCATCCTGGGGCACATCTTCCCCTTCTATATGCGCTTCAAGGGCGGGAAGGGCCTGGCCTGTATCGCGGGCATGGTGCTGGCCTACGACCTGAGGGTCTTCGCCGTCATGCTGGCCGCCGAGCTGATCATAGCCCTGGCTACCGGCTACATCTGCTTCGTCCCCATCACCGCATCCATCGCCTTTCCCGTGGTCTACGGTGTCATGGATCGGGATCTCCTCGGCGTGCTCCTGCTGGCCGCCGTGGCTGTGGTGGTGTTCTGTAAGCACCTGGTCAACCTCAAGCGCATCAGCAAGGGCCAGGAAGCCCGCCTCTCCTACCTCTGGAGCCGCGATAAGGAGACCGCCCGACTCAAACGAAATTACGGCAAGGATGCCGACGAATGACCGAGCGATTTTGCGTTTGGTCATTCTTTTTTTGCACCGCCTATTTACTTTTCGGGGAAAATATGATATAATATCCTCAATATCGGGAATCATACCGATGGATCATACGTGAAAAAACATCTTATATAACGGAGGAACCCATGAAGATCACCAACGATATCCGCTACGTCGGCGTCAACGATCACCAGATAGACCTGTTCGAGGGGCAGTATATTGTCCCCAACGGCATGGCCTACAACTCCTACGCCATCATGGACGAGCTCATCGCCATCATGGACACCGTGGATGCCCGCTTCACCCACGAATGGCTGGACAACATCCGCGACACCCTGGGAGACCGCCAGCCCAACTTCCTCATCATCCAGCACATGGAGCCCGACCACTCTGCCAACATCGCCAACTTCCTGAAGGTCTATCCCGACACCATCGTGGTGGCCTCCGCCAAGGCCTTCACCATGATGAAGAACTTCTTCGGCAAGGACTTCACCGAGAACGGCATGGTGGTGGGAGAGGGAGATACCCTCTGCCTGGGTAAGCATACCCTCACCTTCGTCACCGCTCCCATGGTGCATTGGCCCGAGGTCATCGTCACCTACGATTCCACCGATAAGGTCCTGTTCTCCGCCGACGGCTTCGGCAAGTTCGGCGCCCTGGACGTGGAGGAGGACTGGGCCTGCGAGGCGCGCCGCTACTACATCGGCATCGTGGGCAAGTACGGTGCCCAGGTGCAGGCACTCCTCAAGAAGGCCGCCGCTCTGGATATCCAAATCATCTGCCCCCTCCACGGCCCCGTTCTGACCGAGAATCTGGGCTACTACATCGGTAAGTACGATACCTGGTCCTCCTACACCCCCGAGGACGAGGGCATCGTCATCGCCTACACCTCGGTCTACGGCAACACCAAGAAGGCCGTTCTGAAGCTGGCCGATCAGCTCCGCGCCAAGGGATGCCCCAAGGTAGTGGTCAACGACCTGGCCCGCTGTGACATGGCCGAGGCGGTGGAGGATGCCTTCCGCTACAGCAAGCTGGTGCTGGCGACTACCACCTACAACGCCGATATCTTCCCCTTCATGCGCCAGTTCATCGACCACCTCACCGAGCGCAACTACTCCAACCGCACCGTGGCCTTCATGGAAAACGGCTCCTGGGCCCCCATGGCCGCCAAGGTCATGAAGGGGATGTTCGAGAAGTCCAAGAACATCACCTACACCGAGAACACCGTCAAGATCCTCTCGGCTCTGAACGAGGAAAGCAACAAGCAGCTGGAGGCCCTCTCCGACGAGCTGTGCCGCGAGTACCTGGCCCAGCAGAGCGAGACCGCCAACAAGAGCGACATGACCGCCCTCTTCAAGATCGGCTACGGCCTCTACGTGGTCACCTGCAACGATGGCAAGAAGGACAACGGCCTCATCGTCAACACCGTCTCCCAGGTCACCGACACCCCCAACCGCATCGCCGTCACCATCAATAAGGCCAACTACTCCCACCACATCATCAAGCAGACCGGCAAGATGAACGTCAACTGCCTCACCGTGGACGCCCCCTTCAAGGTCTTTGAGACCTTCGGCTTCCAAAGCGGCCGCAACGTGGACAAGTTCGCCGACTGTACCCCCCTGCGCTCGGATAACGGCCTGGTCTTTCTGCCCCGCTACATCAATGCCTTCATGTCCCTGAAGGTGGAGCAGTACGTGGATCTGGATACCCACGGTATGTTCATCTGCTCGGTCACCGAGGCCCGCACCATCTCGGATGCCGAGACCATGACCTATGCCTACTACCATGCCAACGTCAAGCCCAAGCCCCAGACCGAGGGCAAGAAGGGCTATGTCTGCAAGATCTGCGGCTACGTCTACGAGGGCGAGGAGCTGCCCGAGGACTTCATCTGCCCTCTGTGCAAGCACGGAGCGCAGGATTTTGAGCCCATCAAGTAAGAGAATATCTGATAGCGAGCCTTCCTTCGGGGAGGCTCGTTTTTCAAATTGCAGTTTATCGAACAGAAGTCCGATAAACTGCTAATGAATAATGAATAATGAAGTCGCCGCAAGCGGCTAATGAATAATGAATAATTTCGGTTGAAATCCTACGGATTTCTCCATTGATTTGATATAAAATGCGGG
>JBGVRH010000076.1:0-8357 GCA_045128275.1 Eubacteriales bacterium | reverse complement strand
CGGGGGGCCGCCCCGCGGAGCGACGAGGGCGTCGCTCCCTACGGCAGAGGAAACCCACCGCTAAACAGCAATTTGAATTTCTTCCCTTTTCCCATAAATCTTTTTTATCCCAAACCCCTTGCAAATCCCCACGTTTTGTGCTACAATATACTATCATAAATCCCCCCTACCCACGAAAGGAAATTCCGTCATGACCTATACCTTTTCCGACAAGATCGCCAGCCTCAAGCCCTCCGCGATCCGTGAAATTCTGAAAGCCCCCAAGGATGCCGATACCATCTCCTTGGCCGCGGGCAATCCCGCCCCCGAGACCTTCCCCGTCTCTGATCTCGCCCGCTTTGCTGCTGATATTTTTGCAAACGATTCCACCACCGCCCTGCAGTACGGCGCAACCGACGGCTACGAGCCTCTTCGCCGCGCCGTGGCCCAGCGGCAGAAGACCGTCTGGGGCATCGGTAAGTCGGTGGCCGAGGGCGACGGCTTCAACGATACCACCATCATCGTGTCGGGCGGTAATCAGGGCATCGAGCTGGCCGCCAAGGTGTTCTGCAACGAGGGGGACACCGTCATCTGCGAGAACCCCACCTTCATCGGCGGTCTCAACGCCTTCCGCTCCTGCGGCTACAACACCGTGGGCGTGCCCATCGAGGAGGACGGCATGAACGTGGAGGCATTGGAGGAGACTATTAAAAATACCCCGAATGCCAAGCTCCTGTACATCATCCCCACCTTCCAGAATCCCGCGGGCATCACCACCTCTCTGGAAAAGCGCAAGGCCATCTACGAGGTCTGCAAGAAGTACGGCCTCATGATCCTGGAGGACAATCCCTACGGCGAGCTTCGCTTCGCGGGCGAGGAGATCCCCACCATCAAGTCCTTCGACACCGAGGGTCTGGTCATCTACTGCTCCTCCTTCTCCAAGATCCTCTCGGCAGGTATGCGCGTGGGCTTCGTGGTGGCTCCCGAGGAGGTCGCCGCCAAGATGGTGGTGGCCAAGCAGTCCGAGGACGTGCACACCAACCAGTTCTTCCAGATGCTGTGCTACAAGTTCATGACCGAGTGCGATCTGGATGCCCACATTGCCATGATCCGCCAGGTCTACGGCCGCAAGTGCCGTCTCATGCTGGAGTGTCTGGAAAAGGAGCTTCCCGCCTCCGTCACCTTCACCCGCCCCGAGGGAGGACTGTTCATCTGGGTCACTCTCCCCGACGGCGTGGATGCCACGGCATTCCTCAAGGCCTGCATGGCGCAGAAGCTCATGATCGTGCCCGGTGCCACCTTCAACTGCGACGTGACCGAGGGCTCTATGTCCTTCCGTCTCAACTACTCCACCCCCAGCGATGAGCAGATCAAGGAGGGCGTGGCAAGACTTGGCCGAGTGGCGAGAGAGTTTGTGAAGTAAATTGCAGTTTTTCGGTGAGATACAAGTTACAAGATACAAAGATACAAGATATGAAATAACCTTGCGGTAACAGCCGTTTCTATATCTTGTATCTTGTATCTCCGTATCTTGTATCTCCGTATCTTGTATCTCCGTATCTTGTATCTCCGTATCTTGTATCTCTTCGATAAACCCAAACTTAAAGGAGTATACCATGTCTGACATTCTGATTCGCCCCGCCGTTGAGTCCGACATCCCCCGCTTGGAGGAGCTTCTCTACCAAGTCCACGGGCTTCACGCCGAGGGGCGACCCGATATTTTCATTCCCGGGTGCAAGAAATACACCGCCGAGCAGCTTCGGGAGATCCTTTCCGATACGGTGAACACCCCCGTATTCGCCGCTATCTTGGACGGTGTGCTGGTGGGCTACTGCTTCTGTATCCGTCAGGTGCAGTCCGCCGCCTCCATGCAGAAGATCTCTACCCTCTACATCGACGATCTTTGCGTGGATGCCGCTATGCGGGGACGCGGGATCGGCAAGGTGCTGTACGACTACGCGGTGGAGTACGCCCGCGAGAACGGCTACTACAACATCACCCTCAACGTCTGGGCCTGCAATCCTTCCGCCATGCGGTTCTACGAGAAATGCGGGCTGGCCGTGCAAAAGGTGGGCATGGAGCTGGTGCTGTGATCGGTGACATACAATTTATTCCCGTAAGATTTTGAATTAAATATTGACAAATTCGTAAGTTTCTGTTATAATATGGGTACAATACTTTGAATGGAGGTTTCCCATGAAAAAGATCATTCACATCATCATCAGCATCGTGTACATCGTTTGGGGTATTACCGCTCCTCTGACCGCTATCAAGGCTATCCTGGCTCTGGACGTCGGCGCACTGCTGACCGCCACCGCAGGTGTCATCATGCTGCTGGCCGGTATCTTCGGTCTGTTCCGCATCAAGCCTCTGAAGCGCCGCATTTTTGGTATCATCATCTTCGTCCTGGCTCTGGTGTCTGTCATCACCGCTATCGCGGGCGGCAATTTCCTGCCCGTGGGTGCCATCGTGCAGGCTCTGCTGGCTTGGCTGTACATCATTTGGTAATTCCCCTTTCCATAAGGAAGCGGCTCCCTTCGGGGGGCCGTTTCTTTTTGTATAAGACGGTTGACAAGGGGGAAATTTTGGAGTATAATAAAGCCAATACCAAAAGCGAGGTGCCTACTATGTCCGATACCCTGATTCCCGACAAGACCCTGTACCGCGGCCGTCCCGCCGACTGTGCTTCCCGGCTGCCCCGCGAGGTGGCGGCGTATGACCTTTTGGATTCCCTGTCCATTCCCTATGAGCGGCTGGATCACGAGGCTCTGTTCACCATCGAGGCCTGTCACGAGGCGGATGCCCTGCTGGGGGTGGCCATGTGCAAGAATCTGTTCCTTTGCGATCAGAACAAGTCCCATTTCTATCTCCTGCTCATGCCCGGGGAGAAGCGGTTCCAGACCAAGGTGTTCTCCCGCCTCATCGGCTCCTCCAGGCTGAGCTTTGCCCCTGAGGAGCATATGGAGGCTCTCCTGGGGCTGACCCCCGGATCCGTGACGGTGCTGGGGCTGATGAACGACACCGAGGGCAGGGTGGCTCTGTACATCGACAAGGATCTTTTGTCCGAGGAACACATGGGCTGTCATCCCTGCATCAATACCTCCAGCGTAAAGATCCGTACCGAGGATCTCATCGAAAAGCTGCTCCCCGCTATGAGGCACGAGTATTCGGTGGTGGAGCTGCCTTGGGAGTAAAAATTGCAGTTTATCGGTCTGAAGCCCGATAAACTGCTAATGAATAATGAAGTCGCCGCAAGCGGCTGATGAATAATGAATAATGAATAATTTCGGTTGAAATCCTTCGGATTTCTCCATCTTTTATGAAAAAAATGAGGGAAACCGAAGGTTTCCATCCACAATTACTCATTATTCATTATTCATCATTCATTATTCATTATTGGGTTTATCACCCCGACAACCCCAATTTTAACCCCTGAAAACCACATCCCACCCGAAAGGAGGAGCCCCCATGAGACCCATCACGAAAGCCTTGTGCCTGTGTCTGTCGGTGCTCCTCCTCGTTTTTGGTCTGGCCGCCTGCCGCAATAAGGATTTCCATCCCGCCGTTCCTCCGCCCGATGAGGGAGACAAGAACGGCGATCTTCCCGCCGATCTCGGGTGCTGGGTGCGGCTCCCCGACGGCACCGAATACCCTCTCGCGGGGGACAAGGCTGCCGCTCTCTACAAGGCGGTCAAGAAGATCTACCAGTCCTCGGACACGGTGGAGGCCATCCCCGACCGCGGGGACAGTCTGCGTGTCATTTTCTACCTGGGGGGCACCGCTCCCGAGACCTCCATCCCCGCCTACCAGCTCCCCAACGCCACCCTCTACGGGGTCTACACCCTCTTCCCCGACGACACGGGGTGGTACGGTGACGACCTCATTACCGCCCACGTCCACAGCTTCAGGCTGAAGGAGGGGAGCTTTGCATCCCTTCTTGCGCTGGCGGATCCATCCTGAAAATCTTTTTCACAGAAAGGAAATATCACTATGAACAAGTTCATGCTCAACGAGACCTCCTACCACGGCGCGGGTGCCATCACCGCCGTTGTCGATGAGATCAAGGCCCGCGGCTTTGCCAAGGCCTTCGTCGCCACCGACCCCGACCTCATCAAGTTCGGTGTGGCCGCCAAGGTCACCGACCTGCTGGATGCCGCCGCCATCCCCTACGCCGTCTTCTCGGACATCAAGCCCAACCCCACCATCGAGAACGTCCAGAACGGTGTGGCGGCCTTCAAGGCAGCCGAGGCTGACTGCATCGTCGCCATCGGCGGCGGCTCCTCCATGGACACCGCCAAGGCCATCGGTATCATCATCACCAACCCCGAGTTCGCTGACGTCCGCTCCCTGGAGGGCGTGGCTCCCACCAAGAACCCCTGCGTGCCCATCATCGCCGTCCCCACCACCGCCGGCACCGCCGCCGAGGTCACCATCAACTACGTCATCACCGACGTGGAGAAGAAGCGCAAGTTCGTCTGCGTGGATGCCCACGATATCCCCGTGGTGGCCGTTGTGGATCCCGACATGATGGCCTCCATGCCCGCTTCCCTCACCGCCGCTACGGGTATGGACGCTCTGACCCACGCCATTGAGGGCTACATCACTAAGGGTGCCTGGGCTCTGTCGGATATGTTCCACATCGAGGCCATCCGCATCATCGCCGCCTCCCTGCGTGGCGCCGTGGCCAACACCCCCGAGGGCCGCGAGGGCATGGCTCTGGGTCAGTACGTGGCCGGCATGGGCTTCTCCAACGTGGGTCTGGGCGTGGATCACTCCATGGCTCACACCCTGTCGGCCTACTACGATATGCCCCACGGTAAGGCCTGCGCCACCCTCCTCCCCGCCGTCATGGCCTACAACGCCGAGGCTACGGGTGAGAAGTACCGCGAGATCGCCCGCGCCATGGGTGTGCAGGGCGTGGACAGCATGACCCAGGCCGAGTACCGCGCCGCCGCCGTGGAGGCCGTCCGCCAGCTGGCCGAGGACGTGGGCATTGTCACCTCCCTGAAGGGTGTTGCCCGCGAGGAGGACATCCACCAGATGTCTGTGGATGCCTACAACGACGCCTGCCGTCCCGGTAACCCCCGCGAGACCTCCGTGGAGGATATCGAGGCTCTGTATCGCAGCCTGATGTAATTTTCGGTTGATATGGAAACGCCACCCCTGACCGTTGTTGGTGAGGGGTGGCATTCTTTGTATCATATTTTGGGCGATTCCTTTGCCTGAATGAAAAATAGCCCGACGGAGACTACTTTACTCCTTCTTCGAATCCGCGTATTCGACGAACAGATCGTTGGGCGTGCATTCCAGAATGTCGCACAGAGCTTGCAAATTCTCAAATTTGATGCCGCTTGTCTGGTTGTTAACCATCTTGTTGAAATTCTGGTAGCTCAACCCCAATTGAATGTATAGCCAGTATTTGGTCTTTCCCTTCTCTTCAAGCAGTTCCAATACCCTCAACTTCATTCTGTATTCCTTTCTTATTTGATCTCCTGCTCCAGATTCTCGAACAGAGGCGAGTTGAAAAAGTCTTGAATGGTGATCTCCAAGCCATCGCAGATCTTTTTGATGGTGGAAACCGTGGCTTGGTTGCGGCCGCGGACAAGATTACTCAAGGTCGATTGGGTGATTCCACATAGATATGACAGGCCGTTGACGGTTATCAAGCGCTCGCGGCAGAGTTCCAGTATTCTTTGGCGGACGGCTTCACCAATGGTCATCTTTTATCTCCTAACTCTTTTTGGTTAATCTTATTTTACAGCAATTAACCGCAAAGAGTTAATTCATATGAGTTGACAGAATAGCATTCCTATGATATAATGGCATTATAACCCTTTTGGGTTAATCCAAGCCTTATAAGGAGAAACAATATGTCACTAAAAAGATGTACCGAATGCGGAAAGGTGGTCTCCACCCAAGCCCGATTCTGCGTTCATTGCGGAAACGAGCCTGCGGGGCGGTGCAGTACCTGCATCGACTACTGCACCGAGGATATGGCCACCTCGGATCGCCCTGCCTGCTATACTCATCATCCCGCCTGCCCCGCTTACATCTACGATGACCCCGAGGCGGTGGAGAGGTACAAAAAGAAAAAGAAAAAAGTCGTTAAGCGGGTATTTCCAAATTACGGTTGATCCATCCATACAAGTAGGGGAGCCCCCAGCGGACTCCCCTTTTTCCTTGCTTTCAAGCGTTTTTTCGGAAAACCTGTTTACAAATCCCCCGATCTATGCTATACTAAATAGAATCGAAAACATAAACGGAGAACCGACATGAACAAACAAACCATGAAGCTTACCGCGCTGGCCCTGGCCGCGCTGATGCTCCTTTCCTCCCTGTGGGTGGTGGTCACCGCCGCCCCTGCGGAGTATTCCACCCAGTCCAACTCGGGCAAGCGGGACGAGGTCTGCCTCTCCTTGGATGGCACGGGGGCGGAGTCCTACTACACGGGGGGCTACACCTTCGACAGCCTGGCGGCCAAATCGCCCAGTGGGTTGAAGTCCTCCCTGCATGACCTCATGACGAACACCCACAAGAAGATCACCAGCTACGCCGATTGCCGTGACTACGTCTTCCGCGTGGACTGCGAGCGAAACGACACCACCCACGCCACGACCCTGTACACCAGCTACAGCATGACCCAGTCGGATTGGTCTCCCGCGTGGGCCTGCAACCGCGAGCACGTCTGGCCCCAGAGCCTGGGCGGAAACAACACCAGCGGCGGCGGTGCCGACCTTCACCACATCCGTCCCGCCGAGGCCGGGGTGAACTCTTCCCGCGGCAACAAGCCCTACGGTGAGTCTACCTCCAAGGGCTTCTACGAGCCTGCCGATCACGTCAAGGGCGACGTGGCCCGCATCATCCTGTACGTATACGTCCGCTGGGATGCCGCTTGGGGCGCGACCGACGTGACCGAGGTCTTTGAGAGCGTGGATATCCTCCTGGCCTGGTGCGAGATGGATCCCGTGGATACCTGGGAGATGGGGCGCAACGAGGTTGTCCAGAGCATCCAGGGCAACCGCAACACCTTCATCGACTACCCCGAGCTGGCATGGATCATGTTCGGCCGCGAGGTGCCCGAGGATATGACCACCCCCTCCGGCTCGGCCATGGACGGTGAGCTTCCCACCTACGCCCCCGAGACCGAAACCGAACCCGAAGAGACCGAGACCGACGCCCCCGCAGGCCCCTCCGATGCCCTGGCCACCTTCACCTTCGGTGACAACGGCGGCGCGGCCCACAACGACGGCACGGATATTACAAGCACCAAGTCCTTCACCGACGGGAACTACACCCTGACGCTGACCTCCCCCACCAAGCTCTACGGGAACGCACGGGATGCCAAGGGCAACTCCTGCCTCAAGCTGGGCTCCTCCAAGGCCACGGGCGGATTCAGCTTTACCGTCCCCGCCGACGTGGACGAGGTGGTGATCCATGCCGCCAAGTACAAGGCCAGCAACAGTACCGTCATCATCAACGGCACCCGCTACGGCCTCACCACCGCCTCCAATGACGGCGAGTACACCCCTCTGGTCATCGACACCTCCAAGACCAAGACCGTCACGGTGGCTACCGTGTCGGGAGCGTCCAGATGTATGATCGATACCATTGAGTTCATGGGCAGCGGCGTGGCCGACGAGACCGATCCTCCCGCTACCGAGGAGCCGACCGAAGTCCCGACCGAAAAGCCTACTGAGGAGCCTACCGAAACTCCTACTGAAGAACCCACCGAAGAGCCTACCGAGACTCCTACCGAAACTCCCACCGAAACTCCCACCGAAGAGCCTACCGAGGCTCCTACCGAGACTCCTACCGAAGAGCCTACCGAGCAGCCCACCGAGCAGCCCACCGACACCCCCACCGAGGAGGTGACCACCGAGGCCGCTCCCGATGTGAGCGAAACCGAGAAGGCCACGGATGAGCCTGCCGAGACAGATTCCACTTCTCCCGCGGACACCACAGCCGAGGAGGCCACCGAGACCGCCCCCGCCGATACGGGCTGTGGCTCTGCCTTTACGGGCGTTGCGGTGATGATCTCTATGCTGGGGCTTGGCGTGTACGCTCTGGCGCGGAAGAGGAAGGAAGACTGAAACTGAATGATACCCATTGAGGGGGGCTTCGGCCTCCCTCTTTTTTGCGTAATGACCGATCGCAAAGAAAAAAACGGGGGGCGTGTTGGCACGATGGATCGGTTGCCAATAACCCATTGTAGGGAGCGACGCCCTCGTCGCTCCGCAGCCTAAAAATTGCCTTTATCTCTTGTCAGATATGTGTGTTTGCCGAAGTCTTTTGTTTTCACACTTAAGTAATCTTCCTAATTTTACGGAATACTTCTTTATCTGTCGGATATTTTGCTGTCTGGGCAAGAAAGACAGCAG
>JBGVRH010000075.1:0-40685 GCA_045128275.1 Eubacteriales bacterium | reverse complement strand
GAAATTGTGTGCAAGAATGATTTTTCTATAGGGGACAATCATTTTTGGAGTGTAGAATGACAAATTCTTACCACAAAAATTGGCTTTTGCGCCAGCAAAAGGTTTCATTCGCACTTGATTTTGCATTTTGCATTTTGCATTTTGCATTCTCAAGCTCCCCTATAAACTGCAATTTGAAAACCTCCAAGAGACCCAAGCCCCTTGGAGGTTTTCCGTATCAGGTAAACTGCGCGTTATACAGGGAAGCATAGAACCCGCCAGAGGCCAAAAGCTCCTCGTGGGTGCCTTGCTCGGTGACAAGGCCGTCTCTGACCACCAGGATACTGTCGGCATTCTTAATGGTGGAGAGTCGATGGGCGATGACGAAGCAGGTGCGGCCCTTCATGAGGGTGTAGAGGGCATCCTGGATTAGCTTTTCGGTGCGGGAGTCCACGTTGGAGGTGGCTTCGTCCAGGATCAGGATGGGCGCGTCGGACAGCATGGCGCGGGCGATGGTGAGGAGCTGCTTTTGCCCCTTGGAGATGTTGATGCCGTCGTCGGACAGGACGGTATCGTAGCCCTCGGGGAGGGACTCGATGAAGTGGTGGATATGGGCGGCCTTGGCGGCGCGCTCCACGTCCTCGCGGGTAGCCCCCTCGGTGCCGTAGACGATGTTGTCGTAGACCGTACCGCAGAAGAGCCAGGTATCCTGGAGTACCATGGTGTAGGACTTCCGCAGGCTGTCACGGGTCAGATCGGTGATCTCGTGACCGTCCACGGTAATGGTGCCGCCCTGCTTGTCGTAGAAGCGCATGAGGAGGTTGATGACGGTGGTCTTGCCTGCTCCCGTGGGGCCTACGATGGCCACCAGATCGCCCTGATCTGCGTGGAGGCTCAGCCCGTGGAGGATCTCCTTTTCGGGGATATAGCCGAACTTCACGTCGGTCATGTCCACCACGCCGCGGGTGTTCGCCAGTACCTCGGCATCCGCCTTGTCCGCAGGCTCGGTGGGCTCGTCCAGAAGGTTGAAGATGCGCTCTGCCGCCGAGGCCGCCGACTGGAACTCGCTGAGGATATTGGCGAACTCGTTGATGGGGCCCGAGAACTTGCGGGAGTACTGGACGAAGGCGGACACGTCGCCCAGGCTGATGATCAGCAGGGGGTGAAGTCCCGTCACCGTCAGGGTCATGAGGTAGAACACGCCGCCCAGGACGGTGATGAGGGTGAGGGAGAGGTTGTTGACGAAGTTGACGGTGGGGCCGATCACCGAGCCCTGGTAGTCGGCGCGGTAGTAGGCCTCGCAGGCATCGCGGTTGTGGGTGTCGAAGCGGGAGACGATCTCGCTCTCGCTGTGGTAGGCCTTGATGGTGCGGTGACCCGACAGCATCTCCTCGGCATAGCCGTTCAGCTCGCCCAGCATGGCGGATCGCTTGCGGAAGAGGGGGCGGATCTTCTTGGTCTTGTACCGCGTGAACAGGATGGACACGGGGACGGTGATGACGAAGACGCAGAGGAGGAGGGGGGAGATGGTCAGCATCATGACCAGCGATCCTACCACCGTGATGACGCTGGCCATGATCTGAAGCAGATCGTGGGACAGGGAGGCGTTGACCGTGTCGATGTCGTAGGAGATGTGGGAGACGATCTCGCCTGTCTGGTGAGTGTCGAAGTAGCCCACGGGTAATTCCGTGAGGTGGGCGAAGACCTCCTTGCGCATGGTGTAGGAGATGCGCTGGCTGATCTTGGCCATGACGATGGCCAGCACGTAGGACATGACCGCCGAGGCGACGTAGAAGATCACCAGCAGGATGCAGTAGGTCTTGACGGCCTCAAAATCCACCTTGCCGATGGCGATGCCGCCGTTCTCTGCCGTGTTGAAGGGATCAATGGCGTTGATAACCTTGCCCGACAGGGCAGGCCCCGCCAGGGCCAGAAGGTTGGAGGCCAGCATGAGGAGGAATGCCCCCAGCATGGCCCACTTGTAGCGAAGGATATAGCGCAGGATGCGGGACAGCACCCGGGAGCGGCGGGCTTTGTCCATCTTTTCGTTTTTGGCGGCGCGAGGATCGTTAATGGATCGTCCCATGCCTCGGTTCTGATTATTCAAGGATAGCACCTCCCATCTGGGATTCCGCAATCTCGCCGTAGACGGCGCAGGACTCCAAAAGCTGCTCGTGGGTGCCGCAGCCGATGACCGCGCCCTGATCCATGACCAGGATGAGATCGGCGTGCTTGATGGAGCTGACGCGCTGGGCGACGATCACCGTCGTCGTGAGGGCTTCGCTTCTCGCCTCGGCATCCTCGCGGAGCGCCCGACGGAGAGCCGCGTCGGTCTTGTAGTCCAGAGCCGAGGAGGCATCGTCCAGCACCAGGATATCGGGATCCCCCGCCAGGGCGCGGGCGATGAGGAGGCGCTGCTTCTGACCGCCGCTCAAATTGGTGCCCTTGACGGTGAGCTTGTGATCGTAGCCGTCAGCCAGCCCCGAGATGAATTCGTGGGCTTGGGCCATGGTGGCGGCACGGACTACCCGATCGTGGGAGATCTCCCGTCCGAAGCGGATGTTGTCTTCGATGGTCCCCGCGTAGAGGAAGTCGTTCTGCATGGCGATACCGAAGCGGGAACGCAGCTCGGCGGGGGTCATGGTGCGGATGTCACGGCCGTCGATGCGGATGGTGCCGCTCCCTACGGGGACTTGGTAGAAGCGCATGAGGAGGGACAAAAGGGTGGTCTTGCCCGAGCCCGTGGCACCGATGATGCCCAGAGTACCGCCCTTCGGCAGATTGAAGGAAACGTCACGGGCGTTGGCTACCTTGCCGCGGTAGGAGAAGGTGACGCTTTCAAAGGAAATGTAGCGGTCAGCGCTTGCGGGAAGGGTCATGCTCCCCTCGGTGGCGGCCTCGGTGTTGTCCTGCCCGCGGGCATCCAGCACCTCGCAGATGCGATCCATGGAGGCGGTGCCCTTGGTGAACATCATGAAGATGCGGGTGATGGAGAGAAGGGCGTTGGAGAGGATGGTGAAGTACTGGATGAAGGAGATGATGGTGCCGGGGAGGCATAGACCGTTGTTGACCCGCACCGCACCCACGGCCATGACTGCCACCAGGCCTACGTTGAGCAGGAGGTTTATGAGGGGATTGGAGATGGCCATGTTGGCGGCGGCGGAGAGGCTGGTCTTCATGAGACCTTGGTTGACGGTCTCGTAGCGGCTCTGCTCGTACCCCTTGCGGGAGAGAGCCTTGATGACCCGAATGCCCTGGGCATCCTCACGCACCACCCGCACCATGGCATCCCCCGCCTGCTGGGAGTCGCGGAAGAGGGGCACGCCCCGCTTGGAGACGATGTACACCGTCAGCACGATGAGGGGCATGACCGAAAACATGACCAGAGTCAGGATGGGATCCAGAGCCAGGGTGACGATGAGACCGCCCGCCAGCAGGATGGGGGCGCGGACACCCAACCTCTGCATCATGCCCACCATGTGATGGACGTTGTAGGTGTCGGAGGTAAGGCGGGACTCCAGGGAGGGCACCGTAAAGCCGTCGGTCTGGGCGCAGGAGAGGCGCATGGTGGCGTCAAAGAGATCGTGGCGAATGGCGGTGGCCACGTCCTTGGCGACAAAGGCCGCCATGCGGTTGGCCACGATGTTGAATACCAGAGCCGCCACGGCGCAGACCGCCATGACTCCGCCCCAGATGAGGATGGAGCGCAATCCCCCCTCGGTATCCCCCGAGTCGGCATAGCTCACGATGATCTCATTGAGGATCATACCCAGAATGTAAGGCAGGGCTAATTCTACCAGCGTCCCCGCGATCTTAATGGTCAGTCCCACCGACATCCGACCCATGAAGGGACGGAGATAGGCGAAGAGTCGTTTCATGGTGGGAGGGTCACATCCTTTCCGTTCAATAGTCACGCCCGCAGGGCATATCACGCCCAAGGGGTATATCTCGCCCGAAGGGCATCTCGTGCGCGAAGCGCATATCGCTCGCCGCAAGGCGAAATACATTCTTTCCCCATTATATCACAAAAACCCCCGCTCCGCAACCGTTTTGTCCAAAAACCTCGCAAAGCAGGGGAATATCTGTCGTTTACCTTCTCCGCAATCGCGCGATGAAGAACCCGTCGGTGCGGTTCTCGTCGGGCAGGAGGGTCACCATACCCCCCTCGGAGACGATATCCGAAACGGTGCCGTCCTTTGCGGGGAAGGTGAAATCAAAGGGCTCAAACTCTGGGTGAGCCGCTAGGAAGGCCGTTACCACGTCCCCGTTCTCGGCGGGGAGGATGGTACAGGTGGAGTACACCAGTACGCCGCCGGGCTTGAGATACCCCGCGGAGGCCTCCAGGATGGCGGCCTGGATGGCGGGCAGACGGGCCGACTCGGTGAGATCCTTGTGGCGGATCTCGGGCTTCTTGGCAATGACCCCCAGACCCGAGCAGGGCACGTCGCACAGCACGCGGTCGCATCTCCCCAACAGCTCGGAGTCGGGATGGCGGGCGTCCCGTTCATTCGCGGTGACGACGGTCAGCCCCAGCCGCGCGGCTCCCGACTCAATGAGGGAGAGCTTGCTCTTGTGGAGGTCAAAGCTATGTACCTCCCCTCGGTTCTCCATGGTCAGGGCGATGCCGAAGGACTTGGAGCCGGGGCAGGCGCAGGTATCCACCACCACGTCCCCCGCGCGGGCGTCCAGAGCCGCCACGCAGAGCTGGGATGCCTCGTCCTGGATGAAGAAGTCACCCCTCTGAAAGGCCTCGGTAGCCGTGATGGCACCCTCGGGGACACGGAGAGCGGTGGAGGCGTAGAGGGAGGGAAGCACCGTCAGACCCGCGGCGGTCAGCTCTGCTGTGAGCTGTTCGGGGGTGGTCTTTTGGGTGTTGACCCGCACCGTCATGGGGGGCTTTTCACAGAAGCCCGCCAAAGCCAAGGCGGCGCGATTGTAGCCCAGAGCCCCCACGAAGGTTTCACACAGCGACACAGGGACGCCATAGCACACCGAGAGGGCGGTGAGATCGTCCACTCCCAACTTGGGGAAGCGGGCGACCCACTCGGCGGGGGTGGTCAGCTTGCTTTCGCGGGGGGCGCGGCTTCCGTCGGATGCCTTGGGCAGAGCCGCCTCAAAGCGGAGGTAAGACCGCAGAACGGCATTGACGAAGCCCGACACCTTGCGGGACACCAGGGACACCGTCTCGTCCAGGGCGGCATGGTCGGGGACTCTGTCCAGATAAATGAGCTGGTATAACCCCATGCAGAGAGCCAGGCGGACGGTGCCGTCCAGCTGGTCGAGGGGGCGGGAGGAGAATTTTCCCAGTAAAAACTCCAGGGTGGTCTTGCGCTCGGTGACACCGTAGACCAGGGCGGTGTAGAGATGGCGGTCGGGCTCGCTCATATCCGTCCGCCTGAGGACGGTATCCACGGCGATGTTGCCGTACTTGCCCTTCTCCACCTCCAGAAGAGTGGAGAGCGCCAGGGCGCGGGGGGATTTTATGGGAGTCGGCATGATGCACTCCTTGTCATGTGTGATAAAGGTTCTTGGCCGCCGGAGGCCGTACCCCCTTTAGCGGCGTCGGTTAAAGATCAGGATCAACCGCAGAAGGGAAGCCAGGGAGGAGGCCAGGGCGGCCACGTAGGTCATGGCGGCAGCGGAGAGGGTGGCCTTGGCGGCGGGAAGCTCGTCGGCGGCCAGGAGTCCTCCATCCTCAAGAGCCTTCATGGCTCTGGCCGAGGCGTTGAACTCGGTGGGCAGAGTCACCAGCTGGAACAGGGTGGAGAAGGAGAAGAACAGGATGCCCGTGACCATGAAGATGGTGCCGATGCCGTAGCCCAGATAGGAGCCGCTGCCCATGAGCAGACCGATGAGGAACAGGGGCATGGCCAGGAAGGAGCCGAAGCGGGTCAGGGGGATGATGGCGGAGCGCACCTTGATGGGGACGTAGCCCTCGGCGTGCTGGACGGCATGACCCGCCTCGTGGGCGGCTACACCGATGGCGGCCACGCTGGTGGAGGCGTAGGTGGCGTCCGACAGGCGGATGACCCCTGCCGTGGGGTCGAAGTGGTCGGTGAGGTGGCCGTGTACCCGCTCAATGGTGATGTGGCGGAGACCGTTGGCATCCAGCACGCGGCGGGCGGCCTCGGCTCCCGTCAGCCCTCGGCGGCTGGGCACGCGGGCGTATTTCTTAAAGGTGGAATTGACCCGCATCTGCGCCCAGAAGGCGAAGATCATGGCGGGGATCAGCACCAGAATGGTGGTGTCGCCCCAGAAAAGACCGAAAAACATGGAAAGCTCCTTTCAAATGTCGTTTGGAGGTAGTTTACCACGGAATCATGAAATCCATGTAAAGCAGATGGATCAGTTCAGCACGTCTCCCACGTTGACCTTCCGCCCGCGGATGTAGTCGGCGGCGTTCATGCGCCCCTTGCCCTCGGGGGTGACAACGGTGAAGATCACCGAGCCTGCACCGCAGGCCACCTCGATGCCCTTGTCCAGGGACAGGATCGTACCAGGCGCGGCGAGATTACCCGCATCAGGCTCTTGTCCGCGCACAGCGGCGGGGATCTTCAGGAGCTTGCCGTCGGGGGTGTGGGTGAAGGCCAAAGGCATGGGGGACAGACCGCGGATGCGGTTGTGGACGGTGTGAGCATCGGCGGTGAAGTCGATAAGGCAGTCGGATTTTTCAATCTTGGCGGCATAGGTGGACAGGGAATCATCCTGGGGGGTGGCCACAAGAGTGCCTGCCTTCAGGGCGTTGACGGTGTTGATGAGAGTCGCCGCGCCGCAAACACCCAGCTTGTCGTGGATGGTCTCGAAGTTGTCCTCCACCTCGATGGCTACCTCGGACTTGAGGAGCATATCGCCCGTGTCCAGCCCTTCGGCCATGTACATGGTGGTGATGCCCGTGACGGGGTGACCCTCCATGATGGCTCTCTGCATGGGCGCCGCGCCCCGCAGGGCGGGGAGAAGGGAGCCGTGGACGTTGATACAGCCGTACTTGGGGTAGTCCAGCACCGACTTGGGCAGGATCTTACCATAGGCCACCACCACGATCAGCTCGGGGTCAAGCTCCGCAAGGGTCTCGTCAAAGGCCCCGTTTCGCAGAGTCTGGGGCTGGTAGACGGGGATGTTCTGCTCGGTGGCATAGACCTTGACGGGAGGGGGAGTCAGCACGTAGCCGCGCCCACGGGGCTTGTCGGGCTGGGTGACCACGCCGACGACATCCTCGCCGGCCTCCACGAGGGCTTTCAGAGAAAACAGGGCAAAATCGGGAGTGCCCATGAATACGATACGCATAGTATAGTCCTTTCCGCGGGGAATATCCGTGAGGAGTCCCGCTTACCAAAGTTTCAAAAGCTTTCAAATAAGCATATATTCGATCCCAACATATTCTTATTTGAAGGTTCTTGAGGGTGGGGTCAGGGAGGGAACTTCTTGCAAGAAGTTCCCTCCCTCGTTCTTATTCGTCCTCGTCATCCATGGAGTAGGCCTTGTCGATATACAGGCCGCCGTCCAGATGATCCAGCTCGTGGCAGAAGCAACGGGCCAGCAGCTCGTGACCCGTGATCTCGAACTCCTCGCCCTTGCGGTTCAGGGCGCGGACGGTGACGTGCATGGGACGCTTGACCATGCCCCAGCGTCCGGGAACCGAAAGACAGCCCTCCTGGCCGTCCTGCTCGCCCGAGAAGGCGATGATCTTGGGGTTGATCAGCTCGATGACCTCGCCGGGCTCCACCTCAATGACCACGATGCGGCGGAGGATGCCCACCTGGGGAGCGGCCAGACCCACGCCGTTTGCGGCACGCATGGTCTCCACCATGTCGTCCAGCAGAGTCAGCACGCGGGGGGTAATGGTGTCAACGGGGCGGCAGACCTTGCGGAGCGCCTCGTCGCCTACCTTGCGAATTTGCAGTTTTGCCATAATGCAATTCCTTTCTATCCAAAAGGTTTGTCTCAAAGGGTCTTCATCATACCCTTGTTAAAAGTTTTGGGGATTCTTAAGGGACTTTTTCAAAAGTCCCTTAAGCGGGTGCAGGGCAGAGCCCTGCCGGGGGTCAGGGGCAGAGCCCCTCGTTCTCAATTCTTGGAATCCACTACGATCTCGGTGCCCTCCATGAAGCGGTAGGCATCGGCGATGAGCTTGTCGCAGAAGGAGCGGAGGACGTAGAACACGCCCTGGGCCTCGGTGGGATTCCCCGTATCGGTGGGGGAGTCCAGCACCTCTACCGTGAAGTAGGCCTTGCGCTCGGTGTAGCGGTAGAAGCGGTAGCAGATGTTGGCGGTGGAGCCCTTGCCGTCGTCGGCCTGAATGGTCAGCTTCAGGAGGCAATCCCCGTCGGGGGTCTCGCGGAGAGCCGTCATCTCCTCGGCAGTCAGCTCGGCGTTGCCCTCCATGGAGGCGGTCAGCAGAGCCTGGAAGAAGCGGCGGAAGTTGTAGGCGGCGGTCTCGGTGGCCTGGGAGCCCGAGGGCTTGGTCACGGTCAGGGTGTAGTCCATGAGCTGGCCGTTGGCGTAGACCTCCAGCTTATCCGAATTCATTCCCTTGGACTGATCGGATTTGGAGTTGTCCAGGGTGAAGATGATGGGGGACTTCACACCTGCCCCCTCCAGCTTGATGGTCTGGACGTGGGCGATGTTGAAGAGGAAGTATTCCCGCTCGTACCAGTCGATCTCCTCCCACTCCAGATAGGTCAGCTGGCTCTCGTCAATGACCAGGATCATGTCGTAGATCTCGGAGTAGCCGTAGTACTTGCCCTCCTCGGTCTTGTCGCTGAGGATGAAGTGGTTGTCGAACTCCTGCCCCTCGGCGTTCTTGTAGGTGAAGGTAAAGTCATGGGCGGGCATATCCAACCCATACTCCTCCAGCTCCTCGTCGGTGGGGGAGAGGACGGCCACGCGGTCGAACTTCATGCTGTACAGCCCCTGGAGCACCGAGCCGATGTTGTCGGAGTTGGGGAGATAGCCCTCCATGTAGTCCGAGGACATCATGTAGGGGAGGGAGGAGTACAGGGTGTCGGTGCGCTGATCCATGTCGATGAAGGAGAAGGCGGTCACCAGGCGGGAGTTGTCCTTGAAGAGGCGATCGTACATCTTGGCGAAGTCCTTCTCGTCCATGTCGGCGATGACCTTGGAGGCCTCGTCCAGCTTGGCCTGCACCTCCTCGGAGTAGTTGCCTTCCCCGTCGGGCTCCACGGTATCCAGGTCAAAGCCGATGACCTCCTTGACCATGTCGCGGTAGATTGCGTAGTGGTCGATATCGGAGCGGTAGGTGAAGTTGGAGACCTGGAAGTAGGTGTTGAGGGACATGGGATAGACCATCATGGGGGTGATGAGAGCCTCCACGGGCTGGAGCACGGCGGCATCCAGGTTGACCGAGGACAGGATATAGACCGTGTCTCTGTCCTCGTAGCGGGCGTAGTAGCCTGCCTCGGAAACGGTGGGATCGCCCAGAGTTACCGTGTAGGACTCATTCGTCATGGTGGTGACGGTGTACCAGGTGGGCTTGTAATCGTAGGTCACGGGGTTACCGTTCTCGTCCACCTTGTCGGTGCCGTCCTCGTTCTTCTCGGTACGCGTTTCGGGGGCGAGACCGTACTCGGAGTAGTCGATGGAGCCGTCGGGGAGACGGACGGGGTTCTCCAGCCTCTGCATGGAGATGGTGTAGCCGCAGCCCACCGAGAGCTGGGCGAACAGCTCATCCACCAGGATGGCGGTGGGGCAGTTCTCCACCTCGAAGCGGTTGTTCTCGCCTCGATTGATGATGATCTCGCCCTTCTGATTGTGTACCTCGATGCGCTTGATGACCTTGGAAAGATCATTGGTGGAGGACTGGTCGTAGGTCAGCTGCTTGAACATCAGCACGCGCTGGCCAACGCCCACGACCTCGGTGCCGGTGGTGTCCACCACGGCGTAGATCTTGTACTCACCCGTCTCGGGGTCAACGTCCAGCTGGGTGCCGAGGGAGGTCAGGTAGTAGCCGTCCTTGTCTATGTCGCAGATGACACCGTCCCGGTAGAGACCGTATTCACCGCGCTTTTTCTTGATGGTGTACTCGATGCCGTCGAAGTCCTCGTACTCGTAGATGTCTACGATAACGGACACCACGCCGAAGGCCACGGCCAGCACCACCGACAGGATGAGCAGAACCGCGATGGCCCGCTTTTGGGTGCGGATGGAGGATTTCTTGGCGGTGGCTCCCTTGGCGGCGGGCTTATCCCACTTGGCACAGAGGGTCACGTCGGTCAGTACCCCGCCCAACAGGGACAGCTCCAGCACCGTCTCGGCGGTGACACGGATGGCGGCGGGGGAGGCGGGGTCTCCGTCGGGGCAGATGTACCAGCCCCCGAAGATATAGCCCTTGCGGGTGGCCTTGGGCATGGCGCCCACGCGGTCACCCACCACGGCGGTGATGCGGGAGAGGGAAACGGAGCCCTTGCCCGGGTCAAATATCAGTTGAATTTCCTGCATGGGTCATTTCCTCCTCTCAACGGAATTTTCTTCTGACCCGCACGACCACACCCGCGATCGTGAAGACCAGGATGGGGAGCAGGGTCATGAGGGCGGTGGTGCCCAGGGCGGAGCGGATATCCACGGTATAGGCGTTGGTATCCACCTCGTAGATCTTGAAGGCCTTGAATTCCAGGTCGGCGGGCATGACCTCGCGGCCCATGTGGCGCAGGGTAGCGGTCAGCACGTCGGCGTTGCCGTAGGCGGCGGAATCCAGGATGGTATCCGAGGCGAACTCGGTGGAGCCGAAGACCGCCACGTAGGAGGGCTCCTGGGTGGACAGGTAGTTGGTCTCCATGACGGAGCGGGACTCGATGGACAGAGTCATGAGGTTGAAGCGGCTCAGCTCGGTAGCCACCTGGTACTGCTTGCCGAAGGCCTCCAGAGACGCGCTCGCGCTGGTCTTGAAGACGTCGTGGAAGTAGCGGGTGACACCGTTGCGGTAGTAGGTGCCGTAGGTGTAGGCCTCGGTGACACCGTTGGTATCGTCGGGGACTACGTGGGTCTTCTTGTAGGACTCCGACATGGCGATGGCCACGGCGTTGGGGAAGACCACCTTGGCGGGATAAGCGACACTGCGCATATCCGAGGTGATGGAGGCACCGCCGCCTGCGGTGACGTACTCGGCCAGGGGGGTGTAGCCGTCCTTGTCCAGCTTACTGGTCTGATCGCGGATCAGGAGGTTATCCAGCTCACCCTCGGCGTTCTCGGCGCGGCCCACGGTGATGCCCCACTCCTCCATGTACTCCTCCAGGACGGGAAGCTCGGGGGTATCGGCATCCACGAAGAGCATGAAGGAGTAAGCCTTGTCGAGAAACTTATCCAGCTTGTCGATCTCACTCTGATCACCCTCCACGAAGGCGGGGTTGCCCAGGCCCAGGAAATCGGCCTTGGGATCGTAGGAGATGAGGAGACGGCAGTCGGCGGGGATCTCGTCCTTGGAGAGGTCGAGAGTCACCACGTCGAAGCCCGCGCGGTGGACCAGCTCACGGAGGGACTCACAGCTCTCCATGGCCTCGCCATGGTTGGTGATGAAAGCGGCGACGGGGGACTCGGCGCGGGTCAGAGCCAGGAGCAGGGAAGCGATCTTCTGCTCGCCGTTATAGGCCCACTGCTCGCCCGCATCATTCTTGAGGAAGAAGTAATCGTAGGAGCAGACGCGGTACTCGGTGCCGAACTCAAAGATGATCTGATGGGAATAGATGTTGGTGGAGGAGGTCGCCTTGTACTTCTGTACCTGGGAGGGATTCTTCTCGATGTTGAGGTATTCCACCTTGACGGCATCGGGGAACTCCTTCTGGAGGGCCAGGGCGCTGTACTGCACCAGGCGCAGCTTCTCGATGGCGTAGACCTTGTCCCGCTCGGTGCAGAACTTGACGTTGATGGTGATGGGCTCCTCGCCGTTGGCAATCCGCTCGGCATTCATCTCCTGCACCATGGGAATGGCGTAGTCGCGGACGACCTTCAAAAACTCCTCGGTGGGGGTGTACATGGACACCTCGGGACGGGAGGTGTACTTGGTGACGGTGGAGTCCACCTGCCACATGAAGCGGTCGGCTACGAAGGAGAAGAGAATGTTGATCACCAGCACGACGGCGATGACTGCCACGGTAATGGCGGCGCCGACGACGCGGCGGGTACCCCTGCGAGGCATATTCGATTGATTGTTCATGCGAATCTCCTCCTGATGAGTACGATGAGTCCCCAGACCGTGACGATCAGAACGGGGATAGCCACGAGGGCGATGGTGATGTTTCGTGCCTGGGCGGTGGTGAGGATGTGGATGGTGTCATCCGAGAAGGGCTGGGACTTCAGCTCCACAGGGACCTCGGTCTTGCCCATGGCCTCCAGGGCGGTGAGCAGGAAGGCGGCGTTGCCGTATCCGCCTCCCTGGAGGGTGGCTTCAATGGCGAACTCGGTGGAGGAGCAGACCAGCACCGAGGCGTTGGTGGACGAATCCTGGGTGAGGGTCACCAGATTGTAGCCCTCGGCGGTGCGGTCAACGGGACGGCCGCCGGCCCAGGCCTCGGCTCCTGCGTAGGTGCGGAGCAGGGGGGAGAGGGTGCGGGTGCCGTTTGCGTAGTCACCGCTTGCGGGGGCGAAGGCATCGGGGATTCGAATGGCGGTGGCGTTGGCGGCGCGCAGCACACCGGAAACGTCGGTCATGATCTCGGCGGCCTTGCCTTCAGAGGGGATCTGACCCAGGAGGGTATAGCCGTCGGTGGTGATGGAGTGGGCGGTGTCGCGGAGGGCGAAGCACTCCTCCACCCCCTCGGCCCCGGTATCGTGGGCGAAGGTCACGCCCCAGCCCTCGAGGTAGGTCTCGATGTTCTCAAATCCTCCCGCGGCGAAGGTGTCGGCGGAAACGAAGTACATGAACTTACCGCCTTTTTGCAGGTAAGCATCCAGCTTGTCGATCTCGGAGATGCCCGACACGCCGTCCACCGAGGTGAAGTCGCGGGCGGGGTTGTAGGAGACCAGGAGACCGCAGTCGGCGGGGATCTCAAAGGACAGAGCGTCCAGGTAATTGATCATGTAGCCCGCGTCGGTGAGGGCGTACATGAGGGCGTAGTCCTCGGTGGACTCGCCGTGGTTGAGGGTGAAGTAGGCCACGGGGGCATCGGGGGAGACCACCGCCTTCATGGCGACGGCGAACCGCTTCTCGCCGTTGTAGGCCGAGGGGTTCTCGCTGTCCCCCACGGGGAAGAGGAAGAAGTCGCGGAGGGTGCAGACGCGGGACTCCTCGCCGCAAGCGACCACCACCGAGGTGGAGGCGGTGACGCCGTACTCACGGGCGATCTTGGGGTTCTCCCAGACGTTGAGGAACTCGACCTTGACGGTGTCGGGGTACTTGGCGGCCATCTCCTCGGCGGTGTTCAGTACGTAGCTTTGGGTGACATCGGCGCGGATGTTCTCCTCCTCGTCGCAGAAGATGATACGGATATCCTTGTCTGCCTTGGGGATGACGAACTCATCCAGGTAGTCGTAGCAGGTATCGGTGACGGGGTAGAGGAGGGTGGGGTTCATGTTGATATACCAGCCGTAGCGCATGGCCAGGGAAGTGACCGACGCGTTGAGCAGGATGACCACCACCACGATCAGCACCGTCAGAGCCACCGTCACGCCACCGTGTCGGAGGGCTTTTTTGGAGGCTGTAGTTGCCATATTCGTGATTCCTTTCTGTGATCTCGGGGGATCAGTTCCATCTCCGCTTCTCGTAGACGCGGACGGTCAGGAACACGAAGACACCGCAGATGGAGGCGTAGTAGAGGATGGCTGCGAAGTCGAAGAGGCCGTTCTGGAAGTTGCCGAAGCGGGAGTAGACCGAGATCCAGGACAGGACCATGCGGATCCAGTATACGTCGATGAGGCTGTTGACAAGACCCAGACCCAGCATGAGGAAGATGATGGCGATGGTCACCACGGCGGCGGCCAGCTGGTTCTCGGTGAGAGCGGAGATGAAGGTGCCCAGGGCGATGAAGGCCGCGCCCAGCAGGAGCAGGCCCACCAGGTTGCCGATCAGCTCACCCGTCACAGGGCCGATGTGGTAGAACTCGTAGGACTGGTTGCCTCGCTCGGCATTGGCGATGGCGTAGATCGGGATGAAGTTGATGCAGGAGACCAGAAGAGACCCGCCGAAAACGGTCAGGGCGGCGAGGAACTTACCCATGACCATACCCGTGATGGTGACGGGGGCGGTCAGGAGCAGCTGCTCGGTGCGGAGCTTGCGCTCCTCCGCGAAGAGGCGCATGGTGAGCAGGGGGATCAGGATGCCCATGGCGAACATCATGATGGTGAAGTAGGTGGTGGTGCTGTAGCTGGAGGAGATGATGGTGGTGTAGCAGCAGATCAGAGCCGCCAGACCCAAAAACGCACCCGTATAGATGTACCCGATGGGGTTGATGAAGAAGGAGCGAAGCTCCTTTTTGTAGATAGCAAACATAACGGATTCCTTTTCTGTTTTGTAGAATGGTAGGGATCGGGCTTATGGTGTAGCGGCGGCTATCAGCCGCCACCCCAAGAGAGGGGAAGCTTATTCCTCGTCTTCAGAGACGAGGGCAGAATTCTCCTCCCGCTTCTTATCGGCGTCGGCCACCAGACCCTCGGCCACCTGGGACTCCAGGGCGACTCGCTGCTTGGCCTTGGCGCGGCGGGTGTAGCGGGTGGGGGTGTCGTCCTCCTCGGACTTGTTGACCACCGTGATGAAGATGTCCTCCAGAGACAGGCCCAGGGCTTCCAGACCGATCAGTGCCCAGCCGCGGTCGGCCAGGGTGAAGAACAGCTTCTTGCGGATGTCCACACCGGGGGCGGACTCGATCATGTAGGTGGTGGCGTCCCCGTCCTTTTCAGCCAGAGCCTCGGCGTAGACGATGCCCTGCATATCCTTCAGGGTGGACAGCACCTGGTTCTGGGGGCCGCAGATCTTGGCGTTGAAGCGGCGGTTGTTCTCGATGACGCGGGTGATGTTCTCGGTCTTCTCGTCGGCCACGATGCGTCCCTTGTTGATGATGACGATGCGGTCGCAGACGGCCTGCACCTCCTGCAGGATGTGGGTGGACAGGATGACGGTGTGATCCTTGCCCAGGGAGCGGATCAGATTGCGGATCTCAATGATCTGCTTGGGGTCGAGACCCACCGTAGGCTCGTCGAAGATGATGACCTTGGGAGAGCCGATGAGTGCGCCGGCGATGCCCACGCGCTGGCGGTAGCCCTTGGACAGGTTCTTGATGACGCGCTTGCGGACGTCACCGATGCGCACCACCTCGCAGACCTCACCGATGTGAGCCTCGCGGGGGAGCTTGCAGCCCTTCAGCTCGTAGTTGAAGTTCAGGTACTCGTCCACCGTCATGTCCAGGTAGAGGGGAGGCTGCTCGGGGAGGTAGCCGATCTGCTTTTTGGCGTTCAGAGGATCCCCCAGCACGTCGATGCCCGCCACGCTGACCCGTCCCGCGGTAGAGGAGAGGTAGCCCGTGAGGATGTTCATGGTGGTGGACTTACCCGCGCCGTTGGGTCCGAGGAAGCCGACGATCTCACCCTCGCCGATGGAGAGGCTGATGTCGTCCACGGCACAGTTGGAGCCGTAGTTCTTGACCAGATGCTCAATTTGAATCATGATAGATCCTTTCTTGCGGCGCACCCGTGGGATACGCCGATATTTTTCTCTTGCGGATGCCTGATGGTGATGGGTATCCATAATAATACATTTTACAGTATATCATATTATTGTAACAAATTTATGAATTCATAAAGTACATAAGGGAAATTTATTGATTTTTCCGATTTTTTGCAGGAGAAAGGAAGGAATTCAAATTTGGGTATGTCGGTGCGTTGAATTTCCACTTCATAGGGGGTGAAGGGGGCGAAGCCCCCTTCACCTCACATGGTGGCCGGCAGTGCCGAGGGCGGCCTGGAGCGCCTCGGCGCGCGCGGTAGCGCAAGAAGATTTACAATCGAAAAATTCTTGCGGGACAATGCGAATTCCGTCACGACCCGTAAAGCTTCTTGCACCTTCCGGTGCGCGTCAGGGCGCTCAAGGCCGCCCCCGACACCGCCGGCCTCTACTTCTTAATGAAGGGCTTCGCCCTTCACTCTTTTTGGGAGGAGGAGCGGGGAAACTCCCCGATAAACTGCAATTTGAAAAATCCCCGCCCGGATACCCGAGCGGGGAAGTAATATGGGAAGAATTATTCCTTGTACAGATAATTGAATCGCCCAATCGGCGCGGTATCACCGTTGGCATAGAAGTCCATGACGGTGGCCTCCTGCATGTTGTCGCTCCACTTGAACTCAAAGTTCAGCTTGCCCTCCAGCCCCACCAGGGCGCGGGGGATGGCGATGGTCAGAGTGTCGCCCGAGGTGCGCAGCTCGGCGGTACCGATCTGCTCCCAGGTGAAGCTGCCCTCCTCCAGGGTGCGGACGTACTTCTCCACGGTGGCGCGGTTCTTCGTGCCCTTGCGGTTGATGACGAAGTCATAGCCCTCCCAGCCCGTGGCCTTGGAGCGGTCGGTGTCGATGAACAGGGTCATCCAGCCCTCGCCCTCTCTGGGGGTGATGGCATCGGCGCACTTGACGCGGAAGTAGAGATTCTCGGCATCGCGGGAGACTCTGGCCTCCACGATATCGTTGCGGCCCGAGGTGTTGACGTAGTGGTAGTCACCGAAGCCGTCCCAGTCGCGGTGGATGGTGGTGCCCTTGGGGTTGCGGTAGACGGGGGTCACGGCATTCCATGCCTTGGCACCCGACTTCAGATCCACGATACCTGCGAGGGAAGTCGCCTGGCGGGGCTTGGCACCCTTGAAGCGGCGGATGTTGTGAGCCAGCTGGAGGTAGTAGGTGTCCAGGTAGCCGTCCTTGTCCATCTCGATGTCACGGCTGTGCTCGCGGTCGTACTGATCCACCATGGCCAGCTGGGTGGAGTCGTTATCCGACAGCCAGGGCTCATGCCACTGACCCATGATCCACTCGTTCCAGCCCGTGACGAAGACGATATCGGGATCGAGGTCGAGGGCGCGCTCCCACTGCTCCTGCACGTTGTAGCCGTACTTGTAGGAGTCGGGGGTGAGGAGATCGTGGCCGTGCTGACCCGTGTAGCTGCGGCCGAAGGTCTTCACGTCGTTGAAGTGGGTGCAGATGCGATCCTTGTTGGCGTTCTGTCCCACGCCCACGGTGACCATCTCACAGCTGCCGTCCTCGCGGGTGACGTACTTGTGCTGGGGGTAGACCTCCAGCCAGCCCCACTGCTGGTTGTTCCAAGGCCCACAGCCGTAGCCGGGCTGACCGGGACGGAAGGTGAAGAACTCACGGATCTCGTTCAGGATGCGGGTGTCGGCCTCGCAGGTGCCCTCGGCGGGGAGAGCATCGGGATAGCCCATGATCATGGGCTTGCCGTCCAGCATGTACCACAGATCCGAATACAGACCGGGCTTGTAGACGTTCTGGTACAGGGAGCGGAGCATACGCTCGGTGGTCTCCTGGGGGCCGAAGTTGAGCATGAAGGCTACCTTGGGCACCTTGATGCCGTCGGCCTTGGCCTCGCGGAGACCCTTGAACAGAGGCTCGTAGGCGGAGCGCCAGGTCAGCGCGCCGTTGGTGCAGTCAAAGAGCAGGAAATCCACTCCTGCGGCGGAGAGCAGGGTGGCGTGATGGCGGATGATGTAGGGGTCGGAGTCGCGGTAGAAGCCGTAGAAGGGCTCATGCCAGTAGGGCTGGAAGGGACGCTCGCCCCAGGCGGGGTGATCCTTGCGGTACTCGGCGGCGGGGTACTTATCCAGCACCTCCACCACGTCCACGGGGCGCAGGTCGGCGTGACCCTCGTGCCACGTCCAGTAGAAGATACCCACCTGCTTGTCCTTCTTCTTGCCCACGTCCTCAACGGATGCCACCTTACGGCCCAGCATATCCGTGGCCTCCCAGGTGTCATAGCCCAGATCCAGGGTGGCCTTCTCGGGGATGGGCTCGTAGGTAATGCCCGCGTAGACAGGCTCGGCGGATGCCTCAAAGGACAACAGCTTGGCATTGCCGCGCAGGGCAATGGTCACGTCGCGGATCCCCTCGGTGGGGTCGATCTCGCACCGTGCCTCGGTGTCCTCGTTGTCGTAGCTGGTGAAGGCGATGACGCCGATATCCTTGCCGTCGGCCTTGATGTAGCCCAGGGTGGTATTACCCGAATGGGCGAAGCGGATGCGGACGCTGATACTGCCCGTACCGAAGTCTACCTTGTCAGCCCGCCAGAGCTTGGCTTCTTTATCAAAATACAATTCTGCCATGTGCATATCCTCACTTGCGCTCAGAGTCGGAGGGCGTTTTTTCCCCCGCATGACCATAGTACCATAGAATGAGGAAAATGTCAACAAGTTTTGCCGAAAAAATATTGACTAATTGCCATATATGTTGTATAATAGTCACAACACCATACCCTTACAGAGGAGGATATGACATGAAAACCAAAAACCACCCCCCCCGCCGCGCCCTGGCACTGGCTCTGGCCGTCCTAATGGCCCTGAGCACCGCCACCGCCGTGGGATACTCCGCCATCCTCACGGCCTTTGCCGCCGAGAGCGTGGACAAGTACGCCCCCGCAGGCACGGCCCTGGTATCCAAGGATGCCAAGGTATCCATCTCGGCCTGTACCAACCAGCGGGCAGGCTCGGAGAACAGCTATGAGATGCCCTCCGAGACCTGGACCAAGATCCATCTGACCGATGGCCAGATCGGCAACGGCGGCTGGTCCTGCCAGCCCTACGATCGGGAGATGGATCACACCAAGCCCGTCACCGTCACCCTGGAGCTGCTCACCCCCTCCGAGGTCTGCGCCGTGACCCTCTTCCCCCACGGCCAGTTCCCCGCCAAGTATGAGATCCAGGTCTCCGCTGACGGCAAGACCTACGAGAAGGTAGCCGAGGATGCGGGTCAGCCCATCAAGCAGAGCACTCCCAAGACCTATACCTTTGCCGCCAAGCAGGCCAAATTCGTCCGCCTGTACATCATCGAGCGCAACCCCGCCACAGGCCCCGACGGCGCCCTGGCACAGCTGGGTGAGATCGCCGTGTTCGGTGCCGCCACCGCCGACATGACCCTGGACCGCACCATGCTGGAGCTGTTCGTGGGGGAGACCGACAAGCTCTCTCCCGTCTTCGTGGGCACCAAGGAGACCTACCCCGTCACCTATAAGAGCGCCGACACCTCGGTGGCCACCGTGGCCTCCGACGGCACGATTACCGCCAAGAAGCTGGGCAAGACCACCATCACCGCCACCTGCGCCAAGCTGAACAAGACCGTCACCTGCACCGTGGAGGTGGTGGAGTCCAAGCACTCCTTCGATGAGAACATCATGATCTCCATCTTCTGGCCTCCCACACCCGAGTACATCACCGACGAGCAGTACAAGCTGCTGGCCGACGCGGGTGTCAACTGGGTCATGGGCGCGGGCGAGGAGACCCTCGCCACCGTGGAGAACCAGAAGAAGATGCTGGAGCTGTGCGCCAAGTACGGCATCGGCATGACCGTCTCCGACGGCAACTTCGGCGGGTCTCTGCTGAACAAGAACGAGGCCCAGATCGCCGCCGCCGTGGCCCGCTACAAGAACGTCCCCGCCGCCTACGGCTTCTACATCCTGGACGAGCCCCTCAACCCCAACGCCTATCTGAATGCCTACGTCAATCTGAAGAAGGCCGCGCCCGATGCCTACATGCACCTCAACTTCCTTCCCAGCGGTGCGTACAGCTCGGAGGAGATCTACAAGGCCCAGATGAACGACTGGGCGCGCCTCACCGCCGCCGCAGGCTATCCCCTGGACTACCTCATGTTCGACCGCTACCCCTTCCCCCTCCAGGCAGGGGCTATGGATCGGGCGGGCTTCTTCAGAAACGTCCGCTCCTGCTACGAGGTGGGTCTGAAGAATGACGTCAAGACGGGACTGTACATCCAGACCGTCTGTCAGGAGGTGGCCTTCCGCCGTCCCACCGACTCCGAGATCCGCTACCAGATGTACGCCTCTCTGGCCTTCGGCTACAAGCAGCTCTCCTTCTTCACCTGGTTCACCCCCGTGAACCGCTCCGAGCCCTTCAAGGACGGCATCATCGCCCCCGACGGCACCCCCAACAAGCACTACGAGACCATCAAGACCATCAACCACGAGATCCTCGCCATCGGTGAGACGCTGGTCAAGTGCGACGCGCTGGAGGTCTACTTCAACGGCCCCGACACCTACGGCCAGCCTGCCGTCCCCGCCGACTTCTTCGTGAAGGCAGACAAGAACGATTCCGTCATCCTCTCCTTCCTCCGCCACAAGGAGACGGGGCGCAACTACCTCATGGTGGTCAACAACAACTACGGCGCGAAGCAGGAGGTCGAGCTGACCTTTGATGCCGCCATCAAGTCTGTCTCCGAGGTCAGCCGCGTGGACGGCTCTCTCAAGGCCTTGAAGCTGAACGGTCAGAAGCTGACCATCAACCTCCCCGCAGGCGATGCCATGTTCATCGCCCTTCCCGAGGGCTTCGATCACTACGATGCCCCCGAGGGTCAGCCCGCCGCCTCGGTGAATCTGGTGGATGATGCCATCATTACCGCCCCTACCTCCGTAGGCTCCGACGGCTGGTACATCTCCTGCCTCCAGGACGGCTACCGTCTCTCCGAGGGCAACGGCAACGGCTGGAGAACCGAGGAATCCCGCTCCACGACTTTGGAGAACGCCTACATCGACGTGGATCTGGGCCGCATTCTGAAATTCAACCGCGTTGACCTCTACGCCGCGGGGAACATCTTCGACTACGGCAAGACCTTCCCCAAGGCTCTGAAGATCTCGGTCTCGGATGACGGCAAGACCTTCACCGAGGTCAAGACCCTCACGGATCTGGAGATCAAGGCCACCAAGGGTATGAAGGTGGATATCGGCGCGCAGGAGGCTCGCTACATCCGCATCGACCTGGTGGAAAGACAGAGTGCCGCCCGCTATGCCGCCCTGGGCGAGATCGAGGTCTACAACGACGACGGCACCCTCCCCGCTCCCGAGCGGTTCAGCCTCATTGAGGATGACGGCGTAGTCATCACCTACAAGGAGGGTGAGAACATTGCCAAGGGCAAGGAGACCTTCTACTCCTCCACCACCCCCGGCCACTACGTGCAGTGGGGCTGGGATATCTCCTTCATCAACGACGGCAAGAGCGGCAACGGCTGGACCTCCAACGTGGGCCTCAACCGCTCCCCCAACTCCACCGAGTACGTGGGCATCTCCTTCGGTGACCTCTTCGCCGTGGAGAAGATCGTCCTGGAGGACAACGGCTCCTTCCCCGAGGACTTCAACGTAGCCCTGTCCGAGGACGGTCTGAACTGGACAGTGGTCAAGGACGTGAAGGGCGAGCCCGAAAAGGAAAGCGGCACCAAGTACGAGATCAAGCTGGACACCCCCGTGAATGCCCGCTTTATCCGCGTGACGGGCACCAAGCTCCGCGGCGGCGGTAACGACGGCTATTTGCTCCAGTTGGGTGAGATCGAGGCCTACGGCAAGCCCGTCTGCGACAAGACGGTACTGGAAGAGGCCATGGATACCTTCAAGGCCGAGGGCGGCGATCAGACCGCCAAGGAGTTCAAGGATGCCGTAGCGGCTATGGATAATGCCCTCCTGACCCAGACCCAGGCACGCGATTACGCCAAGAAGCTCCTGGCTCTGGTGGGCAAGGAGATCGAGACCGAGCCCCCTGAGACCGATCCCGATACCCCCGCCGAGACGGATCCTCCCGAGGATCCCACCGACGAGGACACCGCCGCTCCCACGGATCCCTCCGATCCCACCGAAAAGCCTACCGATCCCGCCGAGGATCCCACCGACACGCCCACCGATGCGCCCACCGACACCCCCGACGAGACACAGCCCGAGAAGAAGGGATGTAAGTCCGCTGTCGGCCTCACCGCCCTGCTGACCGTGGTCGGCGCGGCGTGGGTGATCCGCAAAAAGAGAGAGGATTGAGCCTCTTTCGTGGGATGATCCCATAAAAATGACCGCACCCAACCCGAAAGGGAAGGGTGCGGTTTTTTGTTCAGGGATTCGGCTCTACCGTTCCGTTGGGGAGAAGGATCCCGTCGTTGCAATATACGGGCACTCCGATAGAGGTAATGCGGACGGCCAGGGCCTTCCATTCCTCCACGGTGCCGAGGAATCGGATCTCGGCCAGATCGGGATTATCCCCGATGGCGTTGGCCTCCAGGTAGGTCACCGTGCCGGGGATGGTCATAGTGACCAGACCCGTGTGGCAGAGGGCTTCCCACTCAATGGCGACAAGACCATCGGGCAGGGTCAGCTCGGTCAGCGCGGAGCAGTACAGGAAGGTGCCTTTTTTCAACCGCATCAGGGAGGCGGGCAGAGACACGCGGCGCAGAGAGGTACACTCTATGAAGGCGTGCATGTCGATGTGATCCACCGTATCGGGAATATCCAGCTCGGTCAGGGAGGAGCAACCTTTGAACGCGTACGTACCGATATACTTCAGTCCCGCGGGAAGGCTGATCTCGGAAAGGGAGGTACACCCGTCAAACATGCCAGAGGTGACCGTGGTCAGCCCCTCGGAGAGGGACACGGTACGCAGGGAGGGGCACGCGGAGAACAGACCCTCTCCCATATCCTTGGAGATGCTTCCGAGGATGGTGACCTGCTCCAGGGAGGTACAGTCGGCGAAGGCGCTGCCGCCCAGGGTCTGCAGGGATGCGGGGAGGGTGATCTCGGTGAGAGACCTGCAGCTGTTGAAGGCCAGGGACTCAATGGTCTGCAGGGATGCGGGCAGCTCGATGGAGCGCAGAGAGGTGCATCCGAGGAATGCCTCTCTTTCGATGTGGGTCATTCGGTCGGACAGGGAGACGGATTCCAGAGAGGTACATCCCGCGAAAACACTCTCCTCCAGCTTGGTCAGACCGCTGGGAAGCTCCACGCTCCGCAGAGAGGTACAGTCCTCAAAGGCGGAGAAGCCGATGGTTCCCGCCGTGGAGGGAATGTGGATCTCCTCCAGATTACTGCATCGCAGGAAGGCCTGGAACTCAATGAATTTGAGCCGCGGGGGCAGCTCGATGGAGCGCAGGGAGGTGCAGTCCACGAAGGTGGTCGCGGGCAGCTCCTCCATGTCGTCGGGGAGATGCACCTCGGTCAGAGAGGTACAGCCCTCGAATACGCTCTGTCCCATCAAACCGTTGTCGGGGGCCTTCAGGATGGTTGCGGACTCCAGAGAGGTACAACCCGCCAGCAGCCAGCCGCTGATGTTCTTCACGGTGTCGGGGATGGTGATCTCCTTGAGGGCGGTACAGCCCCGGAAGGTGTTGTTGCCGGCATTCCGCAGACACTCGGGCCACACGATCTCGGTCAGGGAGGTACAGTTTGCGAAGAGGGCGTGTTGGTAGCCGAGGGTAAGCGCCTTGTTGGGCAGGACCACTTTGGAGAACTCGTCCCGTCCATTCAGGGAATTGGTATCGACGGAGACCACGGGGAGAAGACCGTACTGCTCGGTGAAGTAGACGTTGGGCAGGATCAGAGTCTCCCCCATGTCTCCCTCGATCTTCGTGAGGATAAACCCTTGGACGGGGGTGCCGCTTCCGTTCTCATAGGAGTAGCCCACGTTTTTGGTGTACTGGAAGGTACAGCTCTCTATGGGATGCGCGCCCTCCACCAGACCGCACCCCGTGCAGTAGCCGTCCTCGTAGACGTGGGGCAGGATCTCCTCGCCACGCTCCTTCTTGCTCCGTCCGCAGTCGCGGCAGACCAGACGGTGGATGGACACGGCGTAGCAGGAGGCCTCCCGCTCAAGCTGAGGCTCGTAATCATGACCGTCGGCGCAGGGATTCTTGGTGACGGTGGCATCGGGCTCCTCGGTGGCGTCTCCCGGCTCGCTCTCGGTCTCGTCGGGGGACAGGAAGGGGAACAGGGAACCGAACAGGTCTCCCCAGGGACTTCCGCCGGGAGCGGTGGGATATGAGGGATGTGAGGGTGCTCCCGAGGGGAAGAGGCCGCCCGGCCCAACGATGGCAGAAAGACCGCTGTACAGACCGATGTTCAGCCCCACGGTCACGGCGATCGCCGCCGCTACCACCAGGGGGATCCAACGCTTGCGGCTCCTACGGCGGGGCGGAGGGGTCTGACCTACGGGAGGCAGGATTTTGCCCGCCTCATGCTCTTCGGGCAGTACCAGCGCGGCCAGGGCCTTGGGCTGGGCCTCCAGAATGAACTCGTCGCGGATACCGCTGATGTAGCCCTGTATCTGTTGCTCTCTCATAGCTTGTACCCCCTTTCGGTCAAGTAGTCCCGTAGCTTTTCACGGGTACGGTGGAGCCTCACCCAGACGGCATTCTCGGTCATGCCCTGCTCCTCAGCGATTTGCACTGCCGAGAGGGAGTACCAGTAGCGCTGGACGAAGATCACCCGATCGGTCTTGGAGCAGGCGGCCAAAAACTCGTTCAGAGCGTCGATGATGGGGGTGCCCCTCCCCGTGGGGAGATCCTCGGGGGCGGGGAAGCAGGCCTCCAGCTCGGTCATGGACACCTCCAAATCCCTGTCGCGCTTTTCGGAGTGGAGCGCGCGATAGCGGTTGATGGAGAGATTGCGGGCAATGCGGGCCAGGAAGAGCTTGAGGGAGGAGGGCCTGGTCGGGGGGATGGAGTTCCAGGTCTTGAGATAGGTGTCGTTGACGCACTCCTCGGCATCGGGGGTGCTGTGCAGGATGTTCATGGACACCGCCATGCAGTAAGGGCCGTACTTGTCTGCCGTCTCTCGCAGAGCCCGCTCGTCGCGGGAAAAGTACAGCTCGATGATTTTCAGGTCATCCATAGTTGTGAGGGTATCTCCTTTCGTAAGGGGTCAACGCAAGTATACCACAGGATTCGCCACTCAGGGGCGAAAGCGGGATAAACGGTCGCGTTTTGGGATGATCGGCGGTGGAGTCGGTCATCCCTCCACTATATAAGACACGTTTTTTGGCCGAAACCTTACAGGAATCTCAAAAAAAATTGAAAATTTTTGATGGAAAAACCCGCCCCCAACGGAGCGGGTTTGCCGTTATATGCTGCTCGGATTGAAATCCACACTCAAAACAGGCTTTCGGCTCCCTCTCGATTCCGAGGCGAAGGCGGTCAGAATGCGGGTGAACAGTTCCCTGGAGCGGCGGTTCAGGCGGCATTTGACCACCATCCTCATGCGGTAGATATTGTCCACGCGGTACACGGGTGCCTCAAAAGGGCCGAAGACCACCAGGGGAACGTCGGGGTAGTGCTGCTCGCTCTGCTCCCGCAGCTCCTCTGAGAGGCGGAGACTGCCTACCTGCAGCTCCCGCTCGTCGGGGGAGGTGAGGGTCAGCAGCACCATGTCGCAGAAGGGAGGGAACTGGAGCAGGCGGCGGAGGCGGATCTCATTTTGGAAGAAGCGCTCGTAGTCCTGCTCACAGGCCAGGCGGATGATATCGCTATCGGGATTCATGGTCTGGATCACCGCCAGACCCGGCTTGTCCCCTCGCCCCGCCCGCCCGATGACCTGGGTCAGCATGGAGAAGGTGCGCTCATTCGCGCGGTAGTCGTCCAGATACAGGGACATATCCGCCATAAGGACACCCACCAGGGTGACGTCGGGAAAATCATGGCCCTTGGTAACCATCTGAGTGCCCAGGAGAATATCGGCATTATGGCTGCGGAAGGCTCCCAGGAGGCTGTCATAGGCGGCCTTGGTGGTGGTGGTGTCGGCATCCATGCGCAGTACCCGCGCCGAGGGGAAAGCGGTCTTCAGCTCCTCCTCCACCCGCTGGGTGCCGTAGCCCATGCGAACCAGATGAACCGAGCCGCAATCGGGACAGGTCAGGGGCACGGGACGGCGGGCACCGCACCAGTGGCAGACCAGCTCGCCCTCGTGGGTATTTCGGCGGACGTGGTAATTCATGGCCACCGAGCAACGGGGGCAGGAGACGGCCTTACCGCAGGAGCGGCAGACGGTCTGGTGGCTGTAGCCCCGTCGGTTGAGGAAGAGAACCGACTGGTTGCCCGCTTCCTTGACCCGCGCCAGCTCTCCCGCCAGCTCCTCCCCCAAAGGGGACAGGTTGCCGTGTCCCGCCTCCCCGCGCATATCCACAATGCGCACCTCGGGCAGACGGGCCCCTCCGAAGCGTTGTTTCATTTTGACCAGGGTGTACTTGCCCTCCATGGCCTTTTGGTAGCTTTCCAAGGAAGGGGTGGCCGAGGCCAGAAGCAGGAGGGCGTTTTCGGTGGCGCAACGGTAGCGGGCGATATCGCGGGCGTGGTATTTGGGATTCTGATCCGACTTGTAGGTGTGCTCCTGCTCCTCGTCCATGATGATCATACCCAGGTTGGGCATGGGGGCGAAGACCGCCGAGCGGGTACCCACGGCGATGGGAGCCTCCCCGTCACGGATACGGCGGTAGGAATCCACCCGCTCTCCCGCCGAAAGTCCCGAATGGATCACCGCCACTCTGCGGCCGTAGCGTTTATGGAAGATATGGAGCATCTGGGGAGTCAGCCCGATCTCGGGGAGCAGGACGATGACACCCCGTCCCCGATCCAGGGTACGGTCGATCATCTCCAGCATGACGCAGGTCTTGCCGCTTCCCGTAACGCCGTGGAGCAGGGCGGCCTTGGGCTCACCCGTGGCGGCCAGGGCATCCAGGACAGAGACCGCGGCGGTCTGCTCCTCGCTGAGGGTGAAGGGGGTACGCATCCCGAGACCGTAGATCTCGGCGGACTCGCGGTAGGTCTCCTCCTCCTCGACGGTGAGAAGTCCCTTGTCGGCCAGAGCCTTCAGCTGGGCATGACCGACGCCTGCCTTTTGCTTCAGCTCGGCCTCGCTCAACCGCGCTTCGGCGGCGATCAAGGTCTCCAAAGCCTTTCTTTGCAGCTCGGAGGGAACCTTGACGGCTCCCTTGTCTCCCCGCAGGGAGGCCTCGATCTCGGCAATGGGGCGGGCTATGGAGTAGTAGGACACGGTGGGTACCTCGGGCTGGCGGACGGTCAGCTCACGGGTGATGAGTCCCTTCTTGCAGAGCTTATCCAGAGACGCGGCGGCTTTCGCTCCGAAGCGGGTCTTGACCGACTGCCCCGACACCGAGCCGCGGGTCTGGATATACTCCAGCACCAGCAGGTCGGAGGTGGTGAGGGAGGCGCGGCGGTTCTCCCCGGGGTTCTCCCCGGGCTCCTCCTCCGCGGCGTGGGGGGTGTAGTACTCTACCAGGGTAGCCAGGGCGGCGGCGGGAACCACGGCCCGTACCGCCTCGCCCAGGGTGCAGAGGGTGGTCTCCTTGAGGTAGAAGCAGAGCTTCAGCTGGGCCTCGGAGAGGAACAGCCGCTCACGGCAGACGCCCTCCACAGGCTTGACCAGGTCGGGGGTCAGCTTGGGAGGGAGCGCGGAGGCATCTCCCACCGAGACCACCACGGCCACCTGCTTGCGGTTGGCTCGCCCGAAGGGAACCGTCACGAAAGCCCCGGGGATCACGGCATCGGCCATATGGGCGGGAACGAAATAATGGAAAACACCGTCCACAGAGAACGGATTATCCAGTATATGCACGCCGCAATAGCGCGCTACGGTATCCGATTCCATGGCGGTGCCTCCTATGGTGTATTGTGGGGTCACGGATCAGTTTTCCTCGTCGGCGATCTCGTCGTCGGCGTCATCGAACAGCTCCTCGGCCTCGGCGGACTCCTCGGCGGTGTCCTCGGTAGCCTCGACAGCGTCGGCGTCCTCATCCTCGTCTACGCGGGTATCCTCGTAGGGGCGGTTGATGCCGGCCAGAATGGCCTGCTCCTCCTGCTCCTGGATGGCGGGATCCTTGTGAACGATGGTGTAGTCGCCTCTGTTGATGCGGCCGATGGCCAGCTTGACGGCCTTCTCGTCACGGACCTCCTTGTCGATCATGGTGTTGAGGGGCTTGTCGGTCTCCTTGTTGCCGGTCATCTGACGCTCGGCCTCCACACGCTGACGGGTGTACTCGTTGGTGATCATGCGGGCGCACTTGGCGGTAGCCAGGGCGATCTCGTAGCGGTTGTACTCACCGCCCTTGGTGAGCTCCTTGATGGTGGGGTAGATCATTTCTGTATTCTCCTTAATCTGTATTAACAAATAGGTTATAGGTAATAAGTAATAGTGAAGAGGTAAGGATGGAAACCTGCGGTTTCCTTCGTTTTTGAATAGGATTGAACAAATCCGAAGGATTTGAACCAAACCTTTTCACTTTTCACTCTTACCTTTTACTTCGACTCCGTCTCGTCCTCCGGCTCCTCGTCCTCCATAGCCACATCGCCGTCGCTCTCCAGGCGGTTGGCGATGGTTTCGGTCTGGATGGCGGCCAGAATGACGTGCTCGGAATCGGTGATGATGACGGCGCGGGTCTTACGTCCGCAGGTCACGTCGATGACGCGGCCGTCATCCTTGGCGTCCTGAATGAGACGCTTGATGGGGGCGGAATCGGGGCTGACCAGGGTCACGATGCGGTCCACGGCCACCATGTTGCCGTAGCCGATATTGATGAATTTCATAGCGGTATCCTTCCTTTACTGTCCAAGCGGCTTACTCGATATTCTGGATCTGCTCGCGGATCTTTTCCAGCTCGCTCTTGACCTCGGCCACGGTGCGGGCCATGGCGGCATCCGAGCACTTGGAGCCGATGGTGTTGATCTCGCGGTTGGTCTCCTGGAGCATGAAGTCGATCTTGCGGCCCACAGCCTCGTCGGACTTGAACAGTCCCTCCAGGGCATCGAAGTGGGAGGCCAGTCTCACCAGCTCCTCGTCGATGGCCACGCGGTCAGCGTAGATGGCGCACTCGGTGATGATACGGTTCTCGTCGAAGGTGGCTCCCGTCTCCCCCAGAGCGGCGCGGAGACGCTCCTCAAAGCGGACACGGTAGGCGGCGATGTTCTCGGCGGAGCGGGCGGCGATGGTGGCTACCAGCTCACGGATGCCCTCCAGCTTGGCCAGCACGTCGGAAGCCAGTCTCGCGCCCTCTCTCTCTCTTGCGGCGAGGAAGGCGGTGACGGCCTCGGTGACGGCGGGGGAGAGCTTGGCCCAGACCTCATCGTCGGTCTCGGCGGTGTCCTCCTTGACGGGCACCATGACCCCGGGGAGGGTCAGAAGGCGGGAGGTGGTGAGATCGTGATCCACGTTCAGCTCCTCGCAGAGCAGGCGTGCGGCCTCCACGTAACGGCGGGCAACGTCCAGATCGGGCTCCAGCACGGCGGCCCCCGACTGGGCGCGGGTATCGGTGAGGGTCACCGAGAAATCCACCTTGCCGCGGCTGACACCCATAGCGGACAGAGCCGCCTTGATGCGCTCCTCCATGGCCGTCCAGGCACGGGGCAGGCGGAAATTCAGATCCAGATAGCGGTTGTTGACGGAACGGAGTTCAACGGTCAATTCATAGCCTTCCCCTGCCACGGTGGCGCGGCCGAAGGCGGTCATGCTTCTCATATTCTGCAAGGTTCCTTTCGGAAATAGTGTTGGCATATCTATACATTTTCTATTTTACACGATTTTCAAAACCTTGTCAATGGTTTTTGTGAAAATTCGGATTGAATGCACAAAAGAAATTTTTATACGGGGAGGGCGTTGGGCAGAATGACGGGATAATTCGCAATTCGTAATTCGTAATGCGTAATAACCTCGCTTCGCTCGGCAGGAGCATGGGGCGGGAGGGCTTCGGGTGCATCGGGAGGGGAGACCCCCCTACGGTTTTTTTAAAAAACAAATTTTTTCAAAAAACTCCGTCATATTTCCCCATATCATCCGTCTTATATGGTATAATGGAGAAAACTCCATTACGAATTACGAATTGCGAATTGCGAATTACGAATTCCCCCGAAAGGAGGCAACCCTATGTCCACCCCCCGCCCCCTCACCGATACCGAAATCGTGGCGTTATACCTCGCCCGCGACGAATCCGCCATTGATCACACCGCCAAAAACTACGGCGCCTACTGCCTGACGGTGGCCATGAACATCCTGAACAACCACCCCGACGCCGAGGAGTGCGTCAACGACACCTACCTCCGGGCATGGCGCTCCATCCCGCCCGAGAAACCCACCGTCCTGCGGCTGTTTTTAGGGAAGATCACCCGCCGGTTAGCCATCGACAAGTACCGCGCCAATAAATCCCGCAACCGCGGCCTGGAGGTGGCTCTGGACGAGATCGCCGAATTCCTCCCCGCCCGCGAGGAGGACGATACCGAGCTGCCCGCCCTGCTGGCGGATTTCCTCGCGTCCCTCCCCGCCGAGGAGCGCAATTTCTTCATCCTGCGCTACTACCACGGCCACTCGGTGGCGCGGCTGTCCAAGGCCTTCGGTATGAAGCCCAACAACCTCTCCGCCCGCCTCTACCGCACCCGCGAGAAATTGCGGGCCTACCTTGCCGAAAGGGGGTACCAAGTATGAAAAAGAATCAAGAACGCGCTCTGAATGCCTTTGCCGCCATGGAGTCCCTGCCCGACGGTATGCTCCTGGAGGCCGAGAAAGCTCTCATCACCGCCGAGGGCGGTGTCATCGCCCCCGTGAAGAAACCCAAGGGTGGCTTTGCCCGCTTCATGAGCAGCGGCTGGACGGCCGCCGCCATCTCCTGCATCGTAGCCCTCGGCGTGCTGATCTTCATTGTCCGCGCAGGCAGGGAAGCACCTACCTACCAGCCCCCCGTCAAGCCTGCGGGCAGCACCATTGAGATGAGCGACCATGGCGTGAACTTCACCATCTCCACCGAGGTGGAGAATTACCCCGACGGTACGAACCGCATCACGGTGATCATGACGGGCAAGGTCAAGGGAAAGCCCATCGCCACCATAGGCGGCTGGCACCTGGAACGGCTGACCGATGACGGTGCTGAGGTCGAGGCGGTCTCCTACACCGAGGTGGTGACCATCTCTGCCAAGCCCGGAAGAGATGAGTATGCTACCATCAGCAAGACCCTCTACGGCACCAACACGGGGGGCGGCTTCCCCGCAGGTACCTACCGCCTCCACGCCACCAAGTACGACGGAGAGAAATACGTCTCGGTGGCCTACTGTACCTTCACGATCGGGGATCCCGAGGGGGAGACGAGGCCCGTACTGGATTATCCTCCCGCCGAGGAGCAGGTCTATACGGTGGAGGCCTCGGACATGACCTACGGGAGCGGCGATGGCGTTTCGGTGAAGATTACCGCTGTCGAACAGGGCGCGTCTCTCTACGAGATGCCCCCCGCCTTTGCCGTGGTCAAGCTGGCAGGTCCCGCCAACAGCTCGGATACGGGTTGGGATACCATGGAGCTGGTGATCCCCGAGATCAAGCCCTCCGCGCAGGATGGCGGCTACGCGGTGTATCGCACAGAGCTGGAGCTGGGGGATGGGTATCTCCCCGGCCTCTACCGTCTGTATGCCCTGACGAGCGACGGCAGTAACGCCTATGTCGACTATTGCGACTTCACCATCCACTCCAACGAAACGGGACTTCCCTATTCGGTGACCATGAGCCGATCCTTGTATACCGAGATGAACACCCACCTGTCCATCCTCTTCCAAGCCCACGAGGCGGGGGTGCCCCTCAGCCGAGGGGACTGCTGGTCATTGTGGCGAGTGGAGGACGGGAAGCGGATCTCCATGGGTTCCCAGAGCGCGGAGTACGCCTTCGAGGGCAAAGAGGTTGCCCCCGATGAGTATGCCGAGGAGTATTACAGCCCCACCATTTCCCTCGTGACGGGAGGACAGCATGAGACCCTCCCCGCAGGACAGTATGAACTGATCTTCAACGAGGGCAAGGGAGTGATCTTGCCCTTCGAGGTGATCGCCCTCCCCGAGGATGCCCTGGAGGCGGGTGTCGGCTCGGTGCGGGGGTATATCCTGAAGGAGAAGAACAGCCCCGCTGTCTACCTCCTCAGCGGCAGTACCTATCCCGAATGTCTCATGCTTTACTACGACCGCACCGATCTGGGCGAGGCCTTCGATGAGCTGAACAGCGGCGACTACGTGGAGCTGCTCGCCTGGAACTTCATCGAGCCCGTCCCTCCCTGCGCCACCGTGGGCATGGTCACTAAGCTACGGGACGGCACCCTGGAGTCCATCCCCGACATCTATGACTATGACGAGCTGCTGGAGCTGTATGGGATACAGCCCGCGCCTTGAAAAACACCGATCACGGGACTTTCCACAGGGAAGTCCCGTGTTTTTACAAAAAAATCCTCTCAAACCGCAAAAAACTTTCGTTTACCCCCTTGCAAAAACCGCCGTTTTGGTGTATAATAGGATGTAACTGTATGCGGACAACCCTGCTTTCGGGTGGTTTGCCCGCAAAGAACAAGAAAAATTAAACCTTTGGAGGTATTTTACAATGGTAGTAGCAGGCGATTTCAAGAACGGTCTGACCTTTGACATGGACGGCGTCGTCTATCAGGTCATCGAGTTCCAGCACGTTAAGCCCGGTAAGGGCGCCGCTTTCGTCCGCGCCAAGATCAAGAACTGCATCTCCGGCGGCGTGACCGAGCGCACCTTCAACCCCACCGACAAGTTCGAGAACGCGTACATCGAGCGCAGAGATCTGCAGTATTCCTACGATGACGGCGATCTGTACCACTTCATGGACACCGAGACCTGGGAGGAGACCCTCATCGGTCACGATCAGGTCGGCGAGAACTTCCAGTTCGTCAAGGAAGAGATGATGTGCAAGATCATCTCCTACAAGGGCACCATCCTGGGCGTTGAGCCTCCCACGTTCGTGGAGCTGGCCGTCACCGCTACCGAGCCCGGCTTCGCAGGCAACACCGCCACCAACACCCTGAAGCCCGCCACCCTGGAGACCGGCGCTGTGGTCAAGGTTCCCCTGTTCATCAACGAGGGCGAGGTCCTGAAGATCGACACCCGTACCGGCGAGTACCTGTCCCGCGCTTAATTGGCGGACACCCGCGGTCCTTGTGACCGCCGCGGTCTTCATGACCGCAACAATTCCATTACAGTAAGGAGACTTTATCATGTCTATGATGGAAAAGGCAATGTATCTGAAGGGTCTGTGCGACGGCCTGGAGCCCGATAAGACCACCAAGGAGGGCAAGCTGATCGCCGCTCTCCTGGATATGGTCACCGAGATGGCCGCCGAGATGGACGATATGCAGGCTGAGATCTGCGAGCTCAAGGACTACTGCGAGGAGCTGGACGAGGATCTGGGCGACGTTGAGGAGGTCCTCCTTGACCTCGATGATGAGGACGAGGATGACTACGGCTTCGACGATGAGGACGAGGACGACGATTTCGAGTGCGACGGCAACTGCGCCGGCTGCGATTTCGACTGCGGCCTTGACGAGGACGATGACGACTTCTTCGGCGAGGATGAGGATGAGGACGAGTACTTCGAGGTCATCTGCCCCGCTTGCGGCGACGTCATCAACTTCGATTCCTCCATCGACCCCGAGAATCTCCGCTGCCCCAACTGCGGCGAGAAGTTCGAGTGCATCGTGGAGGAGGACGACCTCAAGGCTCTGGACGGTGTCGAGAGCTCTGACGAGGAGTAATTTCTCAAACCAATCAAGAGGAGATCGGAAGGTCTCCTCTTTTTTTGCGCCTGTCGGGGGAAATCTCCCCGAAGCCCTTGCAAATCTGAAAAATATATGTTATAATAAACTGAATATCCATAGACACCCCGCGGTTTCGGGGTGGGAAAGGAGCCTCCCATGTGGCTTTGCGTAGACCGTATCGAGGGAGACACCGTGGTATTGACCGACGAGGGAGAAAAGCTCTATCGCTTGAAGGTCGCGGACTATATCGCTCTGACAGGAAAGACTCCCGCCGAGTCGGATGTGCTGACCGCTGAGACGGAGGGGGAGCGTATCCTCTCGGCCGCCTATGACGGCGCGGAGACCGCCGCCCGCAAGGAGGCCGCCCGCAAGCGATTGAAACGTCTTTTCGGTAAGACGTGACCAAGGGAACATTCCCGATGAAATACCATTATTACGAAACGAACAGGAGAATATCATGAACGGAATCGGTACTTGGAATTTGGTATCCTATCTGATCGACAAACTGGGCGTGGGAGGTACCCCCGCCGCCACCGCCGTCACCATGGGCGGCATCCTTCTCTGCATCATTATCCCCTACCTCTTGGGAAGCCTCAATTTTGGCGTTATGATCTCCCAAAAGCACTACCGCGACGACGTCCGCACCCACGGGAGCGGTAACGCGGGAGCCACCAATATGCTCCGCACCTTCGGCTGGAAGGCCGCCGTCCTCACCATGGCGGGAGATATGCTCAAGGCCGTTGTGGCCGTGGGGCTGGGCTACCTCATCGTAGGTGTCAACGCCCAGATCACCGACGTGAACGGTATGTCCTACCGCATGGTGGATCAGTTCGGTGCCGCCATCGCGGGTCTCTTCGTCATGCTGGGGCATATGTTCCCCATCTTCTTCAAGTTCAAGGGCGGTAAGGGCGTAGCCACCTCGGGCATGGTCATCATCATGCTCTCTCCCCTCACGGCGGCGGTCTGCCTGGCTGTCTTTCTCATCGTGGTCATCGGCACCCGCTACGTCTCCCTGGGCTCGGTCATGGGGCTCTCCCTGTTCCCCATCGTCCTCAATGCCTGGTCCCATGCCTACGACCCGCCCCGTAACCCCACGGCCTGCATGATCTCGGTGGTCATGGCGGTTCTTGTGGTCTTCATGCACCGCGAGAACCTCAAGCGACTGGCCAACCGCACCGAGTCCAAGATCTCGTTCAAGAAGAAAGCGAAGGACGAGGCCGCCGCAGAAGAGAAAAAGTAAGCGTTTCATACTGATCTGAAATCCCGCATTACCCCGAAAGGAGCCGCCATGGAACCCGCAATCACCCTCGCGTCCCTCATCGCCTCCTCCGCCGAGGCCGAGATCCTCTCCAAGGCGGTCTTCTCCAAGTCCCATGACAAGGCCGTGTCCCGCGTCACCCTCACCCTCAAGCGGGTCAAAGGGGAGACCGTCCTCCAGCGGGAGACCCTTCGGGTGGCCGATGTGGCCGACACCGAGGTCAACGGCAAAAAGCCCGTCCAGGCCTCCCAGGAAAACATCCGCCTCCCCGATATCCCCGCCGTCCTGTCCGCTCTGGTGAACGAGTTTGACCAGATCAACCTCATGACCACGGCGGGAAGCTGCGAGCTGCGCCGCGCCAAGTCGGGTAAGGAGACCCTGCTGGGTGCCACCCCCATCCAAAAGGCTCTGAACGGCGGCGACAACACCCCAAAGAGGATCACCATCGGGGGTAACGATAAGGCCAAGCGCCGCATTCTGTCGGGTGCCGAGCCCTTCCTTGTAGAGCTGGGTGTCAGCGATGCAAGCGGCCGTGTCCACGATAAGAAGCAGGCCAAATACCGCCAGATCAACCGCTTCCTGGAGCTGATCCGTGACGTGGAATCCAACCTCCCCGCCGAGGGCGTGCTGAATATCGCCGACCTCTGCTGCGGCAAGAGCTACTTGTCCTTTGCGGTCTACCACTACTTCACCGCCATCAAGGGACGTTCCGTCCGCATGGTGGGGGTGGACATGAAGGCCGAGGTCATGGCCGAGTGCGATGCCATCGCCCGCAATCTGGGCATGGAGGGTCTGTCCTTTGTTTGCGGCGACGTAACCCAATACAATTTCCCCGAGGGGGCGCAGGTGCATATGGTCATCTCCCTCCACGCCTGCGACATCGCCACCGACATTGTACTGGACAAGGCCACCGAGTGGGGGGCCAAGGTCATCCTCTCCACCCCCTGCTGTCACCACGATCTCAACCGCCGCCTGAACAGCCCCGCCCTGTCCTTCGTGGCTCAGCATTCCATGCTCCGCCAGAAGCTCTGCGACGCCGCCACCGACGCTCTCCGCCTCAAGAAGCTGGAGGCCAACGGCTACGACGTCACCGCCCTGGAGCTGATCGACCCCGAGGAGACCCCCAAGAACATCATGCTCCGCGGTATCCGTAAGTACAACCCCGATTCCGCGCGGTGCAGAAAGGCCGCCGAGGAGTACGCCGCGGCGTATGAATTCCTCACGGGCGAGAAGATCGGGGTACAAATGAATAATGAAGAATGAATAATGAATAATTAAGGTGCAAATCCTACGGATTTGTCCATTCATTATAATTCCGATCGTGGGAAACCGAAGGTTTCCTTCCTCCATTATTCATTATTCACTATTCATTCTTCATTTTTCGAAAGGAGCCGCGCCATGGGCTTTTTCAAGAAAGTCATCTCCCACTGGACAAAGAGCAAGAACCCCGAATCCCCCCGCTACCGCCACGATATGGCGGAAAAGATCTGCGGCTACCCCATCAAGTACATCACCCAAAGAAACCCCGTAAACGATAACGAGGACGTGATCGGGCGAAGCGGCTCTCTCAACATCAAGCGGGAGACCGACGAGCTCATCGTCTCCACCCCCTCGGAAACCATCCTGCGGTGCGACATCAACGACCTCCAGGCCTGGATCCTCATGTCGGGGGACGGTGTGGTCATCACCGCGCCCGACAAGGAGCATGGCGGGGAAGTACGCACCATTACTGTGCATTACGTGTACTATCGGAAATAACCCTGTTTGGAAAGGAGTCCCATCATGAAAAAGCTGTTGACCAAGCCCCTCGTCCTCATTTGCGGTTCTGTCGTCCTGCTGATCCTCTGCTTTCTCATGAATCGCTATTTCAACACCACACAATTGCCTTGGCCGATTCGATCTGCCCTGACGACTTTGATCATTTTCGTTTCTTTCGCCGGAATCGTAAAAGGAATCTCCCAAATGGTGACGGGGGGAAAGAAGAACTCTACGTCATCGAATATGGATCCGGAGCATCCCATCCGTATCTGGACACATGATGAACTGTTTGCGTATCTGGAAAAGGAGGATATCATTGATCTGGATATCGGTCACGAATCCGTGAAACGAGTCGGTACAGCTTCGGATTACAGCAGGGGATCCCTTCGGCAAAAAGCAGGCTTTTTCGATAAGGTCTACTATATCAACGACCAAGAGTATTCCGATTTTGCCGAATTCAAGGAGCGGTTCGCTGCCGCCCATCCAGAACAGGAGGTTCGCATCCTCCGCGCATCCATAGACGAGGGGAGTATGGAAGTAAAATTGCCCTGATCCCCCAAGGAGTTCAACCGTGAACATAGACAACCGCATTTTCTCCGATAATGATATTATCAAGGCCAACGCCCTGTTCACCGAGGGGCACTACACCGAAGCCCTCCGCACCTACGAGGCGGGCATGAAAAACGGCCACACCCGTGCCATCTTCAACTACGCCTACTGCCTCCAGTACGGCTACGGCATCGACCCCGACCCCGCAAAGGCCTTTGAACTGTACACCTACCTCCGCTTTGAGGAGGAGGGCGATGCGGCCTACAACGCGGGGGCCATGCTGGTCACGGGTCGGGGTGTTCCCTGCGATCCCGCCGAGGGCTATGCCTACATGCTCACCGCCGCCGAGTGCGGGTGCATCGAGGCTCAGCTCTACCTGGCCATGGTGCGGCTCACGGGCTGCGTGGGCGAGCCCGATATCATCAGCATCCGCCGCATTCCCTTCCACCGCCCCGATACCCCCGATTCCGCCTTCCTTCTGCCCCCCACCCCCGACGAGAACGGGGAATACGCCGACGAGCTCATGGACAAGCGCTTCGAGATCGTGGAGGCCGACGAGTACGAGGCCATCCGCTACATCCGCAAGGCCGCCCGCCACGAGGGAGACTACGTAGGAGCCGCCAAGGGCAACGCCGAGTACCTCCTGGCCAAGTGCGCCGAGGAGGGACTGGGCCGCATGTACGACCGCGAAAAGGCCATCGAGCTGTACATCCGCGCCGCCGAGGACGGAAGCTACGATGCCTTCAAGAAGCTCAAGACCCTGCCCCAGTACGATATCGACAAAGCCCGCGCCCGCCTCCGCATGAAGCCCGCGAACAACCGCAAGCGCATCGGAGAGAGCGACGAGGAGGATGATTGAATTCGTAATGCGTAATTCGTAATTCGTAATTGGGAGAACGGAGGAACGGCTTGGCAGGCGTGCGGTTGCACTTCCGCGGGTCGCGGCAAAGAGCTTTCGTATTTCGTATGCCTCTCCGCGTCATTACGAATTACGAATTACGAATTGACCCGTTACTCTTTTTCTCGCTATCACATACTCTATAAGGAGGTTTCCCATGCTTCTGGCCATCGACATCGGCAATTCCAGCATATCCCTGGGTCTGTTCGACCTGACCGCCACCGATCCCCGCCCCGCGCCCGTTCTCACGGCCAAGCTGGCCTCCGCCGTGGGAAGAACCGCCGACGAGTACGCCGTCATCATCCGCGGTCTGCTGACCGATAAGGGTTACGACGGTGCCATCTCCGCCGCCGTGATGGGATCTGTGGTGCCCCAGCTCACCCACACCCTGGAATCCGCTATTCAAAAGCTGGGGGGAAGTACCCCCATCCCCGTCACCCACATCGGGGGCGGTGTCCGTACCGGCATCAGCCTGCGGGTGGACGATCCCGCCGCCCTGGGAGCCGATATCGTCACCAACGCCTCCGCCGCCGTGAGTCTCTATGGCGCGCCCGTGATCTTTCTGGACTTCGGCACCGCCACGGTCTGCGGCGCGGTGAATATGGCCAGAGAGCTGGTGGGCGTGTCCATCGCCCCCGGCGTGACCACCGCCCTGGAGGGACTTCGTGCCGCGGCCGCCCAGATCCCCTACATGGAGCTGAAGGCTCCCGACACGGTGCTGGGCAAGAACACCACCGCCGCCCTCCGCTCGGGGCTGGTGCTGGGCACCGCCTGCATGGTGGACGGCCTCATCGACCGCATCAAGGCCGAGCTGAAGCTCCCCAAAAACGCCGCCCTGCCCATGGTGGCCACGGGAGGCCTTGCGGAGCTGGTGCTTCCTGCCTGTACTCACAGCGTGACCTACGAGGCGGATCTGACCCTGCTCGGCCTGTATTTCATCTACAAGGCCACCGCCGAGAGAGAGGCCGCCGCCGTGGAGAGGACGGCCAGAAAAAATAAGTAAGGCGATTCCTGTTCTGCGTAAGCGGAACGGTGATCATAAATTTTACGCGCCGTACCCATAGCGGACGGCAGCATGAGGTGAAAGTCCTCAAAGGAGGTTTGCTTATGGCAAGCAAAAGAAATCAACAATTATTGAGAATGGTGCAGCTGGCCATCCTCACCGCCGTCGTACTGGTGCTCCAGGCGGCAGGCATCGTCATCAAGATCCCCGTCCTGGGCACCCCCGTCAGCCTGGTGCTGATTCCCATCGCCCTGGGTGCCATGATTCTGGGCCCCGCCGCGGGCGCGTGGCTGGGTTTCGTGTTCGGTCTGGAGGTCTACATCCAGTGCGGCGTCATGGGTTTGGATCCCTTCACCGCCTTTTTGTTCCAGCAGAACCCCGTCATTACCGCGGGCATCTGTCTCATCAAGTCCACTCTGGCGGGTTATCTGGCAGGCTTGATCTACAAGCTGATGGCCAAGAAAAACGAGCTTCTGGCCGTCTTCCTTGCCGCCGCCATTACCCCCATCGTCAACACGTGCGTGTTCGTGGCGGGCTGCTTCGTGATCTTCGACACCATCACCGCCTTTGCCGAGTCCATGAGCTACGGCAAGAATACCATCCACTTCATCTTCATCGGTCTGGCGGGTCTGAACTTCGTGTGTGAGTTCATCATCAACATGATCTTCGCTCCCTCTCTCCAGCGCATCATCCACGTGGTGGGAAAGAAAGTCCGCCGCTAAGCAGCTTTGCGATCCCTACTATGTCCGTAGAAAGCCCTCTCACCCGCCTGCGGCGGGAGCTCTCCCAAGGGGAGAGCCTTTGCCCCCCTCGCTGGTAAGCCTCTCCCCGTGGGAGAGGTGGCACGCCTGTAAGGCATGACGGAGAGGGCTACCCACTTTATTCCACCCCAAAGAGGTACCGTCCCATGAACCGTGACCGTGAGTATATCATTGATTTTGATCTGCCCCGTATCTTCAAAAAATCCACCCAAAAGGTGACCGACACCGTGACCGCCATCCGCGAGGAGATCGCCACCGATATCGAGGCGGTGCGCCAGCGCGACCCCGCCGCCCGCAGTGATCTGGAGATCCTGCTGTTGTACTCGGGTGTCCATGCCATCCTGGCCTACCGCGTGGCCCACAAGCTCTACCTGTCGAAGCACTACTTCGCCGCCCGCGCCATCAGCCAGTGGGCGCGGCATAAGACGGGCATCGAGATCCACCCCGGTGCCACCATCGGCAAGGGGCTGTTCATCGACCACGGTATGGGCGTGGTCATCGGTGAGACCACCGAGATCGGGGACAACTGCACCCTGTATCAGGGCGTGACCCTGGGCGGTACGGGCAAGGACGTGGGCAAACGTCATCCCACCCTCGGCAACAACGTGCTTGTGGGCGCGGGTGCCAAGGTGCTGGGCCCCTTCAAGATCGAGGACAATTCCAAGATCGCCGCCAACGCCGTGGTGCTGAAGGAGGTTCCCGAGAACTCCACCGCCGTGGGTATCCCCGCCCGTGTGGTGCGCCGCGACGGCCGCAAGCCCGACGATCTGGATCAGGTGCATATTCCCGACCCCGTGGCCCAGGAGCTGTCCAGAATCGAGAAGAAGCTGGACGCGCATATGGCCGACGAGGCGTAATGCCGCGCCGGAAAGAATCCGTTATCCGCTCTTCCCGTATTTTTCTGTAGCGGCGGCTACCAGCCGCCACCAAAAGGCCCTATCCCCGTAGCGGGGGGGCGCCCGCGCCCCCCGCAACACCCCCCCGCGCCCCCCCG
>JBGVRH010000074.1:0-129993 GCA_045128275.1 Eubacteriales bacterium | reverse complement strand
GGGACTCGGGATTGCAGCACCAGCGGCACCGCAGGTAGCACCCCTTCAGGAACACGATCGTCCGAATACCCGGCCCATCGTGGATGGAGAAGCGCTGAATATCAAAAATCCGACCAACGCGGTCGTAGTAGTTTGCCATGTTATTCCTTTCTGGGGAGCGCCAGGGCTCTGCCCCAAATTCTCGCTGCGGCTCGGTCACGCCACGGCTCTGACTGCCACTGGCAGTCATTCACTACCGTGTCGCCGCTTCGCTACCCACCCAAGAACCTTTTTGCAAAAAGGTTCTTGGGAATCTCCAAAAACCTTCAAAAAAGGTATTTATTTATCGGGAAAGGATTGAAAAGGGAAAATGGATATTTGCTTTGGAAGTTCTTGGGAGTCCCGAACCCTTCTTTCAAGAAGGGTTCGGGCGGGGGTAGCGAAGCGGCGACACGGTAGTGAATGACTGCCGGTGGCAGTCAGAGCCGTGTCGTGACCGACCCGCAGGGAGACCAGGGGCAGAGCCCCTCGTTCTCTTTTACAGGCTGGACTGCTCGGTACGGCTGATGATGTCGTCCTGCAGGGAGCGGGAGAGGGTGGTGAAGAGGGCGGAATAACCGGCCACGCGAACCACCAGAGTCTTGTAGTTTTCGGGATGAGCCTGTGCGTCCAGCAGGGTCTCGCGGGAGATGACGTTGTACTGGACGTGCATGCCCTTCTGATCGAAGAAGCCGCGCAGGTACGCTACGAACTTCTCCAGACCCATCTCACCGGCCAGAGCCGAGGGATGGAACTTCTGGTTCAAGAGAGTGCCGTTGGAGGCGTCGCCCAGGTCGAGGCGGGACACCGAGTTGGCGGTAGCCGTGGGGCCCTTCACGTCGCGACCCGACATGGGGCCGACACCGTCGGCGATGGGGGTGTTGGACAGACGGCCGTCGGGGGAGGCACCGGCCTGATGGCCCAGCGGCACGTTGGCGGATACGGGATACAGACCCGCATGGAACATACCGCCGCGGGGGTTGGTGTGACGGAGCAGAGGCTTGGTGTAGGTCTGACCCACCTCGCGGGCGAACAGGTCAACCTCGCGGAGATCGTTACCGTACTTGGGCACGTCGGCGATCATGTTCAGCATCTCGTCGTAGCGCGCCTTCTTATCGGCGGAAATGTGGGAGGCGTTCTTGAAGCCCATGTAGATGGCCTTGATGAGGTCGGCGTTGACCTCCTTACCCTCGGCATCCAGCAGCTTGGCGGCATCGGTGGTCAGCTCCATAGCGCGCTTGTTGGTGGCACCCTTACCGAAGTTGTCGGCCAGAGCCTGCTTCATCTCGGCCATGGAAATGACACCGTCCTCGAAGACCAGCTTGCGCATGACGGCCAGAGAATCGGCCACGTTGGCGATACCGAAGCCCTGAGGGCCGGTGAAGTTGTAGTGACAGCCACCCTCCTGCACGCTCTTGCCGTTGGCGATACAATCGTCGATGAGGCAGGACTCGAAGGGCAGAGGGCAACGGACGGCGTGAGCGGCATCCACGGCATTGTCAGCCTGAGCCATCATCTCAATGAAGAACTCCTGCTGAGCCTTGTATGCGTCGAAGAACTGTTCGAAGGAGGTCATCTCCAGCACGTCCATGGTCTTGGGGCCGATCTGCTCGCCCTTGTCCATACCCGAGGAGAACACAAGCTCCAGAGGACGAACCATGTTGAAGAAGGCGGCATCGTGCCAGCCGTCGGTCTTGTGGCAGGCGGAGGGCTCCACGCAACCAATGATGCAGTAGCCGCGGGCATCCTCCAGGGAGTAGCCGCGGGACATCATGGAGGGAATGATGACTTCATCGTTATAGAAGGCGGGCACGCCCATACCCTCGCGGGTGACGGCGGCGGCCTTGATCAGCAGGGAGTGGGGAGAGCCGTTCCAGACACGGATGGACAGGGAGGGCTGGGGCAGACGGACGTGCATCTGGGCCTCCATGCACATGTAGGACAGATCGTTGGTGGCGTCCAGACCGAACTCGTCCTGACCGCCCACGATGAGGTTCTGGAACAGACCGTAACCGGCAAAGCCCTCGGCGGAGGCGGCATCGCGCACCTTGTTCAGGTCGTTCAGCTTGACCCAGATGCAGTCGATCAGCTCCTGGGCGGATTCATAGGTGATCTTGCCGGCATCCAGATCGGCCTTGAAGAAGGGATACATGTACTGGTCGAAGCGGCCGGGGGAGATGGAGTGACCCGAGGACTCCATCTGCATGAGCTGCTGGATGAACCAGAAGCCCTGGCAGGCCTCGTGGAAGGAGCGGGCGGGCTTGGCGGGAACGTGATCGCAGGCCTCGGCGATGGTGAGCAGCTCGGCCTTGCGGTCGGAATCGGTGCAGTCGGCGGCCTGAGCCAGAGCCAGATCCGAGTAGCGGCGGGCGTAGGTGATAACGGCCTCACAGCTCTCAATGACGGACTCCCAGAAGTTGCGCTTCTCGGCGTAGTCGCCCTGACCGCGGGTGAGGGTGGCCAGCTGTGCCTTGCACTCCTCAATGTAGGCCTCCAGACCGCAGTTGATGACCTTCTCGTAGTTGACGTTGACGTGGCCAACGCCGTTGTAGAAGTAGTTGCCGACGGTGAAGATGCCGTGGTTCATGAAGACGTCCAGCACCTCGGGATCCATGTTGGCGGCGGCGAGATCGCTGACGGTCTTGCCCTTCCAGTAGGGATGAACGGCCTCCAGACGGCGGATGGTGTCGGGGGAGATGTAGAAGGGATCGGCCTCGCGGGTGGCGATGGTCTCATACTCGGGGGGGAGCCACTCGTAGGAGAACTCGGGGAAGGTCTGACAGCCGCGGGGGGCGATGGAGCTGGAGCCGACGATCAGCTCACCCTCGCGGATGACGATCGGAATGTTCTCCAGGATATGACGGAAGGCGGCCGAGCGGCGCTTGATGATGGGCAGATGCTCGGTCTGCTTGTAGCTCTCGGTGACAAGCTCCGCGCGATCGGCCTCGATCTCGGGCATGTTGGCGTAGAGATCGTGGATCAAGCGGGCGATACGGGGGCTTTTTTCAATGACGAACTTCACTTCGGACATGGGTTGACCCTCTCTTATCTATAGTTTACGAAAAATTCGGTATTGGCAAGTTAAAAAGGGAAGCAAACCAATCGGTTTGCAGGTTTTCAACGGGGGAATACCTTTTTTTAAAGGTTTTGGGGATCCCTAAGGGACTTTTGCATCACTGCTTGCAGTGCGAGTCCCTTAGGCGGGTGCAGGGCAGAGCCCTGCCGGGTCAAGGGCAGAGCCCTTGCGGGGGACAGGGGCAGAGCCCCTCGTTCCTTAGAGCTGCTCCCAAAGCTCCTTGTGGGGAGCGGGGATGACGGCGGAGTTGCAGAAGAGACCCTGATCCTTGGCGTGCTGTGCGCCTGCCTCCACGGCGGCGGTCACGTCGCCCACGTCACCGGTGATGACCACCATGCCCTTACCACCCATACCGCGGGACAGACGAAGCTCGCGGATGGCGACCTTGGCGGTCTTGACGGCGATATCGGCGGCCTTGACGGTGGAAGCGGCGGAGTAGGCCTCGATGATGCCCAGAGAACCCTTGTTCTCACCGGGCTGGGTGCCGAACAGGGCGGTGATGACCTGCTCGTCGATGCGCCCGATGACGGTGGAATCGATCATGCGATCGTCGAAGCGGCCCTTGACGTACTCCACGGCGGCGGAGACGTCAGCGATGGCGCCCGTCAGAATGATCTCGTACTTGCCGGGGCAGGAGGGATGAGCCTGCACCAGACGGATGCCCGCGCTCTTCAGCGCGGCGTCGGTGGCCTCGATGCCCTTGGCAATGCTCTTCAGTTCAATAATACCAATAGCCTGATACATAGTCTATATACCTGCTCTTTCTGTTTTACGCGCGAATGACAATGGTCTTGTCGTCCACGTAGGTGACGCGACCGGTGATGGGAGCGAAGTTGGGAACCGACAGCCCCTCGGCGGCCTTGGCGATCATGTCGTTCTCCTTGACCTCGTCACCGACCTTGACGATGGGGATGGCGGGAGCGCCGATGTGCTGAACCATGGGGACGTGCACCTCCTTGGCCTTCAGCTTCTCGTCGATGTAGGTGGGGGGGAACTTGTCGTACTTGGCCACGCCCAGTACCTCCTTCCACTTGCCCGCGCTGATCATGCGATACTCGCGCTCGGGGGAAGCGGTGAACTGCTCGGCGGGGTTGGCCACATACTTGATGCGGTTCTTGGCCAGAATGCCCTTGTACTCCTTGATAACCTGCATGGGGGAGATCTCCTGGCAGCAGGCCAGCAGACCGCAGATGCCGCAGCCGCAGCACATGGTGGCGGTCTTGATCAGCTCGGGATCGGCCTGGGCGGCGGAGAGGGTGGAGCGGATCATCTTGTGAGGCTCCAGAGGGTAGCCCAACAGGTGTCTGGGGCAGAGATCGGTGCAACGGGTGCACTGACAGCAGACCGAGGCGGCCATGCGGAAGTTCTCCTCGGCGGAGCGGAGCTTGGTGCGGACGGCGGGGATGTCCTTGGGCAGGATCAGCAGACCCGAGGTGGGCTTCTTGACCACGTCCACGTTGGGGTTGACGATGTTACCCATGGAGGGGCCGCCGTCGATGACCACGTGGGTGTCGGGAACCTTGACCTTCAGAGTCTCCAGAACCTCGGAGATCTTCATACCCAGAGGCACCTTCACGCAGAAGGCCTCGGGGATATCGCCCGACAGGGTCAGGTAGGTCTTGGTTACGGGCTGACCGTACTGCACCACCAGACCGATGTTGTGCATGGTCTCGGTGTTGAAGACGATGACCTTCTGGGTAATGGGCAGCTGGCCGGGAGCCACCACGCGGCCCGTGACGGTGTAGATGAGGTTGATCTCGTCACCCATGGGGTAGACGTTGGGAACGTACTTAATGAACACGCCCTGGGCCAGCTCCTGTCCGTCGGAGTACCCCAGCTTGGCGGCGCGGTAGTCCTTGACGGCGATGAGGCCTCGCTCGATGTGGGCATATTCCATGACGGCACGCATACCGATGACGATGTCGCGGATGCGGTTTTGCAGGAGGGTGTAGCTGGTGTAGAGCAGAGGCTCACACTCCACGGCGTTGATGATCAAAGTGTCGGCACCCTCGGCCAGCTTGCAGTAGGAGGGGAAGCCCGCACCGCCTGCGCCGACGACACCGTTGTCCTTTAGTAATTGCTTCAAATCGGTCATTTTTCTTTACCTTCTGTTGAAAGTTATGCGCGAAATGCGCGGATCAGATTAGTGCTGGAGCTTGTCGATGATACCGGCGACCACAGCGTCCACAGGGGCGTTCATGTCCCCTACGGCAGCACGGGCAGAGGAGCCGGTGACCACCAGAACGTCCTCGCCGATGCCTGCGCTGATGGAGCGATCCACGGCGATGATGTAGCGGTCGGTCAGCTCGTCCTTTTCCTTGAGCTGGATCTCCAGAAACTTGTAGCCCCGAAGAGCGTCGAATTTATTGGTGGAAACAATGGTTCCCACGACTTTTCCCTTGAGCATGATGGTACTCCGTTCTTTCTACTGTATGCGGACGGTCGGTTGCGCGATCAGTCCTTGACCATGGTGACGGTGCTGCCGTTCTTGAAGCCTACGGCGTTGGCATCGTCGGTGTCCACGTGCATCTCCAGGCAGAACTTGTCGGAGACACGAACCTGCACGTCGAACCAGCGGGTGCGCTTGGTACCGCTGAAGGCATCCACGGTGATGTAGTCGCCGTCCTTGACACCGAAGCGGGCGCCGTCGGCGGGACTCATGTGGATGTGGCGGTTGGCGATGATGCAGCCCTGCTTCAGAGTGACGATACCCTTGGGGCCGATGATGGTGATGGGGGCGGAGCCTGCCAGGCTACCCGACTCGCGCACGGGAGGCTTGACCTTCAGCACGAAGGAATCGGTGACGGAGATCTCCACCTGGCTCTCCTTGCGGATGGGGCCCAGGACACGGACGTTCTCAATGGGACGCATGGAGGGTCCGATGATGGTCAGCAGCTCCTTGCAGGCGTACTGACCGGGCTGGGAGAGATCCTTGATGGGGGTCAGCTCGTAGCCCGCACCGAACAGGGTGTCCAGATCCTCGCGGGACAGGTGAATATGACGGTTGGAAATGCCCACCGGGATGGTCAGGTCGTCCGCGGCGGCCGCGGGGGTGTCCATCTCGGATACGATCTTCTTGACGATGGCTTCAATGGTGCTTGCGTTCAGTTCCATGATCAAAAACCTCTTTCTAATGTACTACAAATTGAAAAATCAATATCCTTTTCAGCGGGAAAAGAGCATTCATTCTTCCATTTATATATAAGGGGTGGGGGAACCCCCTGGAAAGAGGGTTCCGCCCGCGCGGTTTTTCGATCCGATCAATCAGATCTTGGGCAGGAGCTTGTCCACATCGGTGTGGGGTCTGGGGATGACGTGAGTAGCGATAACCTCGCCCAGGCGAGAAGCGGCAGCGCCACCGGCCTCAACAGCGGCCTTAACAGCACCGACGTCGCCACGGACCATGACGGACACGAGACCGGAACCGATCTTCTCAGAGCCGATCAGAGTAACGTTAGCAGCCTTCACCATAGCATCGGCAGCCTCAATAGCAGCCACAAGACCACGGGTCTCAACCATACCAAGAGCTTCGTTCATTGTATTTTCCTCCTAAGAAAATTTTACTTTTTTGTTTGTTGGTGTAAAAGGGGAGCTTATTTTGTTACGCCGCGCCGTCCATCAGGGAATGGGATCGGTGCGGAGGAACTTCATGACTTCGGGATGGGGGCGTGCGATGACCTCGCAGAGCTTGACGTTGCCAACCTCAGCGGCGGCGGCCTTACCGGCATCGGCGGCGGCCTGAACAGCCGAAACCGAGCCCTCGACCACCACGGTCACAAGACGACCGCCCAGTCTCTTTTCAACGTGAATCAGCTTCACGTCGGCGGCCTTGATCATTGCGTCAAGACCCACAATGGCCGTAACCATTGCCTGGACTTCCAGCAGTGCGATTGCCTTATCCATGTTTTTGTACCTCGCTTTCGTTTGGTAGGCAAAGAACGTGAATCCTCAAATACCTGTATTAAAGGTTTTGGGGATTCCTAAGGGACTTTTGCAAAAGTCCCTTAGGCGGGGTTTGGGGCAGCGCCCCAAGAGCCCTGCGAATCGTTCCTTAGATGGAGGGCAGGAGCTTGTCCACGTCGGTGTGAGGTCTGGGGATGACGTGAGTTGCGATGACCTCGCCCAGGCGGGAAGCGGCAGCGCCACCGGCCTCAACAGCGGCCTTAACAGCACCGACGTCGCCACGGACCATGACGGATACGAGACCGGAACCGATCTTCTCGGAGCCGATCAGGGTAACGTTAGCAGCCTTAACCATAGCATCGGCAGCCTCGATTGCGGCAACCAGACCGCGGGTTTCAACCATACCAAGAGCTTCGTTCATTGTAATATTCTCCTTAAAATTTTATTTTTTGAGTGAGTTGGGCGTTGCGGGGAGGGATTAAACCTTTTTTCCGTCAACGGTGGTGTAATTGCGGAGCTTGTCGCGGCCGGTAGCGGTCAGATGTGCGAACCACTCCACGCTGGGATCCAGTCCAGCAATGATCTTCGAGGTGATGAACAGACCGCGCTCCTCGGCAACGGCCTTGCCCGCGTCGTGAGCAGCCTCGACGGCGGCGGGAGAGCCCTCGAACTTCACGACCATAACCAGCGGCACCTCGCACTTGTCGGCGTTGGCGGGCTTGTTGCGGTCGATGGCCACGATCTTTACGTCAGCGGCCTTTGCGCAGGCATCGGCGACGACGATGGAGGTGGCGAATCCGTATACTTCAAGCATTCCAAGAGCTGCCATATCGGTAACTCCTTTGCTTACTTAGCGATGTAGGCGATCTTGATGCCCTTCTGCGCCACGTTGGTCTCCATAGCCTCGTTCATCTGATCGAGGGGGAAGGTGTGGGTGATGAGCTCCTCGATCGGGATGTTCATCTCCTGGCACTGCTTCAGGAAGGCAACGGTCTTGGGGTAGTCCTCAGCGGAGTAATCCCAAGAGCCGACGATGTCGATCTCCTTGTTGCACATAGCGAAGTGGGGGTTGACGGAGTACTCGCCGTTGTTGACGAAGAAGCCCATCTCGCACATACCGCCGCCACGGCGGATATAAGCGTAGATGTCAGCGGCGGCGACGGGTGCGCCGGTGCACTGGAAGGCGAAGTCAACACCGACACCGTTGGCCACGGCCTGAACCTTGGCCACGCGCTTGTCGAGGGTGTCCTCGTCGGGACGCTTGAAGCAGACGGTGGTCTTGGCACCCATCTTCTGGGCGACCTTCAGTCTGTCCTCGTTACCGTCCACAGCGATGATGTGGTTGATACCGGCGGCGCGGAGAACGGTGATCATCACCAGACCCACGGGGCCGCAGCCCTGCACCAGAACCTTGGAACCGAAGTTCAGAAGGCCGGTCTTCTGGCCTCTCTCCAGAGCGTGGACGCAAACGCAGGCCAGCTCCAGGATCATACGCTGGTTGAGGTTCAGCTCGTTGACCTGGAAGAAGGTCGCGCCGGAAGCCTCGCCACCGCGGATGAGCATGTAGTCAGCGAACCAACCGTTGGCACGGTTGCCCTCGTCGGTACCTCTCTTGTCACCGATCAGGCCGAAAACGCCCTGATTGGCGCACAGGTTGGTGCGGCCGGGGGTCATGCGGCAGTGGTAGCAGTCGCCGCAAGAAATAACGGAAGTAACGATCTTGTCGCCAACACCGATGGGCTTGCCGGCGGTGTCCTTGACGATGTTCTTACCGCAGTAGACCACCTCGCCGGTGCCCTCGTGGCCGAGAACCACGGGCATAAGGCCGAAGGGATCCATCTTCCACTCGTGTACGTCGGTGCCGCAGATGCCTGCGCCCTCGACCTTGATGAGGATGTCGTCCTCGCCCAGCTCAGGCAGGGGAACTTCCTGGATCTCGATCTTCTTGGGGCCGACCAGCATAGCCACCTTGGCAACCTTGGGCAGATTACCTGCGGCCTTGGGTGCGGAGGTGTTCATGGAACCCAGCACGGAGCGGACAATGGCTTCAATCTGATTAGCGGAAATATCCATTGTTTTTCTTTCCTTTCGTGAAACTTGTCACCGGAGTTTTTCGGACCGTCGGGGACGCCGGTCCCTACATCCCAAAATCTTTATTTGAAGGTTTTTGGGATTCTTAAACCCTTTTTGCAAAAAGGGTTTAAGCGGGGCTTGGGGCAGAGCCCCAATTAAATAATTCTGAAGTGATCAGCCATCACGCAACGGCGCAGACGGGTGAACGACTTTGCGGAAGTGATACCCTCGCCCGTGGGGCCTGCAATGGTGAAGGTGGAGTGACCCTCGCCGCCAAAGCCGATACCTGCATAGGAGGGAGCGTTCTTGACGAAGATGGTGGTCTCCACGGCCTTGGCGAAGCGGGAGAGGTTGTCGATGTTCTTGGAGTGCATGTGAGCGGTGTGACGGTTGCCATGCTCGGCCTTGCAAGCCAGATCAATGGCCTCGTCGATGTCCTTGACACGGACGATACCCAGGATGGGCATCATCAGCTCCTCCTGCACGAACAGATGCTCGAAGGGAACCTCTGCGATGGCGCAGCGGATCTCGGGGCCAACGTGGATGCCGATCTTGGCGAGGATGACGTGAGCGTCACGGCCCACGCAGTCACGGTTGACCACGTAGGAGACCTTGCCGGTCTTCTCGTTGACCTTCTTGTTCAGCACCACCTCGGCCAGCTTGTCAGCCTGCTCGCGGGTGAGGAGGATACAACCGTTCTTCTGCATGCCTGCGATGAGACGGTCGGCCACGTTGTTGAACACGAAGACCTCCTTCTCGGCGATGCAGGGGAGGTTGTTGTCGAAGGTGCAGCCGTCGATGATGTCCTTGGCAGCCTTCTCGATGTCGGCGGTGTCGTCCACGATGACGGGGGGGTTACCCGCGCCGGCACCGATGGCCTTCTTGCCGGAGGAAAGCACAGCCTTGACCACGCCGGGGCCGCCGGTGCAGACTAGCAGCTTGATGGAGGGGTGCTTGTACATCACGTCAGCAGTCTCCAGGGTGGGCTTGGCCACGGAAGCGACCAGAACCTCGGGGCCGCCCACGGCGTGAATGGCGCGGTTGACCAGGTCAACTGCGTAGTTGGAGGTAGCGATGGCGCCGGGGTGAGGATTGAATACCACACCGTTGCCGGCGGCGATCATGCCCATGCTGTTGCAGATGACGGTCTCGGAGGGGTTGGTGGAGGGGGTAATGGCACCCACCACACCGAAGGGAGCGCGCTCGGTGAGGGTCAGACCGTAGTCACCGGTCTTGGCCTCGGCCACGATGTCCTCGGTGCCGGGGGTCTTGTCGGCCACCAGCATGTGCTTGGCGGTCTTGTGATCCACGCGACCCATCTTGGTCTCAGCGACACCGAGAGCGGCCATGGTGCCTGCCTCGGCGCGGCAGTAGTTACGGATGGAAGTGATGAACTTCTCGCGGTCAGCGACGCTGGTGGCGCGGATGGCCTTGTAGCCTGCCTCGGCGGCGGCGATGGCCTCCTCCATGGTGGCGTAAACGCCGATCAGCTTGCGACCGTTGTACTGGGTGGAATCCCAGTTGTTGGAGGGAGCAGGGGAACCGGAGCGGATCTCGGAGACGACCTTCGCGACCAGCTCGGCAACCTGCGCTTCAGTCCAGTTGATTGCCATGTCGGTTCTTCCTTTCTGTTTAAGTAACGGTTCCGACTGGGGAAATTACTTGCCCAGAGCGGCCAGAACCTTGCGGGTGATCTCAGCGACCAGAGCGTCCTCGGAGTTACCGTGATCGTGGCCGCAGCTGCACTTGCCGGCGTTGTCCTTGCACTTGCACTTGTCGGTACCCTTGTTGGGGCAGGACTTGCAGCCGGGGTGCTTACCGGGCAGACCCATCTTCTTGCGGAGCTCCATCAGCCTCTCCAGCTCGTGGCAGGAGATCTCGTCGATGCGGCTGTTGGCACCGGCACCGATCTGGCGGGCGTACAGGTTGATCTTTGCGTTGAACTCGACCTCTTCCATGGTGAAGCAAGCGCGGAGCAGGGTGTTACCGACGGTCAGAGCGCCGTGGTTCTTCAGCAGGAATGCGTCGTGCTTCTGGATGTAGGGCATCAGGGACTCGGGGATCTCCATGGTGGAGGGCATACCGTAGTCGCAGGTAGGAACGTTACCGATGGTCAGAATAGCCTCGGGCAGGATGTACTGGTCCAGCTCAACACCGGCAACGGTGAAGGCGGTAGCCACAGGGGGATGAGCGTGAACGACGGCGTTTGCGTCGGGACGCTCCTGATACACTCTCATGTGCATCTTGATCTCGGAGGAAGGATTGAGCTTACCGTCGATCTTGTTACCGTTAGCGTCGATCTTGATGATCATGTCGGGGGTCATGAAGCCCTTGGAAACACCGGTAGGAGTGCAGTAGAACTCGTTGGGGCCAACCTTGACGGAGATGTTACCGTCGTTAGCGGCGACGAAGCCGTGGTCGTAGATGCGCTTACCGATGTCGCAAATTTCCTTCTTGATTTCGAACGGAGACTGTGCCATAGTTTTGTTTTCCTTTCGCGTATAAAAATTTTTTTAAAACTTATCTTTACCTCCCGCGCTCGGGAGATTGGGTACTTGTGGGGGAGGCCGCCGCGGCGTAGTAAGCCGCGGTCAGCCTTGGGATGATCCTTACAGAGCCTTGGCCAGAGCCTCGGTGTCGCAGGCGATCATGTACTCCTCGTCGGTGGGGATGACCAGAACCTTGACCTTGGAGTCGGGCTTGGAGATCTCCAGAATGTCGCCGTGGGGAGCGGTGGCGTTCTTCTCGGCGTCGAAGTCGATGCCGAAGAAGGACAGGTTACCGGCCACCATCTCGCGGGTGCGGCGATCGTTCTCGCCCACGCCTGCGGTGAAGACCAGAACGTCCAGACCGTTCATCTCGGCGGTGTAGGTACCGATGAGCTTGATGGCACCGCGAGCCATGAGCTCCATGGCCAGCTGTGCGCGCTCGTTGCCTGCATCGGCGGCGGCCCAGACCTCACGGCCGTCGTTGGAGATGCCGGAGACACCCAGCAGACCAGACTTCTTGTTCATGGCGTTGTCGATCTCGTCGGGGGTCATGCCCGTTTGCTTCATGATGTAGGTCACGAGGGAGGGATCGATAGCACCGCAACGGGTACCCATGGGCAGACCGTCCTGGGGGGTGAAGCCCATGGAGGTGTCCACGGCGATGCCGCCGTCGATAGCGGTGACGGAGGAGCCGGAGCCAATGTGGCAGGTGATGATCTTCAGATCCTTGATATCCTTGCCCAGGTACTCGGCGGCCTTTGCGCCGACGTAGCGGTGGGAGGTACCGTGGAAGCCGTACTTGCGGATACCGTACTTCTCATACCACTCGTAGGGCAGGGCGTACATGTAAGCCTTGGGCTCCAGGGTGGAGTAGAAGGAGGTATCGAACACACCGACGTGGGGCTTGTCAGCCAGGACGGCGCGGCAGGCGTACACACCCTTGATAGCGGGCGGGCCGTGCAGGGGGTTGATGGGAACGATGGACTCCAGGTACTCCATCTCGGCCTCGGTGAGGACCTGAGAGGACTGGAACTTGCCGCCGTGTGCGAAGCGGTGGCCGACGGCACCGATCTCGTCCACGCTCTTGATGACGCCCCATTCGGCGTCGGTGAGGAGCTTGAGGACCAGCTCGATGGCCTCGTTGTGGGTGGGCATGGGGTAGCTCTCGGCGTAGGTAGCCTTACCGGGACGCTTGTGGGTGATGTTACCCGCAGGGCCGATCTGCTCGCAGAGACCCTTCGCCAGAACCTCGCGCGTATCCATATCAAAGAGCTGATACTTCAGCGACGAGCTACCGGCATTCACGACCAGTATTTTCATGATGACGTGTTCTCCTTCCGGGGGGATTTTGATAGAAGACAAATCTATTCACCATGTATTATATCAAAATGACGAAAAAATTTCAAGAGTTTTCGGGATTTTTTTTGTTTCAAAACTAAACAAACTTTCGACCCCCTGTTTTTGCGGTTTTTCCCCCTCTCGGGGGACTGACAAAAAATTATCAAAAATTCTGACAAAAAAATAACAAAAGCCCACCGGAACAAAGGCTTTTTCGGTGGGTTTCTCTCATTATTATAGGGGTATAATTGTCGTCCCTGTGTCATACCCCCTTTTTTTGGGGGGTAATGACAGGAAACAAGGGGGGATTTGGGGGTGAAAAAGGGTATTGTGCAATTTGACGAAACGATGGAGCGGGAATTTGTGTAATAGTAAGGAAAATTTGGAAATTATTCGCGTTGGGACAGAAAAGGGCAGAGACCGCGGGGAATCTCTGCCCGAACATAATCAAACCGAACGGCGGGAGCGAATATACCCGTCAATGTCCTCCACCACACAATTCGTTCCCATGGTGTGAAGGGCATCATAGAAGGTGCGGATGTATTCGCAGACCGCATACTCCTGAAACAGAGCCATGACTTCCTTCCCCGTCATACTCTTTTGGTGCTTGTATTCTTCCACGCAAAGTACGATAAAGGGCAACTCCCGACTCATATTCATTCCTCCGGAAAATTAATCTTGCCCGTCTCCTGCTCCTGCTTCCACATGGTGTACAGGGTCAGGGGGCTGAAATGCCATAATTTGGTCTCCTCGTTTGCGAGCAGCTCATAGACCTTGGAGTCGTAAAAAGCGCGCAAGGCCTCCAAATCGTCCACACCCTCCTTTTCGGCTATCAGGGCGATGGTCTGGGGGATCAGCGCGACACTCAGGATCGCGTGAAACTTCTCGTCCATAATCATACCTCTCTCGCTTCAATAAACCGCAAAAGTGCCAGCGATTCATGGGACGCAAAAACGTATTGGTTGAATAGCTTTTTGATTCTCAAGGCCTCCAGTGCCTGCTCTTCGGTCAAAAGACCCGCGGAATATACCTGAAGAGTTCGGTAGACATCATCGTTAGCAACAGCACCGATGATCAGATCGAAGGCCTCGCCGCGGTAGCTCCCGTTTCGGTGAGCGGTGACGAACTCCAGCCAGTCCTTGTCGGGAGAAGAAAATTTCCGTACAGAGAGAGCGGAAAGATCCAAGTCCTCGGGAAGCTCGTATACGTTTACCGTTGGCGTGCCGCCTCGGCGGATCACGACCTTGCGCGCGAAGCTTTCGGCCTGGGCAAGATTGGTGGTCGTATAGAAACCATAGCCGAAATCCAGAAACCGATTCTGGGGGACCAGCATCGGGTGTTCTACGGTCATGTTACTGCCGTGGTACAGGATCATGAGATCACCTCCGTTTCTGTACCCATTATACCCCAAAAAAGCGAAAATGTCAATGGCCTCATAAATATTTGCGTTTTTTCGCTTCATATGCAAGAAAAGGGGCAGAGACCGAATGATCTCTGCCCGAAGGGGAAGGTTTACTGCAAAGCCTCGGCGACCTTCTCAAAGAGCAGGACACGCACGGCCTTGAGGTAATCGTCGTCGTTGGTGTAGGTGACCACGTCGGTGGTGACCATGGCTACCATCTCGTCGGCGGCCTCGGGACCCACCAGCTCCTCCAGCATGGTCAGAAGCTGGTAGTCCTGGATACCGTTTCGGAGGTTCTCCAGGCGGTGGGAGGAGATGGGCTCGTAGGAGCCGATCAGAGCGCCGCTGTACATCAGGACACCGTCGCCGTGGGAGGCCACGCCCACCAGGGGAGTCAGCTTATCCATGGGGTTCTCGTCCTGCCAGTAGGTGGCGTCCCAGTAGAGCATACCCACAGAGTCGGTCATCTTGCACTGCCAGACCGAGACCAGAGGCTCGGTGCCGTCACCCATAGCCAGCCAGTTGACGTAGGGCTGACCGGGCTCCCAGCAGACGTAGAGCCATGCCTCGTGGCCCTCCTTGGCCAGGGCGGCCATGCGCTCGGCGAAGGTGCCGTACTTTTCGTCCTGGGCGGAGGTGGTCATGAACTGGGTACCGGCGATGAAGGACTTATCGCGGGGGGTGAAGGCGAAGGGCTTGGTGCACCAGATGTTGACGTAGGACTTCATGAACTCGATCTGATCCTGACCGTCCAGATTCATGTTGGTGAAGAAGGGGGAGATCTGGCGGTAGCCGGGGAAGTTCTGGGCCAGGCGGTCGCCCGCGGCGGCCAGGTTATTCAGCAGGCCCGTGTTGGTGGGCTCGTCCACGTAGTAGTAGAAGCCCTTCTTCAGCCAGGTCTCGTTCTGCTTCAGGATCTCGTGAGCCTGGGCCTCGTTGTCGCTGATCTTGTTGATGACGAAGGAGTTGACGCGGGGATTGTTCAGGTAGTCCGCCACGCGGCCGTCGTCCAGGCGGTAGGGCAGACGGTAGGCGCAGATGCGGTTCTCCAGCAGGAAATCGTAGTAGATCTTGTAGAGATCCCAGTACTCGTAGTCCTTCATGCCGCGGTTTTCATAGGTGGAAACGATGGCCCAGTCGCCCATGTTGACGGCGGTGCGGAGGGCGGTCTCCTCGGAGAGGGAGAAGGGATAGACGTAGACGTAGACCTTGGCGGTCTTGACGGTCTTGCCGCTCTCGGCATCGGTGATCGTCAGATCGGCGGAGTACAGACCGGCGGCCTGATCCGTCTCGGCCCAGACCTTCACCACGAAGCCCTGGGACGTCCCGCCCTTGACGGTAACGGCACCGTCCACGGGAGGCAGGCCGTCGGGGATCATGTTCCCCAGGATGGAGGCGTAATGCTCCCGCAGGACTTGGGTCTTGAGGGTATGGCCGTTTCCGTCGGCGAAGTCGGTGAGGGTGACGGTGAAGCTGCGGTCAGCCTTGGGGGACAGGAAGAATTGGCAGTTCTCGATGCTGTTGCCCGCCATGTGGATGACGTAGGTGTTCAGACCCGAGGAGTCGGTGTTGGTTTGATAGAGCTTTTCGGTCATGTGGTCGAACCAGAGATCCACCGAGGCATCCTCGTCGGGGGCGGTCAGCTTGTCGTAGTTGACTCCCTCCACGGGCTTTTCGGTGAGATCAGAGCCCTCGCCGGGCTTGGAGAGATCGATATCCATGTCGCCGTAAGCCTCCTCTGCGGTCTTGTAGAAGTCGATGGAGTAGATGTAGACCGACTCACCCTCGCCGCCGGGAGCGGTGAGGAAGTCCAGACGGAAGCCGTTGACGGTGCCCGACCAGGCGGCGCTGGAGAGATCGAAGATGATCTTCTGCCAGCTCTCGTTGCCCGCGTTGAAGGTGGCGGTGGTCTGGTAGCCGGGGGTGGCACCCTGGACCGCGCCCGTGTAGTAGAACAGCTCAAATGTCTCGGAGGAGCAGTTCTCGGGGCGGATGGTCATGACGATGTACTTGTACTCGTCGGCGCTGACGGGATCCAGCTTGAGGGCCTTCATGTAGCTGGCGTAATTGAACACGACAAAGGGGTCGGAGGCATTCTTGGTGGTGGTGAGCTTTACCACAGAGCCGTAGGTCGGATCCATGAAGATCTCGGCCTTGCACTGGTTAGGGCTCGAGAGGACGGCGTTCAGCTTGGGGCGCTTGCCGTCAAAGAAGGTGGCGTGAGCGGGATCCGTAGGCTCGTTGACACGGGTGGCGGGATCCTCGGTGGTCACCTCCTCGGTGGTGACTTCCTCGGTGGTGGCCTCCTCGGTGGGAGCCTCGGTGTCGCTATTGGTATCGGGCTCGGCGGTGGGCGCGTCGGTCACGGGCTCGGTGGCCGTGGTGTCGGCGGGGGTGGTGTCCTCGGTGCCGCCCTCGGTACAGGCCACCAGCAGGATGGCCATCAGAGTCGCCAGCGCCAGGATCAGGGGCAGCCAGCGGGACTTGCGGGTGGGGTGTTTCATAGAAACCTCCTGGATCGTGATTGGGAATATGAAAACATTATAGCATACAACTGATTTCCCGTCAAGGGGGATATGAAAAAAAGAAAGCACAGCCGACGAATCGACTGTGTTTGGTATGGTGGAGACCGCGGCGTGAGCGCCGTGTGGAATCTGAACCACGCCCCGCAAGCGGGGCAGCAAACTGCTCTCCGCTCCCGTTGGTCGCTACATATCGGCGGCTTTCTGCTTCGCTTGCAGTTTGCACATGGCTTCTCATCCAAACAATCTCCCAAACGATCTCCACCAAAAACAAAACAGAGCCGATAAATCGACTCTGTTTGTTTATGGTGGAGACAGTTGGAATCGAACCAATGACCTCATGCATGTCAAGCATGCGCTCTAACCAGCTGAGCTATGCCTCCGCAACGGATGGTATTATACCATATGCGGAGGGATTTGTCAAGGGGTTTTTGAAAAGTTTTTTGAGAAATTTTTCGTGTTTAAAAACAGGCGCACCCGTAGGTACGCCCGTTTCGCTTATGGGATCACGCCCAGCTCATGGTAGTGGGCTTCTCCTCAAAGATGCAAACGCCCTTGAGGAAGGCGACGGCCTTTTGCAGACCCTCGTCGATGGTCATGATGCTGTCCTCATGCTCGATGGACAGCACCTTGTCGTAGCCGCAAAGGCGGAGGTTGGAGACCAGATCTCTCCAGTAGGTCTCGCCGTTGCCGTAGCCCACGGTGCGGAAGATCCAGGAGCGGTTCAGCTCGTCGGAGTAGTGCTTGGTATCCAGCACGCCGTTGGCGGCGGTGTTGTACTTGTCGATCTTGGTGTCCTTGGCGTGGACGTGGTAGATGGCACCCTTCAGCTCGCGGATGGCGGCTACGGGATCCATGCCCTGCCAGATCAGGTGGGAGGGATCGAAGTTGGCACCGATCACGGGACCGACGGCCTCGCGGAGACGGAGCAGGGTGGCGGGGTTGTAGACGCAGAAGCCGGGGTGCATCTCAAAGGCGATGTGGGGCACGTTGTGGGCCAGGGCGAAGGCACCCGCCTCCTGCCAGTAGGGAATGACCTTCTCGTTCCACTGCCAATCCAGAATGGCCAGGAAGTCCTCGGGCCAGGGGCAGGTGACCCAGTTGGGGTACTTGGCACCCTCGTGGTCGCCGGGGCAGCCCGAGAAGGTGATGACGGTGTCCACACCCATCTTCTCGGCCAGCAGGACGGCATTGCGGAAGTCGGTGTCGAAGGACTCGGCAATGGCCTTGTCGGGGTGGAGGGCGTTACCGTGGCAGGCCAGGGCGCAGACCTCCACGTCGTACTTCTTCAGGGTGGCGATGAACTCGTCGTACTTGGCGGGATCGGCCAGAAGCTCGGCGGGGTTGCAGTGAGCCTTGCCGGGGTAACCGCCCGCACCCAGCTCCACGGTGTGAACACCCAGACCGGTGAGGATCTGCAGGGTCTCCTCCAAGGACTTGGAGCCGTACAGGTTGGCTAAAACACTCAGTTTCATAGTGAATATTTCCTTTCAAATATAAATTACGGATTTGCGTTGGTGGGATCGACCTGCAGGAACACGCCCTCGCCCGCCTCCAGCTTGAGCTTCAGCGCGGACGTGGTGCCCATGTCGGTCAGTCCCTCCCCGCTCCAAAGGCGGTAGTCCACCGAGCCGTCAAAGGTAAGCTCGACGGTGCCCGCGCCCTTGTAGTTGAGGTTGACGATGTAGTAGCCCGTCTCTCCCGCGGCGTTCTCAAAGCACCCGATGGCGAACTTGTCCCGCTGGTTGCAGGAGGCGGCGGTGAGGGAACGGTGTGACTCCAGCTCGGTGGTGCATTTCGCCTTGGCCAGGGCGTTGGACATGCCCTTGTAGTTGCAAAAGATCACACCCTTGCAGTCGTAGTCCAGATACACCCCCTTCATGGCGTTCAGCCGCCCGTTGACGGTCTGCACCGTGTCGAACAGGGGAGTCTTTTCTCCCTTGGCGGTGATCATGTTGGAGTAGGCCCAGCCCTCGTAATGCTCGCAGATGAGGAAGTAGGCGATGCCCTTGGCGCCCATGGCCAGGGTCAGATGGGCGTTGAGCTGCAGCTCCTCCACCGTAGGCTCGCGGTAGGTGCCGTCCGCCGAGGTCTGGACGTAGGCGTAGAAGGGGACTCCTGCGGCCTCCGCCTCCTCGCGGATGATGGCCAGGTTGGCGGCCAGGTTGGGGAGGTTGTCGCTACCCTTCTGGTAGGGGTAGAAATCGAACATGAGGAGATCGGGCTTGGCGGTCTCCAGGTAGGTAGACACGTACTTGCGGTAGTTGCCGCCCACCCAAGAGGGGTTGGCGTAGGTGGGGAGGAGATTGGCCAGCACGGGCAGGGAAGCATCTCCCAGGGTCTCCCGCGCGGCGGCTATGAGGTCGGCGGTCTCACCGATGCCGTCGAAGGAGGGCTCGTCCTTGACGTAGATGGCGGCCAGCGCGTCGGCATCGGGGGAATTCAGCAGGGCGGATATCTTCTCAGCATTGTAGTCGGCAGCCATGCCCGCGCAGTTGTACCACAGCTTCATTCCCGCCTTCTTGGCGGAGGACAGGGACTCCAGCGGCCAGGATCCCGAGCTCCATTCCTCCAGGGTGATCATGTAGTTCAGCCCCGATTCCGCGAGGGTCTGCCAGACGGCATCGTAGCTACCTTCCACCTCGGTGTTTCCGTCGCGCAGGGTGGAGGCGGGGGTAGACCAGCCGCCGATGGGGAGCTGATGCATGGGGGTGCTGTCATAGATTTCCTTCATAGCGGCTTGCTTTTCGGCCTCCACCTCGGCGGGGTCTCGGGTGACCTCCTCAGTGGGGGGCTCGGTAGGCTCTTCGGCAGCACCGTCGGTGGGTGCTTCGGTTGGTGCTTCGGTGACGTCACCCGTGGCGGGCGCCGTTGTATCCTTGGCGGTAGTGTCGGTGCCCTGTCCGCCGGGCGTACAGGCGCAAATTCCCGCGGCCAGGAGAGTCAAGCTCAGAAAGAGGGAAAAAAAGCGTTTCATCTGTCTATACCTCCTTATGCAGGGCAGGGGACGGTCGCCCGCCCCCTTGCTCTTGTCGGTTTGCGATCAGTCGAAGTCGTAAGGCTTACCCTCTCCGTCACCCGCCTTGAGCGGGTGTCACCTCCCCCATGGGGGGAGGCTTACGGAAGGATCAGTCGAAGTAGTAGGGCTTGCCCGTCTTGGCGGACTCGTAGATGCCCTCCAGGATACGGGTGACGGTGAAGGCCTGCTCGGGCAGGACGCAGGGATCGGTGTCGTTCACAACGGCGTTGATCCACTGAGCCGCCTCCATGGAAGCGGGATCACCGGCGTTTGCGCCCTCGTAGAAGGCCGCGCCCTGAGGATTCAGATTGGGCTTCAGGAGGTACTGGGCGTTGTTGCGGATGCCGTTGATGCGGACACCGTCATACAAGTCGCCGCCTGCCTTGGTACCGCAGATGAGGGTGGTTGCCTCGCGGACGTCCAGCATATTGAGTGCCCAGGCGGACTCCAGATTGATGGTGGCGCCGTTCTCCATGACCACGAAGCCGAAGGCGGAATCCTCCACGGTGAACTTCTCGGGATCCCAGTTGCCCCAGGCGTTGCCCTGGTTGGTGTCCTTGTTCAGCTTGTGGTAGGTGGTACCCACGCAGTACTTGGGCTTGTAGTTGTCCATGATCCACAGAGTCAGGTCAAGGGAGTGAGTACCGATGTCGATCAGAGGACCGCCGCCCTGCTCGTACTCGTTGAGGAATACGCCCCAGGTGGGAACGGCTCTGCGGCGGAGGGCGGTAGCCTTGGCGTAGTAGATGTCACCGAAGGTGCCGTCCATCGCCTCCTGCTTGAGGTACTGGGCACCCATGGACTGGCGGGACTGGTAGCCGATGGTCAGCTTCTTGCCGCTGCGCTTCTGGGCATCCAGCATCTTCTTGGCCTCGACGGAATTGATGGCCATGGGCTTCTCGCACATGACGTGCTTGCCTGCGTCCAGGGCGTCCACGGTGATGAAGCTGTGGGAGCGGTTGGGGGTGCAGACGTGAACCACCTCGATGGTCTCGTCGGCCAGAAGATCCTTATAGTTCTCGTAGACCTTGGCATCGGGGGTGCCGTACTTGGCCTTGGCGGCCTCGGCGCGCTCGATGACGATGTCGCAGAAGGCGACCAGCTCTACGTTGGGGAGCTTAGAGAGGGAGGGCATATGCTTGCCGTTGGCGATACCGCCGCAGCCGATGATACCGACCTTTACGATTCTGTTAGCCATAGGATGATTCTCCTTTTATTATAGACCGAATTTTACCCGCAAATGCGCCCGCAGATGCGGATCTTACCACCATTTTACCGCATTTCGCGGGGATTTTCAATGGGTTTGGGTAGGTTTTTGGAAGTTTGGAAGGTTGCACAAAACGGAGGCGGGGGTTTTGGGCGAAATGTCGGCTTGCAAAATTCCTCTGCCCGTGTTATACTATAAAAGATAAATTTCCCTCTTGAAAGGAGAGAGTCATGAAATTCACCCGCATCGGACTGTTCATCCTGTCCGTTCTCCTCTGCGTCGCCCTGGGCGTAGCCTTTACCGCCTGCGACAGCGGAGACACCACCACTGACACCACCGTGGCTGACACCGCCGCTCCCACCGAGCCCGAGACCACCGAGGCTCCCACTGATACCCCCACCGAGCCCGAGACCACCGAGGCTCCCACCGAGGCTCCTACCGAGCCCGAGGAGACCGAGCCTCCCATCGTGGACGTGATGGTGGGTGAGACCCTGGACGCGCCCCACGCCACCCAGTTCACCGTGTCCAACGTCTTTGCAAACGATATGGTCGTCCAGAGAAACGAGCACATCCGCGTCTGGGGCTGGGCCGATGCCTCCCAGAATGGCAAGAAGGTCACGGGCGAGTTCAAGGGTATGTTCGCCGAGGCCATCATTGAGAACGGCGCGTGGGAGATCACTTTCACCGCCCGTCTGGAGGCCTCCGCTGAGCTGGGTCACACTATGAAGATCTATGCCGACGGTGTGTCCTATGAGTTCAAGGACGTGCTGGTTGGTGACGTCTACATGGTCATGGGTCAGTCCAACTGCGCCTACACCGTCCAGAACCATCACCTTTATGTCAATACCCCCGACAAGGGCGGTAAGGACGTGCTGGACTACAACGCCCCCATCCGCATCCACTACAACTCCCAGATGCAGACCGCAGGCTACCCCAAGTGGGGCACCGAGGAGGTCTGCCTGGAGGTCAAGTCGGGCTCTACCTGGAAGCGTGCCGACAGCTACGCTGATATTGCTAACTTCACCGCCATCGGCTACCTCTTCGCCCACAATTACGTGAAGCTCACCGACAGTAAGGTGCCCATCGGCCTCATCGAGATCGACGGCAACGGCCGTCCTCTGGGTGCCTTCATGTGCAACGAGGTGGCCACCGAGAAGGGAACCGACCGCTTCGACGCCAACAAGGGCTACTACGTCACCACCGGCGTCAACGGTGACGCAGGCCGCTTCCTCTACAACTGCTACATGTACCCCTTCGAGCGCTATGCCCTGGCCGGTCTCATCTGGTATCAGGGTGAGAGCGACCTCCTCCAGGCCAACACCCGCGTGTACGCCGAGAACTTCTCTGCCCTCATGACCTACATGAGAGGCACCCATAACCTCATCAACAAGGATTTCCCCGTGTACTACGTGGAGTTCCCCACCATCTACCAGAAGCCTGCGAATCACGTGGGTGACTGGCACTACATGGATGTGGGTATGATCCGCGCCGCCATGGGCGAGATCCAGCGCATCCTCCCCAATAGCCACCAGATCGTCTCCACCGACTTGTGGAGCGACAATACCTTCTTCAATAACCTCCACCCCAACTGCAAGTTCGAGCAGTCGGAGCGCGCCGCGATCCTGGCCGCCGCCGTAAACGGAGAGGGCGGCAAGACCATGGCGCAGGGCAACGGCCCCATCCTGGTGAGCATGGAGCTGCTGGCGGGTGGTAAGAAGGCCATTCTGACCTACGAGAACGTGGGCGAGGGCCTGAAGACCACCGACGGCGGCACCACCGTCAAGGGCTTCCACGTCTACCGCAAGAATGTCTCCCTCAACCCCAAGGCCGAGCTGACCGCCACCATCACGGCTCCCAATCAGATCACCATCGAGTCCAACACCGGCATCTCGGGTCTGGCCTACAATGCCATCACCGACAACGTCTACGGCGTGGATATCAACCTCTGCAACAGCGAGGGCGTGCCCGCCGGCGCGACCGTGATCCTGAAGGCAGAATAAGACAAGTCAAAAACAACGCCTCCCCGTCCAGGATCGGACGGGGAGGCCCTTTTCATATGTGGATCGATCAATACCCAAAGCTGAAATTCAGCGAGCCGATGGGCGCGGCGTCGCCGGTGGAGTAGAGGTTCAGAGGATCGTTTACCATATCCTGCACGTTGTCGGTGACCTTGAATTCTACCTGGTAGTGGTTCTCGGAAAGTCCCAGCGCCTTCAGGGGGATGCGGATGATCATGGTCTTGCCGAAGACGTTCACGTCGGCCTCGCCCACGCTCTGCATATCGGTGAGGGACTTGCAACGCAGGATCTGACTCTTGTTTCCATTGACCTCGTAGTTGACCACGAACTCGTAGCCGCCCATGAGGTCGCCCTCGGCATCGGCGGTCTTGAGCCACAGGTTCATCCAGCCGTGATCCCCGGCCTGATGCTCGGTGATGGCCTCGGCGCAGGTGATGCGGAAGTAGAGGTACTGACTGTCCCGCAGGACGGTGACGGTATCGATATCGTTTCTTCCCGTGGTGTCGGTGTAAACGGTATCACCGCCCATAGCCTTGTAGTTGCGGTCGCCGCACTCGCCTGTGAAGTCACGGTAGGTAGCCTTGGAGGTCGCCCACACAGCGGTATCGTCCTTGGTGATATCGGGGGTGGCGGCGGGGTACTCGTAGTGGACGGCGGGGGCGAAGTTGTCGTTGTGGATATTCATGATGGTCATGAAGTAGCAGTAGTCCTTCATGCCGTTTGAGCGGGAGGGCTCGATGTCGCGGGAATACTCGGGGCAGTAGGTGTCGCAGGTGAAGTAGTTCTTGTCACCCGCGCGGAGCTTCTCGGCCACCCACTCGTTCCAGCCTGTCAGGAAGACGAAGCGGGCATCGGTGGCTCTCTGCTCATGGGTCATCTTCAGAACCGTGTCCCACTGGGCCTGGAAGTTGAGATCCTTGCGCCAGTTGTCGTGGTCGTTCCGACCGGCCCATGTGCCGTCATGCAGCTCTCTTGTGGGGGACCAGCCACGGCCGCGGGAGCCTCGGATATCCGTCATATTGACCGTCACGTGCTGGGCGGTGGCCAGGTTGATCCAGCCGTCCTGGGAGCGCTGGGGGTAGACGAAATCGATCCAGGGCGCGCCGTTCTCATGGAGGACATCCTCGGTGGGCCATTGGGTCACGCGGAAGTCATAGAAGGACGAAAATTCCTTCTCCTGCTTGTTCTGTGACTTGGCAAAGGCCGCGATGACGTTGTCGGGGGCCACGATCATGGGCTTTTCGGGATCATTGGGGGTGAACCACAGGCTCTTGTAGGCCTCCCTCGAGTAGAAGATCTCATGGACACGCCGAAACACTCCGATATCGGCGTTCAGATCGTGCTTGCCCAGGTAGTAGACCACCTTGGGCACGTCCCAGCCCTGGGCCTGATACTCCAGCAGGAGATCGAACAGGATCTTGGTGACGTTCTCGTAGAGAACGTTGTTGGAGGTGTCCAGCACCAGGAAATCTACCCCCGCCATGGTGAGCATCTCGATCTGCTTGCGCATGACCCAGGCATCACAGCTGTGGTAGTAGCCCCAGACAGGCTCGCCCCAGAAGTGGGCCGACCCCACGGGGGTGATGAAGGTGTCGAACTCGGTAAAGGCCTTGTGGTAGGTGGAGTCAAAGGTGATCTTGTTGATGTCGTAGATGCCGGTGTGGTTGGAATGCTGACCCAGGGTCAGGAAGAAGAACATACCCACGTAGCGGTCGTCGTTGACCTTGCCGTCCACGGGGTTGATGACACGGCCGAAATCGTCGGTGCCCGCGATGTTCAGCACCGAATACTGGGCGGCGGTGAGGTTTCGGTCATCGGGGACTCGCTCCACCGAGGGCTCGGGGGGTGTCTCAGGCTGGGTCTCCCCCTCGGTAGGGGCTTCGGTAGGGGTCTCGGTGGTCGGCTCGGTGGGGGCATCGGTCACGGGATCGGTGTCGAAGGCGGTGGTGTCGGGGGTCTGCTCGGGGGTCTTGTCACAGGCGGTCAGCGGAGAAATGACCGTCATGACCATCAGAAAAGCGAGGAGCAGGGTCAAAATTTTGGTCAGATGCTTCATTGTTCAGTCCTCCTTTTTCTTGAGCGCCGCGGCGGCGGTCAGGATCACGGTCACAGCAGTCAGCGCGGTGAGGGTAGCGCCACAGCCCTTCTTGTCGGCAGGGGCGGTCTCTCCCTCGGTGGGGGTCTCGGTGGGGGCTTCGGTCACGGGGGCGGTAGGCTCCTCGGTCACGGGGGTGGTAAGGGCTTCGGTCTCGGGCTCGGTGACAGGCTCTGTCTCGGGCTCGGTAGGCGGCTCGGTGTTGGGATCCTCCACCACCTTGACGGTGTAGGTGGCGGTCATGCCCTTGACCGTGACGGTAACGGTGGCGGTGCCTGCCTTGGAGAAGTCGTAGCTGACCATCTCCTCCAGGATGTGCATGGGTTCACTGCCCTGATCCATGCGGATGAGCAGGGTGGTCATGTCGATGCGCTCACCCACAAAGTAGGTGTCCTTGTATCCCTCATTGATCCGAATGCCGTCAGTCTTGACGCAGACCTCGGCATTTTCGTTGAGGTAGAAGGCGATGGGGTGAGTCACCAGCGTACCCTCCACGGGGGTGTAGTTGTTCTTGTTGGTTCCTGCCCAGTTGCCCCAGTCGTCTTGGTGCCAGTTCATCCAGCGGAAGCCGGGGAGGATGACGAACTCGAGCTGTTCATTCTTGATCTTGGCCAGATAGGCGGGATCGTCCACGTGGAAGATCAGGGTGTTGCCGTAGAAGTTGAAGCGGGCCACGTTGCCCTTTTTGACCAGCGCGGTGACGGTCTCGCCGCCGATGGTGACGAGATCGCCCAGGGTCTTGCCGGGGATGGCCGAGGGGCAGAGATCCACGGCAGAGATGGCCTTCAGGGACTCGGTATCCTTGCGGTCGAAGCGGATGTTCAGCGAAGTGCCCTCACTGCCCATGTTACCGGTCTGCACACCCGTGATGCCCGCCTCACCCGAGGTGAGGAAGGAGACGTCGCGGTCCAGAGTCAGATGGGACAGCTCCCCTGTGATGCCCGCGGGAGAGCCCGCGCACCAGACAAAGCCCGCCTTGACCGTGACCGCCACGATATCCTCGGGCTTCAGCTTACTGTGGTCGTCCATGTGGAAGACCAGATTGGCGCGGATGGTGCCGTCGGGGTTGTTGTCGTAGGTGTAGCAGGTGCGCACCAGGGCCAGATCGCCCAGATGGGCCTTGATCTCGCGGATGGTCTTGCCCACGAACAGCTCCCCGTCCTTTTTGTAGGAGAGGAGGATGAGGTCGGTGTTGTGGTCGATATTTCCGTCCCACGCGTCCTTGGTCAGGCCTTGGACGTTACCGGGGACGATGAAGCTGACGCGGCCAAAGGTGACTCCGTCGGGGCGGAACTGCTCCCCGTACATGGGGGTCATCTCCACCGACTCGGCGGCGGCGGGGATCACCGTGACCGTCAACAGAGCGGAGAGGAGGAGAACGGAAGCCAGAAGCAGACTGATGGTGCGGGTTTTCATAATGATGCTCCTTGTTGAAAATGGTGGATCAATCGTCGTTCAGATACTCCGCGACGATGAACTTGGGTCTGTGCTTGGTCTCCAGGTAGATCTTGCCGATGTACTCGCCGATGACCCCGATGGCCAAAAGCTGGACACCGCCCAGAGCCCAGATGGACACGGCCAGGAAGGCCCAGCCGGGGACGGTATAGCCCGTGAACTTGCGGATGATGGAGTAGACCAGTACACCGAGGCTGAACAGGAAGACCAGAAAGCCCAGGGTGGTGATGAGGCGGATGGGCCTCACGGACATGGACGTGATGCCCTCGGTGGCGAAGGCCAGCATCTTCTTCAGAGGGTACTTGGATTCCCCCGCGAAGCGTTCCCCGCGCTCATAGGTGACCTGGGTGGACTTGAAGCCCACCAGAGGGACGATGCCGCGCAGGAAGAGGTTGACCTCCTCGAACTCCGAGAGAGCCTCCAGGGCGCGGCGGCTCATGAGGCGGTAGTCGGCGTGGTTGTAGACCGTCTCCACTCCCATGGCCCGCATGACCTTGTAGAATCCCTGCGCCGTGGTGCGCTTGAAGAAGGTATCCTTCTTGCGGGAGGAGCGGACACCGTAGACTACCTCATAGCCCTCCAGGTAGCGGTCTACCATTTCGTCGATGGCATTGATATCGTCCTGGAGGTCGGCGTCCATGGAGATGGCGGCGTCGCACTCGCTCTTGACCGTCATAAGACCCGCCATGAGGGCATTCTGATGCCCCTTGTTGCGGGAGAGACAGACACCGCGGAAAACGGGGTCGGCCTTGTGCAGATCGCAGATCATCTCCCAGGTGCGGTCCTTGGAGCCGTCGTTGACGAAGACGATCTTACTGTCGGCGTCGATCTTGCCCGCGCTCATGAGAGCGGTATATTTTTCTTTCAAACGCTTGGAGGTCTCGGGCAGAACCTCCTCCTCGTTATAGCAGGGAATGACCAGATACAGTTTCATGGAAAACTCCTTATAGGGTTGTAGATACTCTTATTATATATGATTTTTTCGGTTCTGTCAAGGGATAGACCCAAAAAGAGCCCCGCCGACGGGCGGCGGGGCGAAAAGTTTACATGGGGTTCAATATCACATCCAGAAATCAAAGATCTTGGCAAACCGCAAATAGTGGGCCGCCAGGTCTCCCGTCTTGGTCAGATACTCGTAGAGCATGGCTCCATTGACCACCACGCCCAGCACCATGGCCACGGTGAAGGCATTCCGCAGGATGGTCTTACCCTGTCCCTCGGCCACGCGGTCATAGAGGAGGTAGAGGACAGCCGCGCCGCCCAGGATGAACTGCCAGGCGAAGTCACAGCAGTAGCGCACTCCGTAGCCGCTCTCCCAGATGGAGAAGATGATGACCAGGGGCGCGATGACACAGGTGGGCACCAGCAGGCAGAGAGCCTGGATCCTTTCCTTCTTGGTGAGGGCCTTCCACGCAGGGACAACGCCCAGGTAGCCCAGGGAGGGCAGAGCCCGCCAGAGGAGGCCGATGGCGTTGCGGTTGGCCACGTAGTAGTAGCCGTTGGTGGAGAGGGTGGAGAAATTGGAGGCCACGTAGGGGAATTCGGGTTGGATCTTGGGGAAGGCGAACAGGAAATTGAAGAGACCGATCATGACGAAGTCGGTGTGGTACTGCGATCTTGTGAAATCGTTGATGGTCAGGGAATACTGGATACCGAAATCCAGGGGATTGCCGAAGCGGGCTACGTTGTAGATCACCTGGATGCCGCCGATGAGGACGAAGGGAGTCAGAGCGGCCAGCAGGTACTTGGCCGTGGCAACGCCCAGCGTTTTCTTGGTGGGATCCGCTCCCTTTCGGGAGGACTTCACCTCATCGCGCCGCTTGATCAGACCGAACACGATGAAGATGCAGGCCACGATGCAGTACAGGGCCAGGGTAGGACGGCACAGCACCGCCCAGGAGAGGCAGACCGTGGCCAGGGTCAGATGGAGGTGGTTGATTTTACCCTCCCCCACGATGCGGGATTTGAGCAGGAAGAAGAAGCCCGCGCAGGTGAATAGGAAGCCCGAGGACTGGGCGATCTCGTAGAAATTGTCGTAGACGAAGTTGTACCAGACACCCGAGGAGAGCTGGAGGATCACCAGGGTAGAGAGGAGCATGCTGTTGGGGATCTTCTTGCCGAACATCTTGGCGAACTCCAAAAACAGCAGGGTCAGGAAGATGATGCCCAGCCCGCCGAAGAGGAGGATGGACTCGGCTACGGGGAAGTAGTACCCCGTGAGCAGGTTGTAAGGGAGGTACAGGAGCAGGACGGGGGCGATGCCGTAGTAGGAGTAGTATTTACCCTCAAAGAGGAGGTGATCCCACTTGGCCGAGATCCCCAGGGCCGAGCGGGCGCTCCAGTCGTAGGGGTTCTCCATCTCCAGAAGCTCCTTGGAGGGCTCGTCCAGGAGGTGGACTTGCCCTGCGCAGAAGGCATCCACGATCTCCTGGGTGATCTGGTTGCCCCGCTCGTTCTGCCAGCCTGTGGAGACGGCTCCCGTCTGATCGAACATGGAGACCCAGGTCATGACCATGGCGGCCACCACCAGCACGGCGGTCAGGGCGAGAGCGGTGTTTTTCAGGGTAGCGGGACTCTCCCCGAAGGTCTTCTTCATGGAGGGGAAGGTCACCAGAGCGTAGACCGCCATGCAGCCCAGCACGAAGAGCACCAGCCGCAGGGCCGAGAAGCGGAGCGGCACTTTTTCATTAAGAGTCACCGACTCCACCGTGACGGTAGCACCCTTGGGGGCGGACACGGTGAATTTCAAGTCGCTGACGTCCCCCGACAGGTCGAGGACCATGTAGGAGGAACGCTCGTCTCCCTTCACCACGGTGCCGTCGGCCACGTTTGACCGCCAGGAGGCGGCCTGGGTCACGTCCTTGGCCGAGATCTTGACGGTGGCGGAGTTGGCCTTTTCCGACAGGGTCAGCTTGACGTGAGCGGTGCCCACGGGCTGACTCAAGCCTGTGACCGTGACGGTCACAGTGCCTCCCTCCTTGGTGGTCAGAGGGGTATCCTTCTCACCGCCCGATATGCTGACGGTCTCGGCGGTCAGGTCAATGGGCGCGACCTCGTAGCCGCCGCCCAGGAGATGGAAGGAATGGAAATTGCAGATGAACAGCTCGCCCAGGAAGGACAGGACGAGGAGGGTCACCGCCACTCGCTTGGTGGCGTGCTTACGGGGAATGAGGACGAAGATGACCGCCAGCACCACGAAGCAGATGAAATAAGGGATCATACCGATCAAGGGAAGGCCTCCTTTGGAAAAACGACAAGCCCGCAAACAGGGGATCACGGGCTTGTTCTGATCATATAGACGGGAAAACTTGGGAAATGGGTACTGTTTCGCGTGATCTTATTCGGATCTTACTTCAGACCCAGCACGGCACCGCCGATGATGCCCGCGTCGTTGCCCAGAGCGGCGATGCGGATGTCGGTACCGGGAACGATGCCCTGGCCATATACCTCGGCGCGGACGAGGGGAATGAGCATATCCAGGAGGTAGTCACCCTCGCCGGACACGCCGCCGCCGATGGACAGCACCTCGGGCTGGAAGATGTTGATGATGTTGGAAAGGCCCTGAGCCAGATAGTGGACGTACTTGGCCACCACCTCAGCACCTGCCTCGTCGCCCGCTCTCTTGGCATCGAAGGCGGTACGGCCGGATACCTTGCCTGCGGCGGCCACCATGTCGGCCATGATGGTCTCGCGGCCCTGTGCCTCGCATTCGGCCAGCTTCTCAGCGGTCATGCGGATCAGCGCGGTGGCCGAGCTGTAGGCCTCCCAGCAGCCCTTACGGCCGCAACCGCAGGGAACGCCGTTCACCTCGATGACGATGTGGCCCAGCTCGCCGCCGGCGTAGTTGAAGCCCGAGATGACCTTGCCGCCAATGATGATACCGCCGCCCACACCGGTGCCCAGGGTGATCATGACCGAATCGGAGGTGCCCTTGGCGGCACCCGCGATGGCCTCGCCCCAAGCGGCGGCGTTGGCGTCGTTCTCCACGAAGACCTGCTTTACGGGGAAGCCCGCCTTAACGGCCTCACAGACGTTGCACTGGTTCAGAGAGGGAATGTTGCAGCAGTACTCGACGATGCCGTCATCGTGATTGGCGATACCGGGGGAGGCGATACCCACCGACTCGATCTCGGAGGGGTCGATGCCGGCCTTCTCACAGACGGTGTGGCAGATGGCGGCCATGTCGGCGGTGATCTCGGCGGCGGAGCGCTCGGCACCCGTGGGGATGCTGGCCTTGCAGACGATCTCAAACTTCTCATTGACGATACCCGCGGCGATGTTGGTGCCGCCCAGGTCGATACCGATGCGATACATAGTGTAGTCTCCGTTTTCTCATGGATTTGAGCCTCCCCCACGGGGATGGCCGTATGTACCTACATTGTACCCCATAGCGAGGCCTTTGTCAAGGGGACATGTGAAATTTTTGACGGAAACGGCAAAAACTTTCCTGTCCGATCTCGCGTTATATACTTGACAGAATCCGCAAACCATAGTATAATGGTAGCAGAAAACATACAAAAGGAGGTTTTCATCATGAAGAAGGTAACCAAACAGACCATCATCGGCGACATTCTGGACGCCGCTCCCGATACCGCCGTTTTCTTCCTGGAGATCGGTATGCACTGCCTGGGCTGCCCCATGTCCCGCGGTGAGTCCATCGAGGAGGCCTGCGCCGTCCACGATACCGACGCCGACGCTCTGGTGGAGAAGATCAACGCTTTCCTCGCTGAGAACGCGTAAAGCGCAGGACAGTCACCCCTTGCGGTGGCTGTCCTCTTTCCTTGCGTGATCAGGGCTGTTTTTGACCGAGTCGGCTCCCCTTTGGCGCCGTGTGACAGATTCTGCCCCAATTTTGCATTTTGCATTTTGCATTTTGCATTCTATCCACCCCTGAAAGGATGCTTATATGCCTACAAAACTTACTCCCCGCCTCATGACCGCCGTTCCTTACGTCCGCGGCGGCCGCCTCGTGGCCGATATCGGCACCGACCACGCCTACCTGCCCATCTACCTCTGCGAGCAGAGAAAGCTCACTCCCGTCATTGCGAAGAACGGCGAGAACCTCTGCGCCATCGCAGCCGACATCAACAGAGGCCCCGTGGAGCGCGCCGATCAGCACATCGCCGAGGCGCGGCTGACCAAATACATTAAGACCCTCCAGACCGACGGCCTGACGGGACTGGATGCCTTTGACCCCGCCGATATCATCATCTTCGGCATGGGCGGCGAGCTGATCGCCTCCATCCTGGCGGCCGCACCGTGGGCGGGCGGAGCAGGGAAGCGGCTGATCCTCCAGCCTATGACCCACGCCGAAAAGCTCCGCGAGTACCTCCTTAAGGCGGGCTTCGCCATCATCGGGGAGACCCTCTCCCGGGAGGGCGACCGCATCTACCAGACCATCTGCGCCGAGCCTACCTCCGAGGGCTACACCCCGCCTACCCTGTCTCCCGCCGAGCTGGCCGTGGGACAAGCCGCGTACCGCGTGACCGACCCGGCTCAAAAGGCCCTATATGCCGCCCTCATCGACAAGACCCTCCGCACCGAGACCTACATCCGCGACACCCGAAGACGGGCAGGGAAGAAGACCCCCGAGCAGGATCTGTTGGTGGTGTCGCTGACGGCGCTGCGGAATCAACTGTAAGGAGAAAAACCATGACCATCCGTGACCTCTACGCCGCCCTGGAGCAAAGACTCCCCCGTTCCCTCTCCTGGGACTGGGACAACGACGGCATTTCCTGCGCCCCCGACCTCGATGCCCCCGTGACGGGTGTCCTGATCGCTCTTGACCCCACCGAGGACGCAGTGGAGGCCGCCATCGAAGCGGGCGCCAACGTCCTGCTCACCCACCATCCCATGCTGTTCCGCGGCCTCAAGACCGTGGACGGCCACGATACCGGCTCCCGCAAGGTCATCCGCATGATCCAAAACGGCATTACCGCCATGGCCTTCCATACCCGCCTGGATGCCGCCGACGGAGGGGTGAACGACTGCCTCGCCGCCGATTTGGGATTAACGAACATCGAACCCTTCGGGGATGACTCCAACCCCGCGGGCAAGCCCATCGGTCGGGTTGGTGATCTCCCCCGTGAGATGACCGCCGACGAGTTCATTCAGACCCTCAAGACCGCCCTTGACCTCCCCGCTGTGATCTTCGCGGGCTGTGGGAGGACCGTCCGCCGCGTGGCCGTGGTGGGAGGCGCGGGGGATGACGATGTTGCCGCCGCCGTGGCCGTCGGAGCCGATACCTACGTGACGGGTGAGCTTCGCTACCACCAGCTCTGCGACGCGCCCTACGGTGACATCAACCTCGTCATGGCGGGGCACTACCACACCGAGGCTCCCGTTCTTACCCGCCTTTCCGCGCTGTGCGGGGAGATCTGTTCCGAGGTTCCCGTCCGCGTTCTGAAGACCTCCCGCGTGGAGATCCGCTGATTACAAAGATCCTTTCGTATCAATGGGTTATGCCCATGTAACACCGCTTCCCCGATGCCCTTGAATTCCACATGAAAAGAAGGTAACCCCGTGACGAAAAAGCCCTTTCATTTGATCCTCGCCCACATCGTACGTATCGTGTCCGTCCCCCCTGTGATGGTGGGCATCCTCCTGGTTCTGCTCTTTACCCTCCGCGATGACGTGTTCGCTACGCCCGTGGAGTTCGTGGTCTCCCTCGCGGGGCTGACGATCCTCCCCGTGCTGGCCTACCCCGTGTCGGCCATGATCCCCGCTCTCCGCAGGAAGGGAAGGGAGGGGCAACGCTCCCTGGCCATGTACTTCTCCACCGTGGGCTACGTGGGCGTGTTCGTCTATGGCCTCATTGCCCAGGTGGGTACGGGACTCATGCACATCTATGCGGGCTACCTCTTTTCGGTGGTCATCATCCTCATCGGCAACAAGGTCTTCAAGGTGCGCATCAGCGGCCATGCCTGCTCGGTCGCGGGGCCTCTGGTCTACTCGGGGTATTTCCTGGGCGTGTGGGGGATCATCGTGGGGGCTCTCTGCTGGGCCGCCATTCTGTGGGCGTCTCTGGTCATGAAGCGGCACACCTTCAAGGAGTTCATCTTCGGCACCCTCACCTGCCTGTTCTCCTTTACGGTGGGGTGGCTGATTTTCCATTGAATCCAAGCCAAACGAAAACTCCCTTACCCAAAGCGTGATGTTCTTATCGGAGAAATTATAAATTGGTTTGTTTATATTTGCTCCGCCGTAAACAAATAATTAACCCCGACAGATTTTTAGGTCTGTCGGGGATTGTTGTACTGTTTGATAAATTGGAATTTGACTGCATTACACCTCGTTATTATAATATTTGATTATCAAATCAGGAATATCCTTAGCGACCTCACGGACTTCAAAAAGCTCATGTTCCCAAATATATATTGCCGAGGCATCCGTTTCGCCATCTGGAAGCACACGATAGCAGTAATAATCACCGCAACCATTTGATGCAAAATAAACGAAACGATTTACTTTTTCTTCAAATTCGTCCGGCTCGAGATATTCTGCGAGAATTTCTCTGTTTCTCTTTACTTGTGCGACGATTTCATCTGCAGAAAGCAAAAACCAATGGTCTCCATTTGTTTCTCGTAATAAGGCTTTTAATTCTTCCGGGAAGGTAAAACCTACATATTTCTCCGCCTTCTTAATCTCTTTTTCGGGGCAAGGTTCTTGCAACATAGCCCAATTATGCCCATCTATTAGTTTTCCAATAAGTTCTCTATACATAGCGAATCTCTCCTACAAATTCTTATTTATCATTCTGTTTTATCGCCAGTTTCGCCTTTGTTTTACAAAGGCACAGGGCAAAGCCCATACCTCTATTCTTCCACATATAATTCGTCGTAGCACCAACGAATTGGGTTTTCGTAAATATACCGTAAATGTTCTTCATAGTCCTCACGATTTCGGATAATATGATCGTGGAATGATTTTTGCCAAATACTGATCCCGACTTGTTTGGAAACGACCCCTTTCAGTTGTTTTACAACCCGTGACATTGTAGGGGCGACCAGTGGTCGCCCGTATTCATCAGCGCAAACTCTTACTAAAAGGTGAATATGATTCGGCATGATCACATAGCTTTCAAGCGACAACGCAGGATAGGAAGAAGGGATATTTTGTATTGCCTGATCGACCATTTTTCCGTAGGTCGACAATTCAACGTCTTGCGGGCGATCAATGATCGCCCCTACATTTTCCCAAAAATAATTTTGTTTTTCCAACGTACATACTGTAATAAAATATGCACCGCAGGAACTATAGTCATAATTTTCCAAACGATTTCTTTTTCGCTTGGGAAATTCTTTTTTATTATCCACTTGCATCACCCATATCATTATAACACATGTCGGCAGAGAAAACAAGTTCTCTGCCGACATTTTGTGCACGCAAATTCTCCGTTAAGAGTATCACGCCAAGCGGTAAGGGAGTTTTTTATTACATTTCCAAAGACTTATGCAAGAATCCCTGCAGGATCTCCGACTTGGGATTCCCGAAGACCTCCTCGGGGGTGCCCTCCTCCTCGATCACGCCGTTCGCCATGAAGATGACCCTGTCCGCCACGGATCGGGCGAACTCCATCTCGTGAGTGACCACGATCATGGTGCTGTCGGAGGATTTCAGGCCGCGAATGACCGAAAGCACCTCCCCCGTCAGCTCGGGGTCAAGGGCGGAGGTGGGCTCGTCGAAGCAGAGGATATCGGGGGACATACACAGGGCGCGGGCGATGGCCACGCGCTGCTGCTGACCGCCCGAAAGCTGGCAGGGGTAGGCGTTGGCCTTCTCCGCAAGCCCTACGCGGGCAAGAAGTGCCTGGGCTTTCTCGCGGATGGCGGCGTGCTGCTCCACCTTGTAGGTGTGGGCGGCGTGTCGACCTTTTTCCTTGCGGATGGCCTTGACCTCGTCCTTGAGGGCGAGGGAGGGGGCCAGCATGAGGTTCTGCAGTACCGTGTACTGGGGGAAGAGGTTGAAGGACTGGAAGACCAGACCGAAGTGCAGACGGTTGCGGCGGATCTGGGCATCGGACAGGGTGTGCTTGTCGGATGCGTCCAAAAGAAGCTCGTCGCCCACCGAGATGGTACCCTCGTCGGGGGTCTCCAGGAAGTTGAGACAGCGGAGCAGGGTGGTCTTGCCGCTGCCCGAGGAGCCGATGATGGCCAACACGTCCCCCTTGTTCAGGGAGAGGTCAATGCCCTTCAGCACCTCAACGCTGCCGAAGCTTTTGCGGATGCCCTTGACGGATAAGAAGTTCTGTTCCATGGTGTTGTCCTCCTTATACCGTGTAGTAGCTCAGCTTCTTCTCCAGCAGGTGGAAAAGCAGGGTGAGCAGGCCGCTGAAGGCCAGATAGAACAGACCCGCGTAGAGCAGAGGGGTCAGCACCGCGTACTTGTTGACCTTCTCGTAGGCGATGGCGATGATCTCGATCACCGACAGGGCGCGGGCCAGGGCGGTGTCCTTGACCAGGGTGATGACCTCGTTGCTCATGGGGGAGACGATGCGGCGCACCATCTGCATCAGCACCACCCGGAAAAAGATCTGGGTCTTGGTCATACCCAGCACCTGTCCCGCCTCGTACTGACCCTTGGGGATGGCCTTGATGCCGCCCTCGTAGATCACGGCGAAGTAGCAGGCGTAGTTCAGCGCAAAGGCTGCCAGCACGAAGACGAACTGGAGATCCGCCATGGTGTCGATACCCAGAGCGGCGGCAAAGTCCTTGTTGGGGATCTTGAGCAGCACCGAGGGGATGAAGGTGACCACCACGCACTGCAGGAGCAGGGGAGTACCCCGCACGATCCAGATGATGACCTTCATGAGGTAGGAAACGGGCTTGAACTTCACCATGGAGAAGACGGCGAAGAGCAGACCCAGGGGGATGGAGATGACCAATGTAAGCGCAAAAAGCTTCAGCGTTACGCCGAAGCCCACACAGAGGTCATATAGAACGGACCATGTATTCATAAAGATAAACTGTTTCCTTACTTGAACTTTTCAATCGAAAGGGGCTTTTTGCAAAGCCCCTTTCGGCGTATGGGAAATCTTACTGAACAGGCTTGACCAGCTCTTCACCGGCAGAACCCGTCTCCACGATGATGATGGCATCCTTGGCCTTGGCGGCGAAGGCGGCGGCATCGGCGGCGGCGTACTTTTCGGCATCGGCCTTCTTGATGACGGCGACCTGCTTGTTGGCCAGGTAGGGGACGGAGATGCACATCTCGGCCTCGCGCTCGGGGGTGATGGTCATGCCGTTCCAGACCAGGTCGATGGAGCCGTTCTCCAGCATGGACTCCTTCTGGTTCCAGTCGATGATGATGAACTCAACGGCCACTTCGGTGGAATACTTGTTGTTCAGGTAGGAGAACACGGCCTTGGCCAGATCGATATCGAAGCCCTTCAGCACAGCGTCAGCACCGTCGCCCTCGTTGTAGGCGATGGGAGCGAACAGGGTGTAGCCGATGACCACCTTCTTGTCGGCGGCGACTTTGTCCCAAGAGCCGTCGGTAGCGGAAGCGTAGGGGTTGACGGTGTCAGCCTTGACCAACAGCTCGGTGGTGAGACCGTAAGTGTCGGCGACGGTCTTGTACTCGGTGTCCACCAGGGCAATGAGGGCCTCGTTGACCTTGCTCATCAGAGCATCGTTGCCCTTCTTGGCGGCGATACCGTACTTCTCCTCGGCCAGAACCACGTTCTCCAGAACCTGGTAGTCCTTGAAGGTGTCCACGCTCTTCATGTAGTAGCCGGCCATGACCGAGTCGATGACGGCGATATCGGCATCACCCTTCACGAGACCGTTCAGGGCATCCAGCTGGGTGGCCACGGACAGGCACTCCTTGCCGTAGTTGAGGCCGGAGTCGGTGGGCTTGTCGCAGGCGACCAGAGCGAAGGTCAGCATCAGCACGGCCAGGGCGATGGAAAGGATCTTTTTCATGGTAAAATTCCTCTTTTCGGTTGTTTTGAAAAGCACTTTTTGGTGTGGGCTTTTCGGTATGTGCCACATTATAGCACAGGGGAGTGTGTTTGTCAATAGGAAACTTTAACAATTTAGCGAGATAAAGCGATTTTGGAGGAAGGAACAAAAACCTGGGAGAAAATTTGGACAGAATAAATAAAAAACAGGGCACCCGAAGATGCCCTGATGAGGGGAAAGGCGTATTAGTTGTACTCGGGCAGCCAATCCTTGTGAGCCTCGAAGAGGTCGTCGCACATGGATCTGAATAATGCACGAATCTTAATCATCGAAAATGACATATTTTCCTCTTTTGATTTGTTGAGCCACATAAGCCGCCCAACTTTTAACATCACTGATAGCTTCATCAATGGACTCAATATCTCGAGGACGATCCAAAAAGGGACTATACAGTTTGTATTTGCGTCCTCGCAGTTTTACGCCTCCAATGGTATTAATTCCGTAGTGAAACCATAAGTGCATATTTCCCTGCGTTAATTTTATTTTTTCAATGGGAACTATGCCGTCTAATGCGGAGGTATATGCCTCGAAAAATAATTTCTCGTTTTCACTTAAGTCTGCACCGCATATGGAATATGTGACATCAGATTTTTTGAGACCTGCTCTTTTCCACTTTTCCATTTGTTCTTCGGCGTCTTGTTTCTTTTTTTCTTCCTCTTGCCTCAAAGTTTCTTCAATGGATTCGAAGCAGATTCTCAAGGATTCCAGCAACAAAGGAGATTCAGAAAAATGTGGAACTCTAATTTTGTTGTTGGACAAACAGGAATTTGAATAAACTTCAATTTCTGAAATAGCCAAACTTGCTGATTCTGGGAGAAAATTTGACGCTTCAAAGTATGGAGTCCCAAAGTATTTTTGTAACTGTTCGGATAGGAGTTCAGCAGATCTTTCTTGCGAACAGGACAATGTTCTATTGAAAAAGAGATGCTGATAGTCAATAATGTCAGAAGCCGTAATAATATCGTCCAGTAATCCCTTGGCTAAAACAAGTAAATCGAAGGGGAAAGTTGGGGTTCCAAAAACATCCCAATTGACAAAGATTTGCTCTAAATGGTCATATTTCTTTTTTAATATACAGACCTTAATGAGCAACTCGTTTGTGTGCTTGATAAAAGCCTTGTTGTCGATATGGGTGATACGAAGCGAATCAAACATATCAAAAGCATTTTGAAAGTTCCCTTCGTTCAATGCGCGTTCAAGAGACATGGTAAACAGGGATAGGTTTGTGTTATTTTTGCTTTTGAACGAAAGAGGATCTTGCAAATACTCAAGGTAACAATAGCGCTGAAATGGAGACAATGTATAGTAGGATACTTTAGTGGAAAACGGTTCTGTACTATCGGAATAATAGGAGTTTTTCTTTATTCCAAGATCCACATAGAGAACACTTGGGTCAATCATCCCGGTTGCCGCGATAGATGATTTTGTTGAAAGAAACAAAAGGGAGGAAATATCTTCTGGTATCAACTTGAGATACTTTTGCGTCTTGATCTTGTTGAAATAATTCATGGGTTAGTCCTGCTTTACATTTCGATTTGGTGAACTCCCGCTTGTTTTGTACGGCAAGTGGGAGTGAAATGGGTATCGTGTCAACGGTACTCGGGCAGCCAATCCTTGTGCGCCTCAAACAGATCGTCACACATGGCCACGATATCGTCGATGGACAGCTCGGAGGAGGTGTGAGGATCCAGCATGGCGGCCTGGTAGACGGCCTCCTTCTTGCGGGTCACGGCGGCCTCGATGGTGAGGAGCTGGACGTTGATGTTGGTCATGTTCATGGCGGCGCACTGGAGAGGCAGGCGGCCTACCACGGTGGGCTGGATGCCCGCGTTGTCCACGAGACAGGGCACCTCTACGCAGGCCTCGGCGGGGAGGTTGGTGATCAGACCCTTGTTGATGACGTTACCGCCGATGCGGTAGGGGGTGTTGGTCACCATGGACTCCATAATATAGGAAGCGTACTCGTGGGTGCGGCTGTGGGAGATGTCACCGGCGAGGTAATGCTCCTTGGCGGACTTCCAGTTGGCGATCTGATTCACACAGCGGCGGGGATACTCGTCCAGCGGGATGTTGTAGCGCTCGATCAGCTCGGGGTACTTGGACTTAATGAAGAGATTGTTGTACTCGGCGTTATGCTCCGAGGACTCGGTGCAGTAGTAGCCCAGGCGGCGGATGTATTCGTAGCGGACGAGATCGCCGTGACCCTTGGGGTACTGCTCCAGGATCTCAATGGCGCGGCGGTGCGCCTCGGGGAGCAGGTCGTTGCCGTCGGCATCCTGCAGCTCCAGGAGCCATGCCATGTGGTTGATGCCCGCGATCTTCTGCTTGAGGGGCCGCTTGACGTCGGTCATGCCCACGCCGTTCAGAAGGGAATCGGCGCAGACCTGCACGCTGTGGCAGAGACCCACGGTCTTGATGGGGGTGTATCGCTGCATGTAGCCCGCCAGAGTAGCCATGGGGTTGGTGTAGTTCAGGAACCAGGCATTGGGGCAGACCTCGGCCATGTCCTCGGCGAAATCGTGGAGAACGGGGATGGTACGCAGGGAGCGGAAGATACCGCCGATGCCCAGAGTGTCGGCGATGGTCTGGCGGAGACCGTACTTCTTGGGCACCTCAAAGTCGATGATGGTGCAGGGATCGTACAGGCCTACCTGGATGGCATCCACCACGAAGTCAGCCCCGCGGAGAGCGTCCTTGCGCTGGGGGATACCCAGATACTTGGAGATCTTGGCGCGGCCCTCGTTGATATTCTTATTGAGCGCCGTGACCATGATGTAGGACTCTTCCAGTCGCTCGGGGTCAATGTCGTACAGAGCGAACTCGAAATCGCGGAGCGCCTCACAGCACATGGAGTCGCCGATGACGTTCTTGGCAAATACGGTGCTGCCTGCACCCATGAATGTGATCTTTCCCATTGTAAGTACCGTTTCCCCGCAAGAGGGGGAGCCTTTCATAGTTGGTGGCTCTATTATAGCAAAGATCCATGGATATGTCAAGTATATGGAAGGATATTTTGGGGAGATGATACAAAAAGAGGGCGCACGCGTAGGTGCGCCCCCACCCGTGCTTGGGGTGGTCACGTCAGATCGAGGGTGCTGTACCCCATTTCGGTCAAAAGGCATTGGAAGGAGCGGAACCGCTCGTATCTGTGCCGCTTGCTTTCCAGGAGGTGCCGTTTCGGGAACACGACGCGGGTCTTCATGCCGGACGTCCAGAATTCAAAGTAGCCCTCGATGCAGTTCCGCTCCCCCACGCAGGTCACGCCCGTGGGATCGATGCCCCGCTCCTTGCAGTAATTCTCCACGCAGACGGCGAGGTCGATTTTGTGAAGCTCTCCCTGCCCGTCGCGGTAGATGATGGAGGCTTCCTCGTTCTCAGCTCCGAAACGGGGGCGGTTGACGGCGACGATACGGTCGTCGGGGACGGTGATGTACATGGGGACTCCTTTCTGCTGTATCAGTAATTGAAAGTAATGGGTTTCAACCCCAGGTATTCAGCAATAGCATTTTGGCGCGGCTTGACCGTGACACGCTTGGCACTGACCTGGATCTCTCCGAGGCTCATGAGGTCGATGGTCTTGGGCAGATCAGACTCAAAGAGGAGAACGCCTTCGGAGCCGTACACCTGCAAAAGAGGGAAGAACCACCCGTCGTCGGCACAGCGGAGGAAGATCACCGCCCGCCGTGTAGCCGTTTGCTTTTCCTTGTAACGCACCCGCATCTGCTCTCCCAGCTCCAGAGCTTCTTCCATGGCGGCGCGGATGGTAGCGGCGGCCTTGGGGTCATCAGGGGATGCGGCCTTGTTGAGCGCTACCTCCAACAGTCGGAGGATCTCGCAAAAATCCGCCTTGGACTCGGTGCCGTCCAGCTTGTCGTAAAGGGCATCGTCGATATGGATATCCATGTAGCGAAACCAAGGATGATAGGTGTCTACACTCCGCTTGGAAAGGGCCACGCCGCCCTCCACGGCGCAGGTCGTGAAATTGATGTACAGATGATCGAAGTCTCCCAGGGAGAACCCGCGCTCGTTCAGCTTCATGGCGATGCGGCGGATGGCGGCACAATGGGGATCGTTTGTAAAATGACTTTCGGAAGGGAGGGGATTCCCGTTTATATTGGGGATACGGCTCTTGTAGATGCGGATGTCCTTAATGGGCTTCATGGCTCTCTCCTTTATTCAAACAAGAAAAGCACGCTGTTTTTGGTTAACGAGAAGTTTAGAAATTAACGTATTATGGAAAAATGACCGCTTTTACACAATCTGGAAGATATAAAATCCCAAATAATCTGTCTCGGGCACGTTCCAGAGGATGGGATGATCCGGCCCTTGCTGTCTCGCCTCGATCTGCCGCAGGGACACTCCCGCGTCCTCGGCGGCGTTGTGGAGCATCTGCTTGAAGTAGGTGTCGGTCATGAAGTGGGAGCAGGAGCAGGTGGCCAGATAGCCCCCGCGGGGAAGCAGGCGCATGGCGGCGGCGTTGATCTCGCGGTAGCCCTTGATGGCGTTGCGGAGGGTGTCGCGGCTCTTGGTGAAGGCGGGAGGATCCAGGATGATGAAATCGTAGGGACAGGCCTTACGCCCCGCCTCGGAGAGGGTCTTGAGGTAGTCGAACACGTCGGCTTCAACATATTCAATGCGATCCGAAAGACCGTTGGCATCGGCGTTCTTCTGCGCCATGGCCAGGGCATCGGCGGAGATGTCCACCGAGACCACCTTCTTTGCCCCGCCCGCGGCGGCGTTGAGGCCGAAGGAGCCCGTATGGGTGAAGCAGTCCAGCACGGTCTTGCCCTCGCTGATCTGTCGGATGGCGCGGCGGTTGTACTTCTGATCCAGGAAGAAGCCTGTCTTCTGTCCATTGATATAATCCACGGTGTACCGGATGCCGTTCTCGGTGATGGTGGTGGTGCCGAAATCCCGTCCCTCGGCGGCGGAGGCGGCCTTTTCCTCCTCCTCGGAGCGCAAATGCAGGGGGTTACACGCATAGAACCCTGTGTACTGCTCCATGCCCTCCAGCTCGCGGATGGCTACGTCGTTGCGGAGGTAGAGGGTATCGATCTCGGCTCTAAACTCCTCGCGGAGGATGCGGACGAGGGTGGGGAAGAGGATATCCTTGGCCCTCTCGATGCCCAGGGAGAGCACCTGCGCCACTAGGACGTTTTCAAAGCGATCCACGGTCAGCCCCGGGAAGCCGTCGGCTTCGCCGAAAATGAGGCGGCAGCACTTGAAGTCGGTCTCCCCCATGACGGTGCGGCGGTAGGCCACGGCGTAGCGGAGAGAGCGCTCCCAGTAGGCCTCGTCGAAACGGTCGTTGGCGTTACGGGAGAGGAGACGGATGCGGATCTTGGAGTGGCTGTTGTAAAAGCCTGTGCCCAGATACTTGTCTTTATTGGAGTAAACGTCCACCAGCCCGCCGTCCTCAGGGGTGGCGGAGAGGGAGGTGACTTCGTCGGCGTAGGTCCAGGGGTGGCCGCCGCGGAGGGCTTTCTCCCCCTTGGGGGTGACGGTGGCGCGGGGATAGAGGCGTTCTTTCATAGGTTAGGGCTCCTTTCAAGGGGGTGTCAGGGGAAGCTCTGGGGCGGTTCTCCTCCGCGTTGGGGAAGGGAAGCACCGCGTCTTCCGCGTCTGCATACAGTATACCACACATACTCCCGAAAAGCAATAGACTGCTCGAAATTTGCCATAAAATAACAGAAAATGGTTGAAATAGTCAACAAAAAGGCAGAAAATACCAGCCACTCGTCATTTTTGTGCAACTCGCCAACACGTAGAAAAACAGCCCTCAAAATTGTGCAGTTTGCACATGGCCGTCAAGCGACCGTTTTTCAAATTACGGTGTCGTGACCGTGAAAAGCGGCGGGAACTTGTGTGAAAAAAGTAAAGATAAAAGTGATAAATTGTAAACATTCAAAAACGAAACTTGAACGAACTGTAAACAAAAGAAAATCGTCCCCGCAATTTTTACTTTTCGTTCAAATTGCCTCGTCCTTGAAACGGTCTTCTGATTGTGTGGCAAGGCTTGCGACTGTAGAGAAAGCATGTATGAACAAACTGTGAATGGGCGTTTTGGCTGATTTTTGGTTTCCATATATATGTATGAAACCCATCCGACCCTTGACTTTTTGGCCTTTTTGTGGTATCATAACAGGGTCAAATTAGGGTGTAATGCAACCGTTCCGCACGGATTTGACTCGGAATTCCGCGCCGCTTGAGGCGGCTTAGCTCCCCGACCGCAATAGGGTGACGGTCAGGGGGCAAAGCTCCTTTCCCGACAAGGAAAACCGAAAAAATTCTGCCTGTCCTGCCCCATATGTGTCTCGCTGTTTTCGGCTGAGAGCCCATGGCGCGGTCACGCCTACCTCTGCGTGATCCGCCCCCATGAGTGCCCGACTGCCGGGAAGGCCGATACCGGCGGACGCGCAGGAGAGGTAAGGAACGGTACTTCCGCATCACGGTATGTTGACGGCAGCATCATACCCGCCTGGTTTACGGTTTTTCCCGAGCCGTAGGCTAAAATCCACACAGGAGGAAAAGTGTAATGAGGGAAAAGAAATTCACTCGGATAGCGGCATTCCTGCTTTGCCTGACCATGCTTCTGGGCAACGCGGTCATCTTCGCTTCCGCTTCGGACGCCGAGGGCTCCGGAGGCTCCATCACCGACGTTTCTTTGGAAGAACTCCGCGAGCTCCTGAACGCGATCTCGTACGAGGAATACTCCGACAAGAACGCCAATGTTCCCGGCGCAACTCAGACCGTTGAGGTGCCCATCGACCAGTTCTCTACCGAGGACAAGGGCTTCGAGATGCAGACCAAGGACGGCGAAAGCGCGCTGTATACCCCCGCCAACGGCGAGGTCTCCTGGACGGTCAACGTTCCCGAGACCGCCAAGTACGCGATCAAGATCGAGTACTACCCCGATCAGAACCGCTCCACCTCCATCGAGCGTATTCTGAAGATCAACGATAAGGTCCCCTTCGCAGAGGCCCGCTTCCTCACTCTGCCCAAGCGTTGGGTCAACAACTATGTTGACGCTACCATCGTTCCCGGCAAGGGCGAGACTGCCGAGTCCCTGGCCGCCGCCGCAAAGGAGGTCGGTTACACCGACGTCCGTGTTGAGGACGGCAAGGTCAAGATCGGGTTCCCCGATTTCGTGACCCAGGAGATGTCCGAGTTCGCAGATACCTACCAGGTTCGCTTCCTGCAGCGAGACATCACCAACAACGAGATCCGACCCACTACCTCGGACAAACCCGCCTGGATGACCTACTACCTCAAGGACTCCAGCGGCTACTACACCACCAACTTCGAGTTCGTTCTGAAGTCCGGTGAGAACAAGATCACCCTCCAGGGCCAGAACGAGCCCATGTCCATCAAGGCCATCACCCTGTATCCCATCGAGAAGCTGGCTACCTACGAGGAGTACAAGGCCAAGTACGCAAACGAGCCCAAGGGTCAGGACACCATCAAGATCGAGGCCGAGCTGGCCAACGTCATGTCCAACAAGACCATCTACCCTGTTGAGGATCGCTCCTGCGCCATCAACTCCCCCACCGACACCACCTGCTCCGTGCTGAACACCATCGGCGGCGACAAGTGGGCTACCGCAGGTCAGTGGGTTGAGTACCGCTTCAAGGTGTCCACCTCGGGTATGTACGACATCGTTGCCCGCTTCCGCCAGGACGTGCTGGACGGTATGTCTACCTGCCGTTCCCTGTACCTCTTCAGCGAGGGCCTGGACACCGGTGCCAAGGGCTACTACAACGGCGCTCCCTTCGAGGAGGCTCTGAAGCTTTCCTATGATTACAGTGCCGAGTGGCAGGTCACCGAGCTGGCCGCCGGTAAGGCCGACGTCAACGGTGACGGCGAGATCGACAAGGATGACAAGCAGGAGACCTACGAGGTCTACCTGGAGAAGGATGTTGTCTACACCATCCGCCTGGAGGTCACTCTGGGTAAGATGGGCGACGTGGTCCGCCGCGTTGAGGATATCCTGAATGCCATCAACAACGACTACCTGAACATCATCAAGCTGACCGGTATCACCCCCGACAGCTACCGTGACTACGGCTTCTCCCAGGTCATGCCCGACACTATGGTCGACATGGTCATCCAGTCTCAGAACCTCTACAAGCTGGCTGAGGAGCTGACCGTCATCGCCGGTGAGAAGTCCTCCAACGTGGCTACCCTGGAGAAGGTCGCCCGACTCCTGGAGGAGATGGGTACCGATGACGACGAGGTGGCAAAGAACCTGACCAACCTCAAGTCCTACATCGGTACGCTGGGTACATTCCTGTCGGATGCCCAGACCCAGCCCCTGCAGCTGGACTTCATCCAGATCCAGCCCGCTACCGACGATCCCAAGGAACTGCCCAAGGCAACTCCTAACTTCTTCCAGACCTTCCTCCATGAGGTCAAGGGCTTCTTCACCTCCTTCGTGCGCGACTACAACAGCATGGGCGCTCTGGAGGAGACCGATGAGACCGCTACCGAGGTCTGGCTGGCTACCGCCCGTGACCAGTCTCAGGTCTACCGTAACCTCATCAACAACGACTTCACCCCTAACACCAACATCGCCATCGACCTGAAGCTGGTCGCCGGCGGTACCCTCCTCCCCTCCATCCTGGCAGGCTCCGGCCCTGACGTGTATCTGGGTCTGGGACAGGGCGACGTGATCAACTACGCTATCCGTTCCGCTCTGCTCAACATTGAGACCAACGAGGACTTCGAGGAGTTTACTACCAATAACTTTAATGAGGCCGCTATGATCGTCCTTGGTATCGAGGACGCCGACGAGCAGATGCACTACTACGGTCTGCCCGAGACCCAGGGCTTCCCCATGATGTTCGTCCGTATCGACATCCTGGCCGACCTCGGCCTGGAGGTCCCCAAGACCTGGGACGACGTTATGGCTACCATTCCTACCCTGCAGGCCAACAACATGCAGATCGGTCTGTCCACCGACTACAAGATCTTCCTGTACCAGCAGGGCGGCGACCTCTTCGCTGATGACGGTATGCGCATCAACCTGGACTCCAAGCTGGGTCTGGGTGCCTTCGAGAAGATGTGTAACCTCTTCACCATGTATTCCTTCCCCTACCAGTACGATGCGGCCAACCGTTTCCGTACCGGTGAGATGCCCATCCTGCTCGGTGATTACACCGGTCTGTACAACCAGCTGAAGGTCTTCGCTACCGAGATCACGGGTAAGTGGGAGTTCATGCCTCTGCCCGGTGAGATCAACGGCTACGACGAGGATGGCAAGCCCATCATCAACAACGTGTCCATCTCCGGTGTCTCCGCTACCGTCATGGTCAAGGGCTGCGACAAGGTCGAGAGCTCTTGGGAGTTCATGAAGTGGTACACCGGCGAGAACTGCCAGGTCGGCTTCTCCAACGAGATGGTCGCCATCATGGGTCCCTCCGCAAAGCAGGCCGTGTCCAACAAGAACGCTCTGGCGTCCCTGCCTTGGACCACCTCCGAGCTGGAGCAGATCCAGAACCAGTTCAACAACCTGGGTTCCGTGCCCAACTACCCCGGTGCCTACATCATCGACCGTTACACCAACTTCGCGTTCCTCAGCGCCTACAACGACAAGGCCAACCCCTCCGACGCTCTGCTTGCCTACATTAATACCATTAATAAGGAGATCGAGCGTAAGCGTAACGAGTTCAACCTGGAGACCCTCTCCGACGGTGTGAACGAGTACAAGGATCTGCTCACCAAGCGTCTGGCTCAGATCACCGAGCTGGTCGGCTACATCCGTGAGGATGATGAGTTCAAGGCCGAGTACGAGGATCTGATGGTCCAGATCGAGAAGGCTGTCCGCAGCGACGATGCCGCTGAGCTGGCATTCGCAGCCGAGGCTGTCAAGGCTCTGTACCAGCAGATGGATCCCGACGGCTCCAAGTTCATCGCGGACAGAACTGAGGTCATGGGCTACGATATGACCGATACCAGCCTGACTAAGGCCGACAAGAAGAAGATCCGCAAGTGCTTCTCCTATGAGGTCTATGAGAACACCGAGCAGCTGGCCACCCAGCTGAAGTGCATGGTCGACTTCCTGGAGGATGCCGCCCGCCTCACCGGTGTCTGATCCCCATCGCGTTCCCATCACTTCAATCTATATAAGGAGAGAGAGTAAATGGCTACAAAACAGGCTTCAAAGCAAGCCGCCTCGCGTGAGCTTACCAAGACTCAATGGAAGCTCAAAGAGATCAGACAGAACTGGGTCGCCTACCTCATGGTCGCTCCGTACATGATTCTGTTCACCCTCTTCACCGTCGTGCCGGTCGTGCTTTCCATCGTCATCAGCTTTACGGACTTTAACATGCTGGAGTTCCCCAACATCGTTTGGCTGAAAAACTACGTTACCCTGTTCTTCGACGACGATATCTTCCTCATCGCCATCAAGAACACCTTCATCTTCGCGTGCATCGTGGGCCCCGCTTCCTACATCATGTCCTACCTGGTCGCATGGTTCATCAACGAGCTGCCTCCCAAGATCCGCGCACTGGTCACCCTGGTCTTCTACGCACCTTCCATTTCCGGTCAGGTCTACCTGATTTGGGGTACTCTGTTCTCGTCCGACTCCTACGGTTGGGCAAACGCAACCCTTATGAAGCTGGGTCTGATCGAGACCGAGATCAACTGGTTCAAGGATGAGAAGTACGTCATGCCTCTGTGTATCGTCGTCTCCCTGTGGACCTCCCTTGGTACCTCCTTCCTGTCATTCATCGCAGGTCTCCAGGGTATCGACAGAGCCCTCTTCGAGGCCGGCGCCGTGGACGGTGTCAAGAACCGTTGGCAGGAGCTGTACTACATCACCCTTCCTTCCATGAAGCCTCAGCTGATGTTCGGTGCTATCATGTCCATCACCGGCGCATTCGGCTTCGGCGGTATCGTCGACGCTCTGGCAGGCTTCCCCTCGGTCAACTACTGCGCACATACCATCATGCACCATTTGAATGACTATGGTGGAATGCGTTACGAGATCGGTTATTCGTCCGCTATCGCCGTGATTCTGTTCCTTATGATGATCGGTGCCAATATGCTCGTTAAGAGAATTCTCTCGAAGATAGGTACTTGATATGGCAAAATTAAGAACAAGAAAGCATAAGGTCGTCCTCGCCCGCTCCGCGGGCGGCGACGCCGGAATTTCGGTCATCCTTGTCATTCTGGGCGCGTTCATGTTCCTGCCCATGGTCTACGTTGTCATGCAGTCTCTGAAGCCTCTGGATGAGCTGTGGATGTACCCCCCTCGTTTCTACGTTATGTCCCCCACCCTGAAGAACTTCAAGGATCTGTTCACCCTGATGAACATCTCCTGGGTTCCCTTCTCCCGCTACATCTTTAACACGGTTCTGGTAGCAGTCGCCGGTACCGCGGGCCACCTGTTCCTCGCCTCCCTGGCCGCATACGCCCTGGCAAAGATCAAGTTCCCCGGCCGCGACCTCATGTTCCAGACCGTCCAGATGTCCCTGATGTTCAACGCAACCGTTACCGCCATCACCTCCTTCATTCTGATGTCCGCCCTCCATTGGCTGGATACCTACTGGGCTCTGATCGTCCCCGCATGGTGCTCCTCCCTGGGTCTGTATCTGATGAAGCAGTTCATGGATACCAACGTCAACGACTCCGTCCTGGAGTCCGCCCGTCTGGATGGCGCGAAGGAGCTGAAGATCTTCTGGATCATCGCCATGCCCATGGTTAAGCCCGCATGGCTGACTCTGATCATCTACTCCTTCCAGGGTCTGTGGAACGCAGGCGCGTCCATGTACATCTATTCCGAGCAGTACAAGTCCTTCAACTACGCGATCGGTCAGATCCTGGCCGGTGGTATCAAGCGTGCGGGCGCAGGTGCTGCATCCCAGGTGATCATGATGCTGGTCCCCATCATCATCTTCATCATTTCCCAGTCGAACATCATCGAGACGATGGGTTCCTCGGGTATGAAAGACTAATCAGGAGGTATATATAATAATGAAGAATTTGAATAAGATTCTCTGTACCTTCTGCGCCATTCTGATGGTGCTGACCGCCTTCTGCGTCACCGCAAGTGCCGGCTCCGCCTATCAGACCTACGTGTACGATGTGTACGGCGAAGCTCTGTACTCCCCCGATGCCTACACCGCGATCAACTCGGTCGGCTCGGACTACATGGGTCTGGAGCTTCCCATCGAGAACCCCGGTGACATGGTCACCGATGAGGCCGGCAACGTCTACATCGCCGATACCGGTAACAACCGTATCGTGGTGCTGGACCGTTACTACAAGGTCAACTTCACCATCTCCGAGTTCTCCAACGACCAGGGCGTTCCGGATAAGCTCACCGCTCCCCAGGGCGTGTTCGTCTCCGAGCCCAACGAGAAGTACGGCAAGCTGATCTGGGTCTGCGATACCGGCTCCAACCGTATCGTGGTCTTCGATGAGCTCGGTAACTTCCAGCGCATCGTCGAGGAGCCTGAGTCCTCCCTGTTCGATCAGGATTCGGTCTATAAGCCCGTGGCTATGGCCGTGGACGCCTACAACCGTCTGTACGTGGTGTCCTCCACCACCTACCAGGGTATCATCGTCATGACTGACGAGGGCGAGTTCACCGGTTTCATCGGTGCCCAGGCCGTCCAGATGTCCGCATGGGAGATCATCTGGCGCCGCTTCCAGACCAAGGAGCAGCGCGAGGCTTCCGAGCAGAAGGTCTCTACTGAGTTTAACAACATCACCATCAACAAGAACAAGGGTCTGGTTTACGTTACCACCTCTACCATCGACGAGGGTGCTGTCTCCGGCGCGATCACCGGTAAGGATAAGTCCGGTACCAACTCCCCCGTCAAGCTCCTGAACGCCAACGGCGCGGAGATCATGAGACGTAACGGCTTCTGGATGCCCGCCGGTGAGATCGACTTCTCCAGCCGCTCCACCGACGAGATCACCGGTGTTTCCACCATCATCGATGCCGCCGTGGGTCCCGAGGACACCTGGTCCATCATCGACGAGAAGAGAAACCGTATCTACACCTACGACTTCGACGGTAACCTGCTGTTCGCCTTCGGTGACAACGGTACCATGCTGGGTAACCTGGGCTCCATCGAGGCCATCGCCTACCAGGGCGAGACCATGCTGGTCCTGGATAAGACCAACGATAACATCACCGTCTTCCAGCGCACCGAGTACGGCGACATCCTGCTGGACGCTATCGCCGCCGAGGCCACCCAGGACTTCGATCTGGCCATCAACCTCTGGACCGACGTTCTGAAGCGTAACTCCAACTTCGACTCCGCCTACGTCGGTATCGGCCAGGCTATGTACCGTAACAAGGATTACGCCAACTCCCTGACCTACTTCGAGTCGGCTTACGACACCGATAACTGGTCTAACTCCTACAAGGAGCTGCGTAAGGAGTGGATGTCCACCTACTTCCTGCTTCTGCTCCTGATCATCGTCGGCATCATCGTGGCGGTCATGCTCTTCTTCAAGTGGATGGGCAAGATCAACAAGCGCGTGGCAACCTCCGGTAAGAAGCGCACCTTCGGCCAGGAGATCGCATACGGCTTCCACATCATCTTCCACCCCTTCGACGGCTTCTGGGATTTGAAGCACGAGAAGAGAGGCTCCGTCCGCGGCGCGATCTTCTTCATCGTTCTGGCCATCGCCACCTTCTACTACCAGGCTATCGGTCAGGGCTACCTCCTGGATCCCTACGCAAGCCTTGCATCCCTTTGGGCGCAGGTCTTCGGCGTTCTGGTCCCCCTGTTCCTGTTCGTGCTGGCTAACTGGTGTCTGACCACCCTGTTCGAGGGTGAAGGCAGCTTTAAGGATATCTTCGTGGCCGCCGGCTACTGCCTGCTGCCCATCCCGCTGCTGGTCATCCCCACCACCATCTATTCCAACTTCTGCATCACCACCGAGACCGATATCATCGGTTTCATCAGCACCTTCGCCTTCATCTGGCTGGGTCTGCTGCTCTTCTTCGGCACCATGGTCACCCATGATTATTCCATGGGTAAGAACATCATTACCGTCATCGGTACCGTGGTCGGTATGGTGTTCATCATGTTCCTGGCCGTTCTGTTCACCACTCTTGTCGGTAAGATTGTCGGTTTGGTCACCAATATCGTTGACGAGATTCAGTACAGACTATAACGCAAATAGGAGAATACAATGATGAATTTTAGAAAACTCATGTCACTCTTCTTGGCTGTTCTGATGCTTTGCGGCGTGTTTGGAAGCTTTTCCGTGATCACCGCATCCGCAGCAGAGGCAACCGAGGAGTCCACGGGAGATGAGGACGAGGTCCTGATCGAGGATTATATCTCGACGATCTACGGCTCTCCCGAGGATAAGCTGGCAACCATGAAGCTCAAGACCACCAAGGGGAACTACTCCATCTACGCAGATGAGAAGTCCGGTGAGGTTGCCGTCAAGGACCTGGCTACCGGTCAGATCCTGTTCACCAACCCCTATGATGTCGGCGTGTCCACCGCGTCTGACAGCGTCAAGAATCAGATCCTCTCCCAGATCATCGTTAAGTTCACCGAGAACGGCCGTGAGCGCGAGTACTCCTCCTACGAGTACGCCGCACTCCGCGACCAGATCAAGGTCAAGAACATCAAGAACGGTATCCGTGTGGAGTACACCATCGGTCGTGAGGAGGCCAGACGTCTGGTCCCCCGCCGTATGGAGAAGGAGCGCTTTGAGACCATGATCCAGGCGCCCATGGAGGAGTACTACGGCGTTTCCTATGAGGATGCCAAGAAGTTCAAGGACGAGCCGGGTCACCCCCTGCAGTCCGCCTCCTTCTACCTCTGCAAGCAGATGTCCTACTTCGTGTACAAGGATCTGGACGAGTGCTCTTCCGACCGTCTGAAGGAAGACCTGCTCGACTCCTTCCCCATCGTTAGCAAGTACGACATCTACGTCCTCGACCCCACCGCCAACATCGTGGAGATCGAGAAGATCGAGGAGGTCATCAAGACCGCTTGTCCCAACTACTCCTACGAGGAGATGGACTACGACCACATGATGACCGAGTTTACCAGCGATGAGGAGAACCCTCCCGTCTTTAAGATGGCACTGGAGTACACCCTCGACGCTGATGGATTCACCGTGCGTATGCCCGCTAACGGTATCCGCTTCAACGAGTCCAAGTTCCAGCTGACCAACGTCAGCATCCTCCCCTACATGGGCGCCGGTAACAACGCCTATGAGGGCTACACCTTCTACCCCGACGGCTCGGGCGCCCTGTTTGCCTTCGAGGATCTGGCCGATCAGAACACCTACTCTGTGGCCTCCAAGATCTACGGCACCGACTACGCTTACCATAAGCTGACCGGTACCTACCAGCAGACCGTCCGTTACCCCGTCTTCGGTATCATTGAGAACACCCGCTACTACGACTGCGTCGCAGACGACGAGGCTACCGGTGAGGTTAAGACCACCACCATCAGCGGCGTTATCTATGACGGTGTCATCAAGGCCCGCGACGAGTCCAACTCCGCCTCCCCCGTCTACAAGCAGTTCGGTTCGCTGGTCAGCTCCGCTGATATCACCGAGCGCACCGAGAGCCGTGGCTTCGTGGCCATCATCGAGGAGGGCGATGCCCTGACCGAGCTGGTCAACTACCACGCCGGTGTCCTGTCTCCCTACGACACCGTCCAGATGAACTTCAACCCCCGTCCTAAGGACTCCTACAACATCGCAGACGCTATCTCGGTCGGTACCAACAGCGAGTGGACCGTCGTTTCCAACCGTAAGTACGTTGGTAACTACAAGATCCACTACGTCATGCTGGCCGACGAGGAGATCGCCGCCAAGAAGCAGCTGAAGGCTGACGAGTGGTACGAGTCTTCCTGGCTGGGTATGGCTAAGGCCTACCGCGATTACCTGGAGAACAAGGGTATCCTGTCTCCCCTGACCGCCGAGCAGACCTCCTCCGATATCCCCCTGTATATCGAGGCCTTCGGCGCTATGGAGGTCATTGAGAAGATCGCCTCCATCCCTGTTGAGGTCATGAAGCCCCTGACCTCCACCCAGGACGTCATCACCATGTACGAGGAGCTGTCCGGTAAGGGCGCGACCAACATCAACTTCAAGCTGACCGGTTATGCCAACGGCGGTATGTACGCCACCGCACCCAAGAAGCTGAAGTGGGAAAAGGCCGTTACCAAGGATATGTCCATGCAGGAGCTGCTGGACTACGCCGCCTCTGTCGAGAACGGCAACATGGGTCTGTACCCCGACTTCGACTTCGCTTACATCAGCGCTGACACCATGACGGATGGCTTCTCCAGAAGAAAGCACTCCATCCGTACCATCGACGATCGTATGACCTACAAGCGCGACTGGATCCCCACCCAGCAGAGATACGGTGGTATGTTCCAGATGATCGTCTCCCCTGCTTACTACGAGAACTTCTACGTGAAGTTCATGGAGAACTACCTGCAGCTGAACAACCTGACCGGTATCTCTGTGGGCTCTCTGGGTAACGCTCTGAACTCCGACTTCGACGAGGATGAGCCTTACAACCGCGAGGATGCCAAGGCCTTCACCGCCAAGGCTCTGGAGTACATCACCGGCAAGGATGAGACCGAGCTGCAGGTCATGGTCGAGGGCGGTAATGCCTTCACCTGGCAGTACGCCGACCACATCCTGGGTGCCGCCCTGGATTCCTCCCGTTACATCAAGGCCAGCTACAGCGTTCCCTTCATCGGTGTCGTCCTCCACGGCTACACCAACTTCACCGGCACTCCCCTGAACATGGAGGGTGACGTGAACTACGCCAAGCTGAAGGCCATTGAGAACGGTGCCGCCGTGTACTTCACTCTGTCCTATCAGAACACCCAGAAGCTGAAGGAGGACGTGTTCCTCAACCAGTACTACTCTGTCCGTTACGACATCTGGTTCGACGACGTTGTGGAGATCTACAACCAGCTGAACACCGAGATGAAGGACGTTCAGAACAAGCTCATCATCGACCACCAGTTCCTGTCCGGTATGCGTGTTCCCGATATCGACGAGCTGGATCGTGACCTGACCTCCGAGTTCGAGTCCGTCCTGGACTTCCAGAACAACAAGGCTGAGTACGAGGCAAAGCAGAAGGCCGAGGCCGTCGCTGATGCCCGTGACCAGATCGCCAACGTTGAGATCGCCGCAGGCCGCTTCGTGAAGGACTGCGTGACCTACTACAGCGGTATCTCCGGTGCTGCTTACATGTACGTCACCGGTGACCGTTCCTTCGAGCGCCGTCTCGCCACTTACGTTGAGGCTAAGGCCGCTTACGACGCCGTTATGGCCGAGTACGAGGCCGCCGACGAGGCAGGCAAGAAGGAGATGGAGCCCATCGTCTCCACCGCCGAGGCTGCCGAGAAGCAGGCTCTGGGTCAGCTCAGAACCTACATCCGTAACGTTGGCCGCGCTATCGTGACCATCGAGAATGAGTACGCCGCCCTGACCAAGCTCCTTGAGGACGCTAAGGCAGGTAAGCTGCTCATCAACAACACCGAGGGTTGCCCTCAGTCCATCATCAACGAGATCGAGATCCAGCTGGCGAACACCGAGAAGCTCATGGAGACGACTCTGGGCGTCAAGTTCAACATGACCGTTGATAAGGCCGAGGTCGATACCTTCCTGTACACCCACATTTCTACCCTGATCTTCTCCAGCTACGGTGAGGCGAACCACTCCAGCGCAGGTATCGTCGGCAAGGCCGAGAACCTGTACAAGATGCTCGCCGCCGAGGACTACGGCCTGCTCATGAGCGAGCTGGATATCCTCCGCTACCTGGCTGCCAACAAGGATATGACCGACGATCAGCTGATCGCCAAGTACGGCCTGAAGGCTGACAAGTCCTCCGTGGACGGTCTGATCCTCTTCATCAGCGAGCTGCTGGGCGAGAGCTACAGCTTCGATCCCATCATCGCCAACATGGACGGCGGTATCGAGGACAACATCCGCGATTACTTCGTCTCCCTGCTGTACGCCCAGATCACCAACCTGTCCGCAGGCTCCGTGGTCCCCGCTCTGAACTTCGTTCCCACCCGTATCAACGATAAGGGCCGTATCGTTCCCAACACCGCCAACATCAACAACGTCGTCAAGCTGATCGACGATGAGATCAAGGCTGTGCTGACCGGTCCTAAGGGCGTTCTCTACAACATCGAGAACGGCGACTACACGCTCTCCAAGTACTTCACCGAGGAGCAGATGGAGAAGCTGATCGATGCCGGTGTTGAGATCATCAACAAGAACATCCGTACCGAGCAGAACATCATTCCCGCCGAGAAGGCTGTTGAGTACGCCACTCCCGATACCATGAGAGCCGATCTCCGCAACTACATCGAGAGCTCCTACTACCGCGCCGCCATCGACGAGATCGCTCCCGCCGACGCAGGCGACGTGACCCTCCAGGTCATCACCGTTTCCACTCAGACCAACGCCAGCATTGACCTCCTGGTCAGCCTCCGCGCCGATGCCTATGAGTTCGGCGACGAGACCAAGTACGAGGATATCGTCAAGGCTATGAAGGCCGACACTGAGCTGCAGGCTCTCCTGGACGGCATCAACGATTCCGTCAAGGGCGCTTACGGCGACGTCCGCACCCAGCTGGAGAAGGCGTTCCTGAAGGCCTTCGCTACCAAGATCCTGGGCAAGGACAAGGCTCCTACCCTGGAGAATGCTTCCTACGACGTTGAGGACGCCGAGGGCAACAAGACTACCTTCAAGCTCCGCGACGAGGCTCAGGTGATCCTGTCCAAGCTGACCGCTACCTCTACCGTGGCTGAGGCCGAGGCCGTTGTCGCTGAGATCATCGCTCTCCACGACAAGTATACCGAGGCTCTGGACGAGGGCTACGATCCCGCCGCCGACGTTAAGGACTACGTCTACTACAACGTCCTCGCTCTCATGAGAGACCAGATTCTGAAGGATGTCGACAACTACTTCTACGACGCCCAGATGGCTAAGATGGATGCTGCCATCCGTAGCAAGGTCGCCGAGAACGTCGAGTCCATTAAGGCTAAGCTGCCCGCCGAGTACACTGTCTACGACATCTACGCCGAGGTCGCCAACATCCTGGGTGATTCCGAGAACAATGTCCACGACTTTGTGAAGTCGATCGCTTCCGAGGTCACTCACTCCGCCGAGGGTAAGTTCAGCACCGAGGATGACATCCTGGCTTACTACGCATACCTGCTCTTCACCTCCTTCGAGGGCTACGATCTCTCCGAGAAGCCTACCCTCTCTGTGGAGGGTGGTGCCACCAAGGTCAACAACGCGCTCAAGATCCTGGACAATGACTTCGAGGATCGTCTGCCCCTGCTGCTGGCCCAGGCCAAGGAGAACACCAAGCGTGGCTTCCTGCCCAACTACAACCTCCGCGCTATGTTCACCGCTGAGGAGTACGAGGCACTCGGTAACGAGCTGGTCAGCGCTCTGATCAAGGCCAAGTTCGCCGATGAATCCAAGCGCGATATCCTCCGTCCCGAGGCTCTCCGCTACCTCGAGTACTGCTACTACACCGAAGTCCTGGAGCTGCTCTCCGCTGACGAGCTGCCCAAGTTCCATGTCTCCGAGATCTACGCCGGCACCCTGAACGAGGCCGCTATGGGTCTGAAGGATCTCATGTACTTCTTCGTCACCGCTTACTCCGACCTCACCGAGGAGCAGATCGACGCTCTGATCGAGCCTCCCAAGGGCCCCGGCATGGGTGGCGACGATGGCGATGAGGCTTCCCGCTACCTGTCCGATGACGGTCGCATCGTATCTGTTACCTACGGTACCAAGAACGCTGACGGCAGTTATTCCGCTTACAAGACCTTCATCCTGAACTACAACAACTTCTCGGTGAACGTTAAGTACGGCGACGTCACGTACACCATCCCTGCATATGGTTACGTGGTCGTAATGCACTGATGCGGACTAAGAAAGAAAGAGAGGTAACATTACTATGACCAACGAAGCGAAGCTTCAACAGACGGTCAGCGCGCCTAAGGCCAAGAAGCGCAAGGTGGCTTCCTTGGACAAGAAGAAGGCTCGCGCCGGCTGGGTATTCGTTCTGCCCTTCGTCATTGGTTTCCTTCTCGTTTACCTGCCTATCATCTGGAACTCCATCTTCATGAGCTTCCATAGCCTCCATATCGTAACCGGTGGTGGTTACACCCTGGAGTTCGTAGGCCTCGAGAACTACAGTGACGCCCTGTTTGAGGACCCGCTCTTTGTTCAGACCCTGATTCAGGGTCTGAAGGAGCTGGCCTTCGACGTCCCCGCAATCCTGATCTTCTCCCTGTTCATGGCCGTTCTTCTGAACCAGAAGATGGCCGGCCGTGCTGTCTTCCGCGCGATCTTCTTCATCCCCGTCATTCTTTCCACGGGTATCATGGAGTCCATCGAGGGCCAGAACATTCTGGGTACCATGATGGAGGGTAGCGATTCCATCGACGGCTCGGAGAAAAGTGCCGCCAGCGAGATCGTTTCCGTCATGGATATCGAGCGTTTGTTCTACTCCATGAAGATCGGTAAAGAGCTGGTCGAGTACGTCGTTAAGATGATCAACGAGATCTATGATATCGTGAACCGTTCCGGTGTTCAGATGCTGATCTTCCTGGCCGGTCTTCAGTCCATCTCCCCCGCTATCTACGAGGCTTGCCGCATCGACGGTTGTACCTCTTGGGAGACCTTCTGGAAGATCACCTTCCCCATGATCAGCCCCATGATCCTGGTCAACGCCGTGTACACCATCATCGACTCCTTCACCACCGATTCCAACTCGGTCATGAAGTACATCAACCAGGTGTACCAGGGCTCCGACGGTCAGGTTCTCTCCTCCGCCATGGCGTGGATGTACTTCCTGATCGTTATGCTCATCCTGGCTGCGGTCGCCGGTATCTTCTCGGCATTCGTCTTCTACCAGAAACGTGATTAAGGAGGTATAGAAATGGATACGAATATGCAAAATACACCCAAGATCACGAAAGAGTCCAAGAATAAGATCCGCGTTGAGTTCGAGCGTACCCCTCTGAAGGAGAGACTGAAGGCTAAATTCCTGAACCTCTACTTCTTCCAGCAGGTCGCCTGGATCATCTTCCGTATGGTCCTGCTCGTGGGTATCTCCTACGTGGTCCTGTTCCCCTTCATCTCCAAGATCGCCGGTTCCTTCATGTCTCCCGAGGACTTCGTGGACGTGACGGTCCGTCTGATCCCCAAGAACTTTACCCTGGATATTTACAAGGCTGTCCTGTTCGAGCTGGATTACTGGGAGGCATTCGCCAACACCCTGCTGATCTCCCTGCTCTGCGGTCTGCTCCAGACCTTCGTCTGCTGCCTGATCGGTTACGGTCTTGCTAAGTTCCGCTTCAAGGGTAACAGCATCATCATGCTGCTGGTCATCCTGACCATGATCGTGCCTCACCAGACCCTGCAGCTCTCCATGTTCATGCACTTCCGTTACTTTGACGTTCTGGGCATCCTGTCCTTCCTCAGCGGCGGAGCCAGCATCGGCTTCATGCCCGACGGCTTCAACGAGGTTCTGGCAGGCATCCAGATCTTCAAGCTGGACGACTTCGCTCTGCCTCTGACCAACACCTACTGGCCTCTGGCGATCCTGTCGGCAACCGGTCTGGCGTTCAAGAACGGTCTGTACATCTTCCTGCTGCGCCAGTTCTTCACCGGCGTGCCGGATGCTCTGGAGGAGTCGGCCTACATCGACGGTTCGGGCGTGTTCCACACCTTCTTCACCATCATCCTTCCCCTGTCGATCCCCATGATGGTCACCGTCTTCATGTTCTCCTTCTGCTGGCAGTGGATGGACGACTTCTACACCGAGCTGTTCTTCACCACGTCCAAGATCACCCTGATGCCCGACATCGTGGAGGTCCCCACGTCCCTGAAGACAGACTACGCAGGTCAGAACATGTACTACGCGGCGATCCGCAACACCTGCGGTCTGTGTATCATTGCTCCCCTGGTCATCCTGTACTGCTTCGGCCAGAACTTCCTGGTTCAGGGTATCGAGCGCTCCGGTCTGACCGCCGAGTAATTCGCAATCCCCTCGGAGGAAACTCCGAAACCAATAAAGGTGCCATCCGAGCAATCGGGTGGCACCTTTTTCTATGGCTCCCCTTGGGTCAGGTCTCCAGCTGGCGGCCCAAGAAGCCTGCGGCTGTCTGGATGAGCTTGGCCTCAATATCAAAGGCCAGGCGGTCAGTACCATCCCCCTCAAGGGGCTTGGCGGAGACCACACAGCCTACCACGTCCCCCTCGCTGATGATGGGCATGGCGCAGCTGACCGTGTGGGCCCCGCCGTCGCGGATGATGCTCCTGGGCTCGGTGTCCCCGTTGTTGGCATAGAAGGTACGCTTCTCCATCATGTGTTCCACGGCCTCGGAGAGGGATTTTTCCTGGTACTCCCGCTTGGAGATCCCCGCGCAGGCAATGACCGAGTCGCGGTCGCAGATGGCAACGGCCAGACCACAGGTCTTGTGGAGGGTCTCGGCGTACTGCCCCGCGAAGGAGGCCAGCTCGCCAATGGGGGAATACTTCTTGAAGATGACCTCTCCCTCGCGGTCGGTATAAATTTCCAGGGGATCCCCCTCGCGGATGCGCATGGTGCGGCGGATCTCCTTGGGGATGACGACACGGCCGAGGTCGTCGATGCGTCTTACGATTCCGGTAGCTTTCATGGTAACGGAGTCCTTTCTGATGTTTCTGTACTGTATGCGAATGGCGGCAAGGGATTCCACCGCCGAAGAGTGCATGACTGCGGGCAGGATTCTGCCTCGTATGGGTATTATTTGAAAAAACGACAAGGATTATACCCTGTGGACGAAAATTCTTGCACGCTTGCCAAATAACTTGTGCTTGACAGAACCGGAATCCTTTGGTATAATAAAGAAAAAAGGGAGGTACACCCCCATGAACGAGACCATGCAGACCATCCTCACCCGCCGTTCCATCCGCGCCTTCAAGCCCGACATGCTCCCCCGCGAGACCATCGACGCCATTATTCAGGCAGGGCTCTACGCCCCCAGCGGCATGAACACCCAGAACACCGTCATCATCGCCATCACCGACAAGGAAACCCGCGACCGCCTCTCCCGCGACAACGCCGCCGTCATGGGCACCAACCGTGATCCCTTTTACGGCGCGCCCGTGGTGCTGGTGGTGCTGGCCGAGAAGGGAAGAAGAACCTATATTCACGACGGTGCCCTGGTTATGGGCAACCTCATGCTGGCCGCCCACGCCCTGGGTGTAGGGAGCTGCTGGATCCACCGCGCCGCCGAGACCTTTGAAATGCCCCATTGGAAGGAGTTCCTGGCCTCTCTGGGCCTCACGGGAGACTACGAGGGCATCGGTAACTGTGTCCTGGGCTATGCCGACTGCGAGCTTCCCGCGCCTCCCGCCCGCAAGGAGGGACGGGTCTACTACGCCGAATAAACCGCCATACAAACAAAAGAACGGTGTCACCCAAGTGGATGACACCGTTTTTGATTGAATGGAATGAGACTTACTCAGCGGCCTCGGTGGTGGACTCGGTAGCACCCTCCACAACCTTCAGGCAGTCGTTGCTGACGTAGTACTGCTTGATCTCCACCTTGGCGTTACCCTCGGCGTCGGTCTCGGTCTCGGAAACGACCTCAAAGAGGATGCGGCTCCACTTCTCGCTGACGGCCACGCGGGTGACCTTGGCGCCCTTCTTCAGGCTGCCGCGGACAGACTTTTCGCTGGCGGTAGAGGGGTAGGAACGGACGTTCACAGCGTCCACGATGATCTCTACCTCTTCCTCCGCGTCGGTGTAGCCATCCAGAGCAGAAGCGTCGGCGGCGACGGTCTTGGCGATGTAGCACTCCTTGTCCTCACCGTCCACGGAGTAGGTGATGCGGTACCAGTTCTCGCTCTCACCGGTGACATCCAGGATCTTACCCTCAGAGGGCCAGCCCACGCCGTTGTTCTCGGCAATCACGGTGCTGGAGCGCACGGTGGCGGTGTAGGTGAAGACCACGACCTTCTTGGTCACGTCCACAAAAGTGGGATCGGACTCGCTGGGGTCGAAGGGATCGGTCACAGGCTCCTGGCTGGGGATCTCGGTGACGTCGTTACCGTTCTCGTCGGTGCCGATCACGATGTAGCTATCCTCGGGGGTGTTGCCGGAGTCGGTGGTATCATCGTTGGGCTTGTTGGGGGTGCAAGCAGCCATGCTGGCTACCAGAAGACCTGCCAGAAGCAGGGTGAGCAGTTTCTTGTTCATGGTTTTTTCCTCCTGTAGTTTGTATTTTCCACGTATGCGAGTCAGGCAAAATACAATTTCCAATGGCTGAAAATCCCTTGCCCGAACACAAGATATGCTTTGTTACTTTATATTATAGCACAAGATATCGGGGTTGTCAAGGTTATGAGGGCGAATTTTGCAAATAATTTGTGAACATTTGGATCACGCTCCGAATACTCGTGTTCATCCCTTGAAAACTCTTGTCGCATATGGTATAATGATGGAGAAAGAACACATCCTCGTAAAGGAGACCCTGCCGTGAAGCCCTCCGCCACCCAAAAGCTATGGACAGATCCGACCCTCCCTTTGGCCCCCGACTTCTTCAGCATGAGCTTTGCCCTCTTCAGAACCGATAGCGATCTCGGCCGTGTGGTAGCCGCCCGTGTGCCTGATATCAACACGGTTCAGGTGGGGGACAATCTCCTCGATTGCCTGGAGCTTTCGGAGGAGGCCTTGGCCTATATCAGCGAAAAGCGGGAGGCCACTCGCCCCCTCCTTGTTATGACCAAGCTGGGTCTGGGTGTCCTGTGGAACCGCTATGCCCTCTCGGCGGGGCTGGGGCTCTACCTCCACATTCATGCCGATCCCCTTTCAGCCGCCCGTTTGGTCAATCGCATGGGAAACCCCGCAGGAATGCTGGTATCGGCGCGTGTGCGGGATGCAGGCTCTGCCGTCACGGCCAAGGACGAAGCCTCCTACCGCCCCTTGATGGAGGCTTGCGAGGCTCTTCAAAGCACGCCGCCTTCCCTGTTTCCCGTGGATATGCACCGTCGCGTATCCCTTGCCGAGCTCCGCGAAGGCATGCGGAGCATGGCCGCCTTTGTGGGCTGTGACCTCACCTTTACCCTTCGCCGCAAGCATCCGAATCATCCGGTCAATCTTCATACCCGCGTCGGTTGCTACCGCCCGCTCCTGCTGGAGGCGGTTCTCCTCTGCCTTCTGACCGAGATCCGCGACCGATCCGCCACCCGCGGCGGTGTTTGTTGCCTGGAGCTACCCGATGAGACAAGCCACGAAGGGCTGACCCTCACCCTGCGCTATCCCGTCCTCCCCTCCTATGATCCACAGATCTGGGACATTCATACTCGCCCGGTCGGTGCCGCTGCATTGGCCGGTCTAGATCTCTACCCTTTCCCTGAGCTCATCCACCCGCGCGGAGAGGGTGAGCTGCCCCAGCAGAGCATCCTCCTGGATTGGCTGTACGATCCCACCCTCCTGCCCACCGCTGACCTCAAGGCACGCCTCGCTCTCCTCGATACCGAGATCTCTCGCCCCGTATACGACGGGGAGGAGACCCCTCTCCCATAAAGAAAACGGCTACCGCACATGAACGGTAGCCGTTTTGTTACACTTGGGTCAGAACAGGGGAGGCAGGATGCCGAAATAGGCCAGCGCACCGATGAGTGCGACCTGCAGCACGAAGATCACGGGGATACCCACCATGAAGGACACGTGCTTGGTCTTGTGGCGCATGAGCTGCATGGTGATATACATGGCCACCGAGCCGCCGATCGCCGACCAGATGAACAGGGACTTCTCGGGGATGCGGAGCTTGACGTTGTTGCGCTTGGAGATCTTCTTATCGTAGATGCAGACCACGATGGAGCAGATGGAAACCACGATGATGTAAGCAAAGAAGATGAGCCAGAAGAGATGGATGGGCAGATCGGGCATGGGAATTCTCCTTTCCGTGTTGTGGGATGCTGTATGTAAGGGCACGTAACGCGCCCTGATCATCGGGGAAAATTACTTCTTGGCGTTGTCCTTGAGGGAGACTACCTGGTTGTAGGTGTTCTCATTCTTGGTATCCTTGCAGAAGTAACCGAAGCGGACGAACTGGAAGCGCTCGCCGCCCTCGGCATTCTCCAGGGAGGGCTCCACCATAGCGCCCTCGATCTTCATGAGGGAATCGGGGTTGAGGAAGTCCAGGTAGGTCTTGCCCTCGGGCACGTCGGCGGTGTTCTCAATGTTGAACAGGCGATCGTAGAGCATGAGGGTGGTGGGCTTGGCATACTTCGCGGAGAGCCAATGGATGGTGCCCTTGACCTTGCGGCCGTCGATGGGATTGCCGTTGCCCGTCTCCAGATCGGCGGTGGCATGGATGCACTTGATGCTGCCGTCCTCGTTCTTCTCGATCTCACCGCACTTGATGATATAGCCGCCCATGAGTCTCACCTCGCCCTCGGGCTTGAGGCGGAAGAACTTGGGGGGAGGAACCTCGGCGAAGTCATCGGCGTCGATGTAGACCTCGCGGGTCATGGGCACCTCGCGGGTACCCAGATCGGGCTTCTGGGGGTGGTTGGGGAGGGAGATCATCTCCTCCTTATCGGCGGGGTAGTTGTCGATGACCACCTTGATGGGGTGGGCGATGGCCACGCGGCGCAGGGCGTTCTCGTTGAGATCGTCACGGACACAGGCCTCCAGCTGGCGCACGTCCACGGTGTGGTCGGTGTTGGTGACACCCGCCTCACGGACGAAGTTGAACAGGGCGGTGGGGGTGTAGCCGCGGCGGCGGAGACCCTTCAGAGTGGGCAGACGGGGATCGTCCCAGCCGTCCACGTAACCCTCCTCCACCAGCTGACGGAGGTAACGCTTGGACATGACGGTGTAGGTGATGTTCATGCGGCCGAACTCCCACTGATGGGGCTTCTGCTCAAAGCCGATCTTCTCCACCACCCAGTCGTAGAGGGGTCTGTGGTTGCGGAACTCGCTGGAGCAGAGGGAGTGGGTGATGCCCTCCAGAGCGTCCTGGATGGGGTGAGCGAAGTCGTACATGGGGTACACGCACCACTCATCCCCCTGGCGGTGATGGTGGATGTGCTTGATGCGGTAGATGACGGGATCGCGGAGGTAGGGGTTGTCCGAGGAGGGGTCGATCTTGGCGCGCAGGGTGCGTGCGCCGTCCTCGAACTCGCCGTTCTTCATGCGCTCGAACAGCTCCAGATTCTCCTCAACGGTTCGGTTGCGGTAAGGGGACTCCTTGGATGCCTGGGCGCGGTCGGTGCCCTTGTAGTCGGCCAGATCGTCCTTGGACAGGTCGCAAACGTAGGCATCGCCCTGCTTGATGAGCTGAACGGCGAACTCGTAGCACTTGCCGAAGTAGTCGGAGCCGTAGAACACGCCGCCCGTGGGGGTGGCACCCAGCCACTCCAGATCCTCGCGGATGGAGCGGACGAACTCATCCGACTCCTTGGCGGGATTGGTGTCATCGTAGCGGAGGTTGAAGAGACCCGCGTACTTATTGGCCACGTCGGTATTGACGCAGATGGCCTTCACGGAACCGATGTGGAGGTAGCCGTTGGGCTCGGGAGGGAAGCGGGTGTGAATTTTGAGCTCGGGGTTGTTCTGCAGATCCACGTCGATGATGTCGTGGATGAAATTGGAATGCTTGACTTCGTTTTCCATAATATTCTTATCCTTTCAGAATTGAAAGATGGTTTTGCGGGGGATCAACCGACAAACTTGTCCAGACGGGCGAAGACGCGATCCTTGCCCAGCATCTGCATGACGGTGTAGAGATCGGGAGCGTTGAGCTTGCCCGTCACAGCCAGACGGAGGAAGCCCGAGATATCCGCCACACTGCCCTTGAAGGCGGTGGGATCAGCCTTGTAGGCCTTCATGTCGGCGGCGTAGCCCAGGTCGGTGGCGATGGCCTTGACCTTGTCGAACCAGACGGTCATCTCGTCGGCGGAATCGTAGGTGGCCTTGAAGGCGGCGATGGTGGCCTTCACGTCGGCCATATCGGTGCCCTCGGGGAAGGCGTCCTTGATGGTGAACAGGTCATCGTAGAAGAAGTCCAGGTAGGGGCGCACGTCGGTCCAGACCGTGAAGTCCTTGCGGGGCTTCTTGCCGCCGCGGCCGATGGCGAAGATGGCCTTGGCGTAGTCGGGATCCGCGGTGATCAGAGCGTTCATCTCGGCATCGTACTCGGAAGCCCATGCGGTATACTTGGCGTAGACCTCCTCGGCACTCATGCGGGAGAGGACGTTCTTGGACACGTCGTTCAGCTTCTGGAAGTCAAAGAGACAGCCCGAGGCCGACATCTTCTTGATGTTGAAGGGGAAATCGGTGTAGGGCAGGGTAGTGTTGGCGGCTCTCCACTCCTCAAAGTTGGAGTTCAGCAGAGTCAGCACGTACTCGGCCACCGCCTCGGCGCAGTAGCCCATCTTGGCGTAATCGTCCAGATTCGCGCCCATGTCGCGCTTGGAGAGCTTCTTCTTGTTCCCAAACTCGTCCAGGCGCATGATCTGGGAGATGTGCATGTATTTGGGAGCCTTGAAGCCCAGGTAGTAGAAGAGCTGGAGGTGCTTGGGGAGGGAGGGGAGCCACTCCTCGCCGCGGATGACGAGGTTGGTGCCCATGAGGTGATCGTCCACGGCGTGGGCGAAGTGGTAGGTGGGGATACCGTCGGACTTCAGAAGCACGAAGTCCTCGTCGTTGACGGGCATCTCCAGCTTGCCGCGCACCAGATCCTGGAAGGTGATCTTCTTCTCACCGTCACCGTCGGACAAGAGGCGAAGCACCCAAGGATTGCCCGCGGCCAGATTGGCCTCCACGTCCTCCATGGTGAACTCACGGTGGGACAGCATCTCCGCCTTACGAGCGGCGGCTTCGGCCTCCCAGTCCACGTTCTTGATCTCGGCCTTCTTGTCGGTTGCCTTCAGGGCATCCAGCTCCTCCTCGGTGGTGAACACGGGGTAAGCCTTGCCCTCGGCCACCAGCTTCTTGGCGAAGACGTGGTAGAGGTGGGCGCGGAGGCTCTGCTTGTAGGGGCCGTAGTCACCGATATCCGTCACCTTGCCGTCGGGGCCGAGGATGGCGCCCTCGTCGAAGTGGATGCCGTAGCGCTCCAGAGTGGTGATGAGACCCTCGGCGGCACCGGGCACCTCGCGCTTGGCATCGGTGTCCTCGATACGGAGGTAGAACACACCGCCCGACTGGTGAGCCAGACGCTCACCCACCATGACGGGGAACAGACCGCCAAAGTGGACGAATCCCGTGGGGGAGGGAGCGAAGCGGGTCACCTTGGCGCCTTCAGGCAGGTTGCGGGCGGGGAATCTTGCCTCGCACTCCTCGGGGGTCTCGGTAACCTGGGGGAAGAGCAGGTCGGCTAACTTTTGATAATTCATATCCATTGGTTATGTCATCCTTTCGGAAATAATCGTTTCGTCAAATATACATGGTGTTGTCCAGAGCCTTGGACAGGGTATTGCTGTCGCCGTGGCCGGGGAGGATGGTCAGGGTGCCGTCGTAGTCCCGCAGACGCTTCAGGGACTGACGGATGGTGGCGTAGCTTCCGCCCCACAGGTCGCACCGCCCGATGTTGTCGGCAAAGAGGGTGTCGCCCGTCAGCATGATGCCCTCGGACTGACAGAGGAAGCAGGAGGAGCCGGGAGAATGACCTGGGGTGTGAACCACGGTGAAGGTGGCATTGCCTACCTTGATCTCATCTCCGTCACGCAGAAGAATATCGGCGGCGTTCCAGACCCGATCCTGGCGAAAGAAGAAGGAGAAGCCGTTCTTGTCGGCATCGGTCAGCATAGGAGCATCCCCCTCGTGGATGTAGACCTTGAGACCTGGCTCGGCCTGGCGCAGGGTGTCCACCGACATGATGTGGTCGAAGTGACCGTGAGTGAGCAGGATGCCCACGGGGGTACAGCCGTCCTCGCGGAGCTTGCGCAGAATGGCGGAGGCGGCCGCGGAGGGGTCTACGATGAGAGCCTCACCGCTGTCCTCAATGAGGTAGCAGTTGGAGCCGTAGGAGCCGGGGAACAGGTTGATGATCTGCAAGGCGTGGATCCTCCTTTCGTGGCGGGGACACACTCCCCCACTTTATTCATTCTATTATTATAGCACAAAACCCCCGCCTTGTCTATATATTTTGCAAAAAATCCCTCCCGAAACCAAAAAAATCCCCCCGCGATTGCGGGGGGATGATCGGTTATGAGGAATGGGCGGGAAGAATTACTTCTTCTCCTCCTTCTCGTCCAGGAAGTACTGGGAGTAGATGGTGTTGGCGGTCTTGAACAGCTCGAACTCCTTGTAAGCGCACTCGTTGCACTCGGTGAACTTCAGCTCGCTGAAGTTGGCGGTGACGTAAGCCTTACCGGCCTCCAGGTACTTGGAGTAGCCGCTGATCTTGGCCTTCTGGAAGGTCAGATCGTTGTAGTAGTTCACATCGGTACCCTTGAGCTGCTTGGAGGTCACAGAGGCATCCAGGTTGAAGACCACGGGGATGATGGGCATATCAGCCATCAGCATACCCTCGGCGGCGCGGAGATCCTCGGCGCGGTTAGCGACGGTCTTCTCTGCGAAGATCTTCTCCATCAGAGCGTTGTACTCCTCGCTGTCGTAGCCGGTGATGTGGGGGGTCAGCAGGTACTCATCGGGGTTGGACATATCCATGCCGCGGCCCGAGAAGGGCTTGGCGAAGGGAGCCAGCATCGAGAAGGGATCGGCGGAGAATGCCACGTAGTCGAAGATGATGGCCTGGAAGGAACCGGCGCGCAGCTCCTCGGCGTAGAGGTCATCGCAGATATCTGCGGGGACAGACTCGGTGTACTTGTACCAGTCGTTGTTCTGGATGGTACCGATCTTCTTGGCGGAGACGTTGAAGCCCAGGGCCTTCCAGTTCTCCACGATGATGTCGGCGATGGCGCAGTGGACCTCGTCGTAAGCGGCGACGGTCAGCTCGAAGGTGTACTGGGAGGGCTTGATGCCGGCCTCGGACAGCAGAGCGGCGGCCTTAGCGGCGTCGGTGCCCAGGTTCTCGTAAGTAGTGGTGCAGGCGTCGCGGAACAGAACCTTGCGGTTGCCGGACTCAAACACACCGGTGGGAACCAGACCGGTAGCGGCCTGAGCGTAGACGACGGCGTCCACGATGGCGTTACGGTCAATGGCCAGAGACAGAGCCTGGCGAACCTTGGCATCAGCGAAGAGCTTTGCGCCCTCCTCGGTGCCGTTGTCCACGATGGCATTCTGGTTGAGGTAGATGGAGTTGGTGGAGAAGGACTTATCGGCGATCACGGCATCGGCGGCAATGGAGCTGTCCTTGCGGAGTGCCAGAGGCACGTCAGCGATGTACATGACCATACCGGCATCGTACATAGCCACCAGCTGCTCATCGGTCAGAGAGCAGTCCACGGTGATCTTGTAAGGAGTGACGGACTTCTTCAGACGGTCCTCCTCGTTGTCACGGAAGTAGTAGATGTTGCGCTCCAGCATGAAGTCGGTGATGGACTGTCTGGCACCCTCGATACCGATCTTGTCAAAGCCGTTGTCATCGACGTACTCGTGGAGAGCGTCGAAGTAGTTCTCGGTCTTATCGGTAGAGGTCTTCACGTTGACACGGCCCAGCTTGAAGGGGCCGCTGCAGACCATGGTACCGGGCTTCTTGGCCCAGTCGTCGGACTTGGAGACGATGTCGTCGCGCAGGGGAGCGAGAGCCAGGCTGGTCAGGTTCAGCATGAACTGATCGTAGTCGATCTTGCCCTCAAAGTTGATCTCCAGCATCTGCTGCTCGGCGGGGTAGATGCCCACGTCGTCGATGGAGGCATCACCCTCCTTGGCGGCGCGTGCGTTCTTGATGTCGAACAGAAGGGCGGCGGCCTCGTAGTTGACGTCCACCTCAAGGAGACGCTTCCAAGCGAAGACGATATCGTTGGCGGAGACGGCGGTACCGTCGGACCAGTTGGTGGTCTTCAGGTAGAGCTTCATGGTGTACTCACCGGCGGCCTCGTTCTCCTCGATGACGTACTCCTCGACGAGGGACTTCTTGACCTTACCGTTCTCGTCCAGCTTGAACAGGGTGTCGAACATCAGGCTGACCACGTTGGCCACGGCCTCGTTGGTGTAAGCCTTGGCGGGGTCAAGGTCGTAGACGTTATCGGTCAGGTATGCGGTGATGTACTGACCCTTGTCCTCTTCCTTTTTCTCGGTCTTCTTCTTGTCCTCGAACTCACAGCCGACAAAGGCGAAGCAGGTGAGCAGGGTAGCGGCACAGAGAAGCAACGCAAAGATACGCTTCATCATGGTTGGGTATTTCCTCCTTGTTGTGCGGTGCCTCCAAAGGTCATTTGGGGACACGTATACAGTTTTCTCACACTATTATATCATACAATTCCCTCCGAATCAATAAGCAAATGAGTATATTTTTCAGTTTTGGACGGTTGCACAACAACCACGGCTGAAAACTGTGCATTTTGTACACGGCGTTGGGCGTTTTTGCTTTTCGCGCATAGGCTTTTGGCGGGTGAGGCACACTATCTCCCGAAAGGGGGCTCGCCCCCCGAAAATACTGTTCGGGAGGAGCAGAATGGAACTGAATCAGCCGAAAAAAAGTGCCTCTTTGGCCGAGAACTGCGTCCGCACCGACCTGGCCTGCGAGTCGGCATCCCCCGCCGCCGAGATCCGGGAGGAGACCGTTTCGGTGGGACAGTCCCCCGTAACCGTCACGCGCCGACGGGAGGAGAACGGTGGTCGCTCGGTGACGTTGGCGCTGGGGCGGATCACCGAGCGGGGTGAGGGGGATCTGCCCGCCCTGGCCGAGCTTCTTTCGCGGGAGCTGCGGCGCATGGCCGAGGCTCTGCTGGGAAGGGTGCCCGACTCTGCCTGCCGTATCCTGGTAGCGGGCCTGGGGAATCCCCACATGACACCCGATGCCATTGGCCCGGGAACGGTGCGCCGCATGACCGTGACCCGCCACCTGAAGGGCTATGACGAGAGCCTGTTCACCGCCCTGGGCTGCTGCGAGCTGGCCGCCATCTCCCCCGGGGTGCTGGGACAGACGGGGATGGAGTCGGGGGAGCTGGTGAAATGCGCGGTAGAGCTGGTAAGGCCTCATCTCATTGTGGCGGTGGATGCCCTGGCGGCGAGACGGGTGGAGCGACTGTCCTCTACCGTCCAGCTCTCGGACGGGGGCATCTCCCCCGGGGCGGGGATCGGCAACCACCGTCTGGCCATCGACCGCGCGGCCATGGGCTGTCCCGTCCTGGGGGTGGGCGTGCCTACGGTGGTGGACTCCTCCACCCTGGTCTGGGACGTCCTGGAGCGGGCGGGGATGACGGACGGCGGGATCTCTCCCGCGCTGGAGGAGGTGCTGGAGACGGGACGGAGCTTCATCGTCTCCCCCAAGGACAGCGATGAGGTGGTGGAGCTGACCTGCCGCTTGCTGGCGCGAGGGCTGGATCTGGCCTTTGGGGTGGGGGAGATCTAAAGGCATGATCCTGTGGACTTTGCGCTTATGTGGCAGGCGATTGCGAGCGGTTTATCGTTCCGATCAACCGCAAACGATGTGCGCCGCGGACGAAACCGCAGGCGCAATGATGTTCACCGCGGTGACCCGCGGTGAAATGATGTTGCCCCGATGGGGCAAATGATGTGCGCCCGTTGGGCGCAACGGAGAGGAACGATGCCCTTCGGGCGTGACGGGCTTCGCCCAGGCAAACCCAAATTTGATTCATTTTCCCCAAAACTGCCGCATATATATGGGTGAAGCAAAGAAACCGAAAAAGGAGGAAGATCATGAATACCCAACAAGACCGTAGCCCCCACCTCCCCGCCAGGGCTCCCAACGTGGGCCCCCCTTCCGCCCGCGTGAGGCGGTCAAAGCTCTACATATTATTAGACGATCTGTTCCCGCCCATACGGTGGACGCCCCCGCGCCGAGCGGCGGTGGCATTGGCGGCGGTAGCGGTGGGGGTGACGCTCCTGGGACTGTGGATGGGCGGGAGGCGATCCCAGGGCCTCGGAGGAGGTCTGCACGGCGGCTTCTCTCTCCCATGGGAACCCGTCACAGAAACAGAGCGGGGCATCGAAACCGACACCGCCGCTGAAGAGCCCACGGACATAGCCGATCCCGATCCCGAGACCGATACTCTCCCCGAGGAGCTGACCTCTCCTCCCGAAAGCGAGGGGGATCCCACCGATACCCTGACGGTTGAAACCGAGACGATCCATTCTGTCCCTACCGATCCAACCGACACCGCCCCCCAGACGGCTACCGAAAGCGAGAGCGAGCCGCCCATTGATGTAACCGATCCGCCCGCTACCGTGACCGATCCTCCCTCCGAGGCGACCGAGCCGCTCACCGACCTGCCCGAGACCGAGCCGCCCATCCCCATCCCCGACGGTTGCTACCCCATCGTTTCCCAAGACCTGAGCTGCCCCGACCGCGGTGCGGGCTATATCGACAACGCGGGAGCGGATCTTCCCGCCACCCTCCCCACCGATTCTCCCTGGAAGACTGCAGCTCCCGCCGTCCTGATGATCAACACCCATCCCTACGAGGGCTACGGCGACGGCGCGGCCTGGTACGATCCCGCCACGGGAGGCCTGGCTCTCACCGTTTCCCCCAACGCCCCCGATGGGGTGGTGGCTCTCGGCTCTGCCCTGGCCCGCCGCCTGCGGGAGCTGGGCGTCACGGTCATCCACCTCCGCTTGGCCACTACCCCCGAGGAATCCGCCGCCAATTTCCGTGACCGCACCGAGGCCGCCATTCGCTACTACTGCCGTCTCTACCCTGATATCGGGCTGGTCATAGACCTGCGCCGTTCCGCCGAGCTGACGGCGGAGGGAGGCATCCTCCGCACAGACGGAAGAGGCGGGCAAGCTCCCTGCGCCCAGATCCGCCTGTCGGTCAGCGGGGGGCGGGGATCCGCCGCTCTGGGGCATGATCTCGCCGTGGCACTGGCCCTGCGGCAGGAGCTGTGGGAGATCCACCCCTCCCTGAGCCGCCCCGTGCGGGTCAAGAGCGGCGGCGGGATGGTGAGCGACCTGGGGGACGTACGGGTGCTGACCGTGGAGATGGGGGCGGCGGGGAACACCTTTGACGAGGCCAAGGCCGCCCTGGAGCCCTTGGGGCAGGCGATCACCGCCGTTCTCGAAAAAATCGGCTGAATTCGGAAAAATAATTTCCGAAACCCCTTTACAAACGACAAAAAATGTGCTATAATAATTCCAATAAAGAAACCGCCGACAGCGGGAACGGAGTGGCCATGGAACAGGAAACCTATCTGGAACGGATCAAAAAGCTCAAGAGCAGCCGTAAGATCACCAACGACAAGCTCTCGGAGATGACGGGCATCCCCCTGGGAACCCTGTCCAAGCTCCTGGCGGGCATCAGCGATTCCCCCAAGCTGTCCAACATCGTGGCCATCAGCCGCGCCCTGGATTGCTCGCTGGATTGGCTCATCACGGGTGTCCCCGAGAATACCAACAACTATACCCTGGAGCCCGAGGAGATGACCCTGGTGGAGTCCTACCGCGAGCTGGATAGCTACGGCCGCGCTCTGACCCTGGCCGTGATGGACATGGAGCGCACCCGCGCCGAGCGACAGGCCGACGAGGAGGCCATCAAGCTCCACGATCTGGCCCGCCGAGGTGCCCGCCGAGGGGCTCCCCGCCTCCGTCGCCCCGAGGAGAACGATGCCGCCGATGCCGCCTTCCGCGTCACTATGTCCGATGCCCTCCCCGAGGAGACTGCCTCCGCGGCTGATGCCGTGACCCCCGCCGCCTCCATCACCGCCGCCGACCTCATCCGAGGCGGGGCGCAGACCGATACCGCCGCTCCTTCCGAGCCTGCCATCCCCCGCTCCCTCCTCACCCGCTCCGACAGCCTCCCTGCAGGCCTCCGCCGCCGAAGCATCGGGCTGTACGATTTCCCTGTGTCGGCGGGTATCGGTGAGTTTTTGTCGGATGCCGACCGCGTGGAGGAGATTACCATTCCCGACGATCCCCGTACCGCCGAGGCCGACTACGCCCTCCGCATCAACGGAGACAGCATGGAGCCTAAGTACCGCTCGGGGGATATCCTCCTCATCCAGACCGCCGACACCGTGGAAGAGGGCGAGCTGGGCATCTTCGTCCTGGACGGCGCGGGCTACTTCAAGAAGTACGGCGGCGATCATCTCATTTCCCTGAACCCCAAATACGCCCCCATCCCCCTCAAGGACTTCGAGGACGTGGCCTGCTGTGGCCGCGTGGTGGGGAAGCTGAAGAGAAAGTAAAACTGACCCAACAGAAAAAAAGGAGCTGACTCATGCGGTCGGCTCCTCTTTCTGTTACATCATCTTCTTCACACAGCACAGTGCCTTGATCATGCACCCCGCCACCAGCAGGGTAAAAGCCCCGGCGGCGAAGTCGAAGTAGCGAATGGTAAAGCCCCCCTTGACCGATACCGTGTCGGAGTTGGAGCCCTTGACCTGTGTCTGTCCCGTAGGATCGTCGTCCATGTCGGGAATGTGCCGCTTGTCCACGGTGTACTGCATGGACAGGGCGGGCTTGCGGAGACACTTCATCCATTGCCCCAGCCCGCAGGTCTTCCCGCTCTGTTCCATAAGGCAGAGCATATCGTCCGCGCCGTTGGTGGGCGTTTGGGTAGCGGTGTCCGCTTGGCTGTTGGCGGTGGTTTCGGTGTCGGTTGCGTTGGCTTGGTTGAATTTATCTTGATTCTGGTTTCCCATGAAATATACCCCCTATTACGGTGTGCAAGGGTAGTATGTGTCGGATGACGCGGGATTATGCAAGCGGAGATCCCGCTACCCCGCATCGTTGATGTTGCGTTGCTTTCCTTTCTTTGTATTGATTTTTTGATCGGATGAAGCAACCGAAACCTCCGTCTCTTGACATTCCCCGTATTCTGTGTTACAATGGTAGCATCCTATGAGATCGGAGGGAGGGTATCCGATATGGATCCCCATCCCCCTCGATCACCGCGCGCTTGCGGAACAGCAGACAGGAGATACGCATATGAGCAGACATATTTACACGCTGAAAAGACCCGCCTCCTGGGCAAAGGAGCTGTGGCGGGAGGCGCTCCCCCTGGGCAACGGCCTGACGGGTATCCTGATCCCCGGCTCGGTGGGCAGGGAAGTGATTACCTTCAATCGCTTCGACCTGTGGGAGGGGGGCTATGACCGTGAGATCCCCGACGTGACCCACGCCATCCGCGAGATGCGGGAGGCTCTGGATCGGGGAGACTACGCTGCCGCCAATCGGGAGAATCTGGCTCACGCCCTCCTGGAAAAAGGGGCGACCACCCCTGTGGACTGTCCCCATTCCGTAGGCAGACTGGAGATCTCCTTCTCCCCCTCCACGGTCTTCAAAAAATACCGCCGTGGAGTGGATATGCGGAGGGGCGAGGCCTTCGTGGACTTCACCGTGGAGGGCTGTCACTACCGCCGTGAGACCTTCGTGTCCCGCTCCGCCGACGTGACCGTGATGCGTATGACCGCCGACAAACCCTTTACCGCCACCTACGATTTTCACCTCTACAACGAAACGGCGGAGTCCGAGACTACCGAGCACGGCCTGTACCGCGCCTCGGCCGCGGGGTACACATCCGCCCGCGTGGCGTTTGTGGGTGACTATACCGCTACCGTCAGCGGCTCGGCTATTACGGTGACAGGCTCGGACTACACCGTCCTGATCCGTTGCGGATCCCACGGCTCGGACTGCTCCTTGGATGCCGTCATGGGCAAGACCTACGACGAGCTGTTGCGGGATCATATCGCCCTCCATCAGCCCCTGTACGATGGCGTTTCCCTGGAGCTGGCTCCCGAGGAGGACTTCGACGCTACCAACGAGGAGTTGCTGGATGAGGCTTATGATTCCGAAGCTTCCCCCGCCCTCCTGGAGCGGCTGTGGCGCTTCGGGCGGTACCTGTTCATTTCGGCGGCCTCCGAGGAAGGCTATCCCGTCCCCCTGTACGGACTGTGGCACGGCGACCATCACCTGGCCTGGAGCCAGTACGTGGCCAACGAGAACGTGGAGATCACCTACTGGCACACCATGGCGGGTGGGCTCTCCTACGCCATCCCGCCCCTCCTCCGCTACTACACCGCCAAGACCGAGAAGCTTCGCGAGTGCGCAAGACAGATGTTCGGCACCCGCGGCATCTGGATCTCGGCCTACACCACCCCGGGCGCGTCGGGCCCCTGCGTCCCCGTGTCGGTGATCCTCAACTGGATCAGCTGTGCGGGCTGGCTCTGCCGCCATTTCTGGGAATACTACCTCTACACGGGGGACAAGACCCTGTTGCGGGAGGAGATCCTCCCCTTCATGCGGGAGGCCGCCCTGTTCTATCTGGACTACGCCGTGGAGGACGGGGATTACATCCGCCTCTACCCCGCCGTCTCTCCTGAGAACACCCCCGAGGGACACACAGGCGTGGTGGCCCAGAACGCCACCATGGATTTCGCCATCCTCAAGGAGCTTTTGACCAACCTCCTGGAGGGCATGGAAATCACGGGACTCTATACCGACGAGGAGGAGGAATTCCGTGCCCTGCTCGGGAAGATCCCGCCCTACATGCTCAATGAGGACGGGGCGGTGAAGGAGTGGATGCACCCCGACATCAAGGACAACTACCACCATCGTCACCTCTCCCACATCTACCCCGTCTTCCCCGGCACCGAGGTGACGGCCCACAGTCAGCCCGCCCTGTTCGAGGCCTTCAAGCAGGCCGTCCGCCTCCGCAAGCTGGGCTCCCAGTCGGGCTGGTCTCTGGCCCACATGGCCTCCATCTACGCTCGCATGGGGGAGGGGGAGCGATCCGTCGATTGCCTGGACGTCATGGCCAAGAGCGTGGTCATGAACTCCCTCATGACCACCCACAACGATTGGCGGAATATGGGCATCACCCTGGAATGGGAGGGGGAGGCCTTCGTCCAGCTGGACGCCGACTTCGGTATCGTTAACGCCCTCCAGGAGATGGTCTTCTGCTACCAGAAGGATGCTCTCTCCATCCTGCCCGCCCTGCCCGAGCGGCTGGGTCACGGCTTGGTTCGGGGTCTGGTGTTCCCCGAGGGTACTGTGGATATTGCGTGGACGGAGGACGGAGCCGTCACCGTGACCGTTACCGCTCACCGCGATATGGATATGAGTATTCTGGTTCGTGGCATGGAGAAGTGCCGTTTGGCTCTGGCCGCGGGAGAGAGCAGGATTCTGCGCCTTGCCCGTTGAGAGACCGGCAGCGGCTTCTCTCCATCAAGAAATGACCCCGACAGCATTTGGTCGGGGTCATTTTCTATGCTTGGGTAAGCGTGGAATCAGGGTTTATGCCATGCCGATGAGCTCACCCTTGGCAAAAACCGCTTTGATGCGGATATCCCCGTCAAAAACCGCGATATCCGCATCCATCCCCGCGGCGAGTCGGCCCTTGCCCGTCAGACCCATGATCCTTGCGGGGGTCAGGGTCATCATCTTCACCGCGTCGGGCAGGGAAATACCCGCTTCCTTGACCGCCACCCGCACCAGACGATCCGCCGTGGCAATGCTCCCCGCGAAGGCGCTCCGATCCATGAGCTTGCAGACACCGTCCTCGATGATGAACTCGGTATCCTGCATGAAGCCGTGGGTCTGCTCCGTCCCCGCCAGGGCCAGGCTGTCGGTGACCAGGGCGATGCGGTCGGCTCCCTTGATCCGGTAGATCAATCGGATCAGCTCGGGGGGCAGGTGCTTGCCGTCGCAGATGATCTCTACGAACATATCATCCATCAGGTACGCCGTCTCGATGACCCCCAGTCGACGGAAGCCGTGGTCGCGGGTGATGGTGGAGGTGCAGGAGTAGAGGTGGGTCACCAAAGCGCACCCATGCTCATAGGCGCGAAGGAGATCGCTGTAGATGGCGTCACTGTGCCCCGCCGAGGGGATGATGCCGTACTCCTGCAAGGTCTTGACGAATTTCTCGTCGGTGTCGTTCTCGGGGGCGTATGTCCATCGGGCGATCACGTCGGCGTGCTTGCGGATGAAGGGCAGGTAGTCCTCCTCCATGGGCGGGGTGATGTGGGTAGGACATTGGGCTCCCGCCTGCTTGGCGGAAAGGTAAGGCCCCTCCATATGGACGCCGAGGACGGTGCCCTTGACCCGCGGGTCGGCCATGGCGGCCTTGATATTGCGCGCCGAGATTGCCATGGAGGCAAAGGGAGCCGCCGACACGGTGGGACAGATGGCCGTGGTGCCGTGCTTCAGGTGGAATTTGCAACCGTTTATGATCTCCTCGGTACTGCCCTCAAAGCGGTATCCGCCGCCGCCGTGGGTGTGGATGTCGATGAAGCCGGGGCTGACGTAGTAGCCTGTCATGTCAAAGACCTCGTCGGCGGGGCGTTCCTCGGCGGTCACGTCGGTGATGATGCCGTTTTCAACATATACGTACCCGTCAAACAGACGGTCTTCCAGTATGATCTGATCGGATTTTATTCTTTTCATAGGGCATATCACAGAAGGGCGCTGCTGTCACCGTCCAGGTAGAGCACAGCGCTCTTGTGGCGGCGCAGGACAGTGGCAGGGCAGGCCTCCCCGATCTCACCGCAGAGGGTGGCGCGGACGGCCTTGGCCTTGGTTTTGGCGGGGACGATGCAGAAGAGGTGATCCCCTGCAAAGAGGGTGGGGACGGTCAGGGTGATGGCGGTCTTGGGCACGTCGTCCAATGTGGCGAAGCACCCATCGTTGACCTGCTGGTTGCGGCAGATGGGATCCAGCTCCACGGGCTTGACCGCCTTGGGGTCGGCAAAATCCGCCACGGGCGGGTCGTTGAAGGCGATGTGGCCGTTCTCCCCGATGCCCATGACCACGATATCGGTGGGGTACTGCCGGAGCAGGGCGGCGTAGCGGTCGCACTCGGCCTCGGCATCCTCGGCGGTGATGTCGATGTAGAACACCTCCTTGAAGTCAGCCAAGCCGAAGATATGCTCCTTCAAAAAATTACCGAAGCCCTGGGGCGCGTCGGCGGGAAGGCCGATGTACTCGTCCATGTGGAAGGCGTTCACCCGATCCCAGGGGATCTCCCTGTCGGTGGCCAGGCCCTCCAGCACCTCGTTTTGGGAGGGTGCGGCGGCGAAGATCATGTTGATGGTCTCCTTTTTCTCCAAAAGGGACAGGATGCAGGCCTTGATATCCTTGGCGGCGGCGGCACCCATCTCGGCGCGGGTATCGTGGATCTGGACTGCTAACAGGTCTTTCTTGTATGCTTTCATGGGGAAGACTCCTTTTGTGTGGTTTGGGCGGACTTACAGTTCAATGGGGCGGACGGCCTCTTCCGTACCGCTGGCCAAGGATCGCTGAATGGCGTTCATGATGAACACGGGGGAGATGAACTCCTCGTAGGTGACGGTCTGCCTCTCTCCCGATAGGATGCCGTAGAATTCCTTAAATTCCTCATAGAACCAATCCTCAGTGGAGGGGATCACGAAGCTCTGCACGTCGGACTCGGCCATGCGGGAGGCGTAGTAATAGTAGTTGTTGTCGCAGAACAGTCCTACGCAATCGTAGTCCTCATAGTGGAACAGCACGTGGAGCTGACCCCCGTTCTCCTTGGCCGTCACCGAGATCGGGAAGCGGCCGAAGATCTCACAGACCATCTCTACCAGATGCTGGGCATAGAAGTAGAAGCCGCCGTAGGGGTTCTCCTTTTGGTAGGGCGCGCGGACAAGACCGCCGAGGGTGGCCCCGCCTACACGGTCTGTTGCGGCTTGCTTCAGCTGCTTGATATAAATGTCCTGCTTCAGGGAAGATCCGCCCGAGATGGGGGTGTTCTTCTCCTTGAGGCGGCGCATGAACTCCACGGCCTCCTCCTCGCTCACCGTGATGGGCTTGTCGATGAACATGGGAATGCCGCTGTCGACGTAGGGCTTTGCGTACTTGTAGTGGTTATCTCCGTGGCGGGCGGTGATGATGAGACCGTCGATTCCTCCCACGGCCTCGCCGTAGTCCTCCAGGACGGGCACGCCGAACTGCTCCCGCAGCTTCTCCGCCGCCTCTTTTTGGTCGCTGTAAACCCCCACGACCTCTACGTCGGAGAACTCTTCTCTCTCACGGATGAATTTCAGAAAGGCGTTGGCATGGGAATTCTCACAGCCCAGTATGGCGATCCGTTTCATAGTCTTCACCTCAATACTTCAAAGGCAGAGGATTTTCGGCGTGAACCGTCTCGATGACCGAGATCACCGCCGCCGCCATCTCGGGGGTGACGGTCATGGGTCTGCCCTCGGTGATCTTGTAGTAGAGCTGATCGTACAGCTTGGCGGTGCCCACGTCAAAGGCGTTACCGTTGAAGGATTCACCCTCCACGTGCTTGTTCAGTGGCTCCCAGCAGTAGATGGGTTTGCCGCCCTCATCCTTCAGGGACTCCTCGATCACGGGGCGGTCGGGGTTCTCGCCGTCCACGATGTAGGTCATCTCGTAGGCGGCAGGGGTGGCCTTGAGGGTTCCCTTGGTGCCCTGTACCTTGATGTTGTAGCTTGAGTAGGCATCGATGGAGGAGATCTCGATATCGATCAGGGGCTTATTGGGAGCGGCGATGAGGATCTTGGCGTAGTCGTCGGCATCCCCGCTGGTAAGGGCGGTGTCCAGCTTACTGTAGACCACTCTTGCGTTGGGGTCGAAGTCCAAGAATCCCAGACCCATGCCGATGGGGTGAGGGCCTGTGTTGTAGGTGCTTCCGGCGCACTTCTTCTGGAGGGTCTGCCAGTCCCAGCGGCGGGCAAGGCCGTTGTAGCGGATGCCGATCTGCTTGATCTCTCCCAGCTTGCCCGACCGGATCGTATCGTAGACGAACTCATAGAAGGGAGCGAGGAAGGTCTGCTGGAACACCGCCAGGGTCACGCCCTGCTCTGCCGCGATCTTCAAAAGCTCGTCGCACTCGTAGCGGGTGCGGCCGAAGGGCTTCTCCACCAGGACGCTCTTGCCGTGGAGCAGTAGCTCCCTGGTGATGGGGTAATGCATCTCGGAGTAGGAGGCGTTGACCACCAGATCCACGTCATCCAATGCAAACAGCTCCTCGTAGCGGGCGAAGGTCTTGCACCCGGGGTAGATCTCCTCGGCCACCCCGCGGCGGAACTCGTCCGCGTCCACGACGTACTTGACCGTATAGTGGGTATTGTCCTGACTGCGGAAATAGACGCCGTGGATGTTCTTTCCGCTTCTTCCCTGGCCGATGATGGCGACGTTCAGCTTTTTCATGATGGTGGCTCCTTTACAGCTTGATGGCGTATCCCGACGGATCCTCACGGGAAAGGGAGGCTCGGGAGCGTCTGCTTTTATTATAGATGAAAATTTTTGAAAAGTAAATGGCGAAATATGCCGTGATCTATTGCAAAAAAATGAACATATATGCTACAATGAAGTCAAGAAAAAGAGGGAGGGAGATCATGGTAAACCAGTATATCCAAACCGTCGACCGCGTGTTCTTCAAGCATGAGATATCCGAGGATCTGCCCTGCAACGCTTACTCCATGCACACCCACAACGCCTATGAGCTGATCTACTTTCTGGACGGGGATGCTAGCCACGTCATCGAGGATCGGAGGTACAAGCTGAAAAAGGGGGATCTCATCCTGATCCGCCCCATGAGCTACCATTTCATTCAGATCGAGGGGCAAGCCCGCTACGAGCGGTACGATATTCTCTTTGATCCCAAGGCTCACGGCGTGGAGGGGGTGGAGCTGCTTCCCGAGGGTCTGGAGGTGGTGAGCCTTGCGGGCAATCCTTTGGCCGAGGATATATTCCGTCGATGCGATGCCTACCGCAGTGGCTGTACCGAGGAGGTCTTTTCCAGGCTTTTGCCCCATCTCCTCTCCGAGCTGTTTTTGAATTTGCACACGGCGGGGGATCTGAACCCCACTACCGAGGGGGCGAGGCTCTCTCCTTTGATCTCCGAGGTTTTGTGGCATATCAATCAGAATCTTTGCGCCCCTCTGGATATCGGGCAGATCGCCGACAGGCTCTACGTGAGCGAAAGCTACCTGTTCCGCCTGTTCAAAAAGGAGCTTCACCAGACCCCCTCAAAGTACATCCGCGAAAAGCGCCTCATGCTGGCGCAAAAGATGCTTTCGGAGGGGGAACGGCCCATGTCTGTGTGTGCCCGATGCGGATTTTCGGATTACACCACCTTCTATCGGAATTACGTGGCCTTCTTCGGATGCGCGCCCTCGGAGCGGGATGCCGTATATGTTCTCCCGTAAGCTCATTTCTCACCATAAAAAAGGGCACCGTTTCTGCGCAATACCATTAAGTTAAGCCTCCCCCTCCGGGGGAGGTGGCACGCAAAGCGTGACGGAGAGGGCATCTTAGACTCTATTCACCCTCTCACCCGCCTTCGGCGGGAGCTCTCCCAAAGGGAGAGCTTTTTTTCTTAACTTTATGATATTGCGCTTCTGCGGTGCCTTTTCTGCATGAAAGATATAAGAAGAGGCTTCGCCTTACGCCTTGATCTTGTAGAGCAGGATCTTGCTCTCGTACTGATGGGGAATGGTCACGGTCAGACCCTCTTCGGTCAGGATCTTGCCGTGGATCTCCCACGTTTCCTTGGTGTCGATATCCGTGACGGTATAGACCGCCTCGGTGTCCAGACCCTCCAGCTTGTAGGAGGAGGTCACGCAATTCGACCCCGCGCGGCGGAAGGCCATGACCATGCCGTCGCCCTCCTCGGGACGGTCGTAGCGGTAGGCCGCCCAGCCGCCGTGGGCATAGCTCCAGCCGCCGTTCTCCAGGGGGTAGAAGTCGCAGGAGAAGAAGTGGCGCAGGGCGCGGTACTCGTCGCACATACCCTTCATCCAGGCGAAGACCTCCGCAGTGGGCTCGGGTCGGTCGGGGCGGTCTGTCCACCACCAGCTGCCCACGTAGGCGGGGGCGTAAGAGCTGCGGGTGGCGTAGGTATTGCCGGGCTGCTTGCAGACACCGCCGGAGCAGGGCACCAGACGGTTGTAGCCGAACATCTGGGTCTGGATGGCATCGGCGTCCAGGTCGGCCTCACAGAAGGCATCGGTACGCCAGATGGGGATGGCTCTGCGCAGGGATTCCGCATCGATGCGGCGGCCGCCCGAGGCGCAGTTGTCGATGACCAGATCGGGGTATTTCGCCCGCAGATCATCCCACAGGCGGTAGAGGTTCATGATGTACTTGATCTCGTTCATGCCTCCGCGATCCATCTCGTCGGTGATGCGCCAGGACTGGAGAGGCTCCATGTTGAAGTCCTGACGGAAGCACTTGATGTCCAGATCGTCGATGAAGCGGCAGATCACGTCAAAGAGGTACTCCCGCACCTCGTCCTTTTCCAGGCGGAGGAGTAGGTAGAAGCCGTCCAGGGGGTAGAGCCAGTCGGGATGCTGTACCGCCAGATCCGTCCCGGGGTAGGCGCGCTCGGGCTCCATCCACAGAAGGAACTGCATGCCCATATCGTGTACCGTCTTCACCACGTCCTTCAGGCCGTCGGGATGCTCGTCGGGGCGCACCTGCCAGTTACCGACCTGCTTGTACCAGTCGCCCGCGCCGGGGGTGCCGCCCTTGCCGTACCAGCCCGCGTCGATCCAGTAGTAGTCGGCCTTGACACCGTGCTCGCGGTACTTGTTCAGGTGGTACAGATGCCGCTCGGTGGTCAGTCCCATGCCCTCCAGGGCGAAGGGGAACTGATCGGGGGTGAAGGGGCACAGCTCGTTCTTGATGAGACGGCGGAGCTGATTGCTACCCTGCACCCGGGTGCCCTCGAACTCCATGAGGAGGATGGAGGAGGTGCGGATGCGCTCACCGGGATGGAGCTTGAAGGCGGTGTATTCCAGTCCCGTTTTCAGCTCCAGGGTATCCCCCTGGGTATGGGCGAAGTGGGCATGCCACTGACCCGACCAGCCGATGACGGCCATGAGACCGCGGCCGGGGGTGTAGAACTCAAAGAAGGGCATCTGTCCGCTGGAGGAGCGGCCGCCCATGGGATGGAAGGAGCGGGAGGCACCCAGACCCAGCTTGGTCTCGTGCACCTTGCACTCCTCGGAAATGGCATCGGAACGGAGGTAGGCCTCGTAGCCGGCACAGCCGTCGGTGTTGAAGAGGGAAAGGGGCGGGGTCTTGCCCGAAGCATTCGCGAAGCACCAAGTGGCATCGCAATCCAGGATATCCGAGATCAGACCGCTGTCATGCTCTCCCGTGTTCTCAAACCACAGGTTCCAGGAGATGGCGTTGTAGGCGGGAAATTCCTCGATATGCAGCTCCACCCGCAGACCGTCGGCGTACTCGTAGAGACGGCCGTAGTCGGTGGAGGTCACGGTGACGTCAGCCAGGTTGAAGGGCTTTTTTCTGTATTGGAATGAAAAATTGGGAACGGTATGCATAGAGGGTCTTCCTTTCCGCGTAAGCGTCGTGTATTGTACGGTGTGGAAACTGTACACGGTCATTATAAATCAAATGAAGCCGTATGTCAAGAGAATGAGACAAAAAGGCAGAAAAAACAGACTAAAATACACGATTTCCATGAGCAGTATTGACAATTCCGCGGCGCGTGTGCTATAATGTTTTTGTCATAAACACGAAAGGATGGTATCATCATGCGGAAATCCTACCTGCTTGTATCCATCGCGCTGACCGCTCTTTTGCTGCTCCTTGCCGCCTGTACGACGGAGCCTTCTCACGAGAACGAGGGGGACAGCACGGCTCCCGAGACCGCTCCTGGGACTGTGGAGACCGAGGCAGCCACCGAAGCCCCCACCGAGACCGAGCCCGAAACCGAGTCTCCCTACCTCATCCCCGATCCCACCCGCATCGATCTGACCACCTTTAGCGAGGAACTGCTCAATACCACCTTCCGCCGCGGCACGGGAGCCTACCCCGAGGATCACGACGAGGGTGTCCAATTCATCGCCCGCAGTGAGTCCAGAGACCCCTGCATCCCCTGGGACGTGAGCAAAATGTTCCAGGCGGCGGGCTACCCTGCCTCGGGGGACGGGAAAACCTACGTTCCCTTTACCCCCGAGGAGAAGAAGGTCATCGTCTTCAAGGTACAGGCCGAGTGGGGCGGTGCCTTTGAGATGTTCTACGCCACCGAGGATCGGAGATCCGCCAAGGCGGAATACGCCATGACCGAGGTCTACGGCGGAGACTCGGAATTCTTCGGCGAGCGGGTCTGGCAGTACGTGATCTTTGAGGCTGACGAAAAGACCCGTGGCTGGGCCGTGCGCTTCAACGACGGCTTCCGCCTGGATTATACCAACTACGTGGAGGCGGGGGATACCTTCCTGATCCAGAAGATCGCCTTCTGCGCCGACCGCGCCGAGGCCGAGGCTTACATTGCCGAGGACAAGGGAGAGGCTGCTCCCATTCCCGAGGTACCCGCAGGCTTCTACGTCTGCCTCTACGAGGACAGGCTCCACCTCCCCGAGGACAACGTGCTGGGAGATGCCTTCTCGACCCTGGAGAACGCCAAGCGGCGTTGCGACTCCAAGAAGGAATTCGGCTACCGCGTGGCCAACGAGAAGGGTGAGATTGTCTACACCCCCTACAGCCTCCTGCAATGTAACCTCCTGCGCGAGGGCAAGTACATCACCGAGTACGCCCGCGCCCAGCGCTTCAAGTACGGCGATTCCTGCACCAACCCCGGTATCAACCACCGTCCTCACCGCACCAGCTGTGACCGTCTGGTGGACTGGATCCTCTACCGCGCGGGCTTTACGGATCAACCTACCGTCCAGGGCTGTGTAGTGTCGAACCTCCACGGCTGGTGCCGCGAGATGGGCTTTGAGCGGATCACCCGCATCCAGGATCTGCAGGCGGGAGACATCATCTTCGTCAATCCCCACCCCTCCGACGGAGGCCCCCAGCACGTCTTCATGCTGGCCGAGGACGAGGAGGGCGGTACCGCCCTGCGCTACGATCACGGCTCGGATAGCCGTATCATGTCCAAGCAGCCCACCGACGAGCCCGTCAGCTATGGGAATGCCCCCTTCCTCTTCGCCTACCGTCCCGTGGTGACCGAGGAAAACAATATCTTCTATAACGACCTGTATGCCGATCAGGACTGATCCTTGAAGGAGTCTCTTGGCGTTTTCAGGGGAAAAGAGAATCCGAGCCCTCCGCAGGAGGACTCGGATTTTTGTCATATTAAGTCTTGGAGCCGTCCTCGGATCGGATCGAGGCCAGGTACTCGCGGGGGGATATGCTCATCCTCCGCTTGAAGACCTTGGAGAAATACTGGGCATCGGGATAGCCGCACCGCAGAGCCACGTCGCTGACGCTGGTAAAGCCCTGCTTCAGCATGGTGCAGGCCTGCTGGATGCGGACGGTGTGGAGGTATTCCACGATACCGACTCCCACGTGGCGCTTGAAGACCGTGGAGAGGTATTTCTTATTGTATTTCAGATCGCTCCCCAGCCGCTCCAGGGAAAAGTCGGGATCCGAGAAATGCTCGTCCACGTACTTCTGGATCATGGAGATCAGATCCGTCCGCCCCTCCTCGTGGGCGGAGAACTCGGGCAGTCGGCCACCCAGATAAGCGAAGGTATGGAGCAGGACGGCCTCGCTGGCGATATCCGAAAGCTCCGCGGGACTGTGAAGCCCCTGATCCCAGACCGTCTCCAGCTCGCCGCAATCCGTGTACAACGGAGCCTTGGCCGAGATCCCCAGCTTGTCCATGATCCGATTGCCTCGGGCACCCAGGAAGCTGATGTACATATACTGAAAGTCGGAGACCGACTCAATGGCGAAGGGCTCGGCGGGGAAGGAGAAGAAGATGTCTCCCTGTTTCAAGGGCAGAACCTCGCCGCGGGTATGGAGCTTGCCCGTTCCTTGCAGAACAAAATATACGGTATAGAGAGACTTCAGCCGCAGACCCGTATAGACCTGCTCCTTGGTCTCCAAAACGAAATGGACGGTATGGATGCTGTGATCGTTGATCTCTCTCGGGACAAAGCGACATACGTTCTGCTCGGCCATGATCCTGCCTCCTGGGGTGAGATGGCTTCAGTATAGCACATTTCCCGTGGGAAGTCAACGGGAATGTAACTAAATTACACAAATACGAGGAAATTAACCACGGACGGTACAGCGTAAACTGTGGTATAATAGACCTGCAAGGGGGAAGACTATCCTTTCGTCCGCTCTTCCCCGTCTTTTGAGAAAGGAGGCGCGTCCCATGAAAAAAGTTCGCATCGGCGTGCTGGGTGCTTACCGAGGCACCAGCATGATCAACTACTGCAAGCGGGCCGACCACGCCGAGGTGGTGGCCATATGCGATAAGGATCCCGAGGCTCTGGAGGCCCAAAGGGATGCCGCGCAGGGGCTGGATATCGCCTTCTACGATCATTTCGACAAGTTTATCCGGCACGATATGGACGCCGTGGTGCTGGCCAACTATGCCAACGAACACGCCCCCTTCGCCGTCCGCTGTCTGAAGCGGGGGCTTCACGTCTTCTCCGAGGTCATGCCCGTCCAGAGCATGAAGGAGGCGGTAGAGCTGGTGGAGGCGGTAGAAGAGAGCGGCCTGGTCTACGCCTACGGGGAGAACTACTGCTATATGCCCGCCCCGCTGGAGATGAAACGCCTCTACGAGCAAGGGGAGATCGGGGAATTCGAGTACGGTGAGGGAGAGTATATCCACAACTGCGAGGCCATCTGGCCATCCATCGCCTACGGAGATCCCGACCACTGGCGAAACAACAGCTACGCCACCTTCTACTGCACCCACTCCCTGGGCCCCATCCTCCATGCCACAGGCCTTCGCCCCGTGTCGGTGGTGGGCTTCGAGGGCACCCGAAATGCCCGCAGTCTCCGCGTCGGGCGCAAGTGCGGGCAGTTCGGCATCGAGATGGTGACGTTGGAGAACGGCGGTATGGTCAAGTCCATCCACGGCGACCTCTACAAGAACTCCATCTGGTACTCCATGTACGGCTCCAAGGGGCGCATGGAGAGCAGCCGCGAGGATACCGAGGACGGCTATGCGGGTAAGCTCTATATCAACAGCGACGAATACGACGGCGGCTATGAGACGGGATCTCTCCGCGCCTGCTACCCCGAACACGCGACTGCGGAGGACGTGGCGGGCTTCGGCCACGGCGGGTCGGACTTCTTCTCCATGTACTACTTCATCAAGCGGATCCTGGGGGATGAGACCGCCGACACCATCGACGTCTACGAGGCCCTGGATATGTTCCTCCCCGGCCTGTTCGCCTACCGCTCCATCCTGGCGGGGGGGATCCCCATGGCCATCCCCAACCTGCGGGACAGGGAGGAGCGGGAGAGATGGCGAGGTGATACCGCCTGCACCGACCCCAAGGCCGCGGGGGATATGCTACTGCCCAACTTCGCGGCGGGAGAGCCCGAGATCCCTCGGGAGGTCTACGACTACCAGGCTGCTCTCTGGGCGGCGGAACGGGAGAAGACCGAGGGCACTTACCGCATCGCTGCCCTGTCTCAGGGCAATAAGGCCTGATCCCCCGCCCCGAGGGTTCGCCCCTTCGTTACGGAAAAAGAGAAGATCGGATAGCCCAAACGGACTACCCGATCTTTTTGTTTAGGTATCCACCCGCTCCAGAATCTCAAAGCCGTCGTCGGTCTCGCGGAGCTTGAAGAGGCGAGGCCGCTCGTTGGGGTTGACGTTGGTGCTGTGGAGAACGAGGTACAACTGACCGTCAAAGCCGTCGAAGATCATGCCGTGACCGCCGTCCTCGTCGTAGATGAAGTTGTCGGCGTGACGCCAAGGGCCGTGGATGCTGCCGCTGTCGCTGATGGCCAGAGCCTGGACGTACCAGTATTGGGGGCCTGCATGGAAGCCCGACCAGAGCATGTAGAGCTTGCCGTTCTTGCCCTTGCGGAAGAAGGGGCCGTCGGTGACGTAGTTGCGGGAGGTGGGATCCACCAGGGAGTAGGACCACGCGGCACCGCTGGCGCGGAGGATGGTCTCGGGCTTGCCCACGGGGGTGGTGAGATCCGCCGACAGGGGCATGATCTCAATGGTGCCGTCACCCACCTGAGTCCATTCGTGGCAGAAGGCCGTCCAGGGGTTGCCCTCCTCGTCCAGGTAGAAGGTGGCATCCAGGCAGGTCCAGTCCACGGGGGTCATGGGGCCGTCGGTGAAGGGCAGGAAGGGGCCCATGGGGCTGTCGCTCTTCAGGATTTGGGAGGCGCGGGTGATGTTGCCGCCTCGGAAGCTGGCGAACATGTAGTAGGTATCGCCGTAGTGGTAGACCTCGGGGGCGAAGAAGTCTCTGTCCGACCAGAAATCCTCGGGGCGGGTAAAGCACTCGTGAGGCTCGCTCCACTCGATGAGGTCGGTGGAGGTGTACACGTCCAGGCCCTGCCAGGGGATGACCTTGGTGCTGGGGCCGCGACGGGTTCCGTAGAGGTAGTATACACCGTTCTCGGCAAAGATGAAGGGATCTCGAAGATGGATGTCGCGTAGCTTCATGGGAGCCTCCTCGCTGTTTTTTTCCATTATAGCACGAATCAAAGGGGGAGTCAAGTGCCATAAGGCATATGTTTCTTGAAAATCGTCACAGGAAAGTGTACGGAAATCCGTGGGCGGTCAGCCGTTCAGCAGTCTTCTGATCTCGGCGGCCATGGCCTCGGCATCCACCCCGGCGGTGCGGAAAATGGGCTCGGGCTTGTCCTGGGAGACGAAGCTGTCATCGGTGGCCAGGATCGCGTAGGGGTGGCCCTCCAGGGAGCCGTTGCGTCTCATGGCGTCGGTGAGCATCATACCAAAGCCGCCTGCGCGGAGCTCCTCCTCGACAAAGAGCAGGGGAATGCCCGCTGGGAGCTTGGCGGCGATCTCGTCGGCCAGCTTGCCGTAGGGCTTGAGGTACTCGCAGAGCAGGATGCCCACGGGAATCCCTTGGGATGCTAGGGCTTCCCGGGCGGTCAGGGCCTCGCGGGTGATGCGGCCGTGGGTGATGATGACGGCGGCGGGGATGGCGTGGTTTTCGGGATTGCTTTCCCGTACCGCTACGTCGGTGGGATCACCGTCCCTGTAGAAGGTATCCCGCAGGCGGGGGTCCTCTCCGCCGTTGGGATAGCGGATGGCGGCGGGGACTCCGTCGGCCAGGGCCTTGCGCACCGATACCGCCAGGCCCGCAAAGGTGACGGGGGCATAGACGGTCAGATGGGGGATGGAGGACAGGAAGGAGACGTCGAAAATACCGTGGTGGGTGGGGCCGTCTCCCGCGTTCAGTCCCGCGCGGTCGATGCACATGAGGACGGGGAGCTTTTGCAGGGCGATGTCGTGGATGATCTGGTCGTAGCCTCTCTGCATGAAGGAGGAGTAGATGGCGGTGACGGGCTTGTAGCCGTCGGCGGCCAGACCCGCGGCAAAGGTCAGGGCATGCTCCTCGGCGATGCCTACGTCGAAGAAGCGGTGGGGGCGAGCCTCGCGGAAGGCCTCCAGGCCCGTGCCCTCGCTCATGGCGGCGGTGATGGCGCAGATGCGGTCGTCCTTCTCGGACTCCTCGATGAGGATCTCACCCAGGCGGTGGGAGAAGTTTTCCACGGATACGCTACCCTTGGGGGGCATACCGTGGTACTTGCCCGGCTCGGCCTCGGCGGGGGCGTAGCCCTTGCCCTTGCGGGTCTTGAGGTGGATGACCACGCTGTCATTCAGCTTCTTGGCCTCGGTGAGCAGAGCCTCCACCGCCTCGTAATCGTTGCCGTCGGCGGGGCCCAGGTAGTAGAGGCCGATATCCTCGAAGTAGTTACTGCCGTACATGGCGTTCTTGAAGGCCTTCTTGGTGTCGCGGATGGCGCGGAACAGGCCGTTACCCACCAGGGGGATCTTCTTGATGAAGCGGGTGATGCCCTTCTTGGTCTTGAAGTAGCCCGATTTCCGACGGAGCTTGGCCATGTGGGTGGCGAAGCGGCCGATGTTCTTGGAGATGGACATCTCGTTTTCGTTGATGATGATGATGAGCCGCAGGCCGGGGGTGATGTTGTTCAGCGCCTCGTGAACCATACCGCCCGTGAAGGCGCCGTCACCGATGACGGCCACGGTAAAGGCCTCGGAGCCGCTCATACGGTCGCCTTGGGCAAAGCCCAGCGCGGCGGACAGGGAAGTAGAGCTGTGCCCCGCCCCGAAGCAGTCGTACTCGCTTTCGCTCCGCTTGGTGAAGCCCGAAAGGCCGCCGCCCTTACGGATGGTGGAGAACTGCTCATAGCGTCCCGTCAGGAGCTTATGGACGTAGCTCTGGTGGCCTACGTCGAAGATGAAGTGATCGCGGGGGCAGTCGAAGACACGGTGCATGGCCACCGACAGCTCCACGGCTCCCAGGTTGGAGGCGAGGTGGCCGCCGTTCTCGGTGACGGTCTCCACCAGGGTCTCGCGGATCTCGGCGCAGAGAGCGGGGATGGCTTCTGCGGGCAGAGCGCGCAGGTCGGCGGGGGTATGGATATGGGGCAGGCGCTTTTCCGCCGTAGCGGGGGTCTGCTCGGGGGTGGATCTCTCGGACACGGTGGCCTCCTCCTTTCGGGATAGTCTGGATCTTGTTTATTGTACCACACAATTGTGAACAAGGTTTGTCTACGGAACGGAAAATTGAAAACTTATGAGATGAGCGGCGAATTTCCCTTGAAAAATTCACAAATACCCCTTGCAATCTCTCTGTAAATACGATATAATAATATAGAATATACGCTTTGATCCCGAAAGGATGCCGTTCTATGAATAAACCCGCCTCCGAGGCTCACAATACAAAGGCTCTGACCTGCGCCAAAAATCTTTGGCTGGGCACCTGCGCCCGCTATACCGTCCTCTGCCTCATCCTGCTCCTCGCCTCCGCCATCGCGTCGGACTCCCTGACCGTGACCTACGTGGACACCGTCAGCTTCTTTTTGCAACTGCCCTTCGGCTTTTGCCTGACTCTGGCGGCTTGGGTGAGACGATCGGACAAGCTCTCCACGGGGGTCAAGGTGGGTCTACACGCTCTGGCGACCCTGGGTGGCTTCTACCTGTGCGGCTACCTGCCCTACCAGCTCCGCACCAAGCCCTCGGGGATGCAGGTGCTGATCATCCTGCTGGCCGCCGTCATCCTCTACGCCGTCGTCATGGCGGTGATCACCGCCGTCTCCGCCAAGAGCCGTCAGAAGCAGATTGACGCGGAGCCCTACGAAAGCCGTTACCGTAAATGATTCATGAAAAACAGGGAGGTTTCCATGCCCACGACTCATAAGACCGAGCAGGTCGAAAAGCTGACCCGCCTTTTGCTCATCGCCATCGCGGGGATGCTGGTTCTGCTCCTCATCCTTACCGTTGTTTTCATCGCCACCAAGCCCTCGAACAAGCCTGTGGCGGATCCCCATAAGACTCCCACGACCAACGTGTCGGGTGACCCCGTCCAGCCCCCCGAGGATGACGGCGTGACCCTGCCCCTTACCCCCGACGCGGGCACCGCCTACCAGGACAAGATCATCTTTGTGGGTGATTCCCTTACCGCGCACTTCATCCGAAGCGGCGCGCTGACGGATGGCACCAATACCAAGCAGGTCTGGCGCTGTGAGAACAACATGATGAACCTCAACTCCGAGATCACCGCCGTTAAGATCGTCTACCCCGGCACAGGAGAGAAAATGACCATCGCCGAGGCCGCCAAAAAGGCCCAGCCCGAGATCATGATCATCACCCTGGGCACCGATTGGGGCGTATCCTTTCTGAGCGAGACCGAGTTTAAGGACTACTACTCCGCCCTCATTCAGAATATCCAAAAAGCCTCCCCCAAGACAAAGATCATCCTCCAGTCCATCTTCCCCGTCACCGCGGACTGTACCTTGTTGGACAACGGCAAGATCGACACCGCCAACAAGTGGGTCAAGGCCATCGCCACTGAAAACGGCTGCCGCTATCTGAATACCCAAAGCATCCTCAAGGATGAAAAAGGAAATCTGAAGGATAGCTATAGCGAAAGTTTCAACGACGGCATCCACCTGGACAACGAGGTCTACGTGGCCATCCTGGAGTATATCCGCACCCATGCTATCACCGACTGATGCTGAAAGAAAGGAACCGACCATGAAATATACCCTCCGCGCGCTCCTCTGCCTGCTCCTGGCCCTCTGTCTGGCTCTGCCTCTGACCGCCTGTGACGGCGGCAGCTTCCGTGACGATCTTACCGCCGCCCAACTGTCGAACAGCGTCACCTCCGCCCTCCCCGCCGGGGACGGCTGGCGTCAGGTCAGCGAGAACTACATCTCCCCCTCCTCCTGGGGCGAGGACTACGCCGACTACCTGGAGATGGTAGCCGAGTACCGCATCGTGGTATCCGAAAACTTCGAGAAGAACATTGACGAGGTGGGCGTGTTCCTCTGCAAGTCCGAGAAGGATGCCAAGGCTGTCAAGACCTTCTGCGAGAACTACCTGAACGCTAAGGCTCTTCAGCTCAAGTCCCTGTTGGAGACTTACAATCCTACCGAGATCACAAAGCTGGACTATACCACCGTCAACGTCATGGGCCGCTACGTCATGTACACCATACTGAGCTCCGCCGACACCACCGCCGCAGGCTCGGCCATGGAGAAGGCGCTGACCCCCGCCGAATAAAAAACAAAGGTACTTTCCCGTGGGAGAGTACCTTTTTTGATTGCGTCTGCTTCATACCGTCACCACCGTCAGGGGCTTGCCCTTCTTGCGGGCATAGGCGGCGGTGTGCTTGCTTCCTCGGGAAGTGCCGTCCCAGATCACCAGCACCGCGTCGGCCAGATCCACCATCTCCTCGTCCCGCAGAATGGGCGCGGCGCGTCCGTATTTCTCGTAGCAGGGCTTGACGGTCACGGTGGGGATTCCCCGCTCCTTGGCGTAGGCCTCGGCCAGAGTGTCCACCCCCTTGGCGCCTCCCGTGATGATGAGATCCGCGTCGGCGGGGATATGGGGGGAGAGATCAAAGGACGTAATGGAGCGGGAGCCTGCGATCAAAAGCTTCATGTGATTGCCTCCTGTTGCGTTTGATTATATGTATATGTAATTATACATACAAACACACTAATTGTCAAGAGGGTATATGTTTATTAAAATATATACCGAAGAGAGGTGATACCATGATTCGGTTGACCGTGAAAGAGTATCTTGACAATCATAAAATCACGCGCTATGAGCTGGCCAAACGGGCGGGCATCAGTTTTCAGGTGGTGGATAAATACTACAAGAACAAGGTGGTTCGTTACGACAGTTACCTGCTGGAAAAATTCTGCGATGCTCTGGGCTGTGGAATTGCCGACCTCATTGCATACAAGCCCGATGACAAAAATTAAGAAAAGCCCCCGAGAAATTCCTCGGGGGTACTTGACTTTTCCATGAAACTATGATACAATATACCCGTTGTCCGCAAGGACGGCGAAATATACGCCGGTGTGATGGAATTGGCAGACGTGACGGACTCAAAATCCGTTGATGGCGACATCGTGTGGGTTCGAGTCCCACCACCGGCACCAAAATACGGGGTACCCCAAAGGGGTGCCCCGTATTTTGATGTTGTTGATGGGTGAAGAAACCACTTCAAGCTGCCAGCCAAAGTTCTCAATTCCTCTTTGTCGGCGCAGCTTGTTGCCGAGCTCCGCTCGGCGGGGTTCAGAGTCCCACCACCGGCACCAAATAAAGAACAGTAGATGGATACAATCGTATCGACCTGCTGTTTTCTTTTTATTGTTAAATATTAGCCGAAAGTACTTGTAAATCAAGGGCTTTTTCTCTTTTGTGGTGCATTTCGGTATTTGCGGTGCCTATATCTTGTGTCTCGGAAACCTCAAAATGCAGAAAAGCACTACTCCCCGTCAAGGTGTAGTGCCTTTCTATCGTTAAAAGACCGCTATTCGTTAAATTACTGATTTTGAAATGAAAATTTATATAATTTCTTGCATTTCTTATTGACATTGCATTAAAAATATGATATACTGTTAGCAAAAGAGCGAACAGGCGAACAGCTCTCGCTTTTTAAGGAGGTACGACTATGAATTTCGGAGAATTTATTAAGCAAAAACGCACGGAAAAAGGGTTGAATCTTCGTAAGCTTGCAGAACTGATGGATATCGCTCCCGCCTATTTAAGCGATATTGAAAAAGGTAAACGCAATTCTCCTTCACCGGAGAAAATGTCAAAGCTGGCAGAACTGCTTGAACTGACAGAAGAAGAGGTTCTCCTAATGAACGACCTCGCAGCCGAGGCTCGCACCAATACTGTTGCTCCTGACATTTCTGAATATGTAATGAGCAATGGCTCCGTTCGCATTGCACTCCGTAAAGCCAGAGAACTTAATCTCGGTGAAAAAGAGTGGATGCAAATTATTGAATCTATGACAAAGGATGAAACAGAAGGTACTTAAATGATCTATACCAAGGAAAAACTTGAAGAATTAGCCGATTCCATAAACAAAGAATATTTTCCCGCAAGGCTTACTTCTGCAAGCCCTTTGGATTGTTATGACCTTTTGGAGGCATTAGGCTGTGAAGTTGAATGGAAGTACATCTCTCCCGACGACAGCATTCTCGGTGCCACATTTTTCGATGACGGTTATTGGTATATATGGCCCGATGGAACTTTTCATAAAGGCGATATGTTTGCTACTGAATTTTTCCCTAAAGGCACTATTCTTATCAATCAACGTGTTCTGGATTCAAAGGCAAAAACTGCTCGTGGAAGCGAGAATTTTATAGTCGGTCACGAATGTGCGCATTGGATTAAAGACCAGGAATATTTTAGGACACACGCTGAAAAAGATGTTTTTCACGTTTGTAAGAAAAATGAATTTGGTTCTACGTGGTGGAATAATTCTATGAGCGAAATTGAAATAATTGAGCGTCAAACGAATTATCTCGATGCTGCTATCTTAATGCCACGCGATGTGATTCGGTCTGAATTTTTTAGAATTTCTCGTTATAAAAACATTCCGAGCCAGCCACTCGAATTTAAAAATTATATGAAGAAATGGATTGCAATGCTTTTGCAAGAGTTCGGAGTAAACTTCAACCCAGTAAAATACCGTCTTCAAGATTTAGGAATCATATCGAGGTGAGTTATTATTTTGAAAGAGGTGATGCTTATGATTTTTTATGCGGCATAAGTAACTGCTACCAACGGTGACTTGTGCCTTTCGGACAACCGAACATTTCAGGGGATATAAGAGTTCTTCAGTAAGCAGTTGTATTCATATCCCCTACCTCTACTATTACTATTTTACGAAAATTTTGCAGAAAGGTAGGTAATAACCTATGATTAAAGGTCTCACAGATTTTGAGAAGTATAAGGTTATTCGTCCTATCATCGGGGATTGCGAATATGACAAATACGATTTTCCCGTGATTCGGCGTTTAACTCGTGACTTGGATTATGAAAACTTAGAGGTTCGTAATTTCAAGTGTATGAAATCGTTGCCCGACAACGAGAACAAGTTGCTGATGATGTTCAGCTACGATAAAGATTTGTTGCGTTTATGGAATGACCCTTTAAAACGCATTCCAATGATGCAAACCTATGCTGCGGTAGCTACCCCAGACTTTAGCATTTATCCCACAATGAATATTAACGATATTCGTCACAATGTCTATATGGGAAGATGGTTGGGACGCACGTGGCAAAATTACGGATTGTCCGTCATCCCTACAGTAGGCTGGGCATTGCCCGATACCTACGATATGTGCTTTAGTGCAATAGAAAGTAAAACTCCCGTAATCATATCTACCTTGGGATGCACAGACTACCAAGACGATTTTTTGCGCGGTTTTAACGAAATGAAGACACGTATCGAGCCCCCGGTTGTAATTGTGTTTGGCAATATGATACCGGGGATGACAGGCACTTTTCTGAATTTCAAGTATACCGAATCTTTTGCGGTCGAAAACAAACAGTTGAGGATCGAGGGGATACCTTCGATGTTCACGATAAAGGAGGCGGTATAATGGGTTCTCGTGGTGCATTTGTTGACGTCAACACCGGAAATTTTAGTTTTGTGCAAGGCGGGCAACACTATATGTCATTAGGGTCTTTAAGCAGCAATCCCAATGTCAAAGTTATCATTCAAGATTCTAATGCGGTGAAAGCTCCCGAATACTCTCACACCCCAGGAAGAATCTATGCAGTTGTTAAAAATGGTGAGCTGAAGCATCTCGCATATTATGACGACGCTCACAAACAAGCGGTAAGCATTGACCTGGCACACGACCATAAAGGCGTGCAACCTCATCGTCATGTTTATCTCAGTCATAACAAAAACGACCCTGGTATTCCCCCGACGGCAGAAGAGTCTGCTTTGATAAAAATGATAAAGAAGGAGTTTCATTTACGATGAGAAAAAACGAATTTAATTCCCTTGAAGAGTTCACATCCCAATATATCGGTGTTTGGGGACCTTCGGATGGTCATTGGTTTGGTTTGGATTTTTCTTATAACGGCACAGAATATAGATTTAACACAGGGTCGATATATGAAAAGCAGGATACTATTTTACCCAATGGCAAAGAAGCTCTCTTCGGTCTTTATCGCAAAGATAGCAATCCTAAAGCAAAAAGAAAGTATATTTTGCTTGAAGAGTTTGCTGATATGGAAGACGCTCTTAACAGCACCTGCATCGAAGGAATTGCATTTAGAAACGTAATAATGGATGATAATACCGAGATTTTAGGGCAAGACTAAAAAAGCCCGATAAGTGCTACCAACACTTATCAGGCGACTTTCAAAGGATATAAGAATCCTTCAGTAAGCATTATTATTATACCACATTGCGCAAAAAAATCAATACTTTTTTCGTAAAAATGCGAATTTTTGTGCGGGTATTTTTACAAAAAGTTCGTTTTGGGCGTCATTTTTATAAAAAAAGAAAGAGTCGGCTTAGTTCATTGTATCAACGAACGGGTTATTACACAAAAAAGCAGGAATACTCCTTGGAGTGTTCCTGCTTTTTTGATACTGTTGATGGGCGAGAGACCACTTCAAGCTGCCAGAGGAGGCTCTCGTTTCCTCTGTCGGCGCAGCTTGATGCCCCCCGCACAGCGGGCGCTATGCTCGGCGGGGTTCAGAGTCCCACCATCGGTACGAAAAAACAGGGTACGCTCCGAAGAGCATACCCTGATTTTTCTTTTTTGTGGGAGCGTTTGCTGTAGAGCTCTTTATCTGCGTCGCATATCCACGAACCACAGAAGGCCCAGCGCGATGATCACGATGACGATAACGGCAATGTTTCCGCCGGTGATGCGGCAGCCGCCCTCTTCCTCCTCGGTCTCAGGCTCGGTTACGGTCTCGGAGACAGAGCCGGACTCGTCCGAGGGGCCGGGAGCGTCGGGCGTCCAGAAGGTCTCATGCTCCACCATCTCGGAGCAGACCTCGCAGGACTTATGCTTGCGTCCGGGCTCGCCTACGTCGGGGGCGTTCTCCAGCACCCAATCACCTACGGTGTGCCCCACGGCGGGGATGAAGGCGCGGACGTAGCTGTCGCCGCAGAGGGAGCAGACGTCCAGGATCTGACCGTCAATGGTGCAGGTGGGCTCGTTGCGGGCTTCCTCGTAAGTATGCTCCAGCCGCTCGGCCAGAATGGCTTGGCAGACGGTGCAGGTCTGGGGCGCGTGGCAGGAGGCCTCCTTGCCGGGGACGTGACCCGCGGGCTCGGTGGGGGTATCCACGTAGGTAGCCTCGCAGTTGGCGCAGGCATGGGTGGTGTAGCCGCTTTCGGTACAGGTGGGAGCGGTGACGGCAGCGCCAAAACTGTGTCCCTTGGCGGGAGTCAGGATGCCCTGGCAGACGGTGCAGGTCTGGGGCTGGGTGCAGGTGGCGGCTTCCCCGGGGGTGTGTCCCTTGGCGGGGGTGAAATTGTCCAGGTAGGAGGCGGAGCAATGGATGCAGACGTGCTTGACGTAGCCCTGGCTGTTGCAGGTGGCCTCTACGGTGGTGGTGCGGTAGTCGTGGCCCGTGGCCTCCTTGATCAGTCCGCCGCATACCGAGCAGGACTGAGGCTCATAACAGCTTGCGTCCTGTCTGATGGTGTGGGGAGCGGTTTCGGTGAAGGCGTCCAGATAGGTGTGGTTACAGCGGGAGCAGGTGTGGGTGGTGTAGCCTCTGGTCGTACAGGTAGGTGCGATGATGATGTGGGTATAGTCGTGGTCTTGGGCGGGGGTCAGAACCTCACCGCAGACGGTACAGACCTGGGCTCGGGAGCAGGTTGCCGCGTCACCGGGGACGTGAGCCTTGGCATCGGTGAAGGTGTCCAAGTAGGTGTACCCGCAGGCAGAGCAGGTGTGGGTGGTGAAGCCCTGCTCGGTACAGGTGGGGGCGGTGACGGTGTGGGTGTAATCGTGACCGAGGGCCTCGGCCAGAAGCTCCCCGCAGACGGTGCAGAGCTGCGCGTGGGCACAGGTGGCCTCTCCGTCGGGGGTGTGTCCCGAGGCGGTGGTAAAGGTGTCCCGATAGGTGTGGCCGCAGGCAGAGCAGGTGTGGGTGGTGAAGCCCTGCTCGGTGCAGGAAGGCTCGGTGACGGCCTGGGTGTAGCTATGACCCGAGGCCTCGGTCAGCACTTCACCGCAAACGGTGCAGAGCTGGGAAACGGTACAGGTGGCTTCCTCGCCGGGGGTGTGTCCTGCGGCATCGGTGAAGGTGTCCCGATAGGCGTGGCCGCATCGGTCACAGCTATGAATGGTGAAGCCCTGCTCGGTGCAGGTGGGTTCGGTGACGGTGCTTGTGTAATCGTGGCCGAGAGCCTCGGTCAGAACCCCGCCGCAGGCTCCGCAGAGCTGAGGCTCGGTACAGGTGGCCTCCCCAACGGGGGCGTGGCCCTTGGCATCCACGAGGCTGTCGTGGTAGGTGTAGGCGCAACGGGAGCAGGTGTGGACGGTATAGCCTTTGGCCGTGCAGGTGGGCTCTACGGTCTCGGCGTGGAAATCGTGGCCCAGGGCGTCAGCCAGCAGGAGACCGCAGGCGGTACAGGTCTGGGCGGTCTCGCAGGAAGCGGGATCGCTCTCAATGTGGCCGGTGGCATCTATGGTTTCGTCGTAGGTGTCGTTACAGCGGGAGCAGGTATGGGTACGGATACCCGAGTCGGTACAGGTGGGAGCCAGGGTGATCTCGGGAATATGGTTGTGGCCCAGCTTCTCGGCCAGGATTTCGTGACAGACGGTACAGATCTGATCCTCGGTACAGGTGGGAGCGGCCCCCTCGGTGTGACCCGTGGGATCGGTGGGGGTGTCGGTGAAGGTATCGTTACAGCGGGAGCAGACGTGGGCGGTGAAGCCGGGCTCGGTACAGGTGGGAGGCGTCACCGTGGGGACGTAGTCGTGACCCAGGGGATCCTTCAGGGGGATCTCGCAGATCGCGCACGAAAATCCCTCGGTACAGGTGGCCTCTCTGTTGGGCACGTGGGAGCCCAGAATGCCGTAGGCCTCTCCGCAGACCTCGCAAATCGCCTGATCCCGACAGGTGGCGGTTCCTCCCGTGTGACCGATGGGCTCGCCGTGGCTGAAGGTCTCGTCACCGACCTCACCGCAAACGCAGGTACGGTAGTAGGAGGCGGCACTGACACAGCCGGCGGGGGTGCACAGGTAGGCGGGATCCACGATCTCCTGATTGAAGAGATGACCGGGGTGAATCAGCAGAACGCTGGTCAGCAGGGCGTTGCTTTCGCCAACGGTCACGTTGTCCCACTCGTCCTGGGCACCGTCAAAGAGAGCTCTCTGCAGGGCGGAATTGGTGAAGACACCGTCGCCCAGAGCGGTCAGGGTGCCGGGGAGGGTGATGGTCTTCAGGGAGGAGCAGTAGGTGAAGGCCTTGGAATCGATAACCGACAGCCCCGTGGGAAGCCGGATATCGGTCAGAGCGGAGCAGCTTGCGAAGGCGCTGCTGCCGATGGAGGTGACGCTGTCGGGGAGCTCTACGTGAGCCAGCTTGGAGCATCCCGAAAAGGTGGAGCCGAGGATCTCGGTCACGCCCTCGGGGATGACCAGCTCGGTCAGAGAAGCGCAGTTTTGGAACGCGCCCGCGCCGATCTGACGGACACCTGCGGGGATCTGCAGATCGGTCAGCTTGCTGCAGTTCGAGAACGAGTGAGCCCCGATGGAGGTCAGGCTCTCGGGGAGAGAGACGGTGGCCAGGTTGCTGCAATACAGGAACGCGTAAGCACCCAGGGAGGTCACGCCCTCCTCCACCCTCACCGAGGTGATGGCCGTGCAGGAGGCGATCCAGGGGGTCATGTTGGTGATGGCGTAGTCGGTCATGGGGCCTTGACCCGAGATGACCAGCTCACCCGTGTCGGGATTCAGCGTCCAGGTGACGCTATCTCCACAGCTACCCGTCTGAGTCTCCGCGGCGGCGGCCGAGAGGATACCCAGGCTCAACAGCGATATCGTCATGGTGGCGATCAACGCCCATAGCAGAAATTTTTTCATGGTCAGATCCTTCCGTTTTCGTGATGGTTTCATTTATATGGATATGGTCAAAAATCTTCACTATAGAGTATACCACAAATTTCGACAGAATGCAAGGGGGTTCACAGGATTTTCATGAAAGCTTCGGCTTCGCGGCCTTGGACTTGACAAACGGGGGGATATGGTGTATACTATGAGGTAAAGGAAAAATGAGTCGTTACGTGAAAGATCTGGGGACGTTTTTTCGTCTATATAGGTGAGAGACCGTACCGAAAGGGAGAATACTTCATGGAGACCGTACTGTATGAGCTGCGCTTCCGCTGGGGAGATCTGTCCGTTCTGCTGATCCCGCTTCTGGTGGGGATGGGCTTCTGGGCGGTGTCCTGCGGAATGAGCCGCGCCAAGGAAGCAGGGAAGGATCTGGCCGCCCCCGCGCGGAGAGATCTTACCCATTCCAAGGGTGTCCAATGGTTTTTGCGGGGAGTTGCCCTGCTCTGCGGCGTTGTGTTCATCCTGTCGGGCTCGGTGTATATAGCCGACTACACCGACCTGAAGACCCGCTACGAGGCGGGGGACTACCTCATCGCCGAGGGAATTGTGGAGGATCTGACCGCCGCGGAGTACCCCCACAAGGGCGGGGACAGCTTCACTCTGGACGGTGTTACCTTCGCTTATACCGATACCGACCTGACCCTCCACGGCTACCGCAGGGAGGCGCAAAACGGCGGGGTCATCACCCGCGAGGGGCAGTATCTGGTCATCCGCTATATCCCCGACCCGGACACCGGGATCAACCACATTCTGTATATTGCCGAAGTCCGGGCACCGTGATCCCATGGGGGCAGAATCTCAACGGGGAAGTACCGATTATCCCAAATCGCGACCGAATATCCCACCCCTATTGACAGGCAGGAATGACCGTGCTATAATGAGGGCGTTGTTTATAGGTGATTGTGAAATGTACAAATTGCCATATTATAAGAGTCCGCCGCAATGTCCGTTAAAAGAACTGACCGAGCGGACGGCCGTCTCCGGGCTTTGGGAATATATCGATCGCTTTGAAGGCACTTTTCGCAAATTTTATCGTCTTATAGAATAGGTATACCCTCTGATCACGACTGCGCCCCCAGGGTGAAGGCCGTCTGTACCGTCCGCACGCGGAGCGGGGCTTACCTGATTCAAAGAACAAAAGGAGATTCATATGGTCTTTTCGAGTTTACTGTTCGTCTTCGGTTTTCTGGTGATCTGCTACGCCCTCTACGCGGTCATGCCGGGGATCCGCTCCCGCAACGTGGTGCTGTTGCTGTTCTCCCTGATCTTCTACGCCTGGGGAGGGCCTTCCTTGCTGATCCTGCTGGTGGGCATGACCCTGGTCTGCTATCTGGGCGGGCGGCTGATCCACGCGTATTCCTCCCGCCGCAGGCTGTGGCTGATCCTGACCTTGGTCATCTGCCTGGGGCTTTTGGCGGTTTTCAAGTACACGGGCTTCTTCCTGTCCAACGTGCAAGCTCTGCTGGGAGTCCCCGAGGTGATCCCCGCCATTACCCTGCCCATCGGTATCTCCTTCTACACCTTCCAGCTCATTTCCTACGTCATCGATGTGTATCGCGGTGAGGTGGAGCCCCAGAAGAAATTCTGGCTCCTGCTCCTGTACGCCTCCCTCTTCCATCAGTGCATCGCGGGCCCCATCGTGCGCTACAGCGACGTCAACGAGGAACTGGAGAACCGCCGCGTTACCCGTGAGGATGCCGCGCGGGGCATTACCCACTTTGCCTGCGGTCTGGCCAAAAAAGCGGTTCTGGCCAACGGCTGTGCCGCCATCGTTTCGGAGATGGTGGAGAAGCCTGAAAATCTTTCCGCCGTTCCCGCGGCGGGGATCCTCCTGGCGGCCGTTTGCTATATGCTGGAGATCTACCTGGATTTCTCGGCCTACTCGGACATGGCCATCGGCATGGGACTCATGGTGGGCTTCCACTACCGCGAGAATTTCATGTACCCCTACGCCGCGGATTCGGTCACGGATTTCTGGCGGCGGTGGCACATCTCCCTGTCCAGCTTCTTCCGTGACTACGTTTACATACCCCTGGGAGGCAACCGCGTCGGCAAGCTGCGCCACATTTTCAATCTGTTTGCCGTCTGGTTCCTCACGGGACTGTGGCATGGCGCGTCCTGGAATTTCGTTCTGTGGGGACTTTACTATTTCGTCTTCCTCATCATCGAAAAGCTGGTCTTCCGTGTCGGTAAGACCCCCTCGCGGGGCATCCTTCGGGTTCTGCGGACGGCGTATACCCTGGTTGTCGTCCTCTTTGGGTGGATGCTGTTCTACTACACGGATCTCTCGGAGCTGCTTGTGGCCGTCAAGGGTCTCTTTACCCTGAACGGGAACGCCTGGATGAGCCTGTCGGTGCAGAGCGGACTGCTCTCCCACGCGGTCTTCCTCCCCATAGCCATGCTGGCCTGTACCCCCATCGCCCCTGTCGTCGGGCGGTTCTTTGAGCGTCTGCGAGGCAGGATGACTGAGGGACGGTCGGGCGGTATGGGTAAGGTGGCCGTTACGGTGTATGACGCGGTCACAGCCGTCCTGCCCGTCTTGCTCGTGTTCCTGTCACTCTTGTGCTTGGTGGGGGATAGCTATAACCCCTTCCTGTACTTCCAGTTCTGAGAAAGGAGCGTAATCATGAAGTTGAAAAAACTGTTTCAGTGGATCCGCATCCTGCTGTTTACCGTTGTGCTGGTCGGCGGCTGCGTGCTGGGCTTCATCCTGTCTCTGCGCCCCTCCGTCTCGGAATCCGAGGGACGGGAGCTGACCAAATTCCCTACTTTTTCGGTAGAGTCCTTCCTGTCGGGGGAGTACACCTCTCAGATCAGCCTGTGGTATGCCGATACCTTCCCCTTCCGCGAGACGCTTCTGGACATGAGCGGGGACTTCAAGGGGCTGTACGGCGTGGGGGACATGGAATTTGAGGGCTACGAGGGCGAGGTGGATTCCATCGGCTCGGACACCGATTTCGTATGGGACGAGGAGCCTCCCGAGGATGAGCCCCCCGAATCGGAGACTCCCCCCGAGCAGGAGTCTCGCCCGGAGGATACGGTGCCCCCCGAGGATACGGAAGAGGAAACAGGCCCCTATTCCGAGGTCATCAACGGCTACTACATCGAGGGCGACACCTGCTATGAGCTGTACTACTACAACGCAAAGCTCGTGGATCGCTACTGCCGCGTGGTGGTCAAGGCCGCTCTGGAGCTGGATGGCGTGGCGACGGTCTACGATATGGTGGTGCCCACCTCCTACTGCTACGGTCTGTCCCCCGAAAAGCTCACCGAGCTGGGCGCGTCCGACGGTGTGGCGGTGATTGAGCGCATCTACGCCGCCATCAACGCCTACTGCCCCCAGGCAGGGGTGGAGACACCCGTGGTGACTCTGCCCGTTCACCAGGTGCTGGAGCAGCATAGTGACGAGTATATTTTCTACCGTACCGATCACCACTGGACGGGCAAGGGTGCGTACTACGCCAGCCGCTATTTCCTGGACACCGTGGGGCGCTCCTATCCGTCCCTGGAGGCGTACGACACCTTTACCTATGACACCTTCCTCGGGTCTCTGTACCGCCATACTCAGAATCTGAATCTGAAGAATCATCCCGATTACGTGGAGGCCTACCTGTCCCCCACGGTCAGTGAGCTGACCATCTTCCGCGACGGCATCTATCAGCCGAGACCCCTCATTGACTGTGAGGTCAGTACCACCAACAAGTACCTGGCCTTCTCCTCGGGAGACCACGAGTATTATGAGGCTCACAACGAAACCATTACGGACGACTCTGCCATTCTCATCATCAAGGAATCCTACGGCAACGCCTTCATTCCCATGCTGGTGGATTCCTACGAGTACGTATACGCCATCGATTACCGCTTCTGGAACGGTGATCTTCGTGCCTTCGCGGAGGAAAAGGGAATCGACACGGTGTTGTTCCTCAACAACCTCATGGCCACGGGCGGCGACTATACGGTGGGGTGCCTGGAGAAGCTGGTGGATTGATTCGAGGCACGGCTTTCTCCACAAAGCCACAGGGACGACAGAAAAATCCCTGCAATTTTGTGAAAAATCCCAAGGAAAAATTTCAAAAACCTCTTGCATTTATGGGGCGTTTGTGCTATAATATATAGGCTTTTGTACCCCATGTCCAAGCATATGGGGAAATTCCAAGTGAGAGGTATATGAAAATGAAGAACGGAATCCATCCCGAGTACGTTGAGTGCGTCATCAAGTGCGCATGCGGTGAGACTGTCGTTTCTCGCTCCACCAAGGGCAGCGAGATGCGCGTTGAAATCTGCTCCAAGTGCCACCCCTTCTACACCGGCAAGCAGAAGTTTGTCGATGCAGGCGGTCGTCTGGACAAGTTCAAGAAGAGACTGGCTGCTGTCAGAAAGTAATTCTTCTTGGGGCTCACGGGATAGCCATCTGTTCCGCGGGCGCAGAGTATCAACCCATAAAAGGACAGGTTTTGCCATGGCGCTGCCTGTCCTTTTGCTTTTTGTCAGATGAATCTCCCCCCAAAACACGCGCCGTTAGGGCGCATATCACGCCCGCAGGGCATATCACGCCCATAGGGCATATCGTCCATCCCTTTCCCGAAAGGAGATTATTCCCATGTCCGAAAATAAAAACACCTTCACCACCCGTGAGGAGAGCACCTCACCCATTCAAGCCATCCTTGTGGGAGTTGTGACAAAAGACGATGATGCCGCCGAGGTCGAGATCGGCCTTGACGAGCTGGCCCGCCTGCTGGACACCGCCGGGGGCGAGGTCTTCGCCCGCGTGGTGCAGAACAAGTCCACCCCCGACCCCCGTACCCTCATCGGCTCGGGCAAGGTGCAGGAGCTGGCCGAGCTGTGCCGCAACCACTCAATCGGTCTGGTGGTCTTCGACTGCGACCTCACCCCCGTCCAGATCCGCAACCTGGAGGATGATATCCGCGGCGGCGACAGTAAAATGGAGCTTCGCGTCATCGACCGCTCCATGCTCATCCTGGATATCTTCGCCCTCCACGCCGTGACCTCCGAGGGTAAACTCCAGGTCGAGCTGGCCCAGCTCCAGTACAGCGCGCCCCGTCTCACGGGTCACGGTACCGAGATGTCCCGACTGGGCGGCGGTATCGGCACCCGAGGCCCCGGTGAGTCCAAGCTGGAGAGCGACCGCCGTCACATGAAGCGCCGCATCGATGCCCTCAAGGCCGAGCTGGAGGTGGTGGAGAAGAACCGCCGCACCATGCGCGCCTCCCGCGACCGCTCGGGACTCCCCCGCGTGGCCATCGTGGGCTACACCAACGCGGGTAAGTCCACCCTCCTCAACGCCCTCACGGGCGCGGGGATCCTGGCCGAGGACAAGCTTTTCGCCACCCTCGACCCCACCACGAGAAAGTTCACCCTCCCCGGGGGCGAGACCATCCTCTTGACCGACACCGTCGGCTTCATCCGCAAGCTCCCCCACCATCTGGTCTCCGCCTTCCGCTCCACTCTGGAGGAGGCGGTCTACGCCGATATCGTCCTGCTCCTGCTGGATGCCTCCGATCCCGAGTGCGCCAGCCAGCTGGAGGTCACCGAGACACTTCTGGAGGAGCTGGGCGCGGGCGGTAAGCCTACCCTCTACGTCTTCAACAAGTGCGACCGCGAGTCCTGCGACACCGTCAGCCTCATGGGTGTGGTGGCCAAGAAGGGGCTGTCCTTCGACGGCCGCAATGAAGATAACCGTACCGCCGTGTATATCTCCGCCAAGACGGGGCAGGGACTTGACCGCCTGGCTGAGGCCATTCAGGACGTTGTACGCATTGGCAAGCGCCGCGTGACCTTTATCATCCCCAACGCCGAGCAGGGGGCATTGTCCCGCCTGTACTCCGAGCAGGCCGCCGTGGAGTCGGTGGACTACGGCTATGAGGCCGTCACCGTGGTGGCCACCGTGGACGATCGGGTGTACGGGATGATGAAGAAGTACGATCCCAATGCCAAGACTGTCAAAGAAGAAGATACCTGGTAAAAATATAATTGCCTTTTGCCATAGGCAAAAGGCTTCCGCTCATTGCGCCGATAGGCGCACATCATTTGAGGAGCATGCTCCGCAACATCATTGCCTCGGAGAGGCACATCATTTGCCGCATCGCGGCAACATCATTTCACCGGAGGTGAACATCCCCATGGAACTCTGGGACCTACTCGATAAAGACCGCAACCCCTTGGGCATCACCCACCCCCGCGGGCGGCAGTACCCCATGCCCCGCGGCACCTACCATACGGTGGTGTCTGTCTTCACGGTGGATGCCAAAAACCGCCTGCTCCTGACCCTCCGCGCCCCCACCAAGGGGATGTATCCCGACTACTGGGAGTTCACGGGCGGATCGGGTGTGACCGGTGAGGACAGCCTGACCTCGGCTCACCGTGAGCTTCTGGAGGAGACGGGGATAAACTGCCCGCCCGAGGAGCTGATCTTCCTCGGCACCCTCCGTGAGCCCTCCGCCTTCATGGATTGCTACCTCTGCCGCCTCACCGAGACGGGGGAGGACACCCCCATCACCCTGCAGGAGTGGGAGACCGTGGACTCCAAATGGGTCACCTTCTGTGAGTTCGAGACCATGATCCACAAGGGGCTGATCCCCCCGCCCTGCGCCATGCGGTACGGCTTTGTGAAGGCCAAGCTCACCGCGATCATCGGGGAGGATGCGTGGTTGCAGGCCGACGCGGAGGAAGTGTCCACCCTGGAAAATACCCCCAAGGAGGCCTCCCATGAGTGAAGCCCTTGACACCCCGACCCCCGTCCTCTACACCACCCTGGAGGGCGTAGGCAAGGACGAATTCGAGGAAAAGCGATCCGTATTCATCGGCCACGCCGCCCACGTGGAGACCGAGGAGGAGGCCATGGCCTTCATCAAGCAGAAGCAGAAGGCCTACGCCGATGCCACCCACAACGTCTGGGCCTATCGCATCAGCGGCGGCACCTCCACCGAGCAGGCCGCCCGCTACTCCGACGACGGCGAGCCCCAGGGCTCCTCGGGCCTGCCCACCCTGGAGGCCATCCGCAAGAAGGGGGTCTTCGACTGCGTGGTGGTGACCACCCGCTACTTCGGCGGCACGCTTCTGGGCGTGGGCGGTCTCATCCGCGCCTACTCCCACGCGGCGAGCATCGCTCTGGATGCGGCCCATATCATCACCTACGAAAAGTTCACCGAGTTCATGCTGGAGACCACCTACTCCGACTACCAGCTCATTTTGCAGGAGCTACCCAAATACGGGGTGCTGACCGACGACAGCGAGTTTTCGGATCGGGTGACCCTGACTTTGGCGGTGAAGTGTACCCAATATGAGGAGCTTTGCGCCCGTCTGGGGGAGGTCACCGCGGGGCGGTGCTTCATTATGGAGACGGGGGAGCGGTTTGATTATCGGTGAGATGTGGAAATAGGAAAAGAACCCAACCGAGAGCGGAAGGGTTCTTTTGTTTTTGGAGGAAGGGTCACGCCGATCTCCGCGCCTCCCGCTCCTTCAGGATTTGATCTGCCATGATCACGACGGAAACGGCCAGAATGCCAAGGAAGATCGCACCCTCATTCCAGCTCTGGTAGTATTCCCAATGTACGCCGTCCGAGGAGCTGGCACCAAAGGATACGCCAAAGCCCACGGTCAGGATGGCGACCACATAAAGAAGGACGTTCCGTACCGCCGCCCGTGTCATGGCGCGCTTGCCCTTGATCCATTCGGCGGTGGACAGGCTTCCGCTTTCAAGAATAGAGCGGTAGCCGATGCGGAACAGGAAGGGAGCGGCGATCACGGTCAGAGTACCGAGGGCAAAGAAAATGATGGCGGTGAGGTTGTAATGTGTATTATCCTCCCCCCAGTAGGTGATCCCCCATTCAAATCCGGTGAAAAGGGTCGTAAGAACAGCACTGAAGACGATCCCGACGGTTTGGGTGGCGTTCAACCAAAGGACACGCCGTCCGATGGCCTGGGGCGCGGGGAGCAGGTAGGGATCGGGCAGGATCAGCCCCGCCCAAGGCTTCAGCATCCAAGCGGCGTAGGGCTTTTGGAGCCACAGCGTCAGCACTCCGCAGATACAGCACAAAACCAATGCGACGGGGAGATAGGACGAGGAGGACAGCACGCTATTGAGATAATGGTGATCCCGCATCAGGACAAGAGGAGTACTCAGGATCAACAGATCGGCGATGCTTGTGAAGGTACGGTAAGACCAATAAGTCAAGGTGCGGCAGGCGGCAGTCAGCTCGTTTGCCGGGAGGCGGATGCCGTCTCCGTCGATCTGCTCCGACAGAGTATCCTTTAGGCGCATGGTAGCCATCACGGCCAGCACTGCGGCGGCTACGGTAAAGGCCACCATGCAGAAGAAGCCGATCACGGGACGGTAGAAGCCATAACTGACGGCCAGATGGACCACGTACCCCACGCAGGACAGGGCGATGGCGATGAGCAGGGAGGTGCGGAAGCTGGTGAGGGAGCGCTTGGTCATGCTCCGCAACCCCCGCAACGCCCTTGGATCGGGCGGGGTTTCATGGGCGTAACCCCCATCTGTGGAGGGCTCTGTTTGAGGCTCGTTGGGATCATCGGCGGTATCGGCAATGGCCGCTGACTCTCTGAGCGTAGCCTCCCGCATCCGCTCCCCGCGAAGCAATTCATCCACCGTCACTCCGAACAGATCGGCAATGGCGGGGAGCAGCAGAATATCGGGCATGGCCTCGTCCCGCTCCCAGCGGCTGACGGCCTTGTTGGATACGGCCAGACGGTCGGCTACCTCCTGCTGGGTCAGCCCCTGCGCCCGACGGAGGGCGGAGATAAAGGAGCCGAGTGTTTTCTTTTCCATAGTGGTAATCCTTTCGTGGTAAGATGCGACGTGAGCTCTTGTCTGCCTACATTCTACCACGGCGGGACACAAATTACAAGCCCCCGATGCGGGAAATGTGTCTCGCGGAACGGGAATTCTTGGCTTTGGGGGATATTTCATTGTCCGTGAGAGTGATCGCGGACCTTATCCGTTGATATATGTAATGGGATTTTGTGATGACTTCAAGTCGCAAATATACTTGTTCAGGTAGGATATTTGTTGAGCATCCTTCTGTTTGTGGTCGTTACATATAAAATAGATACGATCTCTTTTTTGCTCAAATACCTCACCGAATATCTCGTGGGGTCTGGGAATGTCAATGTTCTCTCGTACATAATGCCATTCATCGGGCTTAAACACCGCTACGATGGTTTGCTCATGGATACCAAACACGTAATCGACCTCAGAGGCGCGGTCATAGCTGGCTTTCCAAACGCCCCGTACGGCCTCATATAGGTCAAATTCGGACATACCGTTGTGATATGTATAGGTGAGCTTGACGAGCATGACCTTTTGAGTAATGTCGTGAATAGAAATGATGTGAGCGTTCATATGGAGACCTCCTTTCGCCTTCACCCATAATATACGCAAAAAACCGACAAATTACTTCCGCTTGAGATAAAATCTCTCAAAAAACTGCTTTTCTTCGAACAATTGTTTTTCGTCAAACAAAAAAATTATGAATTAGAAAAAAATTCCACAAAAATCGCAAATTCCCGCAAAAAATAAAAGTAAAACGCAAAACATTTGCGTATATTATAGATGGAAAGAAAAAAGCCACCCCTACGGGCCGGCAGAAAGGAAGGAACACATGGATATGAACCTCCACCAATGGATGGACGAGCGGGAGACCCTGCTTTTGTCCCCTGTGGCTACCCGATCCTCCGCCTCCCGCGGACGGGAGCATCCCATGGAGCCTTGCCCTCTGCGGAGCGAGTTCCAGCGCGACCGTGACCGCATCATCCATTGCCAGTCCTTCCGCCGCCTCATGTACAAGACCCAAGTGTTCCTCGCCCCTGCGGGGGATCACTACCGCACCCGCCTGACCCACACCCTGGAGGTCACCCAGATCGCCCGCACCATGGCCCGCGCCCTTCGGTTGAACGAAGACCTCACCGAGGCCGCCGCCCTGGGACACGATCTCGGCCACACCCCCTTCGGCCACGCGGGAGAGGACGCGCTGACCCGCTGTTACGATGAGAGCTTCGCCCACTACCGCCAGAGTTTGCGGGTGGTGGAGAAGCTGGAAAAGAACGGCCGCGGCCTCAACCTCTGCTGGGAGGTGCGGGATGCCATCGTCAACCACACGGGAGACTCGGTGGCCGCCACCCCCGAGGGTCAGCTCATCAAGTTCGCCGACCGCATCGCCTACATCAATCACGACATCGACGACGCCATCCGCGCGGGCATCCTGTCCCAGGCTGACCTCCCTGCCGAGATCACCTCGGTGCTGGGAGAGACCCACGGCGAGCGCATCAATACCATGGTCATGTCGGTGGTCACGGCCTCCGAGAACAGCCCCACGATTTCCATGACCCCCGAGATTCAAGAGGCCACCGCCGCCCTCCGCGCCTTCCTCTTTGAGCGGGTCTACCGAAACCCCGTAGCCAAGGGGGAGGAGACCAAGGCCAAGGAAGTGGTCTACGCCCTGTTCACCCACTACGTCACCAACCCCGACAGGCTCCCCGAGCGCTACAAGAAGCGCATCGGTACCGCCGAGGGGGAGACGGTGGAGAGATCGGTCGCCGACTTCATCTCGGGCATGACCGACCGTTACGCCATTGAGACCTATCAGGAGCGCTTCGTTCCCAGGGTCTGGAGGGGGTTGCACGAATGAGTATGTACCCCAGAGAGATCGTGGAGGCCATCAAGGATCGGTCGGACATCGTGGATCTGATCGGTACCTACGTCTCCCTCAAGCGGGCGGGCTCCAACTACAACGGCCTTTGCCCCTTCCACAGCGAGAAAACACCCTCCTTTACGGTGTTCCCCGATAACCAGTCCTTCTTCTGCTTCGGCTGCGAGGCGGGCGGTGACGCCTTCACCTTTATTATGCGCACCGAGAACCTGGATTATAAGGGTGCCATAGAATTTTTAGCCAAGCGAGGCGGTGTGGAGCTGCCCACCGACGGCCGTGAGGAGCGGCGGGGCGTGTCCCGCAAGCGGGTCTTTGAGATGAACCTCATCGCCGCCCGCTTCTGGCGGGAGTGCCTCTTCGACCCCAATATCGGCAAGGTCGGCATGGACTACCTCACCGAAAAGCGCGGACTCCCCCTGTCCATCATCCGCCGCTTCGGCATCGGCTACGCGCCCAACGATTTCGGCGCGCTGACCGCCGTTCTGCGGAAGAACGGATACTCCGACGAGGAGATGAAGGAAGCCTTCCTCTGCGGCATCAGTCAGAAGTCGGGGCGGGCCTTCGATATGTTCCGCGACCGCGTCATGTTCCCCGTCATCGACAACACCGGCAACGTCATTGCCTTCTCGGGCCGTGACGTGGGGGGACAGGATAATCGCAAGTACGTCAACAGCTCGGATACCCCCGCCTTCCAGAAGCGCAGGAACCTCTTCGCTCTGAACTTCGCCAAGAACCATTGCGCCGAGCAGCTCATCCTCTGCGAGGGCAACATCGACGTGGTCTCCCTCCACGCCGCGGGCTTTGAGAACGCCGTGGCCTCCCTGGGTACGGCTCTCACCGACGAGCAGGCGCGGATTCTGGCCAAGTACACCAAGCAGGTCATTCTGGCCTACGACTCCGACGAGGCGGGCCAACGCGCCGCCCACCGCGCCATGGGCATCTTCGCCAAGGTGGGGCTGGACGTCCGCATCCTGCAAATGCAGGGAGCCAAGGACCCCGACGAGTATATCAAGAAATTCGGCGCGGAGAAATTCCGCCAGCTCATCAAGAACAGCCGCACGGGCTTTGAGTTCAAGCTCCAGTCGGTTCTGGCCAAGCACGATCTGACCATTCCCGACGAGAAGATCAAGGCCGCCGCCGAGCTTTGCTCCATCATATCCAAGGTCTACTCCTCCGCCGAGCGGGAGGTCTACATCCACGCCGTGGCCGAGCGGTTGTCCCTCAGCGAGGACAGCCTCCGCAAGGACGTGGATTCCGCCATCCGCCGCAATATGAAGGAAGGGAAGCAACAGGAGAGCCAGCAGGCACGCCTGTCCGCCATGGGTATTCGGGACAAGGTCAACCCCGAGGCCGCGGGCAACATCCGCGCCGCCGCCGCCGAGGAGGCCATCCTGGGCCTGCTCCTGCTCTACGGTGAGCACCGCAAGGCCGTGGCCACGGGGCAGATCCCTCTGACCCGCGACAGCTTTGTCACCGCCTTCCACCGCAATGCCTTCACCGTCATCATGACCCTGGAGGACTCCGACGGAGGCTTCGACTTCGCCCTCCTCGGGGAGTATTTCTCGGTGGAGGAAATGGGACGGCTGGCCAGGCTGGAGCAGGCAAGACGGGCATTGTCCGAGAACGGAACCTCGGTACTGCGCGCCGCCGCCGAGACTCTGGCAGAGGCCAAGGAAAGCCGAGCCGCCAAGGAGGCCGCCCCCGTGGATAGCATCCACATGATCCTGGCGGGCAAACGGAAGCGCCGGAAGGACGATTCCAATGACAATTCGTAAACCATAAGTTTAAAAATAAATCAACCGTTAAGAATCCCGCGAGGCGGGACAGAAAGGAAGTACGAAAACATGGAAAAGAAGAATCTGAACGTCGATGAGATCGACGAGCCTATGAGCAAGGCCGCCGCCAAGGCTGAGGCCGAGAAGGCTGCCAAGATGAACGATCTGGTTGCCAAGGGCAAGAAGGGCAAGCTCTCCGAGAGCGATCTGGACGCGGTTCTGGAGGAGAACGATTACGATATTGACTCCCTGGACAAGCTCTACGAGTCCCTGGAGGACAGCGGCATCCCGCTTCCCGAGCTGTCCGGCTCCGAGATGAGCGAGATCGAGAACGAGGTGGAGCAGTTCGGCAACAGCGAGAATATGCAGCGCATCCTGGAGCAGGAGGGCCTGGTGGATGACCCTGTCCGCCTCTACCTGAAGGAGATCGGTCGCGTGCCGCTTCTCACCTCCGAGCGTGAGCATGAGCTGGCCGAGCGCATGGCCGAGGGTGATATCGAGGCCAAGAAGGCGTTGGTGGAGGCTAACCTCCGTCTGGTTGTCTCCATCGCCAAGCGCTACGTGGGCCGCGGCATGTTCTTCCTTGATCTTATTCAGGAGGGTAACCTGGGTCTGATGAAGGCCGTGGACAAGTTCGACTACACCAAGGGCTACAAGTTCTCCACCTACGCCACCTGGTGGATCCGCCAGGCCATCACCCGCGCCATCGCGGATCAGGCCAGAACCATCCGTATCCCCGTTCACATGGTGGAGACCATTCACAAGGTGTCCCGCTACTCCCGCCAGCTCCTCCAGGAGTACGGCCGCGAGGCTACCGCCGAGGAGATCGGTGAGAAGATGGGCATGAGCGCTGAGAAGGTTCGCGAGATCATGAAGATCGCCCAGGATCCCGTCTCCCTGGAGACCCCCATCGGTGAGGAGGAGGACTCCCACCTCGGCGACTTCATCCAGGACGAGGACACCCCCGCTCCCGCCGACGCCGCCTCCCAGACCATCCTCCGCGAGGTCATCGAGCGCGAGCTTCACACCCTGACCCCCCGCGAGGAGCACGTCATCAAGCTCCGCTTCGGCCTCTACGACGGCCGCACCCGCACCCTCGAGGAGGTGGGTAAGGAGTTCGATATCACCCGTGAGCGTATCCGCCAGATCGAGGCTAAGGCTCTCCGTAAGCTCCGCCATCCCAGCCGTGCCCGCCATCTGAAGGGCTTTTTGGACTGATTTGGCAGGTTTGACGGCACTCCTTTGACCGAAGAACGAAATTTTTCGTGATTCGGCTGAATCGGCGTGTATCAAAAACGGCGGTTTGCACAACAAAATCGGCGTTTGTTACAATTGCGCTTGATGAAAATTGTTGCTTGTGTATCAAAACGGTTGATGATTTTTCGGAGGCTCGTCCAAATGGGCTTACGAAAAACTTCCGATGTTCATAAGTGTTCAAAATTTTCACTTGACAGATTCACAAAAATAGTGTAAAATATGTAGGTATAAAATCGCGTACCCGTACCATGCTTTCGTGCGGGGAACGCACAAGGAGGAACCAGTATGAACAAGAAACTCGTATGCTTGACTCTGAGCATATTGATGTTGCTGACCTGCGTTTTCGCCAGCTGTACGCCCAAGACCTCTACCGAAGAGGAAGGCGAGACGGTTGACAACAGCGCGAAGACCATCACCATGTGGGTCGTCACCGAGGACGAGACCACCGACGAGGCCAAGGAGGCTGTCAACGAGGCCTTCGCCAAGATCACCAAGGCTAAGTTCAAGACCAACGTGGTTATTCAGTTCTGCACCGAGGACGAGTACTACGATAAGCTGGAGGGTGCCATCAAGGCCGCCCAGGATCTCATCGAGCTGGAGGCCAGATGCGCCAAGGAGCTGAGACAGTACATCAAGGCTCACAAGGGCGAGGGTAAGGATAACGCCACCCTGACCGCCGAGTTCTATGCCGCTCACCCCGAGTATCAGCAGTTCCAGAAGGCTGAGGAGGAAGAGGAGGACGAGGACGCTCCCGAGACCGAGGAGGAGACCATCGTCAACGAGTTCGGTATCACCGAGATCAAGTATCCCGATCCCAAGGAGAACCAGGTCGATATCTTCTACCTGTCCGGCTACGATAAGTACATGGAGTACTACGAGAAGGAGTACCTCTCCTCCCTGAGCGAGGAGCTGTCTACCTCTTCTAAGAAGCTCACCACCTACATCTCCTCCTCCCTGCTCAACGGTGTGCAGATCGAGGGCGGTGTCTACGCCATCCCCAACAACGTGCCGATCGGCGAGTACACCTACATGATGATCGACAAGGAGCTCTTCGACACCTACTATCAGAAGATCGACAAGGTCGGCTCCGTGCTGGATCTGGAGGTCTTCCTGAACGACGTCAAGAACTACAACGGCGACAAGACTCCCGAGGATGAGGGCTACGTGGTTCCCCTGGCCTCCACCTACGAGGAGTGCATGAAGATGCTCTGCTGGTACTGGGATCTGTCCTATACCGATCAGTCTGTCTACAAGATGCACTTCGATGAGGAGACCGGTCGCTACTACGTGCTGCAGCACCAGTACGAGGTCACCATCGAGACCACCGACGCCAACGGCGAGACCTCTACCAAGAAGGAGACCCGCATCTCCGCTCTGGTCGAGCCCGACGTTCTCTACAAGACCAACGCCGCCGGTCAGTTCGTGGATGCCGCCGGTAACGTTCTGAACTACCACTTCGAGGTGGATGCCGAGAAGGGCTGGCTCTACGACGAGAAGAAGGATCGTTACACCTACGATCAGGCCGCCAAGGGCGCTCTCTACCTGGTTGACGAGAACGGCGATGCCGTCACTCCCGATACCGACAAGCGCGTCACCTTTGATGCCGAGACCAAGACCGACGCCGACGGTAACGTCCGTCCTACCTATTATTATTCCTACGATACCGAGGCTGAGTTCTCCATCCTCGGCGCTATGATGAAGGATGCCGCTACCCGTACCCGCGGTGGCATCAACCTGGGCTTCAACGCCCTGTTCACCAACACCGAGTACCATGAGCTCTTCGCTACCCTGAAGAACTATGAGTACCAGGAGTACTACGGTAAGGTCAAGGACGGCCAGCGCGCCGCCGTGTCCTTCATGAAGGGCGACTCCCGCATTAAGCAGGACTACGAGGACAAGGGTGTCTACGTCGGTGAGGACGGCAGAGAGTACTACGTCGTCATCGCTGAGTACCCCGAGGCTACCGAGGAGGAGCTGTACGGCAACATGTTCGCCGTCTACGCCAACAGCAGCCACCTGTCCCGTGCCATGAAGGTCATCACCTACCTGAACACCAACCAGGAGCTCCGCGACCTGCTCCAGTACGGTATCGAGAACCAGCACTACGAGCGCAACGATGACGGTACCATCAAGCTCCTTTCCAACGAGAACTTCGGTATCTACCGCATGGATCTGGAGAAGACCGGTAACTGCTTCATCGCTACTCCCTCTGAGGAGCTGGGCGCTGATGCCTGGACCTATGCCAAGGTGCAGAACAACGACTCTCTGATCAACCCCCTGCTGGGCTTTGACTTCAACCTGGCTACCGCTGACAGCGACTACAGCCTGGATGTCGCCCTGATCGACCACATCAAGGAGCTGAACGCTGAGGCCCTGGCTCTGATCAACGAGTGCGCCAACAAGGAGGATCTCATGAGCCTCATGAGCGATACCTCCGACGGTCTGATCCGTAAGCACTCCGCTTCCGCCGGCGATACCAAGCTCAACAAGGCTGTCAACCCTGCCTACGATCCCGAGGCTCCTCTTGGCCCTGAGGTCGCAGATCAGACTCCCGACGCATCGGGTAGCTCGCCCTACACGGTCTACCAGACCTGGCTGACCACCTACGGCTACCTGTACACTCCCTCTGTCGAGGACTAAAAACAAAATTGACGGATCGCCGAGTGTCGGTTCCCCGTCATCCATACACAAAAGGGCGGCCACGTCGTGACCGCTCTTTTGCTATCACTGAAAAGGAGCATCCTGCCATGTCCTCCACGTATACCCACCTTGTTTGGGATTTTAATGGCACCATCCTCGACGATATGACCCTGGGGATCCGCTGTACCAATACCATGCTGGCTGACCGTGGCCTGCCCATCATCCCTTCGGTGGAGGCCTACCGCGAGATCTTCGGCTTCCCCATCGACGAGTATTACCGCCGTCTGGGCTTTGACTTTGAGAAGGACGACTACGATACCATCCTTGCCCCCCAATGGGTCGCTATGTACCTGGAGGGAGAGCCCACCTGCACCACCATCGAGGGCGCGGTGGAGACCATCCGCGCGGTCAAGGCCATGGGCATCCCCCAGATCCTCCTATCCGCTACCAAGATCGAGATGCTGACCGCCCAGCTGGAGCGGCTGGGTCTGTACCAAGAGTTCGATGAGGTCATTGGCCTGGATAACATCCACGCCCGCAGTAAGCAGGCCCAGGCTTTGGAGTGGAAAAGCCGCCATCCCGAGGCCAGACCTCTGTTCATCGGAGACACCGAGCACGATGCTCAGGTGGCGGGTGCCGTGGGCGGAGATTGTGTCTTGTTCGCGGGAGGTCACCAATCCGAGGCTCGCCTGACCGCCTGCGGCAAGCCCACCATCTCCCGCGTGTCGGATATCCTGAACTACCTGTAAACATTTCACCTGTGTGAGATCATCGAAAAAACGGCAGACTGTCCCCTATGACGAGGGCGGTCTGCCGTTTTTGATTTTCTTTACCTATCAATGGGTTACATGGGCGTAACCCCTTACTCCTTCACCTCGTATTCGGGGTGATGGCGAAGGGGCTTTTTGCAGCCGGGGCAGTAGACGAAGCCGCTGGGATACCAGATGCGATAGCCCAGATGCTTGGAGCGGTACTCAAAGACACAGTGGCAGTATTCACACTCGATGCGGAAGAGGGGATCCTTCTTCTCAACGATGTGGATGCCGTCGGAGGTGATGGCACCGGGCTGGGGAGTCTTGGCCTTTTGACCGCAGTAGGGGCAGAAGTTGCAGTCGTCGGCGATCTGCTTGCCGCAATTGGTACAAAACATAGATGTTCTCCTGTTGTTAGAGTCAATGATCGGGGTCGGTGACGGTTTCCCCGTCGGGGTAAACCATGCGGAAGGTCTCGGGGGTATAGCCTACTCTCAAGCGGTCAGCTGTCAGGGTATCGGACATGGGGAGTCCTTCGCCTTCTCGGAGAATAGGGGGCTGCCTTTATTATAGCATAGGTATGTGAGAATTGCAAGAGGGGAAGGAGAAAAATGGGTTTTATGGATTTGTCGTGCAACGGCGGCGGTACTGGATAAGAGGAACGTGTCTTCACGCGAGGGACTTTTCCATCTTCCCACCTTGACAATCCGCCTCCATCTGTGCTATAATTAATCAACCCCCATTCCCCCGTTCTTGATTTTCCAGTTTGCATTCCCGAAAGGAGCCACCATGCCCACTCCCAAGATCATATTCGACACCGACATCGGTTGGGACTGCGACGACGCAGGTGCCCTCGGCCTTCTCCACCGCCTCTGCGACGCGGGTGAAGCCGAGCTGCTGGCCACCGTCCATTGCTACGTGACCCCCTACGTGGCGGGCTGCCTGGATGCCATCAATACCTACTACGGCCGCCCCGTCCCCGTAGGCCTCAACTATACCCTCCCCCGCAATAATCCCGATACCTACGCGAAAGCCCTCTGTGAGACCTTCGGGAACCGCTACCCCGCCGCCTCCATCGGTACCCCCGACGGCCCCGCCGACTCCCTCGCCCTCATGCGGAAGCTGTTGTCCGAGGCCGAGGATGGGAGCGTCACCATCGTCACGGTGGGTGACCAGGCCAATCTCGCCCGCCTTGTGACCAGTGAGGCTGATGAATACTCTTCCCTCAATGGCATTGACCTCATCACCCAAAAGGTAGCCCGCACCGTGGTCATGGGCGGCCGCTTCTACGAGGGCTGGCCCATGGTCATCTACTCCGACATTATCAACAACGTCGGCCCCGTCACCACCGAGTGGAACATCTTCGACCACATCCCCGCCGCCCAGACCGTAGCCAAGCTCTGGCCGGGCGAGCTGGTCTACTCCTCCACCGAGATCGGCACCTACATCGTCACCATGAAGGGCTGGAAGGGGGAGACCGCCCCCGAGAACCCCGTGGCCGTGGCCTACGGCATCCACAACGGCGGCGTGGGACGGAGCAGCTGGGATCATACCGCCGTGCTGGAGGCGGTCAGACCCAATACCTATTGGAATTATCGCCCGTGGGGCAAAGTCTCGGTGGACGATAAGGGCATCACCTCCCACCGCATTGATGGGGAAGGGAAGCAGACCTTCCTCCTCCCCAAGGTGGATTATACCGCCGTGGCTGACGTCATCGACGACATCATGGGCAGGATGGAATGAATACAGCAACAGACAGAAAGCCTCGGAGAGATCCGGGGCTTTTTTGGTTGGAAAGTTTACAAATTTGGGTTTGTCGGTAACAGAAATCCATTGTAGGGGAGGGGCTTGCCCCTCCCGCGGGCGACCACATGGGGTCGCCCCTACACACATTTTTTTAAAAACAGTATAATCAAAAATTTGTTGATACATAATAAGATTTGCTTGTAGGGGCGGCCCCATGTGGCCGCCCGTGAACGTGCGAAGCGCGTTCAATTCCGCAGGAATATAACAGCCCGATAAACCGCAATTTGAATTCCCCAAAATTTTTATCAAAACCCCCTTGACAAACGATACTGTGTGTGGTATAGTATTATACGTAACCCACCATCCCCCTCGAAAGGAGCCCCCATGGACGTACAACTGAAACGCGGCCTGCTGGATATCTGCGTGCTGGCGGCCATCAAGGACGAGGAATCATACGGGTATCAGATCGTCAAGGACATGAAGCCCTACGTGGATATATCCGAATCCACCCTCTACCCCATTCTCCGCCGCCTGGAGACCGCGGAACTGCTCACGGTGCGCTCCGCCGAGCATAACGGCCGCCTCCGCAAATACTACCGCATCACAGACGCGGGCCTCTCCCGCATCCAAGCCTTCAAGGAGGAATGGCGGGAGGTCATGAGCATCTATTCATTCGTCACGAAAGGAGACACCGAAGCACATGGATAAGTACGATTTTCTGCATGCTCTGGAGGAGCGGCTGGCGGGACTGGCCGAATCCGACAGGCAAGCCTCCCTGGACTTTTACGCCGAAATGCTGGACGACCTTATGGAGGGCGGCATGACCGAAGCCGATGCTGTGGCCTCTCTCGGATCGGTGGACGCCATCGCCGAGGAGATCCTCATGGATACCCCCCTTCCCAAGCTTATCAAGGCCAAGATGAAGCCCAAGCGCCGTATGCGTGCGTGGGAGATCGTCCTGATCGCCGTCGGCTCCCCTGTTTGGTTCCCCATCCTGATCGCCCTTTTCGCCGTGGCGCTGTCCCTGTATATCACCCTTTGGGCGGTGGTGCTCAGCCTCTATGCCGCCGACCTCGCCTTCGCTATCTCCGCTCCCGCGGGCATCATGGCCGCCATTTCCCTGTTCGTAAGCGGTAAGCCCGCCGCCGCCCTCCTCTTCCTGGGCGCGGGGCTGGTGCTGGCGGGGCTCACCGTCCTGTGGCTCCTCCTCTGCAACCTCACCGCCAAGGGCGTGTGGAAGCTGGGTAGACTCACTCTGCGGGGCATCAAGGCCTGCTTCATCCGCAAGAAAGGAGCGTAAGTCAGCATGAAAAAATCTATTTGGATCAGTATGATTATAGCGGGCGGCCTCATTCTGGCGGGGCTGGCCTGTATCGCCACGGGGCTTGCTCTGGGTGGATACGACACCCTTGTAGAGGACTCTCCCTATGACGGCCATACCGTGGGTGGAGTCCACCACATCAGTAAGGACTTCGACCGCATCCGTATCGACGTCATCGCCGCGGACGTGGAGCTGGTCCCCTCCGAGGATGACAAGTGCCGCGTGACCACCCGGGACAGCGACTACGTGGAATATACCGCCTACGTGCTGGAGGACACCTTGATGGTCCGCGCTACCGATACAAGAAAGTGGTACGAGCGGCTCTTCACCCCCTCGGTGAGCGGTCGATCCGTGAAGGTCGCCCTCCCCCGTGAGGCGTATAAGTCTTTGACCGTGGAGACGGTCAGCGGACACGTGAACATCAACGTCCGCTACTCCTTCTCGGAGGACGTGACCCTGACCTCCACCAGCGGCACCATTGGCACCGCCGCCGCCATCGGCGGGCATCTGGACATGCGCTCCACCAGCGGAGACCTCTGCGCCATGGGCTTTCTGAACACCGTGACCGCCCGCAGCACCAGCGGCAAGGTCACCCTCGGCGGCAAGACCGAGTTCGGGGCCTGCACCGCCGCCACCGCCGATCTGGAAACCACCAGCGGCGAGATCCGGGTGCGGACCGTCACGCTGGACAGCCTCACCGCCCAAACGGGTAGCGGCGGCATCCGCATGGAGTCGGTGACAGTCACCGAGGCTACCGATCTGGAGACCACCAGCGGTGAGATCATCCTCCTCTACACGACCTGCGGCACCGTCACAGCCGAGACGGGAAGCGGCGGTATCGACCTCACCGACACCACTGTTACGGGTCATATCCAAGCCGAGACCACCAGCGGCTCCATCCGATTCGCCCGCGCCGACGCCGAGACCCTCAGCTTGAAGACCACCAGCGGCTCGGTCAGCGGCTCCCTGCTCACCCCCAAGATCTTCTACACCGACACCACCTCGGGTACGGTAGACGTCCCCAGATCCACCGAGGGCGGTCTCTGCGAGATCCAAACCACCAGCGGCTCTATCCGCATCACCATCGAGGAATAAATTCCCTTTTGAGGGGGTTACATGGGCGTAACCCCCTTTTTTTGCCGTTTTAGGGGCAAAAAACGGATTTTTCTGTTTTGGAAAGAAAAAAAGCCCCGAAAAAATCGTCATTATGACCAAACGGATTCAGTAACCTTTTCTTGACAAACAGCGTCTTATAGTATATAATGTTATGGTAGGGAAGTATCATCGATATGGATCCCCATCATCCGAAAGACCATCCATGAAACCGTGAAATCGAGGATACACATATGTCATTCACCCTGTTCTCCGCGCTCCTGTTGGCGGCCGTCGCTCTGGCGGTCTTTATCGAGGTGCGGCGGGGCCTGCGGAGGGGCTTTACCCGTGCCGCCGTGGGGCTGTCGGCGGTGCTGATCGCCGCCCTGCTCTCGGTGGGCCTGGCCATCTGGCTCTCCAACACCCCCGCGAACCTCTTAGCCGACTTGCTGGAGCTGTACCTCCCCGCCATCCGCGAATTTGAGACCCTCTTCCCCCACATCATGGACATCGTAGTAGCCGTTGCCGACGCGGTGCTGACCCCTGTGATGTTCGTGCTGTTCTTCCTGGTCATCCGTCTGATCCTGCGGATTATTGCATCCATCCTCTTCCGCGCCAAGTGGAAATACGAGCCCGACGATCCCCGCTACATGGCTACCCCCAAGCGGCCCAACAGCCTCTATACCCCCTCCTACGAATCCCCCGATGCCCCCTGGCACCGCCGCCATGACCGCCTGCTGGGCGGTATCACGGGTGGACTGTGCGGCTTCCTGGCCGCCTTGATCCTCCTCTCCCCCGTTCTGGGAGTCTTCTCCACAGCGGGGACGTTGCTTCGAGGCCTGGAGCGCATGAACGTCACCACCTCCAAGGTTCTCCCCGACGAGGTCACCGACACGGTGGAGTCCTACGTTTACGATAGCGGTGCCGCCATCCTGAACGCGGCGGGCGGCGAGCTGATCTTCGATGCCGTAGCGGTCACCGAGCTGAACGGCCATAGCCTTACCCTGCGCCGCGAGGTAGAGGCCTGCATGGATATCTGCGCCGAGTTCAGCCGTGTCATCAGGGTCATCACCCAACTGGAGAACGCCTCCGAGGAGCAGAGGGAGATCATCGCCGGCCTGGGCGAGCGCATCAACGATTCGGAGTTCACCCGCCTCCTGGCCGCTGATTTCCTCAACAGTGCCGCAAAGGCCTGGCTGGAGGGAGAGGCCTTCATGAAGATCCAATGCCCCTCCTTCGGTAAGATCCTGGATCCCTTCCTCAAAAAGGCCCTCATGGTCTGCGCCGAGTCCACTCCCGATTGCGTGGGGCGGGATATCACCACCATCCTCAACATCTACCTCATCGCCGTGGAGAGCGGTCTCACTTCCAACCCCGACCGCGACGAGCTGACGGCCACCCTGGACGAGGGCGGTGTCCTGGATCGCATCTACGATGAGCTGCGGAAGAACCCCTGTATGGCCCCCCTGGCCTCCGAGCTGAGCAACATCGCCCTGCGGATCATGGCCGAGGCCATCGACTGGGCGGACTTCTCCTCCGACGTCTACAAGGATCTCATGGGCAACCTGTCCGAGGCCATGAATCTGGTCAACGGCATGGAGGGATCCTCCTTCTCGGAGCAGGTGGACACCATGACCCAGTACACCCTCCACTATGCCGAGCAGTACGGCGTGGAGATCCCCGAGGGCATGGCCAAGATGGCCGCCACCGCCATGGTGGAGCAGCTGGCGGGGGAGGGACAGCTCACCGCCGACAAGCTGGATCAATTTTTCAAGCATTACATGAACCAAGACTGACAGAAAGGAGACCGAAGCGTGCTTTCCCCCATCCCATTCCAAGGCCTGCTCTTGACCACAGGCCCCGATCCCGACGTGTTTTCCGTGATCCAGAGCCTGATCACGATTCTGGCCGTGACCGTGCTCTACGTGTACCTGATCGCCTCGGTCTACCCCTGGCTGACCATGCACCTGGCCTGGCGCAGAAGGATGCCCTACTCCGACAGAGGCCTTTTGCGGGTCAAGTTCCCCGAGGGCCGCGGCGTGATCTGTGAGCCCCAACTCCGATTCAGACGCTACATCCCTAAGTACGCCCTGTTTACCATGGACGGCTGTAAGTACGTCCGCCTCCGTGTCCACCGTCGGGTGAACTTCATCCGCTACGACGTGGTGACCTTTGACGCAAAGGGCCGTCTCCTGGACGTGCTGGAGGTATCCGAGCGGCTGACCAGCGAGGGCAACACCCGCGCCGTCCGCCTCCCCACCGCCACGGCCTACGCCGCCGTTATCCCCCGCCAGGTGGACGGGGAGCCCGTGGGCAAGGATGCCTCGGTGGGCTACTCTATCGTGGGGACTGCCATCTACGGCGGCCTCACTGTGCTGACTACCGTATTCGTGGGCTACATGCTCCACACCGAGCTTACCTACCTGCTGACGAGCTTGTACGACCGGACTCCCGAGAGCCTCGGCCGCACGCTGATCGTCTCGCTTTTGGTGGGGATCGCCTGTGCCGCCTGGATGGTGCTGATGCACTACCTGCATGCCATCCGCAAGATCGACCGCTGAGGAGGTGCCGCCAAGATGGAGACCAATATCAAAGACACGGCGGTGCGTAGCCTCTACGCCCACCCCCAGCCCGCAGGCCTCTGCGCCGTGCGGGAATACCTCCTTACCCGAGCCGAGGATACCCGCGTGCTGCTCCTCCGCTGGGTCAAGGAGGGGGACTTCACCATAGACACCATGACCTTCGAGGTCACCATGCTGGATGCCATCGGCGTTGAGCTGGGCCGCAAGACCGTCACCTGGCTGGATGGGGATATCCCCGCCGCCGAGGTGGGCCATATCTTCACCCCCGAGCGGGGCGTCCCCGTGGACGGGAGCTGTATGGATATCCGCATCCGCCTCCTGGAGGTGACCTCGGGGGCTTACGTGTACCGCGTGGAGAACAACATCGTCACGGTGGACTATACCCCCGAGGAGCCATGGAAGTACGATGCCCACGGAGGGGCAAAGCAGGGACTGAACGAGGAGTATCCCCTGCGGGTGCGCTCCAAGCGGGCGGGGAAGGTGCGCCACCTGTGGCCCATCGCCCTGCTGGCCGTCCTCTTCCTGGCCTATACCGTCGTTCGCCCCTATCTGGGCATCTGACCGCCCTCCCCACATTCACCACGAAAGGGTCGCCTTATGTATACCTACCACCACGTCATCAGTCGGCTGACCGAGGCGGACAAGATCCGCCTTCTGACCGACCTGCATAGCCTGGGGACACCCGAGGCCGAGGGCCTTGGAATTCCTCGGGTGAGCTGTGCCCTCTTGCGGGAGGGGCTTTGCGGAGATGCTTCCGCTGAGCTTCCGTCTCCCGCCCTTTTGGCGCGCTCGTGGAACAGCGACCTGATGACCGAGGCCGCCGCCGAGGCCACCCGTGCTTTGGCCAAGCGAGGCGTAAACCACGTGATCCTCCCGCCCGCAGGCTCGGCCATTCGATCCGATGGAGATCGCCTCTCGGAGGATCCCCACCTGTCGGGACTTTTGTCGGGTGCGTTGCTGGCAGGGGTCAACCAAGGCGGTCTCACCGCCACCGCCTCGGGCTACGGCTTCACCCCCGCCGACCGCCGCGGCATGGATACCCCCGCCACCCCTCGCTTCACAGCGGAGCATATGGTCGCTCCCTACGCCGCCCTGACCCGACGCGGCCAGCTCCTGGGCTTGATCCTGGAGAACAGCGACCCCGCCCCCGAGGCCTTCCCCGCCGATACCTATTTCCTCTTCCGCCGCCGCGCCGGCGAGCGGGAGACGGTCACCGCCCTGGCTCGAGGTGAGCTTTTGGTCCAAGGCTCTCCCCAGGCCCTCCAAGCCGCCCTCCATACCTACCGCCGTCTCAAGGCCGCCATCAGCCACGGCAAGGCCACCATGGGCGAGCTGGAGACCGCCGTCCACGAGGGCGAGGCCATGGCCGAGGAGACCCTGGACACCGCCCTGGATCGCCTTCTGGCCTTCGCCAATGCCTGTGGGGAGGGGATGACCGCCACCGTATCGGAGGAGACCGTCGAAGATGCTGCCTTTGTGGACGAATCCACTACAGACGGCGCAAAAAACGCCAATTCCGACGACGATTCCACCACCAGCAACGAAATTTCACCCGATATAGATACTGAATCCCCTACCGAGCCTGCGGAGGTCTCCCCCATAGAGCCTCCCTTTGACACCGCCACCGATCAACGGCCCGCTCCCCCGCCCGACTCTCTCCGACAGAGAGCCCTGGACGGTGCCACGGTGCTTTTGGAGAATCGGGATAAGCTCCTACCCCTGACCAAGCCTGCCCGCATCTGCATCCTGGGTGATATCGCCCGTGAGGGGCAGGACGTTCTCCCCCTGGCCAATGCCCTGACGGCCCACGGTCATACCTACCTGGGCTTTGCCCGTGGCTACGATCCCGCCCTTGACCGTGGCGACCGACTCACCACCGAGGCCTTGACCCTGGCAACAGGGGCCGACGTGATCCTCCTCTTCGTGGGGGGGCCAAAGGGAAGCTCCCGCCTCCCCGCCGCCCAATTGGCTCTGCTGGACGGAGTGGGACATCTGGGTAAGAAGACGGTGGTCATCCTCTCCTCGGAGATCGCCCCCGACATGGGCTTCCTCCGTACCATGATCATCCCCGTGGCGGGCCTGCTCCTTACCCCCCTGTCGGTAAAGGGGGCCGCCCTCCATGCCGTGGAGACCCTGCTGGGGGATCGCGCCCCCCTGGGACGGCTGACCGAGACCCTCACCGATCACGCCGACCCCACCGCCGACCGCCGCGGCTACAAGGTAGGCCCCTTCGTGGGCTACCGCTACTACGATACCGTGGGTCTGGGCGCGGTCTACCCCTTCGGCCACGGCTTGAGCTACACCAAGTTCCGCTACTCCGCCCTGAAGATCGATCCCAACGGAGCCGTTACCTTTACGGTTCAGAATATGGGCAAGCGGGCGGGCGTCGCCATCCCCCAGGTCTACCTCGGGATCAAGGGCTCTGCCGTCCTGCGCCCCCAAAAGGAGCTCATGGGCTTTGCCTATGTCTCCCTGCAACCCAAGGAGAAACGGACCGTCACCCTCTCCTTTGGCGATCCGCTGTACCTGTCCGCAGGCATCCGCGAAAAGGGACGCTACCGCCTGTCCGTGGGGGAGTCGGTCACCGATATCCGTCTGACCGCCGATCTTTCGGCGGGGGAGGGCACTCTGCCCCCCGACGGAGCCAAGCTCCACGAATACCTTCCTACCGTCACCAACATCCGCACAGAACGCTACGTATTGGAGGCTGAGCATACGCCTATGAAACCTTCACTTCGGAACCTGCTCTTCGGCATCGCCGCCATTGTCCTGGCGGTGAGCGTCAAGATCTACGATATCGTCTCCGTCTCGACTTCGGTGTTCCTCAACATCGTGGCGGGACTTTTGGCCGTGGGCGCGGTGTTCTTCTTCGTCCTGGAGCTGACCGACCGCAAGAAGCAGTTCGCCCGTGAGCGGGCCGCCCTGGAGGAGGCCAACGCCGCCCTTTTTGCCGAGGCCGACGATATCTCCGTCCCCTCGGCCGATGCCCTCTTCGAGCTGACCTCCGAGATTTCCGATGAGGAAGACGGCGGGCAGACCAAGACCTCCGCCGACGAGTTCGACCACTTCCTGGATGCCGATCGGGAGCTGACCTTCCCCGTGGCCGCCGCCGCCATCTCGGCCCTGGCCGCCGAAAAGGGCATGGGGATCTCCTGCGCCACCGCCCGAAGCCTCCTGGCCGCCATGGCCGCCTCCCGTCTGCTGGTGCTGAAGGGGGTGGGAGAGGAGCGCTTCGCCGCCTTGACCTCCCTGCTTTCCGAGTATTTCGGCTCTCCCCACGCCGCGGATCGGGTAGATGACAGCTACACCGACGAGGCCGCCCTGCTCTATGGCCAGAACGAGGCAGGGGAGACGATCCCCCGCGGCGCTCTGGAGATCATCGAGTCCGCCCGCCGCGACCCCCGTTCCATCCACCTGGTCAGTCTGTCCGACGTGACCTTCGCGGGCATCTCGGACTACTTCGTCCCCTATGCCCGCTATGCCCGCGCCCCCCATACCGCCTGCTCCATCACCGCCCACGATACCGAGGGGAGCGAGGTCGCCTACCTCCTGCCCGAGAACCTGTGGTTCGTGCTGGATCTGCGGGAGGGCGAGGGACTCCACCTCATGCCCGACTATATGGCCGAGGTGGCCTCGGTCCTGACCCCCGTTTTGGAGACGGTGGAGCCTACCCCCATCCACGCCGAGTTTGCCCCCTTCCGCTACGGCCAGATGCTTTACCTCTGCGACCGCATGAAGTCCTCCTTCGCCCTGGAGGAGGATACCTGGAAGCGCATCGACCGCTTGGAGGCCTACGCCGCCCGCTTCGGCGGCTTCACCCTCACCAACAAGCTCTGGCTGGGGCTGGAGGCCTACCTGGCCGTCCTGCTCACAGGGGAGACCGACCCCGCCACCGCCCTGGACGAGGCCCTGGCGGTACGGCTCCTGCCCGCCCTCATCCCCGCCCTGTCGGGAAAGATCCCCGCCGAGGAGCGGAGCTTTACCGAGAGCCTGGATGCCATCCTGGGGGATGGCAACACCCCGATCTGCCGCAGGACCGTCAAGGAGTCGGGGGCAGACCTCACCTGATATTCTTGGGAGGCATTCCATGTTTGATCTGAACCATCCCACCGCCGCGCTCCTGCTCGGGGAAGGGGGCTTGCCCGCCCTCCTGACCTCGGGGACCGCCATCGTGGTCTACATCTTCCTCATACTCACCGTCATCGCCGTCCTGGTGCTGGTGGTGCTTTTGGGCGGGCGCGAGAAGCCCTCGTCGGGAGGCAAGACGGATACGACCGCCTTGGATGACACCGCCCTCCCCCTCCGCGATAGTGCGGAGACCGAGGACCCCGCCGTTGGCCGCTTCTGTATGCTGACCCGCATCGAGGAGGATCGCCACCGCTACGGTCACCCCCGCTACGACACCGCCATCACCCTCGACCGCTTCTGCGAGGACTTCCGCAACTACGCGGCCTACCAGCTGAAATTGTACTACGATATCAACGATATCCGCCGCTTCATCGCGGGCATGGCGGTATCCAAGATCCTGATCCTGCAAGGTATGTCGGGTACGGGTAAGACCTCCCTGGCTCACGCCTTCGGTGAGTTCGTGGACAACCGCTCCACCGTCATCCCCGTCCAGCCCATGTGGAAGGAGCGTACCGACCTCATCGGCTACTACAACGAATTCACCAAGCGATTCAACGAGACCTTGCTTCTCGAAAAGATGTACGAGGCCAACTATTCGGGGGATATGTACGTCACCGTCCTGGACGAGATGAACATCGCCCGCGTGGAGTATTACTTTGCCGAGTTCCTCTCCCTCCTGGAGCTGCCTGATCCCGAGGAACGCTACCTCACCGTGGTCTCGGACACCTGGGCCAGTGACCCCGCAGGGCTGAAGGACGGCCGCATCAAGCTCCCCGTGAATATGTGGTTCATCGGCACGGCCAACAACGACGACTCCACCTTCGCCATATCCGACAAGGTCTACGACCGCGCCATGGTGCTGGATCTCGACCGTAAGAGCGAGCGCTTCGTCGCCCCCAAGACCAAGCCTCTCCACATCTCCGCAGATCATTTTGCCAAGCTGGCCGATGCCGCTACCAAGGAGTACGCCGTCAGCAGCCGCAACCGCGCCCGCCTCCAGATGCTGGATCAGTACCTCATCGAGCATTTCCACATCACCTTCGGTAACCGCATCATGAAGCAGATC
>JBGVRH010000073.1:0-5354 GCA_045128275.1 Eubacteriales bacterium | reverse complement strand
TTCAAAAGTTTTTTAAAAACTTTTTCAACCGCTTTCCAGCCGGAGCGGAAGTGCCCGAGTATTATATCACATCCTCTCGCGTTTGTCAAGAGGTTTTTCAAAAGTTTTTTCAACTTTTTTCGTGATTTTTTTCGAGGCCGTCTCTCGCGGTCGCCCGCTCGTTGACAGCTTGCATATTATAGCACTTTCGTTTCCATTTGTCAACAGGTTTTTGCAAAGTTTTTTGAGTTTGGAGCTTCGGGCAGGTTTGCACAAACAAAGGGCAAGCCGCTTGTGCAACTTGCCCAATGCATGGTCAGTTCTTGTCCCAAACAGGGGAATGCTCGGGGTCTGTAACGCTCATTTTCCACGCCTTCAGCCCCTCCATGCGGCAATCCGCGTTCTGAACCATGACGCCCACACGCCCCGTGGGAGGCCTGTCCACTACGAAGGTCTGGACGAATTGATCGTCCATATACAATTGAAGCACGTTCAACCGCCACAGGAAACGGAAGGTATGCGTCTCTCCCGCCGAGATCCCGCGGACACAGGCGGAATCCTCACCGATCTCGTCGATCACAGTCAGATCGCACCGCGCAGGATCCCACTTCAGCTCCATGACGTTGGAGCGCCGCTTGTAGGGATGCCCGATATCCAGGGTGATGGCGCGCCCCTCGCAGTCTCCGTCCTCCACCCAGAAGCCCACGCGGGCGGGGCGCCAGCAATGGGTCTTTCTTTCCTCCTTTATATAGACGGGCGCGGAGGTGCAGGTCAGTTCCCCCTCCAGCACCAGGCCCTCGGCGGGGTCAAGGATGCCATCCAGCGCGGCCATGGCGGTGACGTCGGTGACGGTAGGCCCCGTGGGCGCCTTGGGGCGGATGTGGAGCGAAGCCTCCCCCACCTCGAAGGCGGCGGGAGTCCAGGCCCCCTCCTCCCCCTCGTTCAGCGCGGCGGGCGTGGCATTGACCGAGCAAAGAGACCAGCCCACCGCCAAGGTCTCCCCCTTCAAGGCCTCGTTCCCTTCCCACCAGTACAGGCGAAGGTGACCGTCCTCCCCCACCTTGGCGCGGCGCAGGGGGATGAGCCACACATCGTCCCGTCCCCCCGCCATGACGGCGTTGGAGACCAGCACGTCCTCCCCCACGCGGCAGAAGGCGGCGAGATTCTCAATGAACACGCGGTTCATGCGGTCAAAGCCGCAGAGACGGAAGGCCTCTCGGTCGGGGCGGTAAGGGCCTCGCACGTCGTCGGCCACAAAGGTGTAGAGATTATACCCGCAGCTCCCCGCGTAGCCCACGAAGCCACCTATATAGTAGTAGCGATCCCCGATCTTCTCCAGACCGCCGCCCTCCAGGCAGTTGATGGGCGGGATCTCACCCCACTCGATGGCAGGCGGAGGCAGGGGCGTCCAATGAATGCCGTCCTTGCTCTCCTGCAGGCCGAAGCAACCGCTCTCTCCCGCCTTGGGGGTGGCCACGATAGCACCGTAGTAGGTCTTGTCTTCCTCATTGTATAGGGCGTACATATGATCCCACCGACCGCCCTCGCAGTACCAGCGGCCGTCGGGATGGTTGACCGCCACCACCTCCCAATGCACAAGGTCGTCAGAGACGGCGTAGCGCATGGTGTCGTTGGGGGCGAAGGGATTATCCTCGGTGTGGGTGGAGCCGAAGTTGACGCAGTACCGCCCGTCGGCGGTTCGGTTGATGAACATCTTGAACAGGCCGCCCTCGCAGGACAGCACCCGCCCCACGCCGCGGAAATGCACGCCGTCCTCCGACTCGGCCAGCCACATCCCCGTGCCGCCGTCGGCATTGTCCTTGTAGTGCATGGAGAGCATATAGAATTTGTTGTCTTTGGGTTCGTACCACAGGGTGGGATCCCACATGGCACCCTTTTCGGGACGGTAGAGCATGGCGGGGGCTCCTTTCATGGTGAATTCTGCGAATTTAGGTTTGTCGCTGAGCTTTGCTCAGCAGAGAGATACAAGATACGGAGATACAAGATACAAGATATAGAAACGGCAGTCGCCGTAAGGGTTTTTGCATATCTTGTATCGGCCGAGCTTGCTCGGCGTGTATCTTGTAACTTGTATCTCACCGAAAAACTGCAATTTGAACTTCTCTTTCTTTTTACCACAAATTCCCCCATTTGTCAACCCCCTCCGTCCATCCCATCAAAATTTCTTCAAAATTCATCCAAAACCCCTTTACAATTTCAAAAATATATGCTATACTGTACGCAGTCAAGGTCACGGAACGGCAGATGCGTTGGGTGAAGTTGTCAGAAACCGAATACTTCCCTCTTTTCGCGCGCCCCCGCCGTCCGCTCCTGTCCGAGCGGGCTATTTTTTTGCCCACCCCAAGCAGTCCCGAAGCGGGTCGCCGCTAAATATATAATATGGAGGACAACACAAGCATGAAACTCATCTACGGCATCAAGGACAGACCGAAGTTCGGTCAGGTCATCATCTTCGCCATCCAGCAGCTCCTGGCCATCATGGCCGCCACTCTGGTGGTTCCCGTCATCATCAACACCAGCGGCTCCATGCCCCCCTTCGCTCCCCAGATGAGCTCCGCCGCCGCCCTCTTCGGCGCGGGTATCGGTACTCTGGTCTACCTGCTCTTCACCCGCTTCAAGAGCCCCGTGTTCCTGGGCTCCTCCTTCGCCTTCATCGGCTCCATGTGTTCCGCCTTTGCCGGCGCGATCTCGGCCCAGGCCGGTTATCTGGGTCTGATCATCGGTGCTGTCTGCGCGGGTCTGGTCTACGTGGTCATCGCCCTCATCGTCAAGTTCGCCGGTGTCAAGTGGATCTCCAAGCTCATGCCCGCCGTGGTCATCGGCCCCACCGTGGCCATCATCGGTCTGTCCCTGGCCGGTAACGCCATCGGCGACCTGCAGACCGCTCCCGCAGGCGGCTCCTCCTACGTGGCCATCCTCTGCGGTCTGGTCACTCTGGCCGTCACCATGCTCTGCGCCACCTTCGGCAAGAAGATGATCCGCCTCATCCCCTTCATCATGGGTATCCTGGCAGGCTACGCGCTGGCCGCTATCTTCACCCTCATCGGCAACGCCGCCGGCATCGATGCCCTCAAGGTCATCAATTTCGCTCCCCTGACCAACCTCTTCACGGATTTCAGCATCAAGTCCATCGTCTCTGTTCCCGACTTCACCTTCGTTGAGGCTCTGAAGGGCATCAAGGACATCGACGCCGCCTACATCGGTACCGTGGCCGTGGCCTACGCGCCCGTGGCCTTCGTGGTCTTCGCCGAGCACATCGCCGACCACAAGAACCTCTCCTCCATCATCGAGAAGGATCTTCTGGAGGATCCCGGTCTCCACAACACCCTGCTGGGTGACGGTGTCGGCTCCATGGCGGGTGCCTTCTTCGGCGGTTGCCCCAACACCACCTACGGCGAGTCCGTGGGCTGCGTGGCCATCACGGGTAACGCCTCGGTCATCACCATCCTGACCACCGCCGTCATGGCCATCGTCATCTCCTTCCTGTCTCCCTTCGTGGCTTTCGTCAACACCATTCCCTCCTGCGTCATGGGCGGTGTGTGCATGGCTCTCTACGGCTTCATCGCCGTCTCGGGTCTGAAGATGATCCAGAAGGTGGATCTGGAGCAGAACCGCAACCTGTTCGTGGTCTCGGTCATTCTCATCACGGGTATCGGCGGTCTGTCCGTCTCCTTCGGCAAGGTCACCCTGACCACCATCGCCTGCGCCCTGATCCTGGGTATCCTGGCCAACGTCATGCTGGGTGTCAAGGATAAGAAGGCCGCTGAGGAGCAGGCTCCCGAGTCCGAGGACAACACCTACGAGCTGTAATTCCCTTATCAAAGGCTTCGTCACATCTGTGGCGGAGCTTTTGTTTTTGGGGGAGAGAAATTCAAATTGCAGTTTATCGGTCTGAAGCCCGATAAACTGCTAATGAATAATGAAGTCGCCGCAAGCGGCTGATGAATAATGAATAATTTCGGTTGAAATCCTTCGGATTTCTCCATCTTTTATGAAAAAAAAGAGGGAAACCGAAGGTTTCCTTCCACAATTATTCATTCTTCATTATTCATCATTCATTATTCATTATTGGGTTTATCGGAACGATAAACCCGAATTTAAAAAAATCTCAAAAAAATTTCAAATCCCCCGTAATGAACCGAGACTTTTTGCGTGATAGTAAGTGAAGGCCGCCGCAGGCGGCACAAAAACAACCATCCGAAAGGAGCTTACTACCATGAAAAAGAATCTTACCCTCCGCATTCTCACCCTGACGGTCGCCCTGCTTATGGCCGTCCTTGCCCTCGCCTCCTGTGATGCGGGGAGCAGTCTGGATTCCGCACCCAATATGCCCCCCGCCGACAACAGCACCGCCGGCGGCATGGAGGGCGGCAACGGCGCGGGCAGTATCGTGAACGGTCAGCCCACCGACAACCGCAAGATCATCCGCACCGTTACCATGTCCTGCGAGACCAAGGCTTACGACGACGCTGTGACCCTCATCATGGATACCTTGAACGCCTACGGCGGCTACGTAGAGGCCTCCAACGTTACGGGCACGGGCTTTGAGAACGTCAAGAACTCCGCCCGCCGCGCCAGCTACACCCTCCGCGTCCCCGCCGAGAAGCTGGATGCCTTCCTGGAGACCCTGCGCACCGACGAGGGCATCCGCATCCTCTCCCAGAACGCCACCTCCGACGAGATCACCGCCACCTACTACGACACCGTCTCCCGCCTGGAGACTCTGAAGGCCGAGAAGGCCAGCCTCACCGCCATGCTGGAGGGCTTCACCGACTACAAGGACATCTCCAATATGCTCAAGGTGCAGGAGCGCCTCTATGACGTTATTGAAGAGATCGAGGCCCTCCAGACCAAGCTCAACCTCTACGACGGCCGTGTGGCCATGTCCATCGTCAAGCTGTCCCTGAACGAGGTCATCATCTACACCGAGGTCATCGTTCCCGACCCCACCTTCGGTGAGCGCATCGGCGAAGCCTTCCGCGAGAGCTGGGCCGACTTCGGCGAGGGCTGCCAGGACTTCGCCGTCTGGTTCGTGGAGGCCTTCCCCACCCTCCTGGTGCTGGTGGTCATCCACGGCGGTATCTTCCTCATCATCTACACCTCGGTCAAGCGGGGACAGAAGAAGCGCGCCGCCCGTGAGGCCGCCATGGCCGCCGCGAGAGCTGCGAGGGAGAACGCGACGAATAAGTAAATTGCGGTTTTTGGGGGAACGAGGGGAACGGCCTCCGGCGGCTTAGAACCTTTTTGCAAAAAGGTTCTAAGAACTCCAAAAACCTTCAAAAAAGCATAGATATGCCAAGAGAATTGATAGTGGGTAGCATAGAGGAGACCCCCATGGGGCCCCTTCCCCATTG
>JBGVRH010000072.1:0-10323 GCA_045128275.1 Eubacteriales bacterium | reverse complement strand
ATCAAGAACGAAGCGGCGGTACGATAACGGCTTTCGACTATGGATATTCCATACAGGGCAATGCTTTTCGGGTGTTTGATCGAAAAATCTTACCATAAAATAGGCTTTTGCGAAGCAAAAGGCTTCATTCATTTTGCATTTTGCATTTTGCATTTTGCATTCTCAAGTTCCCCGACAAACTGCAATTTGAATTTCTCTCCAAAAAAATCGCCTTTCTTTCCAAAACGGTTGACAAAAGCCTCGCTTTATTGTACAATATAGACATCCCATTGAAACGAGGTGCTACCATGAAGCTTATTCCTCATCATCAAGTCACCCTCAGAAAAGGCTTCTTCTTTGACAAGCAGGAGCTGAATCGCAAGACCACCATCCAGGCCGTCTATGACCGCTTCACCGAAACGGGCCGTATCGGCTCCTTCAAGCACGGCTTCCCCGAAAAGGATCCCATCCAGCCCCACTACTTCTGGGACAGCGACGTGGCCAAGTGGATGGAGGGCGCGGCCTACATCCTCCACAACACCGCCGATCCCGCTCTGGAGGCCAAGGTGGACGAGATCGTGGAGGACATTGCCGAGAATCAGCATGAGGACGGCTATTTCAATATCTTCTTTACGGTCGTCCAGCCCGAGAACCGCTGGGCCAACCGCGACTGGCATGAGCTGTACTGTGCTGGCCACCTCATGGAGGCCGCCGTGGCCTACGCCGCCGCAACGGGGAAGACCAAGTTCCTCTCCTGCATGGAAAAGTACGCTGACTATATCGCCAAGGTCTTCATGGAGGATCATACCGCTGCCTTCGACACTCCCGGTCACGAGGAGATCGAGCTGGCCCTGGTGAAGCTCTACCGCTACACGGGCAAGAAGAAGTACCTGGATCTGGCCGCCTACTTCGTCAATACCCGCGGTACCGAAAACGACCGCAATCGGGTGGCCTACAACCAGTCCCATCTCCCTGTCCGTGAGCAGACCGATGCCGTGGGCCATGCCGTCCGCGCCGTCTACCTCTATACGGGAATGGCCTACCTCGCCGCCGAGACGGGGGACGAGTCCCTCATCGCCGCCTGTAAGACCCTGTGGGAGGACGTCACCGCCCGCAAGATGTACGTCACGGGCGGTCTTGGCTCCACCTACATCGGTGAGGCCTTCACCACCCCCTTCGATCTCCCCCCGGATCAGGCCTACACCGAGACCTGCGCGGGCATCGCCCTCTGCTTCTTCGCAAACGGTATGCTGGCTCTGGAGAATAAGGCCGAGTATGCCGACGTGGCGGAGCGCGCCCTTTACAACGGTGTCCTGTCGGGTCTGTCCACCGACGGTGCCCAGTTCTTCTATGAGAATCCCCTGGAGATCAACCTGTCCGAGCGATTCAATAGCGTGTGGGGTGCCCGCCGATTCCCCGCCCACCGCCGCGTGGCCTGCTTCGGCTGCTCCTGCTGTCCTCCCAACATCAACCGCCTCCTGCCCACCCTGGGCGGCTACGTCTACGGCCTGGAGGGGGACATCCTCTACATCAACCAGTTCGCGGATTCGGATATGACCGACGGGGATGTGACCGCCGCCATCTCCACCGCCTACCCCAATGAGGGTGCTGTGACCGTCACCGCCGCAGGTGTGGGTAAGATCGCCATCCGCATCCCCGCATGGTGCGATACCTACACCCTGAACAAGGCCTACACCCTGACAGACGGCTACGCCGTGGTGGACAATGATGGTACCCCCGTCACCCTCACCCTTGACCTCACCCCCCGCAAGGTCTGGGCGGATCCCCGCGTCCTCCGCGCCGCAGGTCAGGCCGCCGTTATGAAGGGCCCCGTGGTCTTCTGCGCCGAGGGCGTGGACAACGGCGAGGGTCAGCTCCACAACTACATCCTCCCCGCCGACTTCACCGCCGCCGAAGAGCCGAATGCCGAGTATGGCCTTCCCACCCTTACCGTTCCCTGTGTCAAGCAGACCGAGGACGGCGGTAGCCTCTACCGCAATCAGCCCCCCAGGACCGAGGCCGCCACCCTGAAGCTCATCCCCTACAGCGCCTTTGCCAACAGGGAAGAGACGGATATGCGGGTGTGGTTCCTGTCCGAGTGAGGTGATCCCATGAACCTGAACAACATGGAGGAAGCCCTGAAGCGGGCCATCGAGGGGAAGACCACTCTCCCCGAGCTGGTGGATGCCTTTGAGGCCACCTGCCGCGCCTACCTGTGGTTTCCCGATGACGAGGACGATCTCCTCCTCTTTGAGGCAGGGAACTACAACTTCACAGGCACCCCCACCTTCCAGTTCTCCTTGACCCGCCAGATCCCCGATGGAAAAGGGGAATATCTCCAACTCCGCCTCACCGCCCATTATCCTCCCATTCCCTTCGGCCTGCTCCTCCACCGCACCGTGTGGAGCAATCCGAGCATGGATTTCTTCGCCGTGGTACGCGGCTCCCGCGCCTACGCCAAGGTGAAGGATCAGCCCATTCTGGCGGTGGACTGCTACACCATGGATACCGATTGAACCAACAAAAAAGAGCGGATACGGTCAAAAGCCGTATCTGCTCTCTTTGTCTATGCGGTTCAAGCGGTTTCCTCGGCATCCTCGGGGATCTCGGCCGCAGGCGGCGGCTCCATCTCAAAGACCCGCTCAAACCCTCTGTCCAGTACCCGCTCCACCCCGTCGCGGTCATGCTGATTGACCAGCAGACGCAGGGAATGGCGGACGTAGGCGAATTGGATGTGGGGAAGCAGGGTGTCCACGCCCACCGTCGACATGCTCCGCAGATCCATGGCCAGGTAATCGCAGGCCGCCAGGATGCGGGCGGGGGAGATGTTGCCCGCGTAGAGGGGGGCTTGGGTGGTGTTACCGTCCTCGGCGGTTGCCCCGTTGCTTGTCGGCTCCTCGGTAGCGAAGGCCGAGGGAGGCAGAGCCGCGCCGATGGCGGGGCGGGCGGGGAGATCCGCCAGCAGGGCATCCAGCTCGTTCAGAAAATCCACAGCCCGTTTGTCGGCGGTATCATGGCCCGAGGGAAGACCCAGAAGCAGGATATCGTCGGGGCGTGCCGAGGCGAACTCCCGCAAAAGGGCCAGATCCAGCCCTCGTCGGTAGGCGGCCACGGCGGGATCCGCGGCGGTGAAGCAGGTCAAGGTGTAGACGCAGGTGACGTTCAAGCCTCGCTTGCTGATGCGGGCCACGTCCTCGGCCAGGGAGGGGGCGTCCGATGCCACGGGCATACCCGCCTCGGCAGAGACGGCAGAGGCATACAGGGGAGTCCCCGTACCGTCACAGAGGGGAAGGATCACCCCACCGTGCTTGCCTGCGATGAGGATATCTCCCACGTTGCCCTCGGGCTTGATCTCCGCGGCGCAGATATCGGGAACCTTCACGGGAGCGGAGGGGGCTATATTCCCATCCACCGTCCAATCATTCTCGGCCTGCTCCTCCCGATAGGCGTCGGATTGCGCCTTCAGGTGGTTGCCCAGGACCAGAGCCAGGACGATCCCGACCAGACCGCAGAGAATCGGGACAATAATCTGCCACGGGCGGATATTGGCCTTGAAGCGGGCGCGTTTCTTGGTGGAGCCTCGGGCGTATCGCTGACGGTCGCGGGGCTCCTTCGGTTTACGGAGCGGCATGGATCAGCCTCACTTTATGGCGAGGAGATCGATGCTCTCGCCGTACTCGTTGAAGAACACCGCGCAGTCCTCGCGGAACTGCTCCTCGTAGATACCCACCGCTACGCCGTGGTAGTTGTCCAGCAGCTGCTGGGTATTCTCCTTGATGTAGGCGGCATCGGGGTACAGACGCATGATGACGAAGTTACCGCCGCTGCACACCACGGGCTCGCTGACCTCGCCAATGGCCAGGTCAAAGGCGGCCTTCTCGTAGGCCTCGTCCATCTCTCCGCGGGTGAAGTAGTAGCCGTCACCCGTCACGCTGAGGAGATCGTCGTTGACCGCCGAGCCGATGTACTGGCTGAGCAGCTCGCGGCGGGCCTGGGGATCTGCCTCGGCCTGGAGGGCATCGCTGATCTCCTGGGCCTTGGCCAGGTTGGCGGCAGGCTCCTCCCCCTCGACGTTCTCGATGAAGACGTGGAGGGTGCGGACGAAGTCACCGCTGTTCTCCACGTAGTCGCGGAAATCCGCCACGTTATCCAGGGTGTAGAGCAGCATATCGTTGTCCAGCAGGGTGTAGTAGAGAGCCGACTCCAGGTAGCTGACCCCCAGAGAGAAGCGCATGTAATGCTCGGTCATCCAATGCTCAGCGAGCCAGGCCTCGTATTCCTTGTTGCTCTCGAAGGCCTCCTTGAGGTTGGCCATCTCCTTGTCCACGTACTTGTCGATGTCGGCGCCCTCGGTGCGGATGCCCAGGTTGCGGCAGGCCGAGAGGATGATGTAGTTCTGGTTGAGGTTCTCCAGCACCAATGCCTCCAGCTCGTCGCGGTACTCCTCGGCAGTGGCGGGATCGTCCCAGATGCCCTCGCCGTAGGTGTCGGCCATGAAGTCCTTGTAGAACATGGTGACGAAGTACAGCTCCTCATAGGGGATCTCGTAGCCGTTGCAGGTGGCCACGGTCTTGCGGTCGGCGGCGTACTGCTTGTACTCCTCCCAGTTGGAGAGAGCCACAGCGGCGATCACACCCGCGATCAGGGCCACGGCCAGCACGGCCACGACTACGATGGTGATGATCTTCTTTTTCTTGCTCATGCCCTTCTTTTGGGGAAGGGACTTGGTATTTGCGGATGCCATAAGCGTCCATCCTTTCTTTTTTGCGGTTGGAAATCAGAATCCCCTATCAGTATACCACAGGATTGTGACCGAGGTATGAAGAGAGGGAAACCATTCCGAAAAATCAGTTGACCTTGTACGTGCCGTTCCCTCCGGCGCGGATATGGGCGCGGAAGAAGGCGGTGAGGGCTCTGACCATCATCTCGGTATCCTTGCCCCCCGCCGTCTCAAAGGCAGAGTGCATGGCCAGCTGGGGAAGACCGATGTCGATGGTGTTCAGGGACACCTGGGTGTTCGCAATATTGCCCAGGGTGGAGCCGCCGGGCATATCGGCGCGGTTGGCGTAGCGCTGAACGGGCACTCTTGCCTTCTTGCAGATCAGCTCAAAGATGGCGGCCGAGACACCGTCGGTGGTATACCGCTGATTGGCGTTGTACTTGATGACCACGCCACCGTTCATGTAGACGGCGTGATTGGCGTCCTTGTACTCGGGATGGTTGGGATGTACCGCGTGGGCGTTGTCGCAGGAGACCAGGAAGGAGGAGGAGAGCTTGCGCAGAATATCCGACGGGGTCAGTCCCACGGCCTCGCCGAAGCGCAGAAGGGTATCGTACAGGAAGGTGGAGGCCGCGCCCTGCTTGGTCTGGCTGCCCACCTCCTCGTTATCAAAGAGACAGTACACGGGGATATTGAAGGGGTTACGCCCGTACTCGATATCGGCATTCAGAAAAGCGGTCAGAGAGGCGAAGGCACACTGGAGATCGTCCAGACGGGGGGCGGAGATGTAGCCGCTCCATTCCACACCCGCCTGGGGGTTGTAGAGGAACAGATCGGTGGTGAGAATATCCTCCTCACGGATGTCCAGCTCGTCGGCAATTTCCTTGCGGAGGAAGCCCGCGTCAGAGGCCTCGCCGCAGAGAGGGATCATATCCACGGCGGGGTTGTAGCTCATGCCGTCGTTGGCGTTGCGGTTCATGTGGATGGCCACGTTGGGGATGATGGCGCAGGGCTCGTTCAGATCCACCAGGCGGGTAGCGATCCCGTCCTCGGAGCGGATGATCACCCGCCCCGCCACAGACAGAGGCCGATCCGTCCAGGAGGAGCAGAGCATACCGCCGTACTTCTCCACCGACAGGCGCAGGTGATGCCCGTCGCACAGCTCGGCGTTCTCCTTGATCTTGAAGCAGGGGGAATCCCCGTGGGCGGCGGTGATCAAAAAGGTCCCCATATCCTCCTCATTATCGGAGTCACCGAATTCATCGAGTTCATGGGGGACATCGAGCTCATCGAATTCCTCGGTGTTCTCAGTGTCATCGGTGTCCTCGGTGACATTGAGTTCATCGGTGTCATCGGGGTTTTCGGGAACACGGAAGGCAATGAGGGAGGAGCCGTTTCGGGTGACGAAATACCCGCGCCCCCTCTCAAGCTGCCATTTCTCATGCTCGTACAGCTCGGTGTAGCCCGACTGACGCAGAATGTCAGCGGTGTGGGCGGTGGCGTGGTAGGCGGTGGGGGACGCCTTGATATAATCAAACAGGGCCGGGTTCATAAAGGAAACCTCCGATTCAACAAATTTCTACCCTTCATTATACCATTTTCGGGAGGCCGTGTCAATGCCCTGTCAAGGATTTTGAATCAAATTCCCGGATTTCCATCCCCGTACCGCCGAGAGGATCCACCCCGCTACGAAGATCCCGTCGGTGAGCAGGGCAGGCAGGCTGATCTCCTTCATGGACATGAAGGCCAGGATGGCATCGGTGACGATCCCCTCGGCGGGGGACAGGAGGGCGGGGAACCACCAAAGCAGTCCCGCCGTGACCCCGCCGCAGAGCAGGCCCTGTACCGCCTTGGCCAACACGTAGGGCTTGAAGGACAGCCCCCGTCCTCCGCACAGGGTCATGACCTGGCAATGGACGGACACCCCCGACCACCCCGCGAAGGCCGCCGTCAGGATGATGGGCCAATGCCCCGACAGCGCAGAAGCAAGACCGATGCCCCCCGTCATCTCCAGGATCCCGCTGAATAGGGTATACCCCACCTCCCCGAGAATCCCCCGCCCACGGACAGCCTCCCCCAAGGCCCCCGTAATGGCCGAGAAAAAGATGACGTAGGCGCAGACCGTCAGCATCCCCGTGGCCGCCGAGGACACCGCTCCCGTGAAGGTCTCCACCCCGCCTATATGAAGCCCCGAGGGAAAATGCGGATGCTCCTCCGTCTCCCCGCCCCGCCCCAGCAGGAAGCGAGCTAACAGCCCTGTCAACAGCCCGCATCCCAGTACCACGCAGTACAGGATCACCCCCAGCCGTCGGCTCCCGTAGAGGGACACCCCCACCGCCGTGATGAGGAAGGCCGAGCTGGGGTTGCTCACAAAGGTCAAAAGATGCTCGCACTCCCCCTTGGAGATAGCCCCCTTGTCGTAGAGAGCCACCGCCACCCGCGCTCCCACGGGAAAGCCGCACATAGACCCCAGAAACACCGCCGATGCCCCCGCCCCCGACACCCCGAAGACCCACCGCATGACCCCCGCGAAGAGTCGCCCCAGAGCCTCCCCCGCCCCGCTGGAGACCAGCAGCTCCGAGATCACCATGAAGGGGAAGAGGGAAGGGATCACCGTCCGCGCGCACAGGGTCAGCCCCCGCCCCATGTATTGGATGGCGGCGTCGGAATTGCGGAGGATCAGGATGAAGCAGAAGGTGGACATGAGGAGGAAGCCCACCTGCCCCGCCGAGGGACGGACGGAGGTCGCGGGCTTGGCGGGAAAGACGGAGCGGTGCTTGTGGGTCATGACAAAGGAACCCCCTGCATATAGTTTTGGTGCATACACTATATGGCGGGAGGTCGGGAATCATGAATCAGCACAAGACAAAAGACAGGGGCACGGGCAACACCGCCCGCCGTCCCTTGGGGGAATGGCTGGCAGTCAAGCTGGATATCCCCGCAGACCTGACGGGGGGAGGCCTGCGCCTGGATCTGCGGGGGCGCAACAGCCTCACCGTCCACGGCTGTCGGAGGATCCTGGATTTCTCCCCCTGTGAGGTCAAGCTGGCGGTGGAGAACGCCACCCTGACGGTCACAGGCTGCCGCCTCATCTGTACCGCCTACCTGGCGGGCGCGGTGGGCATCGAGGGCTATATCTGCTCGGTGAGCTTTGCCGACGGGGAGGTGGTGCTGTGATCCCCTCCCTGTCCTATCTCATCCTGGGCTACCGCACCCTCTCCACCGACGAGGATCACGCCGCCCGCCTCCTGGAGGTCTGCCGCCGTCGGGGGATCGCCTACGAGGACTTCCAAGGCCTGCCCGACGGGGGGATCTCCCTCCGCTTCTCCCTCCGCGCCGCCCGCCTTCTGGAGTCCCTCTGCGGTGAGTATGGCATACCCGTCAGACGGCTGGGGGAGGGCGGGATCCCCCTGTTTTTGCGCCGTCTGTCCAGCCGCCTCGGTCTGGTGGTAGGGGGCATTTTGGGCATCGCCCTGTTCCTCTCCTCCCAAAGTGTTTTCTGGGATATCCGTATCAGCGGGAATGAAGCGGTATCGGATCACGCCGTCCGTCAGTCCCTGGCCGCCTGCGGCTTGACGGTAGGCACCTCTATCCGAGGCTTTGAGGCCGACGTCACCGAGAACCGTGTCCTCCTCTACGACCGCCGCCTGGCCTGGCTGTCGGTGAACCGCAAGGGGACGGTGGCCTACGTGGAGGTGCGGGAGGCGGTAAAGCACCCCGAGATCCCCCCCGATACCCCGCGGGATATGGTGGCCGCCGAGGGCGGTGTCATCGAGTATATCGAGCTGGAGTCGGGCAACGTCCGCGTCAAGGCCGGGCAGACCGTAGGGAAGGGAGATATCCTGGTCAGCGGGATCTACGATTCCACCCAGCTGGGGGTGCGGGTGGAGTCGGCCAAGGCGCGGGTCTTCGCCCGCACCACACGGGTCTTTTCGGTACAGCTCCCCCTGTCCTACGAGGAGAAGCGTTACCGTGCCCCCCTCGATCCCGAAAAAAGCGTAATTTTTTTCGGCCGTCACATAAAATTTTCAAATAAGTGTGGAAATTCCGACGGGTTTTGTGATATAATGGAGGATGAGAAACCATGGAGTCTGATCGGTGGGGTGGGATTCCCCATTTCCACCCGTACCGTCTGGTATCTGCCCTATGAGACCGTCACCGCCACCCGCACCTACCCCGAGGCCGAGGAGCTGGCCTACCTGGAGCTGGCGCGGTATATCGCCGCCCTCCCGGGAGGTGCCACCCTTCTGGGCAAGGACGTGACCGTCACCCACGGCGAGGACTCCCTGACTCTGACCTGTACCCTCACCGCCATCGAGGATATCGCCGCCGAGCGACCCATACAGGTGGAGGACTGACCCCAAAAACACACCCCAAAACAGGAGCCTATACATGAATCAAAGAATCATCAAGGTCGAAAACGCCGAGACCACCGCCCTCATCTTCGGTGCCTACGATGTCAACCTCCGCATCATCGAGGATCAGTTCCCCGTCACCCTCCGCAATAAGTCGGGGGAGGACGGCACCGATGCCATCGTCATCAGCGGCGAGAGCATGGATCAAGTCAACCTGGCCGCCGCCGCCGTGGAATACCTTCGGGACATGGTGCGCCATACCACAGAGATCACCGAGCAGTCGGTGCGCTACGTGGTGGACATGATGAGCAGCGGAAACGGCGGAGAGCTGACCTCCATCGGAGCCGACTGCATCTTCGTCACCGCCAAGGGCAAGCCCGTCAAGGCCAAGACCGCGGGTCAGTCCCGCTACGTGGAGGCTATCCGCAAGAATACCGTTACCCTGGGGGTAGGCCCTGCGGGCACGGGCAAGACCTTCCTGGCTGTGGCCATGGCGGTCAAGGCCCTGAAGGAGAAGCAGGTCTCCCGCATCATCCTCACCCGCCCCGCCATCGAGGCAGGCGAGCGGCTGGGCTTCCTCCCCGGCGATCTGCTCAGTAAGATCGACCCCTACCTCCGTCCCCTCTACGATGCCCTGGGAGAGATGCTGGGCCCCGAGACCCACCAGAAGCTGGTGGAGAAGGGCGTCATCGAGGTAGCCCCCCTGGCCTACATGCGCGGCCGTACCCTGGACGATGCCTTCATCATCCTGGACGAGGCCCAGAACGCCACCCCCGAGCAGATCAAGATGTTCCTCACCCGTATGGGCTTCGGCTCCAAGGTGGTGGTCACGGGTGACCTGACCCAGACCGACCTCCCCTTCGGCCAACGCTCGGGCCTGGCCACCGCCATCAAGATCCTGGACGGCATCGAGGACATCTCCATCCACTACCTCACCGAGAAGGACGTGGTGCGACACCACCTGGTGCAGAAGATCATCCTGGCCTACGATGCCTATGACCGTGAGCTGGCGGCCAAGCGTCAGCAGAACAGCGAGAGCCGCGACCGCCGCGATAATGACCGCAGAGACGGCGACAGACCCGCGTATCGGGCGAAGAACAATCGGTAAATTGCAGTTTGTAGGAGAACGGGGGAACGGCCTCCGGCGGCCAAGAACCTTTTTGGAAAAAGGTTCTTGGATCTCCAAAAACTTTCAAAAAAGCATAGATATGCCAAGAGATTTGATAGTGGGTAGCATAGAGGAGACCCCCATGGGGCCCCTTCCCCATT
>JBGVRH010000071.1:0-57815 GCA_045128275.1 Eubacteriales bacterium | reverse complement strand
AATGGGGAAGGGGCCCCATGGGGGTCTCCTCTATGCTACCCACTATCAAATCTCTTGGCATATCTATGCTTTTTTGAAAGTTTTTGGAGATCCAAGAACCTTTTTCCAAAAAGGTTCTTGGCCGCCGGAGGCCGTTCCCCCTCGTTCCCCATAAACTGCAATTTACCCTCTCATCAATTGTACCGTCCGATCCAGCCACTCCGCCGTATCCCCGCGGGTCATGGTCTTCCCCGCGTGGGCATTCCCGTCGGGGCATTGGAGAATGCCCAGGGCGCGGAGGGAGGTGAGGGCTTCTCCCGACCAGGCAGGGAGGGTGGAAGCATCAGCGAAGGCGGTGACGGTGTCCTCCACGGCGTAGCCGATGACGTTGGAGAGGATGACGGCGGCCTCGGCGCGGGTGATGGTCTCGTCGGGCTTGAAGCAGGTCTTGCCATCCACGGTCTTTCCGCTGATATAGCCCTTTTGGGCTGCGTAGGTGACGAAGGGGCGGAGAGCTGTGGGAATGGCGACGGAGTCCGTAAAGGCAGGATCTCCCAGATCCGCCACGGTGTCGGTGGTGATGCCCGCGGCCTGCATGGCGGTGACCAGGAACTCCAGGCGGGTCATGGGGGCATCGGGCTTGAAGTAGGTCTCGCCTCCTACGCGGTTGCCGTTCATCAACCCCATGGCCGAGACCGAGAGGATGGCGGCGGCGTTCCCCTCCCCGTCGATATCGGCGTAGGACACTGCAGCGGGGCGGGGCGTGACCTGGATGGTAACGGTGGCCGACGTGCTGTAGTTGCCGTAGCGGTCACGGACTACGTAGTCGAAGCTATCCTGCCCCGTGTAGGCGGGATCGGGGGTGTAGAGGTAAGCCCCTGTGTGACGGTCGGTGAGGGAGACGCGGCCATGGGAGGCGTAGCGGATGATCTCGTAGGTGATCTCGTCCCCCTCGGGATCGTAAGCCGAGACGGTGCCCGCCGTGGGGATGCCCTTGTAGGTCTCGATGTTGAGGGTCACGGCGGGAGCTAAGGCCACGGTGGGGGTGTAGTTGAGGCGATCCAGGAAACAGAGGCGGCAGGTCACGGTGTAGTCACTGCCGTTGACCGACAGGGCCATGGTGGCTTCGGAGGGCTTGGTGTCATCGGCGGCGGCGAAGGACAAGAGCGACAGGCTCCCCGCCGAGATCACCTGTCCCTCGGCGGCCCCCACCGAGCCGACGAACAGGGTGCCCTCCCCGGGGCTCGGGAGCTTTTGGATGGTGATATAGTTCAGCTCGGAGAGGTTCATGGCCCGCTTGATGTCCTCGGCGGTAAAGCCCAGCTCGTTGCCCACAAGGCCCGCGAAGACCATCTCCTCCTTGGCCGCCAGAACGCGGAGGCCGTAGGAGACGGGGAGGGCGGTTTCACGGTTCGGCATGGTGTGAAGGCCTACCGAGGTACTGCCCAGGGGCTTGGTGGAGACCTCGGTGGCGGCTTCGGTCTCGGAGATGGGGAGGATATCCTCGGCGGCGGCGGGGAGGGTAGCGAGGGTTGTCAGGAGCAGGGCGAGCAGAAATGCGGTCAGCAGCCCTCGGGCGGGGCGGCGCGGGGTGGAGTGGTGTTTCATGGTGGTTTCCCCCTTGATGGAAAATGGTTTACCGCATCCTATGCAGGGAACGGGGGGGATATGATATAAATTTGGGTTTATCGCGCTGCGATAAACCCAAATTTGAAGTGAAAAGTGAAGAGTGAAAAGTGAAGAGTGGAGGTGCAAATCCTTCGGATTTGTCCATTTTTGGTCAATAATGAAGGAAACCGAAGGTTTCCCTCCTCACTTCTTCACTATTCACTATTACCTATTACTTTCATTGCAGTTTATCGGGCTTCCGCCCGATAAACTGCAATTTGAAATCCTCTTGATTTTTTTCTAAACCTATGATATAATAGACCCAGTACGTTGGAAAGGATCACCCACATGAAGCTCAAGACCGTCTATATCTGCACCGAGTGCGGCGCGCAATCCCAGAAATGGCTGGGAAAATGCCCCCATTGCGGGAAATGGAATACCCTCACCGAGGAGGTCATCGATACGGATCCCGAGGAGGCCAAGGCTCCCAGACGCGCCTCCATGGCAGGGCTGGGAGGAAACAACAAGGCCGCCAAATTCGGTGAGCTGGATCTCCCCGCCTATATCCGCACCGACACGGGGCTGTCCGAGCTGGATCGGGTGCTGGGAGGCGGCCTGGTAACAGGGTCGGTGGTGCTTTTGTCGGGTGAGCCGGGCATCGGTAAGTCTACCCTGCTCATGCAGATCTCGGATGCCCTGGGGCAGGATCGCACCGTGCTGTACGTCTCGGGCGAGGAATCCGGGGGTCAGCTGAAACTCCGCGCCAAGCGGCTGGGGGTGACGGGAGAGCATCTCTACATCCTGACCGAGACCAATCTGGAGAACATCCTGGAGGAGGCTAAAGCCATCAAGCCCGACGTCATGATCCTGGACTCCATCCAGACCATCTACTCCGACAAGGTAAGCTCCGCTCCCGGCAGCGTGACCCAGGTACGGGAATGCGCCCTGGCCTTCATGGCCAAGGCCAAGAGCGAGGGCATCTCCATGCTCCTGGTGGGCCACGTCAACAAGGAGGGCGGGATCGCAGGCCCCAAGGTACTGGAGCACATGGTGGACGCGGTGCTGTACTTTGAGGGCGAGCGTCAGCAGGCCTACCGCATCATCCGCGCGGTGAAGAACCGCTACGGCTCCGTGAGCGAGATCGGAGTCTTTGAGATGACCGACCGAGGGCTGGAGGAGGTGGCGAATCCCTCCGAGATGCTGCTGTCGGGCCGTCCCAAGGGTGTCTCGGGCAACTGCGCCCTCTGCACCATGGAGGGTACCCGCCCCCTCATCGCTGAGGTACAGGCTCTGGTGACTCCCACCGTATTCCCCGCCCCCCGCCGCACGGGCAACGGTGTGGAGTACAACCGTATGTGCCTCATCCTGGCGGTGCTGGAGAAGCGGCTGGGGCTGAAGTTCTACCAGAACGACGTCTACATGAACGTCATCGGCGGTCTCTCCATCGGGGAGCCTGCGGCGGATCTGGCCATCGCCACGGCCTTGGTGTCGTCCCTGACCGACCGTGTGGTGCCCGACGATCTCATCGTCATAGGCGAGCTGGGCTTGGCGGGGGAGTGCCGCGCCGTGTCCAATCTGGAGCAGAGAGTCCGCGAGGCGGCTCGCCTGGGCTTCACCCGCGCCATCGTTCCCTACCGCAACGTGGAAAAGCGACCTTTGACGGTGGAGGGTATGACCATCGTGCCTGTGAAGAGCGTGTACGAGGTCATCAAGGAATTGAAGAACATTGAATAAATAGAAAAACCGCTTGGAACAAATCCGAGCGGTTTTCTTCTATGGAATCAGCGGCGGCCTGTACTGACGCGCTCCCACTCCACCAGGTGGGGAGGATCCAGGGTGACGGTGAGGGTAGCCCCCTTCACGTCCATATCGGCGGGAAGATCGATCACCGCGAGGCTGGCATATTCCCGTCCGTTCTCGGTGGCTCCCGACGAGACCCAGGAGAGCTTACCCGTATAGGTCTCCCCGTCCGGGAAGGTCACCGTCACGGTTCCCGAGGCGGCGGGCTCTACGTAGGCTACGCGGTTGAAATCCGACTCCACCGCGTAGGTAAAGCGGAGATACCAGCTGAGCATTTTTTGGTAGGTAGTCTTGCCGGTTTCGGGGTCGGTGAAGCTCCCCATATGCTCGTGGGTATCCACCGCGGTAAAGGTGATATCAAAGCCTTCGCCGTCGGCGTACAGCATATCCGCACGTCCGCTCGTCCGCTCCAGGGGGAGGGTCAGGGTGATGGGGTCAGCGGACAGCTCGGTGATCTTGTTTTGGAAATTGTGCAGCTCCTCCAGATAGTAGGAGTCCCCTCCCGTCCAGTAGTTCAGCACCCCCGTATACCACAGGGCCAGCACCGATAGGAGCAGGATCAGAGCCGTCGCCATCAGAACCGTCATACGGCGGTGACGGCGGCCGCTCACACCTCCCCGGGGCTTTTGGGGTTTCACGTCGGCTTTGACAGACTTATCCTGCGCCGCGGGAAGGATCATCTCCCCATCCGCGCGGTATTCGTCCACAATGGACTGGCAGAAGGCCGCCACGCCGCCGTTTCCGAACAGCTCGGACAGGGGCATCTCATGCAGCTGAGCCTCCAGCAGCATGGTCTCGATCTGCCCCAGCATTCCCCAAAGCTCGTCACCGGCGGGCAGGGCGTCCATGAGGTGGACAGAGACCTCCTTCATGGCTTGGAGGTAGATCCCCTCCAGCTCCACAAGGGGTTGTCTGGGCGGGTTTTTCGGTAGGTTGGCGCGCATAACGTCCTCCGTTTTGTTGATTTGTGGCGGGAGGTAGTTTCCTCCCGCGGATCACGGATGGTCTCTTACTCGGCGGTCTTGGAGCTACGGCCGTAGAGTCGGTTCATGGCCGCAAAGCGGCGGCGGTCGATGGAGGCCAGCTGGTCGGTAGTGACACGGAAATTCCAGTTGTCCTCGGACTCGCCGGGGGTGTTCATACGGCAATCCGCGCCGAAGCCCAAAAGATCCTGGATGGGCAGGATCGCCAGCTCCGCCACCGAGCGCAGGAGGGTGCGCATGACGGCATCGTAGGACTCGGGGCGGTTCCAATTCTCGTCGGTAAAGCCGCAGTAGTCCAGCACGTCGCGGCGGGTGCTGTCGTCGCACTCCCAGATAAAGCCCAGAAGGGTGTTGTTGTCGTGGGTACCCGTATAAGCCACGGTGTTGGCCACGTAGTTGTGGGGGAGGTGGGTGTTGGCGGGGTCGCCGTCAAAGGCGAACTGGAGAACCCGCATACCGGGGAAGCCGCTGTCGTGTACAAACTTCACCAGCTCGGGGGTGGACTCGCCCAGATCCTCGGCCACGATGAGGGGTCGGTAGCCAAGCTTTGCTTCGCATTCCTCCACAACGGCGCGGAGCTGCTTGATGAAGGGGGCGCGGGGGCCCTTCTCCCAGTGGCCTGCCTTGGCGGTGGCGGCATCGGCGGGGATGCTCCAGTAGGACTCCAGCCCGCGGAAATGGTCGATGCGGACACCGTCAAAGAGGGTCAGCATATGCCGCATACGATCCGACCACCAGGCGAAATCATCCTTCTTCATGCGCTTCCAGTCGTAGAGGGGATTGCCCCAGAGCTGGCCATCCTCGGAGAAGTAATCGGGGGGACAGCCCGCCACGGAGGTGGGTCTGCCGTCCTTGTCCAGCTGGAACTGGTCGCGATTCGCCCAGACGTCGCAGGAGTCGTAGGCCACGTAGATGGGAATATCACCCATGATGCGGATCCCCTTCCCGTTGGCGTAGGCGCGGACGGCGCTCCACTGCTTCATGAAGTGGTACTGGATGAACTGCCAGGTGAAATGCTCGGTTTCATCCATTTCGTCGCTCGTCCACTCGTACCAAGGGGTATCCCCGTTGGCGGCGCGGCGGGCCATGAACTCGCAGAACTGCTCCAGGTAGGGGTTCTCGGCGGCGAACTTGGCGATCTCGGCGCGATCCTCGCCCGTAGCGCGGGAGGCGGCCAGACGGAGGATATCCATGCGGGTCTCGGCCAGCTTGGCAAACTCGCAGTAGTAGGGGGTGTCCTCCTTGACGGAGGCCAGCTCGTCGGGAGTCAGGTAGCCGTCGGCGGCGAGGATGCGGAGATCCACCAGATAGGGGTTGCCGCCAAAGGCGGAGTAGGACTTGTAGGGGGAGTTGCAATCGTCGGCCATGCAGAAGGGCAGAACCTGCCACCAGGTAAAGCCGCAATCGGCCAGAAGATCAATGAAATCGCGGGCTTCTTTACCGAAGCAGCCGATGGAATGACTCCCGGGGAGGGAGGTGACGTGCATGAGGACACCGGAGGAACGGGACATGGGAGGGTACCTTCTTTCTTGGGAAAATTTCAAATTTAAGAGATACAAGATACAAGATACAAAGATACAAGATACGCGGTACCGGATATGCGGTGAACAGTTCACATACGGGATCCGGATACCATTGGGCTAAACCATATCTTGTATCTTGTATCTCGTATCTTTGTATCTTTATTTAGTGTGCTTCAAACCAATTCGCACCGATATGCGCCTCTACGTCCAGAGGCACCGAGAGCTTGACCGCGTTCTCCATCTCCTCGCAGAGCAGAGCCATGGCGGCTTCGGCGTCGTTGGCAGAGGCTTCGAGGATCAGCTCGTCGTGGACTTGGAGGATGAGCTTGGCATCCAAACCGCTCTTTGCCAGTCGGTCATGGACACGGATCATAGCGATCTTCATGATATCGGCGGCGGTGCCTTGGATGGGGGAGTTCATGGCCACCCGCTCACCGAACTTCTTGCGCATCTTGTTGGACTCGGCCAGCTCGGGAATGAAGCGACGGCGGCCCAGCTTGGTGGTGACATATCCCTGCTCGTAGGCGGTCTTGATGATCTCATACAGATAGCGGTTGATGTCGGGGTAGCTGGAGAGGTAGCTGTCGATATAGGATTTGGCCTCGGCGCGGGAAATATGCAGATCCTCCGAGAGAGAATGCTCTCCCATGCCGTACATGATACCGAAGTTAATGGCCTTGGCCTTCTTGCGAAGCTCCACGGTGACGTGATCCTTATCCACGCCGAAGACACGGGATGCGGTGTCGGTGTGGATATCGAAGCCCGAAACAAAGGCCTCCCGCATGGCGGTGTCTCCCGCGATATCCGCCAGCAGACGCAGCTCGATCTGGGAGTAGTCGGCGTCGATGAGGACGCGCCCCTCGGCGGTGGGGATGAAGAACTTACGCAGCTCTCTGCCCAGCTCGGTGCGGATGGGGATGTTCTGGAGGTTGGGCTCAGCGGAGGAGAGACGGCCTGTGGCGGTGCCCGTCTGCTTGAAGGTGGTATGCACAAGACCCGCCTCGTCGGCCACCTTCAAAAGCCCGTCCACGTAGGTGGACTTCAGCTTGGTGACCTGGCGGTACTCCAGGATATCCTCAATGATGGGATGGTACTTCTTCAGCTTCTCCAGCACCTCGGCGGAGGTGGAGTAGCCCGTCTTGGTCTTCTTGTCGGTGGGGAGCATGAGGGTCTCGAAGAGGATCTCACCCAGCTGCTTGGGGGAATTGATGTTGAAGGGCTTGCCCGAGTAGGTAAAAATGCGGCTCTCCAGATCGGCGGCGTAGGTGTCCAGCACCAGACCGTACTTATAGATGGAGTCGCGGTCTACCTTGAATCCGATGCGCTCCATGTCAAAGAGAACGGCGGCCAGGGGCATTTCCATGTCGCGGAACACACCCATCTGCGCCGTCTTTTCCAGCTCGGCGGTGAGGGTGTCGCACAGCGGCTCGTAGCAACGGATGGTCTCGGCGGGAGGGGTATTGCCCAGATAGGTCACGGCGATGCGGTCAAGGTCAAAATTGCCCATGCCCGAGTTGAGGGCGTAGGCCGCCAGCATGATATCAAAGTCCACAGCGGCAAAGGGAATGCCGTCGGTGTGCAGGCGGTGGTACAGATTCTTGGCATCGTGGGTGATAAAGGTGTTGCCCTCGGCGGTGAGGAAGGCGATCACGGCGGCGGTGTCATCGGCGGGGCAGGTGTAGAGCTTCTCTTCCTTGCACAGGGTCAGCACGCCATCCTCATAGGCCACGGCGTAGCGGCCGCGGGGGAGAGTGGCGAGGTCGGCAGGGGTGATGGCGGCGGTGGTCTCCTCCACGGGAGCGGCGGGCGCGTCCATAACAGGCGCATCGTTCCACGGCAATTCATCCACCACGTCGAACAACGTCAGTTCAGCGGGGACAGCGGGCTTAACAGGCGTAGCCGCCTCTTCGGTGATCCCGAACCGCTTGATAAAGCCCGAGAACTCATACCGAATGAATAGCTCGCGGGCGCGGGTCTTATCCATGGGATTCGTCCGCACGTCCTCCAGGGTCAGACCCAGCGGCACCTCGCGGCAGATGCGGGCGAGGGTCTGGGACATGTAGGCGCTGTCCTTGCCTTCGGTGAGCTTCTTTTTCACCGAGGGAGTGTGCTTGGCGGTCTCCAACTGCTCATAAATACCGTCCAGAGAGCCGAATTCCGAGATGAGCTTCAGGGCGGTCTTTTCACCGATGCCGGGGACACCGGGGATGTTGTCCGAGCTGTCGCCCATGAGGGCCTTCACGTCCACGAACTGGTCGGGACGGACACCGTATTTATCCATAAAAGCGGCCTCGTCGGTGTCGGTGGTGGCGGCGTTACCTGCCAGCAGGACGTGGACACGGGGGGAGATGAGCTGGAGAGAGTCCTTGTCTCCCGTGAGGAGGTAGGCCATGCAGTCCTCGGGGTCGGCCTCGGCCATGGCGGCGAGGGTACCCAGGATGTCGTCGGCCTCATAGCCCTCCATGTCCAGGATGTGGAGGCCCAGCATCTCGGCAAACTCACGGGACACGGGCATCTGGGCGCGGAGCTCGTCGGGCATGGCGTGGCGGCCGGCCTTGTAGTCGGCGTACATCTTATGGCGGAAGGTGGGAGCCTTGAGATCGTAGGCAATAGCGGCGTAATCGGGCTTCAGCGCCTCCAGCTCGCGGCTGATGACGTTGACCAGACCGTAGAGAGCGTTGGTGGGAAAGCCGTCCTTGGTGGTCAGCAGGCGGATGCCGTAGAAGGAGCGGTTGAGGATGCTGTTGCCGTCTATGCAGAGGAGCTTTTTCATGGTTTGGACTCCGTTTCTGTGGTATAGGTATCGATTCTATTATTATACCATTGTTTGGGGGATATGTCAAGGGTGATGAGAAAGTTTCGATGGCTTCCTGTCTTTCAAAAAAAAATCATTTTTCATCTTTACTTTTTCTTTCATTTGTGCTATAATACAGGTAGCATATGGCCCATACCTACAAGACGTGAAATATTTGCTTCATTTTTTCTTTTTTGAAAGGAGACAGATATGAGAAAGATCATACACTGCGTTCTCATCATTACGATGTTGTGTTTATGTTTATCTGCCTGCGACCGGGACTATTCTACAGAAAAAAGAAGTCCGAAGGATTTCTCTCAGAATGCTTCCGAACTAGGTGTAACCCGAGCCTTGATTCCCGAGGAATTTGTAGAAAAATTCACCTACACCGATGGATATTACTGCCATTACTGCTTCAGCAAATCATTCTTTTCATCCAGCAGCTCTGACAGAGCGCTTATGTTCTTGCAGTATGACGGCGAAACATATGAGGAAGCGAAAGCATATGTGTTTGCCAATATGGATCTATCCGAGGAATCGGTTGAGTCCTATAATGGATATGCTTTTTATGATATTTATACGGAATCCTTTGGTATCAACGCGCCCCACCAGTTCAAGAGATTTGCATTCAACGACAGCAAAAAGGCGCTGATCTTCATAGGGCATTTCAGTTTTCAGTATGAGGATATCCTTGAGGAGTATTCCGATGACTGGGGAGCATTTCTGAATGATTTCTACGGCGATTGGTACGATTTTTCGGCATAAGCTCTCACGAACTTCAAAAACGGACTGCTTCGGCAGTCCGTTTTCATGTATAGGCCCCCTCCGCTCCGCCTCTTTCCCGATCCTCAATTCTGCCGCCCTCGACCGCAGAAAAGCGAATAGATATCGGAACGATCCACCGAGTTTTTTGTTCAAAGTGATAAATTATCCTTTACTTTTTGGCACATTTATGCTATAATATAGTCAGAAAACAGCCTATATCTTGCAAATGGTGAACATTCATGTGCAAATACTGCCGACCATCCGCAAGGTAACGGCTTTAGAGAGGAGATCACCCATGAAAGAATTTTTCGGCAACGACGTTCTGCTCCGCACAGAGGCGGCCAAGACCCTCTACGCGGGGGTCAAGGATCTGCCCATCATTGATTACCATTGTCATCTCAACGAAAAGGAGATCCAAGCCGACCGCGGCTTCTCGGATCTGGGAGAATTGTGGCTGGGGGGCGACCACTACAAGTGGCGCGCCATGCGCATGTGCGGCGTGGAGGAGCAGTACGTCACGGGTAACGCCGATTTCTCGGAGAAATACGCCAAGTACGCCTCCATTTTCCCCCGTTTGGCGGGCAATCCCCTGTACTACTGGACCCAGATGGAGCTGGGCCTGATTTTCGATATTCATGAGCCTCTGGGCCCCGATACCGCCGCGGGCATCCGAGAGCGCGCCAACGCCAAGCTGGCGGATATCCACGTCAGCGACCTTTTGAAGCAGTTCAAGGTGGAGTACATCGCCACCACCGACGATCCCGTGTCGGATCTCTCGGCCCACGGTGTGTACGGTGACACCAAGGTGGCACCCACCTTCCGCCCCGACCGCATCATTGGTCTGGACGAGGGTGCCATCGCGGAGCTGGCCGCCGTGACGGGCATCGCCACCGATACCCTGGACGGTCTCAAGGCCGCTCTGACCGCCAGACTGGACTACTTCGTGGCCCACGGCTGCCGCATCAGCGACCACGGCATGGACTGGCTCCCCGCCGCCGACTGCGGTGACGCCGCCAACAATGAGACCTACGCCCGACGGAGCACCCTGTCCGTAGACGGCAAGTGGATCCTGACCTCCCACCTCCTGCACTTCCTGGCGGGCCTGTACGCCGAGCGGGGCATGGTCATGCAGCTCCACTTCGCCACCTACAGAAACGTCAACACCGCCATGTTCGGCCAAGTCGGTCGTGACGCGGGCTTTGACATCATGCGCGGGATGGTGTACACCGACGCGCTGGTCGCCTTCCTCGACACCTTGAACAAGGAAGGCAAGCTCCCCAAGACGGTGCTGTACACCCTCAATCCCGCTTGCGTGCCCGCTCTCTGCACCCTGTCGGGGGCGTTCCCCAACGTGAGAGTGGGCGCGGCTTGGTGGTTCAACGATACGGTGGAAGGCATCCGCCGTCAGCTGAAGCTCACCGCCGAGTACGCCGTCCTGGGCACCAATCTCGGTATGCTCACCGACTCCCGCTCCTTTGCCAGCTACGCGCGGTTCGATTTCTTCCGTCGGATCCTGGCGGACGTGGTCGGCGAGTGGGTGGAGAACGGCGAGTACGATATGAAGCACGCGGAGAAGCTTATGTATGACGTTTGCTATGGGAACGTCAAGGAGTTTTTGGGGATCTAAAGATACAAGATACGAGATACAAGATACAAGATATGGATCAACCGAGGGTTATCTTGTATCTTGTATCTGCCGAGCTTGCTCGGCGTGTATCTTGTATCTCCAAACCAACTGAAAAAGTGAGGAGAACATTATGCAAATGACCTTCCGCTGGTACGGCGAGGGAAACGACCGCATCAGCCTATCCGATATCAAGCAGATCCCCGGTGTGACGGGGATCGTGTGGGCGCTCCACCACAAAATGCCCGGTGAAATCTGGGAGGAGTCCGAGATCGCCGAGGTGAAGCGCCAGCTGGACGAGTACGGCTTCAACATGGACGTGGTGGAGTCGGTCAACGTCCACGACGACATCAAGATCGGTCTGCCCACCCGCGACGGCTACATTGAAAGCTACAAGCAGTGCATCCGCAACCTCTCCAAATTCGGGGTGAAGGTGATCTGCTACAACTTCATGCCCATCTTCGACTGGACGCGCTCCAACCTGTTCCACCCCGTGGGGGACGGCTCCACCGCCCTGTTCTACGAAAAGAACATGATCCAGGACGACTACAACGCCATGGCCAAATACATTCTGGACTTCACGGAAAAGTACCATATGTCCTTCCCCGGCTGGGAGCCCGAGCGTATGGCCAAGCTGGATGAGCTGTTCAAGGCGTACGAGGGCATCGACCACGAAAAGCTGTGGGCGAATCTGAAGTATTTCCTGGAGGCCATCATGCCCACCTGCGAGGAGTGCGGCATCAAAATGGCCATCCACATGGACGATCCGCCGTGGGATATTTTCGGCCTGCCCCGCCTGCTGGTGGACGAGGCCTCCATCGACCGCTTCCTGAAAATGGTGGATCACCCCTGCAACTGCCTGACCCTTTGCTCGGGTAGCTTGGGCGCGAATCCCGACAACGATGTGGCCGCTATCGTCCGCAAGCATTGCGACCGCATCGCCTTTGCCCACATCCGCAACGTCAAGCACTTTGAGAACGGCGACTTCTCGGAGGCCAGCCACCGGGACTGCGACGGCGACACGGGCATTCTGGACATTCTCAAGGCCTACCACGACTGCGGCTTTGAGGGCTACATCCGCCCCGACCACGGCCGTCACCTGTGGAGCGAGGGCCCCGGGACGGTGAGACCCGGTTACGGACTGTATGACCGCGCCATGGGCATCATGTATATGCTGGGCGTGTGGGATATGCTGGATAAACTGAAAGGAAATTGAGGTATAAGATCATGAAACTTCCCTTTGAAATCGATCTGAACGGCAAGGTTGCCGTGGTAACGGGCGCGGGCGGCGTGCTCATGAGTGAGTTCGCCAAGGCTCTGGCCGCATGCGGCGCAAAGGTCGCCCTGCTGGACATCAACGCCGAGGCCGCTGAATCAGTCGCCTCTGCCATCGGAGAGAATGCGCTGGCCATCCCCACCAACTGTCTGGACAAGGGTGAGATCGCCAAGGCCGCCGAGATCATCCACGCCAAGTGGGGCAAGGTGAACTTCCTCATCAACGGTGCGGGCGGCAACAATCCCCGCGCCACCTGCGACAACGAGCACATGACCCCTGATCTGTCGGAGGAGGTCAAGTCCTTCTTTGATCTGCAGGAGGAGGGTCTGCGCTTCGTGTTCGATTTGAACATCACCTCCGCCTTCCTGGTGACCCAGGTCTTCGCCGCCGATATGGTGGAGACGGGAGGCAACATCATCAACATCTCCTCCATGAATGCCTACCATCCCCTGACCAAGATCCCCGCCTACTCGGCGGCCAAGGCAGGCATTTCCAACTTCACCGAGTGGCTGGCCGTGCATTTCGCCCCCTGCGGCATCCGTTGCAATGCCATCGCCCCCGGCTTCTTCGTCACCAATCAGAACCGCGCCCTCCTCTTCCGGGAGGACGGCACCCCCACCCCCCGTACCGGCAAGATCCTGGCCGCCACCCCCATGAACCGCTTCGGTGACGTGTCCGACCTCATCGGCACCCTCCTGTGGCTGTCCTCGGATGAGGCCAGCGGCTTCGTCACGGGCATCACCGTCCCTGTAGACGGCGGCTTCAACGCATACAGCGGCGTATAAGGAGGTTTACCATGGAAAAATTCATTCCTGTCGTAGTCATCAAGGAGCTGTCCGAGACCGACAAGATCCTGACCGCTCTCAAAAACGTCGGCATCAACTGCGCCGAGATCACCTTCCGCACCGCCTGCGCCGCCGAGGCTATTGCTTATGCAGCAGCCAACTACCCCGACATGGAGATCGGCGCGGGCACCGTCATCAACGCCGCTCAATGCGAGGCCGCGCTGGCCGCAGGTGCCACCTTCATCGTCTCCCCCGGTCTGTCCCCCGCCGTGGCTGAAATCTGCAATGAGCGGAATATCCCCTACTATCCCGGTTGCGTGACTCCTACCGAGATCATGGCGGCCCTGGAGCTGGGCATCACCACGGTGAAGTTCTTCCCCGCCAACATCTACGGCGGTCTGAAGGCCCTCAAGGCCCTGTCCGCTCCCTTCCCCCAGGTGAAGTTCATCCCCACGGGCGGGGTGGATCGCTCCAACATCGACGAATTTCTGGCCTTTGACAAGGTGGCGGCCATCGGCGGCAGCTTCTTTGTCAAGGAGGCGCTGGAGAAAATGGAGGCAGACAAATGAGTAAAGTCATTACCTTCGGCGAGATCATGCTGCGTCTCGCCCCCAACGGCTACTACCGCTTCTTCCAGAACGATCAGATGCAGGCCACCTTCGGCGGCGGCGAGGCCAACGTAGCCGTGTCCCTCGCTAATTTCGGTCTGGATTCCGCCTACGTCACCAAGCTCCCCAAGCACGCCATCGGTCAGGCGGCCATTGATTCCCTGCGCTACTTCGGTGTGGACACGTCCAAGGTAGTGCGCGGCGGCGACCGCGTGGGCATCTACTATCTGGAGAAGGGTGCCTCCCAGCGCGGATCCGTCTGCATCTACGACCGCGCCCATTCCGCCATTGCCGAGGCCAAGGCTACCGATTTCGATTGGGATGCCATCTTTGAGGGGGCGGATTGGTTCCACTTCACGGGCATCACCCCCGCTCTGGGCGGTGAGCTGGTGGAGATCTGTCTGGATGCCTGCAAGGCCGCCAAGGCTCGCGGGGTCAAGATCTCCTGCGACCTCAACTACCGCGGCAAGCTCTGGACGAGAGCCGAGGCGAGGGAGGCCATGACCAAGCTCTGTCAGTACGTGGACGTGTGCATCTCCAACGAGGAGGATGCCAAGGACGTGTTCGGCATCGAGGCCGAGAACACCGACATCTACGGCGGTAAGCTCAACCACGAGGGCTACAAGTCGGTCGCAAAACAGCTTGCCGACAGGTTCGGCTTTGAGAAGGTGGCCATCACCCTCCGCTCCTCCATCTCCGCCAGCGACAACGATTGGGCGGGTATGCTCTACGACGGCGAGAGCTACTGCTTCTCCAAGTCCTACCACCTCCACATCGTGGATCGCGTGGGCGGCGGTGATTCCTTCGGCGCAGGGCTGATCTACTCCCTGCTGACGGGCAAGTCCACCCAGGCGGCCATTGAGTTCGCCGTGGCGGCCTCGGCTCTCAAGCACTCGGTTGAGGGCGACTTCAACCGTGTCAGCGTCTCCGAGGTGGAGAAGCTGGCAGGAGGAGACGGCTCGGGACGGGTGCAAAGATAAGATCCCCTCTGACTATCCCCAGACAGGAGTCCCATTTCATCGGGACTCCTGTCTTTTTTGCCCGTTTTTATTGACAAGACCGCAAATATATTGTATAATATGGATATCATTATGGGCAGTTCCACCGCCCCACGGAGGTACTTCATGAAATTTGCATCCCCAAACGCCCGACGCATCCTGTGCGCCCTGCTGGCATCCCTGATGCTGGCCGCTCCCCTGGCCTCCTGCGTACAGGGCGACGAGCCCGACACCACCGTCGGTGACACCACGGTGGGTGACACCCCCGCTGTGACAAATCCCGTCACCGAGGAGCCGACCGAAGCCCCCACCGAGGCCGAGACCGAGGCTCCCGACCTGTCCCTCAAGCTGGTAGTGGACGGCGCGTCGGACTACGTCATCGACTTTGACTCGGATACCGCCAAGATCCCCGCCTACACCCTCCGCGAGGTGGTCAAGAAGGCCACGGGAGTGGAGCTGAAGGTGGACGAGTCGGATATGTGTACCCCCACGGGCTTTGAGTTCGCCGTCAATTTCACCGACGGTGATCTTGAATCCCTGGGCAACTACGGCTATGAGATCGTCGCGAGCGGTACCCAACTGACGGTGAAGGCCGCCACTCTGTCGGGCTTCGACATGGCCATTGCCCGCCTCATGACCGACTGCGCCGTAGACGGCACCGTCAAGGTCCCCGCCGACTACGCCGTCACCGAGAACCTCAACTGGGCTTCGAATTATGTCCTTGAGGGCGACGATTTCAAGGCCGAGTACGTGGACGGTATGTTCTACAACGACAAGAACGATTCCGTGGCCTACGTCTCCAACGCCATGTGGCGTATGTTCGGTCTGGTCAACGATGGCCAGGGGCTGGTCTACCGCTTCGGCAACGAGCCTACCTGGTACGAATGGATGTCCGAGAAGATGATGTGGAGCGGCGACGCAGGCTACATCAATGAGCTGAAGGGCAAGCTCCGCTCCTTCCCCCAGGTCTCCACGGGCTACATGTGGTCCTGGGGCTCTATGCCCTACTGGCAGGTAGATACCTGCTACTCCATCCACTACGACGGTACCTTCCGCTACATCGCCGCCGTGTACGACGTCATCTCCTGGGAGGGCAACACCGATTTCCTGTACGTCAAGGACAACGATACCGCAAGCGGGCAGTACGCCTCTGTTGATGCCTCCAAGGGGCGCACCGTGCTGGACAAGACCGAGGCCTGCATGAATTACATCCTGGAGTACCTCCACGGCAAGGAGGGCTACATCCTCCTGACCGAGGAGTCTACCTACCTGAACGCCGACGGCTCCCAGCGCTTTGACTACGTCAAGGCCACCGGCGAATACTGCTGGAACAACACGGGCAAGGACGGCTCCAACGCCTCCAACTACTGGGATAACCTCCCCTTCGGCGGCTACGACGGCTACTCCAACGCCCTGTTCTACAACGCCCTGGAGTCCATGGCGGGCATCTACCGTATGCTGGGCGGTGACTACGTCGCCAAGGCCGAGGAGCTGGAGGCCCTGGCCGTGACCGTCAAGGCCAAGTTCAACGAGCTGTACTGGTCTGACGAGACGGGCCGCTACATCGCCTGCATCGACTCCGACGGCCGCCGCGTGGACTTCGGTCTGACCTTCCACAACTTTGAGATCCTGAAGTACGGTCTGGCCGACGCTGACAAGGCCAAGTCAGTCTTTGACTGGATCGACGGCGACCGCATCATCGAGGGTGAGGAGCGCACCGGCGCGGATATCCTTTCCTACGGCACGACCATTCAGAAGGCCATCCCCCGCCGCAAGCTCAAGGAGCTCCAGGATATGGGTCTTCGCCTGGCGGCTGTGACCAACACCATCCCCATCAACAACCGCGAGAATCAGAAGCTGGGCGTGGCCTGGTGGCACGGCCCTGCGGGCATCAACGTCTGGGGCAGCGCCTCCTACGGCTTCCATCTGGAGAACGGCGGCTACATCTTCTACCCCGTGTTCTACGAGCTCATGGCCCGCACCGAGTATGAGGGTGCCCAGTCCACCATTGACCGCCTGGCCGACATCGCCAAGGTCTACGAGTACAACCGCCTGGTATCGGATCTGGCGGGCAGCGGCTCCACCAACTGGCTGGAGGGTCTGAACGGCGAGTTCCCCGAGAGCGGCCTGGTACCCGCGACCTACATTTACAGTCTGGTGGGCGCGACCGCCTCCTATGACGGTCTCCACGTGGCTCCCGCCTGGGGAGATGCCTACGAGTACATGGGTGTCCGCGCCCTCAAGTACAACGGCAAGAGCTACGATATCCGAGTCAACCGCGACGCCTCCTGCACCATTACCGCCACCGACGGGGCGATGGACATGACTCTCCACTACACCCCCGCCCGCTTCGCCGACATGACCTATACCGTAGTGGTCACGGCCGCTGACGGCACCTCCACCTCCTCTACCGTGACTCCCGTGAACGGCGTGATCACCCTGGAGCTGAAGTATGAGAGCGTGGCAAGCGTGACTATTGCGCCCGTGATCGAGTGATACAGAGGATTCAGCCGTGAATATTGATGAACGAACCCCACTTTCCCGCGCCAAGCTCCAAGCGCAGATTCTGAGGGATGAGAAATACGCGGTGATCTCGGCGATCGTGCCAATCCTGTTCGTGACCCTGCTGGCCGTAGGGTTTACGGCGGCGGTGATCCATTTCTGCGCCTTCTCGCCTCTTCTCCTTGGGATCCTTCTGCTGATCGGCGCGGTCCCCTTCTGGGTCGGCGACGCCGTTCTGCTCTATCGGGCGGGAAAGGCTCTCAAGCGCTACCGCCGGGATCTCGGGCGGGACTTTCTGACCATTGAAACGGACACCGTCGAGGAGCTGGCCGAGGAGTCCGAGCTTCACAGGACCGGCAATGCCGCCTACCAAGACAAGGCCTACGTGGTTTATCTCGCGGGGCGCGGTCGGTGTGTGATCGGCAGCACCCTCTGGAGCATCCTGAAGGAGGGCGACGAGGTCTACGTGGCCGTCATCTCGTGTCCCACGCCGCAGGTGTGGCGGGTGTACTCCGCAAAGACCCATCGGATCACGGATCGATAAACCCAACAAAAACACGCAGGACGGTCTTGCACGATTCCGTCCTGCGTGTTTTATTCTGTTAGGCCGACGCCAGGGTCAAGGAGGGCCTGCCCAGGAGCAGCTCCTCGATGCTTACGTCCAAAAGGTCCGCCAGATCGTCCAGAAAGACCAGATCGGGGCAGGCAAGTCCGCGCTCCCATTTGGAGACGGCCTGCGGGGATACCCCCATATGGATGGCGACCTGTCCTTGCGTCAGTCCGCGGGCCCGCCGCTTGGCGGCGATGCGGGTTCCCAGCTCTGTGGGTTGAATCATGTAGGCACATTTCTCCTTTAGCATTTGTCGGTGGGGCTTCCACCGCAATTGCGGGTTTGGGCGGGTCTTTCAGGCTCTGACCCCTGAAAAATCCCTTTGCATACCCCTTCCCCCGCGCCCCACGGTGAAGCGGGGCGGGGGTCAGAGTCGGATGTGCTTGGATGATCCTTATACGAATGAATGGGTGATGCGATTTTGGTTCAGCCTAGTCGTCCGCAAAGGACATCAGCCGCGCCAACCCGTGAGGCGCGGGATACAGCATCCGAATTTTACCGAGTTAGTCATATATAACTCCGCCTCCTTTCCTTCCGTCCTCCTCCGTCCTTCGGCCGTGCACTGCCTCCGAATCGGACTCAGACTCAAATTTCACGTTTCCGTGATGGTGTTATTATAGCATATTTTTCGGAGAATGTCAATCAACCTGTGGTTTATTTTGGGATGGATCTTTGCGGTCTTGTAGCGATCCCACTCAAAATGCAGTATAAGGGATTCCGAACCCACACACCGCCTGCGGCGGGCTGGTCAAGTTGCTTTTCGCGCCCGTTGGGCGCTACAGATCAGAGACCTTTTTTATATCTTGCAGCTTGAACGGATCTTCTCGTCCCAAACACCATATCAACAAAGAAACCGAGGCATAAAGCCTCGGTTTCTTTGTTGGCACGGTGTAAGGGATTCTGAACCCACACCCCGCCTACGGCGGGCTGGTCAAGCTGCTCTCCGCGCCCGTTGGGCGCTACAGATCAGAGACCTTTTTCTATCTTGCAGCTTGAACGGAGATCTCACCCCAAAGCGCCGCACCAACAGAAAAGCCCCACGCTTGCGCGTAGGGCTTTTCTGTTGGCACGGTGTAAGGGATTCTGAACCCACACCCCGCCTGCGGCGGGCTGGTCAAGCTGCTCTCCGCGCCCGTTGGGCGCTACAGATCAGAGACCTTTTTTATATCTTGCAGCTTGAACGGATCTTCTCGTCCCAAGCACCATATCAACAAAGAAACCGAGGCATAAAGCCTCGGTTTCTTTGTTGGCACGGTGTAAGGGATTCGAACCCCCGACCTACTGGTTCGTAGCCAGGCACTCTATCCAGCTGAGCTAACACCGCTTGTCTTGCGACTCGGTTATTATAGCACATTCGGGGGAATTTGTCAAGGGCTTTTTTGAAAAAAGTTTTTCTTTTTTGCATCCGTCCGAGACAGAAATTTTTCCTTCGCATCACATGACCGTTCAGTGACATGGGCTTACAATATCATCTCACGCCATGTTCTTCGACAGAAAAAAATTTTGCTCTCGCATTTGTGCATTTTGGATATTTACAAATAAAGCGGTTTGTAGTATAATAAAAGAGCGTCAAGGTGGAGTCCCCAATCTCTGCCTTCCTTTCCACTAAGCACATCTGTCATGACTCGTTTGCGGAGTATCAACCTTATGATACAGCGCGCGCGGAGGGTTATCACGGACGTGCTTTTGTGTTGTTTCGGCATTGTGAAAATCCGCCTCCCTCGCGTGTTGAGGGAGGCGGTTTTCTTCTTTACTTGCCGTCGGTTCGGGTCTCGGACTCGGCAGGGGTCTTTTCCGTGTCGGTCTCGGTGGCACCGCTCTCGTAGGCAGTATCCTCCGAGAGGGCGTCCACGGACTCACGGCTGAAATAGTCCAGAGGATTCACCGAAAGGCCCTTGACGGTGACCTCGAAGTGGAGGTGAGGCTCGTCGGCCATCTCCACCACGGCGGTGTCGCCCACAATACCCAGCTGCTGGCCCTGCTTAACGGCGGCACCCGCCGCGATGCCCTCGGCCAGCTCCTTTGCCAGGTTCTTATAGATGCTGACGGTGTCATCCTTGTGGGTGACGGCCACGCAGGTACCCATCATGGAGTCCTCCCAGACCTTCTCCACCTGACCGTCCGCGGCGGCATAGACAGGAGCCTCGGGGGGCGTGGCGATATCCACCCCCAGGTGGACGCGGTAGTCGCCCATGGTGTTGGAGTAGACCTGGATGGTGGCGTCGTGGCCCTTGAAGAGCTTACCGCTGACGGGCAGCTCCAGGGGTGCCTTGGGCTCATCGGGATCAGCGCCTACGGGCTGGGTCTCGCCGCCGTTGTAGGTGGGAAGGGTGACGTCCCCGCCTGAGGGTGCGGACTGGGTATCGGTGGGGGTAGCGGTGCCGCTGACAGCGGGATCCTCGGGGAGGGGCTTCCTTGCGCGGTTGGCGGACACGGTGGCGGCGATGATCACCCCCGCAACCACCAGGAGAGTCACGGCGGTGACGATGACGGCGCGGTTGCTCGCCAGTCTCTTCATCTTGCGGCTGAATTCGGTTTCGTTGGACATATTGGTCTCCTTTGTTCCCTTGACTTGGGGGCTTGCGCTCCCGTAGGTACGAGAGTATTTTCTGCCGTTTGGGGGACGTTTATACAGGGCAAGCAAAAAAATCCGCATCGTCTTGGGGGACGGAGCGGATCTTTTCGTAGGGGCTTGCTTCGCAGAGCTTTGCTTCGTAGGAGCTATTTCATAACGTCCTATTTCGTAGGATGGATCATACGAGACCCATGCACCACTCCACGGCGATGGCCACCACCACCACCAGGGCGGAGATGATGAAGCCGTGGATCATGGGACGAATGCCCGAACGCTTCATATCCTTGAAGCGGGTATTCAGTCCGATGGCGGCCAGCGCGGCGACCATGAGGAACTTGCTCACGTCCTTGGCACCTGCCGATACGGCGGCGGGGATGAAGCCCAGACTTTTGACGGCGGCGAGAGCCAGGAAGCCCAGGATAAACCAGGGGAAGAGCTTGAGGACGGAGACCTTCTTGCCCTCGGCGGTCTGCCCCTCGGCCACGCCTGCACGGCTCTTGAGGCGGAGGTTGATGAAGGCGAAGACCAGCACGGTGGGGATGATGGAGAGAGTACGGGTGAGCTTGACCATGGTGGCGAAGTCGCCTGCCGCCTCGCTGAAGGCGTAGCCCGCGGCCACCACGCTGGAGGTATCGTTGACGGCGGTGCCTGCCCACAGGCCGTAGGCCATATCCGACAGTCCCATGGCCTGTCCCATGAGGGGGAACAGGAGGATCATGGCCATATCGAAGAGGAAGGTAGCCGACATAGCGTAGGCGATGTCCGTGTCCTCCGCGTCGATGACGGGGGCGATGGCGGCGATGGCGGAGCCTCCGCAGATGCCCGTTCCCGCCGAGATGAGGTTGGAGATCTTCCAGTTGAGCTTCAGGGCGCGGCCAACCAGATATCCGCCGCCGAAGCAGGTCAGAAGGGTAAAGCACATGACCGTGAGGGACATTTTCCCCACCTCCAAAATCACCCGCACGCTGAGGGATGCGCCCAAGAGGATGATGGCCAGCTTGAGTACCTTCTTGGAGGTGAACTTCAAGCCGGGGGCAAGCCACTTGGGGTGGAAGAAGGTATTGACGATCATGCCCAGAAACAGAGCGATGACGGATGCGCCGATGACGTGGATAGGGAGCAGGCTCTCCAGAAAGCGTGCCACGGCGGCGATACAGAGTGCCAGGACGAGGCCGGGCAGGACGGACAGGGGCTTTTGCAGTCGTTTTTTCATGTTTTCACTCCAAATTGTCGTTAACCTCTTGATTTTACCATAAATCTGTGATAAAATCAAGAGGTAAAACGAAATTATCTACGCGGATCCGTGTTCTTCCCGGTCTTCCCGGTCTTTACGTCCCCCGTGTGCCAGATGCCGCCTTCTGGTGGCCTCTCCGCCCCGCAGATGCCGTTCATTCTTATTTTGCGCCAGCACCTCGGCCACCGACTCCCATAGCGCGGGGTTGACGTGGCGGAGGGTCTCGGTCACATCCTTGTGGACGGTGCTTTTGCTGATCCCGTAGCGGGCGGCGGCCTGGCGTACCGTGGCGCGGTTCTCCACGATGTAGGTGCCCAGGATCACGCACCGCTCCTTGTCTGCCGCTATGTACATCATATTGGATTCCCCCTTACCCATGCGGTATTCTCTGGAACACTCTATGCGGCAGGGCGGAAAAATATCCGTAAAAACCTTGTTATTGAAAGGAAAAACACCATGCTTGACGAGAATATGACCCCCGAGACCCCCGATCTGTTCGAGGGCATGACCTCCATATCCGCGGTGCTGGACGAATCCATCCGCGGCTTCAACGACCGCCGCGTGCTGACCGTGTTCGTGGACAAGACCCGCATGGACAAGAAGGCGCGGGAGATCGCGTATCTCCACCGCCGCGCCGAAGAGCTGGGCTTTACGGTGCAGCCCGTCCATCCCGACGATCTGGACAACCTGACCTCGGGCAAGACCCACGGGGGTATCGTGGCGGTCTGCTCGGATCGCACTCTTCCCCTTCTGTCCGAGTCCATGGACAAAATCAAGGAGGGAGGCTTCTACGTCCTTCTGGAGGGGATCGAGGATCCCTACAACTTCGGCTACACGGTGCGCTCCCTCTACGCCGCGGGGGCGGACGGTGTGATCCTGCCTCCCCGCAACTGGATGGGTGTGGCGGGTCTGGTGGCCCGCTCCTCGGCGGGGACTTCCGAGAAGATGCCCATGTTCGTCTCCGAGCCTTCGGAGGTGATCCCCCTGTTCAAATCCAAGGGCTACCGCGCCGCCTGCGCCGAGATCCGGGATTCGGTGGATCTCTACGAGGCGGACCTGACCCTCCCTCTCCTGCTGGTCATCGGCGGGGAGAAGCGGGGCATTTCCCGCGCCGTGCTGTCCGAGGCGGATCTCAACGTGCGGATCGGGTATCATGGGAATTTCCGAGGCTCCCTGTCCTCGGCGGCATCGGCGGCGGTGCTGGCCTTTGAGGTGGGACGGCAGAACGCCCGGCAGAACTCTCAAAAGTAAGTTTTTTCTCCAAACGTATTGACAAACAGGCCTGTTTGTGCTATAATACACACAGTATTTTTAACGGAGGTAATCCCATCATGAAGCATATCAAGACCATTGAGACCCGCAACCTGTGCGAGAGCGCAAAGAAGGGGGGCTGCGGCGAGTGCCAGACTTCCTGCCAGTCTGCTTGCAAGACCAGCTGCGGCATCGCGAACCAGCAGTGCGAGAGCACCAAGGAGAGCAAGGAGAGCAAGTAATTTGCACTCACAATAAAAATGCCGCCTGCTGGCGGCATTTTTTATGGCCACCTATGGTGGCGGGACACCTGCGGTGGGGCTTTGGCTCGGAGGCGTGTGTCCTATGCCAACTGTATCCCGTGATGGGAGGTCATGCTGTATTTCAATCATTTCCCAACGAAAGAAGGATATTCTAGATGATCCATCAATACAAGCTCGGCGGCTACAACATTGTGCTGGACGTTTGCTCCGGCGGTGTCCACGTGGTGGACGACGTGGCCTACGATATCATTTCCCTGTTTGAGACCACCTCCCGCGAGGATATCCTCGCCGCCATGAAGGACAAGTATCTCGGCACCGACGGCATCACCGAGGCCGACATCGAGGAGTGCTTTGACGACGTTGTCTCCCTCAAGGACTCGGGCAAGCTCTTTGCCCCCGACACCTTCGAGCCTATGGCGGGGCATCTCAAGGCCAAGACCTCGGGTGTCATCAAGGCTCTGTGCCTCCACATCGCCCACACCTGCAACCTCAACTGCTCCTACTGCTTCGCCAGCCAAGGCAAGTACCACGGCGAGCGGGCCGTCATGTCCTTTGAGGTGGGCAAGCAGGCGCTGGACTTCCTCATTGCCAATTCCGGCACCCGCCGCAATCTGGAGGTGGACTTCTTCGGCGGTGAGCCTCTGGTCAACTTCCAAGTGGTGAAGGATCTGGTGGCCTATGCGCGGAGCATCGAGAAGGAGCACGGCAAGAACTTCCGCTTCACCCTGACCACCAACGGTCTGCTCATTGACGAGGATGTGATCGAGTTCGCCAACCGCGAGTGCCACAATGTGGTGCTGTCTCTGGACGGCCGCAAGGAGATCCACGACCGATTCCGCGTGGACTACGCGGGCAACGGCTCCTTTGATCGCATCGTGCCCAAGTTCCAGCAGCTGGTCAAGGCCAGAAACGGTCAGGGCTACTACATGAGAGGCACCTTCACCCACGCCAACCCCGACTTCCTCAAGGACATCCAGGTCATGCTGGATCTGGGCTTCAACGAGCTGTCCATGGAGCCTGTGGTGGCCGCTCCCGACGATCCTTCGGCTCTGACCGAGGAGGACAAGGCCATCGTCATGGAGCAGTACGAGAAGCTGGCCATGCTCATGCTGGACAAGGATAAGGAAGGCAAGCCCTTCACCTTCTACCACTACATGATCGATCTCACGGGCGGCCCCTGCATCTACAAGCGCATTTCGGGCTGTGGCTCGGGCACCGAGTACATGGCCGTGACCCCTTGGGGCGATCTCTACCCCTGCCACCAGTTCGTGGGCGAGGAGAAGTTCAAGCTGGGCGACGTCTGGAAGGGGGTGGACAACACCGAGATCCAGAATGAGTTTTTGGAGTGCAACGTCTACGCCCGTCCCGAATGCCGCGACTGCTGGGCTCGTCTCTACTGCTCGGGCGGTTGCGCCGCCAACGCCTACCACGCCACGGGCTCGGTGAAGGGCGTGTACAAGTACGGCTGTGACCTTTTCCGCAAGAGAATGGAATGCGCCATCATGGTGGCGATTGCGAGACAGCTGGGAGAGTAAGGAGAACGGCCTCCGGCGGCCTAAAACCTTTTTTGCAAAAAAGGTTTTAGGAATTCCAAAAAACCTTAAAACAGGTATTGCTTCCTCACACAAAGAAAGGAATCCCGATGGGATACGGGTCTTACAACATGAAGATGACGACGCCCATTCGGGATTTCGTTTTATCTTACGCGGAAAAATCTCCCCTGCGCCTCCATATGCCCGGTCACAAGGGGGCATCCCTTCTGGGCTTTGAGGCTTACGACATCACCGAGGTAGCGGGTGCCGACAGTCTCTACGAGGCCGAGGGCATCATCCGGGAGAGCGAGGAGAATGCTTCCCTCCTCTTCGGGTGTCCTACCTACTACTCCACCGAGGGGTCATCCCAGTGCATCCGCGCCATGATGTATCTGGTGTTGCTCCACGCCAAGGAGCAGGGTATTGACCGTCCTCTCATTCTGGCGGGGCGCAACGCCCACAAGACCTTTCTGTCGGCGGTGGGGCTTTTGGATCTGGATGTGGAGTGGCTGTATCCTGAGAATGAGGCGGGGTATCTGGCCTGTCCCGTGACTCCCGATGGGTTGTCCGCTCGGCTTTCGCAAATGAAGGCAGAGGGACGGCTTCCCTCCGCGGTGTATCTGACCTCCCCCGATTATCTGGGGAATGTGGCGGATATCGCGGGGATCGCAAAGGTATGTCACGACTTTGAAATTCTGTTGGTGGTGGACAACGCCCACGGAGCCTATTTGCGTTTTTTGCCCGAGTCCAGACATCCCATGGACTTGGGGGCTGACCTCTGCTGTGATTCGGCGCACAAGACCCTGCCCGTGCTGACGGGGGGCGCGTATCTCCATATCGGCGGTCATTTGCCCGCTCTGTTTTGCCATCACGCCAAGCAGGCCTTGGCTCTGTTCGGATCTACCAGCCCCTCCTATCTGATATTGGAATCCTTGGATATGGCCAACGCCGTACTGGCGAGCAAGAGGTACACGGTCTCTTTGGAGAAGACCGTCAAAAAGGTAGAGGCTTGTTGGATCAAGCTATCGGCCTGTGGGTTGCGTCCCATGCAGACCGCCGAGCCCTTGAAGCTCACCCTTTGCCCCCGCAAGCACGGGTACACGGGTATGGAGGTGGCGGAGCATCTGCGGCAGAACGGGATCGAATGTGAGTTCGCCGACCCCGATTTCGTGGTCTTGATGGTGACCCCCGCCATCACCGAAACAGAGCTGGATCGGGTGGCGGAGGTGCTGTGCGCTCTGCCTCGACGGGACTCCGTGGCGGAGTGCCCGCCCGCTCTCATCAAGCCCGAGCGGGTTCTGTCCGTCCGCAAAGCTCTGCTGTCCCCCTCCGAGGTGTTGCCCGTGGGCGAGTGTGTCGGCCGCATCGCGGCGGCGGCGACGGTGGGGTGTCCTCCCGCGGTGCCCATCGTGGTCAGCGGTGAGCGGATCGACGAGAGTGCTGTGGCGTGCTTCAAGTATTACGGCATCGAGACCTGCGCGGTGGTGAAGGAATAACAGAAGGCGGTACGCGCTATGCGTACCGCCTTTTGCTATGGAAAAAGGGTGCCTCACGGGGAGACACCCTTTGCTGTTAATGGGTCAAGCGAAGAGCAGATCCTTGATGCCCGAGAAGAGACGGAGCATGAAGGAGCCTTCCACCAGGGCTTCCTGACCGAAAATGCCCAGGAGGGCGGACAGGATGACCGAGATGAAGATGACAACGGCGGCACCGCTGAAGAGACCGACCACCAGGCCCAGGAGCTTATCCACGGTCTTGATGGCGGGGAGCTTGGCAAAGCGGGTGATGATGAAGATGACCAGAGTCAGCACCAGGAAGGTCAGGACGAAGAGCAGGATGTAGCCGATGACGGTGGCGATGACCTTGGAGATGCCGTCGGCCACGGTGTGGGACCACTCCTCCACCAGAGCGTTGATCTCGGCGGTGGGGTCGAGGGTCTCCAGATCCAGGTAGCCGCGGAAAGCCTCGGGGATCTTCTCCACCAGGGCATCGATACCGCCCTCGGCGGATGCGGTGACCTCGGCGGCGATGTCCGAGAACTTCTTGAATACGGCCTCAAAGACGGGAGGATTGACGAACTTGGCATCGATCCAGGCGGCGAAGGAGGCTCCGAAGACAATGGTGATCACCAGGGAGAGGATGAGGCGACCCAGGCTCAAGACCGACTTCATGAAGCCGCGCCACCAGCCTCGGAAGACCAGCAGTCCAAAGATCACAATGAGCAGGATGTCAATGACGAGTTGCATACGGGTATGCTCCTTTCATAGTTATATAGGATTATTATACCCCCTTCGGGGAATTTTGTCAAGGTGTTTTTTGGAACTAAGGGCGGATAAAGCCGTCCTTATCCAGGCGGTAGGCATAGGCGGGGGTACAGATCATGACCTCGTCATCGCTGACGGGGAGGATGGCCAGGGTATCCCGGCTGACCGAGGCGGAGGTGACGGTACCACCGTTGCCCGTGAGGCGGAAGAGCCGATCCCCCGCGCGGAGATAGAGGGTATCCCCGCCGAAGGTGAGAGCGGCGGGTTCCCCCGCCAGCGTGACGGGATGTTCGGTGTTCATGTCCACCGTGTAGGAGGGGCGGGCATTGCGGTCGTAGACCGTGAGGGTGTGACCCGTGAGGCCGTCCTCGGCGCGGGAGAGGATGGCCACCGAGCCGCGTCCCATGGCGGCCAAGGTGGGGGTCTTTCCCTCAAAGAGGATCTCCCCCGTGACGGTGGCATCGGTCTTGAAGACCATGAGACGGTCCGACAGGATCACGGCGAAGCGGTCATCGGTGATAAAGCCGCAGGTACTGCCGAGGGAGCCTGTGACGGTGGCGGACTCCCGGGTGATGCGGTTCTCAATGCGGATGACCGTCACCTTGGTGACCCAGAGGTTGTTTTGAGACTCCACCGACACCACGCCCAGTCGGTCGCCCTCGGGGTTCATGGCGATGCCCGTGACGTAGCCGTTCAGATGGTAGTTGGCCAGCTTTTCCATGTTGCCGTCGTAGATGACCACCTCGGAGCGGTAGTCGCGGGAGCGGGTGACGATGGCAAAATTGCCGTTGTCCCCCACGGCGGCGTCATAAACGGGGAACTCGGTGGTCTCGCGGTGAACCTGGACGAAGGCGTTATAGACGGCGAAGGAATTCTCCCCCCGCCCGAAGGTGAGGCAGAACTTGTCCGAGGCGCGGACACAGGGGTCGGCGTAGGCCACGTTGACCGACAGGGTCTGACGGCCCGAGCCGCTCATGGCGGTGACCACCTCACTGCCCGAGACCACCACGCCCCCTCGGTAGAGGGCGAAGTCGGCAGAGGCCGAGGAGATGGGGTAGCTGATGTAGTCGGCCTGGGACTGGGCGGTCTGGGTGGCGGCACCGATATCCTTGGCCAGGTAGTAGAGGTTCTCGTAGGTGATGAGCTTGTGGTTGCTGATGACGGTCACCACCACAAAGACCAACAGCACCATGTACAAAACGATGCGGGCGAAGCTCAATCGGCTTGCCAGGTTTTCATAGTAGGGGATGGAGGGAGCGGAGAAGTCGATGGGCTCCCCCGACAAAACCTCATCGGTCTGCTTCCCGAAGCGGCCCGCGTAGCCCATAGCCTTTTGGCGCAGGGTCTGCCAGGCGCGGCGGAGGCGGGGTCTGGGATCAAATCTCGGCATGGTACCCCTCCTTTTCGGGATGATTGTAGAAGACGCGGTTCAGATACAGTCCCTCGGCGGGGGCGGTGCGGCCCAGGGTGCCTCTGTCCAGGGAGTCCAGACGGGCGGGGAGGCTCTCGGGGGGGATCTTCCCTTCCCCGACCTCCATGAGGGTGCCCACCATGATCCTAACCATATTGTAGAGGAAGCCGTCGGCGCGGACGCGGTAGGTGATGTAGTCCCCCTCACGGATGAGAGAGGAGGCAAAGACGGTGCGGGTAGTATCGATGATTTTGGAGCCGGCGGCCATGCAGGCGGCGAAATCCCGCTTGCCAGCAAAGGCGGCGGCGGCTCTCTCCATGGCGGCAAAGCCCGCGTCGTCTATGGGACGGGGGTAGTGCCAGGCTCGGCCTGCGGCGAAGGGATCGCGGTTCTGGGTGTTGAGGACGCGGTAGATATACTCTTTGGAGGTGACCGAGTAGCGGGCGTGGAAGTCGGTGGGAACCCACAGAGCCTTGTAGGCGGCCACGGCCTCGGGGAGGTGGATATTCAAGGCGCGGGGGAGGCGGTCGAGAGGGATGGTGGTATCCATGTGATCCTCGCCGCGGGGGGTAACGGTGGCGCAGAACATATTGGCGTGAACACCGCTGTCGGTGCGGGAGCAGCCCGTGATGTCGCAGGGGTAGCCGAAGAGGGCGTCTGTTCCCTCGTTGAGGGCTTGCTGGATGGAATAGCCGTTCTTTTGAGCCTGATAGCCGCAGAAGGGGCGGCCGTCGTAGCGGATGTAGAGCAGTAATTTATGGGGCATGGCCGTCTCTCCTTTCGGGTGGTCTTGGTTCTTTTTAGTATAGCATAGAATGAAAAAAAAGTCAAGAGGAAACGGCGTCCCGTGGGGGTGTCGTTTCCTCTTTCTTTCAATTTTCGGGAATGGGTCAGGGGATGAGGATCATCCGCCGATCCACCGTCAAAGCGGCGATGCGGTGCTCGCAGGTGTGGATGGCCACCACCTCGCGGAGGGCTTCGATGGCCTTATCGTGCTGGCCGCTTCCCCCTCGGATGATGACTCTGCCCTCGGCGGTGACGCAGAGAGTGGCCTCGGGGAGACAGGCAACCGAGACGATATCACGGAGATCCTCCACCCGACATTGACCCTTGCGGTCGTCTCCCACGGCCTCCACGCGGCCATCGGCGCGAAGGGCGACGGTATGGAATTCCCCTGCGGCGACCATGGTGAGATTCTTCCACAGGGTTGTATCGCATTGTCCATAGCGGTTATCCCCCGTGGCCACGCAGGTTCCCTCGGCGGTGACCGCTACGGTGTGGCGGATGCCGCAGGCGATTTGGGTGACGTTTCGCCACTTGCGGGTATCACAGCGGCCGTCGGGATTCTGACCGATGGCGTAGACACGTCCGTCGGAGCGGAGAGCGGCGGTGTGGTTCAGCCCGCAGGCCACCTGCTTCCAGGCGTAGGGCAGGTCGGCGGGGTCGGGCTCGGTGATGGTGGGGACTCCTCCGTTGCGGGATTCCTCCGCCGAGCCCCCCACGGTGTCCAGCTCCCGATTGAGGGCGCGGGCATCGCATTGGCCGTCGGTATTGCGGCCAGAGAGGATGATCCGTCCGTCGGCCAGGATGGCGGCGGAGTGGTAGGATCCCGCGGCTACCCACACGGCGGTGGCGTAGGCCTTGAGGTCGCATTGACCGTTATCCCCTGCGCCCTCGGCCAGGATGGCTCCCCCTTGACCCAGAGCCAGGGTATGGGCCATGCCCACGGCGAAGCTCCCCAGGGTGCGGTGGGCGGTGGACAGAGGAAGGGCATTGGCGGTATAGCGGTTCAGGACGGAATACTTGGGAGTAGGGGTAAAGAGACGGACTCCCTCCAGGGGCTCGGGGAAGAACTCACTGCCTCGGTTATGGATACGGACGGTGCCGTCGGACATGACGAAGGTCTGGCGGCGACTGCCAAAGCAGGCCATGGCACGGACGGTGTCCAGGGTCTCCAGCACCTCATGGTGGCGGCCTGCGGCCAAAAGCTTTCCGTCGGAGCGCAGACCCATGGTCAGCTCGGGCAGAACAGCGATCTGAATGATATGACTCCAGGACTCGGTGCGGCACTCGCCTCTCTCGTTGAGTCCTACGGCCTCCACGTGGCCGTCCCCGAAGAGGGCTACGGTATGCTGGCCCGAGGTAGCCACCGAGACCACGCCCTTCCAGCCCTCGGTATCGCATTGACCGAAGTGGTTACTGCCCACGGCGTAGACACGGCCGTCATGGCGCAGGCCAAGGGTAACGTCACCGCGGCAGACCACCGAGGTGACCCCCGTCCAGTCCTCGGTGGCGCAGGGGTTGGCGCGGGGAAGGTGGGCGGTGGCGGAGCGGGAGCGGCCCGCGTGATCCCGACGATCAACACCCGTGGCCACCACGGTGCCGTCGGCGCGGAGGGCGGCGGTATGGTTGTCTCCCGCCGAGATGGCGATGATATTTTTCCAATCCCCCGTGTCGCATTGCCCTCGGTCGCTCTCTCCAAAGGAGCGAACCGTACCGTCGGCCATAAGAATGGCGTAATGGGCATGGCCCGAGGCCAGAGCGGTCACGCGGTGGAAGGGACTGTCGCCCAGCTTATGGGGGAGAGTCCCCAAGGGCTCGGCAGGGGCAGAGCTGTCCCGCAGGCGGGCGGTGCCGTCGGGGGAGAGGTAGACCGTACTGCTCCCCAAGGAAGCCAGCGCGGATACGGCGGGAGCATGGGTCTCTCTTGTGATTTCGCCTGTATCAAAGCGGTAGGTGGCGGGAGTCCCGTCCTCGGTGATGACCGTGAGGTGATCCTCGCTACCTGTCACGCGGGAAAGGATAGCTGCCGAATCGGCGCGGAGGTGGGCGGAGAACTGCGTGAAGGGGACGAGGGTGGGGGCTTCCGCGGGACGGTGGGTGATTCCCTCCTCTTCCTCCTCCATACGGAGGGGGCCGCAGTCGGCGGGCTTGCGGTAGTTGCCGTAGCCGTAGAGCTGGCGGGCATCGCGGAACAGGGTGAAGTGAGTGGTGGCGGTGCATTGGCTGTCGCTGTCCAGACCCGTGGCCAGCACCATACCCTCTCGGGTCATGGCGACGGTATGGTCGGGGCCGGCGGCCAGGGCAATGACCTCCCGCCAGGAGTCGGTATCGGGAGTCTCGGCGGAGACACGGTAACGGCGGACATCGGCATAGGCGGTACGGCTCTCGGGCTGCTCGGTTCGCAGAAGTCCTGCGGACAGAACTCGTCCGTCGGCGGTAAGACCCACGGTATAGCTTCTTCCGCAGGCAACGGCTACCACGCTCCGCCATTCGGTGACGTCGCATTGACCGCAGTCGTTTAAGCCTGTAGCCACCACGCGGCCGCCCACGCAGAGACCCACGGTGAAGCCCTCCCCCGCCGCGATGGCGCGGACGGACACCCAGCCGCAGGTATCCCACACCTCGCCGTCTCCGGGCTTTTGGCTTGCGGGGACAAGACGGGTGGTGCGGACGGTACCGTCCCCGTACAGGACGGCCATGTGGGTGGAGGTCACCGCAAGGTCTATGGGAGACCTGCGGGTATCGTACATCTCATCGGGCTTGAAGGGAGGCTGACCCGCGACACGGATGGAGCCGTCGTAGCCCAGGCCTACCGTGTAGGTATCGGCGGCGAAGACCTTACGGATCCCGCTCCAATCGGTCACGTCTCCTTGACCATGATCGTTGCGGCCGCAGAACAGCACCCGACCGTCCTCGGTGACGCCCAGGGTATGGTATTTGCCCGCGGCAATGGATTTGATTCCCTGCCAGGCCGAGACGGCGGTACAGCCCTCGGTGTCGTTGCCGTCGGCGGAGACGCGACCACCCTCATGGAGGGCCACCAGGTGGGCGTTGCCGCAGGCCAGGGCACGGACACGGCTCCAGTGCTTGGAGGCTCCGAAGCCCGCAGAAGCCAGGACACGGCCGTCAGCGGTGATGCAGGCGGTGAAGCGCTTGCCGCAGAGGAGGCGTTTCTGGTAACGGTTGGCCTCGGTGAGGCGGATCTGGTAGGTCTTCTCGTCGGCGGCCACGCGGAGATTGGAAGCTCGGCGGTCGGCGCTGAACTCATCGAAGCTCTCAAACAGGACGCCGAAGCGTTGGGTATCGCATTGACCGAAGCGGTTGTCCCCTACCGCAAGCACCAGGCCGTCACGGGTCAGAGCCACGGCGTGGTCGGAAGCGGCGGCGCAGGCAATGAAGCCTGCCTCGTGCAGCTTGCGGGCGCGGGGATCGGTGGAGAGGAGCTGACCCAAAGAGGTAATGCCCCAGATATGACGGCCGCAGGCGGCCACGAAGACCAGATTGCGCCAGGACTCCACACGGCGGGGGAGGGGACGAGTGGCGCGGAGGCGTCCCTCAGCGGTGATGCCATAGACCGTATCGCCCTCGGCATCGGTGAAAACACCCGCGATGTGGCTCCAGGTGGACAGGATATAGCGGAGGCGGGGGGTACCGCCTGCGGCGAGGACGGTTCCCTCGGGGGTCAGGCCTACGGTGAGGTGTTTTCCGCAGACCACGTCGAAGATCACGGGCCACTCGGCGGTGGCGCGGGCGGCGTCCTTACAGGTGATTCCGACAACCACCCGACCGTTCCCCAGCAGGGCGGCGGCGTGGGTGGGGCCGCATGACAGGGCGCGGACGTGAGACAGGTTCATGAGAGCGGAATCCACAGGCTCCCCCCCCGCGAAACGGAGAGTGCCGTCCTTCATAAGGGCGGCGGTACGGGTGTCGGTACAGGTCAGGGCGGCCACGTCCTCAAAGGCCGTAATGCCTCCCTGGCCGTAGCGGTCAGCCCCCACGCAGACCGCCTTGCCTCGGCTATGGAGCGCGACAGAATACTCCCGAGCGCATCCCACAAGGCCCTTACGGGACAGGATGCGGTTCAGGAGCCGTCTCAGCTTGGTGCGGTCGCTTGGGTGGTTCATGGGATACCTCCGTTGCTGGTGGATGGGCGGTGGATTTACCGCGCGAAATGGGCGTCGGTATAGGCGTAGAAGTTGCCGGGCTCGGTGACGTGAGCGGGGGCATTGAGGGAGATGACGAAGAAGGGCAGGATATCCCGCTTGTCCTCGGGCATACGCATCGTGACCTTCACCTTGTGGACACCCCTTTGGAGAATGCCCTCGCGGAGCTGACTGGCGGGAGCGCGGTGGTAGGCGGGCATGAAGGGAGACAGACCCTCGGTGTGGATAATGACGTCACCGTTCAGCTCCACGGTGGTGGGCCAGACACAGTTACAGATCAGGCGGGTCTCACGGGTGACGGGGGGTGTGGTGAGGGTGGCCTCGGCCACGTAGACGCCGTCGGCGGAAGGCTCGGTGAAGCGGACGGTGGCGGCGGGGATCAGGGTGGGCACGCCGTTCAGCGTCCAGCGGTTAGGAGCCAGGAGGGTGAAGGGGATGCGGTAGACCTTCCAGCGGTCGCCGCAGTTGAGGCGCTTGATGGCCAGGACGGTGGGGTAGACACGGTCGATGGGAACGTTGTAGTAGGCGTTGGGATCGGCCTTGACGGTGGGGTTATACTGCACCGACTCACCGGGAGCCACCACGATCTGGGCGGGAACATCGGCGGCGAGGCCGTAGGGGCACTCAACGCGGGCCTCCAGGGTCCAGGGCCAGCAGGTGTTGTTGGTGAGGGTGATGTGCAGGGTCTGAGACCGCTCGGGGGCTACGGTGGGGTCGCCGTCCTCGTAGCGGAGATCCACACAGAAGGCCTCGCTCTTCTTGGCTCCCGCGGGGAGGGTGAAGTGCTGAACCATAAAGTCGGAGTTGTCCTCCTCGGTGATGACGAATTCGGCCTCGTCCTCGCAGGCCAGCTTGTCGTGGAGCTTGATGCAACGGGCAGTCAGCTCATCCAGGTCGGCGGGGGCGCGGAAGCCGCGGATGGCGGCGGAGACCTGAATGGCGTCACCGATGGGCTGGGCCCACTTGGGATCGATGCCCTCGCGGCCGTAGAGGATGCCCCAGATGGCACCGCAGGTGGCCACGGTGCAGTCGGTGTCGTAGCCGAGGTTGACCACCTTGAGGATGGCATCCTCGAAATTCTCACCCCACAGAAGACCTGCCAGACCGAAGGCGATGTTCTGGGGCGCGTCGGTGAAGTTGGGATCACCGAACTTGTCCAGCACCTGCTCACGGGCGGCAAGGAGATCGGTTCCCTGCTCGTAAAGGGAGAGCATAAGGGACACCGCGCCGTGGACGCGGGAGGTGGTGGGTATGTAGGTCAGAGCCTCGCGGATGAGGGCGGGGACGTCGGTGGAGAGGTAGGCGGCGGCCTCCAGGGCGGCGTTGAAGATCTCGCCGAAGACACCCTCGCCTCCCGCGTGATCCACTACGGCATCCTGCCAGGCGAAGTAAGCCGCCAGACGGGGCTTACCCGCGGCGATGGCCGCCCAGACCTCGGAGCGGATGGGACAGCCCATGCAATTGGTGAAATGGTTATCGAACATCCCCGAGAAGGGAGGCTTGAAGCCGTAGCGCATGGCGGTGCCCGCGTGGCCGTACTCGTCCCAGGGGAAGTAGCAATGCTCGCTCCACTCGGCGGCGATATGCTCGGCGGTGGTGTTCACGCCGTACATCTCCATGGCGTGGAGGTTGAGGAGCTGGAGATCCAGGTCGTCGTTGGGGAGGGCGCCTCGGGGATCCAGGCGGGGGTACCAGGTGAGATCCATGACCTCCATGCGCCCCTCCACGGGGGTGCCCAGGGTGCCGCCGATGTTCTTACCCAGCCAGCAGGCGTATATTTTGTCGTACAGGATCGCGGTATTCATAGCATTGTCCTCCATGTGTTTTTCCTCCCACGGGAGTGGATGGATACAGGTAGTTTTATTATACCAAAAAACCCCCTTGGGGTCAAGGGGGTTTGGGAAATTTGCGTGAAATGTTGGCTTTAAAGTTTTTTTATCGCTTTTTCCCCGAAAAATGGCAAAATAATCTTGACAAATCAACTTTCATAGGCTATAATAAAGGCGTTGTTATAAAGGAAGGGTATGTTCCATACCCTATCACATCCGCACAGCGGAGGAACGGAGTGTACGCTTATGTTAGAGACCCTGAAGAAGCTTCTGGCTGAGGAGCTGCAGCTGGATCCCGAGACCGTGACCATGGATGCCGAGCTTTCGTCCGATCTCGGTCTGAACTCCATTGAGCTGGCCAACCTGGTCATGCTCTGCGAGGAGAAGTTCGACATCACCATCGACGACGACGACATCCACAAGTTCGTGACCGTCGGCGACGTGGTGGAGTACCTCGAGGCTCAGCAGTAATTCCCTCACAGAATACGGCGCTACCGTTTGGGGCGCCGTTTTCTCTTGCGTACAAAGAAAGGATACGTTCATATGGCCAAGATACATTGGAAGGGCTCCACCCTGCTGGGCCCCGTGCCCCCCGTCATGGTGACCTGCGGGGACATGGAAAACGCCAACATCATCACCGTCGCCTGGGCAGGGATCATCAATACCCACCCGCCCAGAGTTTCCATATCGGTGCGCCCTACCCGCCACTCCTACGGCATCATCAAGGAGCGGGGGGAGTTCGTCATCAACCTGACTCCCGCCTCCCTGGTGCGGGAATGCGACTTCTGCGGCATCTACACGGGAGCCAAGGTGGATAAGTTCGCCAAGACGGGACTCCACAAGGAGCCTGCCGTGGAGGTGGCCTGTCCCGTCATCGCCGAGTGTCCCCTGGCCCTGGAGTGCAAGGTGGTAGACGTGATCCCCCAGGGGACTCACGATCTCTTCATCGCCGACGTAGTGGGGGTGGATGCCGACGAGTCCCTGCTGGACGAGAACGGCAAGCTCTGCCTGGATCGAGCGGGGCTGACCGCCTTCGCCCACGGAGAATACTTCGCCCTGGGGGAGGTCATCGGCAAGTTCGGCTTCTCGGTGGCCAAGGATCCCGCGAAGAAAAAGCCCCACCGCAAGGGACAGGGAGGAGCGAAGAGGGATCGGAACAGATAATTTGGATCTATGGGTCTAATTCGTAATTCGCAATTCGTAATTCGTAATTGATGAAGCATTTTGCCGTTGGCAAAGTACGATCGTCCGATATGAAGTTGTCTATTACGATCATGAGTTTTCCTTTTAGGATCGTGTACATGAATCCCGAACATGTTTGGGCCTGTCAAAAACAGTCTTGCATAAACAAACGGTTTCCGCAATTACGAATTACGAATTACGAATTGCGAATTCAAGCCGCTCAACCATGATCCGACATCTCCCCCATAAAACCACCCCGCTCTGTATAGCACAGGGCGGGGCGCTCTTTATTCGTCATCGGGATCGGACTCCCCCGACAGGGGATTGTGCCGCATGGCCTCCTCCATGCCGCGGTTGCTGACATGGGTGTAGATCTGGGTGGTATTGAGCTGCTCGTGGCCCAGGATGTCCTTCAGCACGCGGATGTCCACCTGGCCCGACTGGTACATGAGGGTGGCGGCGGTGTGGCGGAGCTTATGCACCGAGTAGTGCTTGGACTCCAGCCCCGCCATGCGGAGGTACTTCTGCACCATGACCTGCACCCCCTGGATGGAGATCCGCGCCTGGCGGTTAGAGAGGAAGAGGGCGCGGTCGAAGCACTTCTCGTAGCGCTCGCTCTTGCGGACGGTCAGGTAGGCGTACAGGGCCTCGCGGCAGGCCTCGTTGAGGTAGATGATGCGCTCCTTATTTCCCTTTCCCAGGACGCGGAGGGAGCGGAAGGCGGAGTCGATATCCTGGAGGTCGATGCCCACCAGCTCTCCCACACGCATACCGCAGTTGAGGAAGAGGGTGATGATACAGAAGTCCCGCTCGCGGTTCTGGGATTCGGTATCGTTCAGCACCGCCGAGAGGAGAGCGCGGGCCTCGTCCAGGGAGAGGAACTTGGGGAGGGACTTTTTCTTCTTGGGAGAGTCAATATTGGCGGCGGGGTTGTCGGTGAGGTAGCCCCTTTTGTTGACCAGGAACTTGAAGAGGGCGCGGATGGCCGCCAGTTTGCGGGCCTTGGCGGCGGTCTGATTCTCCCGCTCGGAGTCGGCGTAGAGAAGGAAATCGTAGATCTGGTCGGTGGAGATCCCTCGCAGGTAGTCCAGGTCTACCGATTCCACCGTGATCTCCCGAAACTTCTCGGGGTCGTGGAGGATCTTGCTGTCACCCTCGCAGAGAAGGTAGCGGAAGAAGGTGCGGAGGTCGATGAGGTACTGCTCCACGGTGCGCTGGGAGCAGCCCTGGATGACGGTCTTATAGCTGGCGAACTCCCTGACCACAGGGGAAAACTCGCTGACGCTGATCTCGTGACGCATGAAGTCACCGCCTTTCTCGGGAAATGGTATCTACCCTTAATTATACGAAATTCCGATTTTTAAAAGTGGACAAAGTGTAAACTTTGCGGGATTTCTCCCTCTGCTCACGAAATTGTCACAACTTATCGTTATTTGGTAACAATTCCGTGGAAAAGAGGAAACATTTATTCGGTATAATAAGGGGCAATGTGTATAGGAGTGTGACAAAATGAAAGCATTCTTTGAAAGATATTCTTACGAGAGCGTGCGCCTGGCTCTGAACCAGGTCGCCATCTCCATGTTCGGCTTCGCCCTGGCCATGACAGCCGGGAAGGCCGAAAGCGATGCCCTGCTGCTCTGGAGCAGTATCGGCTCCATCGTCTTCTACCTGGCATTGACCTACGGCACAGCCCACAAGACGGGATCGACTGACCGACTGTCCATCCAGTACGGAAAGATCCCCTTCCGCCCCTATCTCGGTCTGATCCTGTCCTTCATCGCCAATTCGGTCAACCTCCTTCTGGCCATCCTCATCACGGTGGGTCAGCTGGGAGATCTCGGTGAGCTGGAGTCCATCTCCCGCCTCATCGCCCTGCTGATCCAGGGTATGTATCAGGGTGTGCTGGCCACCGTCTCGGTAGGCGGCGTGACCCTCAACGGCATCTGGTGGAGCTACTTTGTCATCACCCTCCCCGCCATGCTGGTGGCCGCTCTGGGCTACATTGCGGGTGCCAAGGACTTCCACATCACCAAGATGGGCATCCCCGATCTCCCCGAATCCGACCGTCCCTCCAAGCAGGAGCTGCGGGAGCAGAAGGAGCTGGAGAAGAAGTCCCGCAAGTGATCTTCTCCTTTTCGGTCATTCTGCACAGTCGGAGATCAAAAAAATATTGCGTTTTTTCCAAACTTTTTTTGAAAAAGCTCTTGCAATTTTAAAAGTTTTATGGTATAATACAGACTGTTGTCTTATGTTGTAGGCGTGTCATAACCTGACAGGCCCGAAACCACAGTAAGGAGGTGTCAAGTCATGGCAAAGTGTAGTGTCTGCGGAAAGGGTGTTGTTTACGGTCAGAATGTTTCCCACTCCAACCGTAAAACCAATCGCACCTGGAAGCCCAACATTCGCAAGGTCAAGGCAGTCGTGGACGGTACTCACAAGACCGTCGCCGTTTGCTCTCGTTGCCTGCGTTCCGGTAAGGTCAACCGTGCCTAATCAGCATTGAGCGCGCCTGATCAGTAGGCGTGATACCTTGCCCTTCAAGGATAGAAATCGGCCATTGTCGGATTCGACGGTGGCCGATTCCTTTTTTATATTTTCTATTGCTATGTGGTAAGGCTTGTGGTATAATGGGGGAGTGAAACCTTCGGTTTCCTTCGTTTCAATCAAAAATGGACAGATCCGAAGGATCTGCACCTCCACTCTTCACTCTTCACTTTTCACTCTTCACTTTTCACTTCAAATTTGGGTTTATCGGAACGATAAACCCAAATTTGAACGTCCCCCTACGATCCCCCGAAAGGAGTCCCGCCGTGCATATCTTCCACCGCCGTCCTCTGTTTCTCTGCTGCTCGGTCTTCCTGCTCGCCTCGGTAGCGGGCTTTTTCCTGGTGGGATGGGGAAAGTTGGCCGTAGGTGCCGTTTTGCTCCTTGGCACGGCGGGGTACAGTGTATGGGCCTTGCGGAGGCGGGATGCTCTTCGCGGGGCTTTGGCGGGCGTGGCCTGTCTTCTGGCTTTGGCGGCACTGTTACAGTCCCATCTGTACTTCCACAGCGGAGCGGCCAAGACCTTCTCCGAGATGGAAGGGGAGACCGTAACCGTTACGGGTGTGATCCTTGACCGACGGGGGAGCGGCGGGTACCTGACCTCCTATGCCCTGGAGCTGGATTCTCTGAACGGCGAGAAGATCGGTGGCACCGCGCTCTTGACCTGCCACTACGTATCCGACCTGCAGGCGGGGTACGGCGTAGACATGAAGGTCAAGGTGCAGAGCCTGACCGAGGCGGCGGGAGACGGGTACGATGCCACCGCTCTGCTGGGAGATGGCTTCCTGACGGGGCTCCTGTCCGAGGACGAGGCTGACGTTGTCATCACGGGAGAGGACATGGGCGGTCTTGCCGTCAAGGCGGGGCGGCTCCGACGGACGCTTTCGGCGCGGCTGGACCGATCGGTGGGTGACGGCGGTCACGGGCTTCCCTCGGCTCTGCTCCTGGGGGACAAGTCCTACCTGGAGGACAGCATCCGCCGTGACTTCACGCGGGCGGGGGTGTCCCATCTGCTGGCCATCAGCGGTCTGCACATGACCCTGCTCTTTGGCCTGTTCGAGGGGCTTTTGCGGCTTTTGCGGGTGGGCAAGCGGTTGCGGGCGGGCATTCTGTCCCTTTGCGCGGCGGGGTATCTGGCCCTGCTGGGCTTCCCTCCCTCGGCCACCCGCGCGGTCATCATGCTGGGGGCGGTCTACCTGTCCTACGTCCTCTTTTCAAGGACGGATGCCTTGACCTCCCTGGGGCTTGCGGGAGCGGTCATCCTCGCCGTGACTCCTTACGCCGTCGCTGACGCGGGATTCTGGATGTCCTACCTGGCGACCCTGGGGTTAGTTGCGGTTCTGCCCGCTTTGCGGTCTGACCGCAAGGGAAAGGATCCGAGTCCTTCCTTGCCTGCTCGGATCAAGGCGGGGCTTGGCAAGCTCCTTATGGGGATAGCCGTGGGCATCATGGCCATGAGCATGACGCTGGTCGTGGTAGCGGCGGTCATCGGAGAAATGGGGGTACTGTCGCCTGTCTCCACTTTGTTGCTGACCCCCTTGTGCGGTTGCGTGCTGGTGGTGTCCCTGTTGGTCCTACCCTTGGGAGGCAGTACCGTCGGGGCTGTTCTCGGCGGGCTGGACGCGGGGCTTTGCGGGGTCATGGGTAGGCTGACCGCTTGGATGGCGACTCCCTCATGGGCGGTGGTGTCTCTGAAGCATCCCGCCATGTTGCCCCTGGCCTTCTGCATGCTGGCGGGGATCCTGATCCTGCTGGCGGTACGGCTCCCTCGCGCAAGGCGGTGGACGGTGGCTCTGCCCTTGGTGGCGGGATGGATCGCCATCGGAGGCGTGCTGGGCGTTCATACCGTTCTGCATGACGGGAGCATGGCCATCCGCTACCTCCAGCCCTCCTCCCAAGCCGATGCGCTGGTACTGGCAGAGGGACACGAGGCGGTGATCTGCGACCTGGGCAACGGCAGTCTGACGTCCCTATCCCATGCCGCCAGGGAGGCGGAGCGGATGGGTGCCACCGAGATCGCCGTCCTCATGCTGACCCACTACCACTCCCGCACGGTGGGGTCTCTTTCCGCCATCCTGGGGCGGGAGACGGTACGGGAGCTGTGGCTCCCTGCCCCCGAGAGGGAGGAGGACTACTACCTCCTGCTGGCCTACCTGGAAAAGGCCGAGGCGGCGGGAGTACCGGTATGCCTGTACGGCGAGGGTGAGGAGCTGACCCTCTTCAGCGGCTGTCGGGTCGTCCTGGAGACCGACTTCATCAAGCGGTCTGTCCAGCCCGTCCTTCTCCTGTCCTTGGATGCGGGGGACGGCGGGCGGTTGGTCTACTGCGGGTCGGCGGTCTTCGAGAGCGAGCTGGCCGATACCGCCGCTTCCCTGGCTGCCGAGGCCGACACCGTGATCTTCGGCAACCACGGCCCCCTCATCAAGGCACCCTACGGCGGTAGTCTGACCCTGCGAAAGGACGCGACCCTCGTGTTCTCGGCGGAGGGCGACGGGGCGGGGTGGTTCGATCCCTCCTCGGTGGATGGGCAGGCGATGTGGATCGGGGAGTGGAGAGGCACTGCTCGAATCCGTGACTGACCGATATGAGGGTCAGACTGCCTTCCCACACAAAAAAAAGGTGACCCACCCTTCGGCGAGTCACCTTTTTTGTTGGAAAACTATTTACGCTTCTCCCCTATCCTCGCCCTTGCGGTACTTTTCGGCCTGCATACGGAACATTTCGGCGTACTTCCCGCCCAGGGCGATCAACTCCTCGTGACTTCCCTGCTCACAAAGCTCTCCCCCCGCGAAGAGGAAGATGCGATCGGCAAAGCGAGTGGTGGAGAGGCGGTGGGAGATGAAGATCACCGTCGCCTCGCGGCCGCTGTTTCGGGAGTCGGCGGCGTTCAGGATGGAGTGGTTCAGCTCATACTCGGCCACAGGATCCAGGGCGGAGGAGGGCTCGTCCATGATGATCAGGTCGTAGGGGCGAACCAAAACCCTTGCGATGGCCACCTTTTGGGCCTCTCCGCCTGACAGCTCTATGCCCTCCTTGTCGATCTCTCGGGTCAGCGGGGTCTCCAACCCCTGTTCCAAGGTCTCCAGGCGGTCGGTGAAGGTGGCACTATGCAGGGCGGCGCGAATGCGGGACTCATTTTCGGGGGTACGGTCGTAGCCCCCGCCCATGACGTTTTCCCCCAGGGTGGCGGCGAAGATGCGGTAGTCCTGGAACACCGCGCCGATACGGTCACGATACTCGGTCAGATCATAGTCGCGGATATCGCGGCCGTTGTAGAGGATGCGCCCCTCGGTTGGATCGTAGAGCCGCATGACCAGCTTGATGAGGGTGGTCTTCCCCGCACCGTTGTAGCCCACGATGGCGGTCTTCTCCCCCTTGCGGATGGTGAAGCTGATGTTTTTCAGCACGGTAGGGCGTTCCTCGTCGGACTTTTTCGTTTCCTCCTCGTCCTTCCTTCCCTGCTCCCGACGCTCAAACTCCCTGATCTCATCGGCCAGGGTGCTTTCCTCGTCGGTAAAGACCGACCGATAGGCAAAGCTGACGTTCTCAAAGGTCAGAGACTCGAAGGGGGGGACTGGCTCGGTGCCCGAGGTCAGGCGGTTCTCATGCTCCAGGAATTTGAAGTATTTTTCAATGTAGAGGGCGTGCTTGGGCAATTCGGTGAGGGAGTCGGCCAGGTTCATCATGATGGATTGGAGCATCCACAGAGAGGTCACGGCGGCGGCGAAGCCTCCCAGCTGTACCCGTCCCGCCGCCAGCTCAAAGACCATGATGAGGATGGTGGCATAGTAGGTGCCTCGGCGAGCGACGTTGAAGCCCACGCCGTAGAGGAGCGTGAACATTTTGCCGTACTTGAGATCCAGGCGGTTCAGCTCGCGGGCCGTCTCCTCGCAATCGCGGGTCATCATGTCCCCTACCCCCGAGGTGCGCATCTCCTTGGCGTAGTCTGACAGGTTGAAGACGCGGGTGATGTAGCTCTCTCTCCGCCAAAGAGGATTCATGAGCTCCATAACGCGAAGCCACAGGCGGTTGCCGAAATACTCCACCACCAAGGTCACCCCCACACCCACCAGCATGAGGATACCCATCCACAGGTTGATGGACATGAGGAGGGCCGAGATGGCCGTGGCCGAGATGATGCGATTGATCACATTCCAAAGCCCCCGCACCACGGCAATAGCGCGGTTGTCGGATTCCCGCATGGCCCAGACGAACTGGTTGTAGAAGTCGGGGTCATCGTAGCAGGCCAGATCCATGGCTTGTGCCTTTCGGTACAGCTCGGCGTGCATCCGATAGCGAAGCTTGTTTTCCAGGATGGGGTTGAGGATGAGGTTATAGATATGGTCGGGGATAAAGACGATAACATAGAAGAGGGCCAGGGCCAGGATGAAGACCGCCACATCCCCGAAGCGCTCCGAGGTGTCCAGGGCATTGAACATGGCATTGCGGAAATAGACGGCGGCGGTGTCGATACCCGCCCACATGAGGGACCAGAGGGCCAGGAAGACGATGTAGGAGGGGAGAAGCTTCCAGACCTTGGCCAGGATCTTGGCGTCGTAGATGAGGACGGTACCGGCGCGGCGGCGGGACTTTTGTGTCTTTGCAGTCGGGTTCATGCTCTCACCTCCTCTCGGGCTTCTGCCTCGGCTTCCGTTTCTCGGTAGCTCTCGGCTTGCTTATGGAACATATCGGCGTAGAGACCGCCCCGCTCCATCAGCTCTCTGTGGGTGCCGCTCTCCACGATACGGCCATTCTCAAAGAGGTAGACGCGGTCGGCGGGGACGGCGGAGGAGAGGCGGTGGGAAATGAAGACCACGGCACGGTCGGCGCAGGCCTGCATCATGTTCTCGAAGAGCTGATACTCGGCTACAGGGTCCAGGGCAGAGGTAGGCTCGTCCAGGATCACCACTGGGGAATCCGAGGCGAAGACACGGGACAGGGCGATCTTCTGAGCCTCGCCTCCCGACAGGACCTCGCCTTTGTCGTCGAACTCCCGTGTGAGCATGGTATCCATGCCGTGGGGCATCTTCATAACGCGGTCATAGGCACCGCTCTCTCGGAGAGCCGTCTCCACCAGGGCGCGGTCGGCGGCCTCTCCCTCGGGGTCGGTGCGCAGAGGGCGCATGAGGATGTTCTCGGCTACCGATAGGGCGAAGGTGCGGTAGTCCTGGAAAACGGGCTTGAAGGTATCCCGCCAGGATTGCAGGGTGTAATCCCCCATGGAGATACCGTCCATGGCGATCTGGCCTCCCGTGGGCTCATAGAGGTGGAGCAGAAGCTTGACGAAGGTGGACTTACCCGAGCCATTCTGCCCCACCAGGGCGATCTTCTCCCCGGGGGCGATGCGGAGGTTGATATCGTGGAGCGTATCGGTCTCAGCTCCCTCGTAGCGGTAGCGAAGGCCCTTGACCTCGATGGTACCGCCGCGGGCGACGGCACCCTCGGGGTTGGGCTTGATCTTAGGCTCATAGTCCAAAAAGGAGCGAAGGTTCTCAATGTACAGGGCATGCTCATGAAAGGAGACCAGGTTGGTGACCAGACCCTGGAGGTAGCCCGACACCGAGCCGATGGAGTTCAGCACCACGATGCAGTCCCCCACCCCCACCGTTCCCCGCACCAGGGTGGCGTGGACGGCATAAAGGCAGGCACCCAGGATAGTGACCACCTCATGGGAAATGCGGGCGGTATAGTCCAGAGCGGCGGTACGGAGACCGTATCGCCGCTTGATCCGCTCGATCTCTACGGTGGTCTCGTCCAGGTCGTGGAGAAGCTTATCCGACATACCCGTGAGGCGCATCTCCTTGGCGTAGTCCTGTAGGTAAAAGCCGCGCTGGATGTAGTTGGCCTTCCAGGCCAGCTTCTGGATATCGTTATTCTCCTTGAAGGCGATCTTGTTGCGCTTCCCTCGGATAAAGCCCACCGCGAAGGGGATGAGGGCAAAGAGCATGAGGATGGGGTCGATGCTCCAGAGCAGGAGGGCATTGGCGATGAGAGAAAAGACCTGGCCGAAGAGCCGCTCCAGAGACCAGAGGACGTTGAAGGCGCGATCCTCGGCCTCGTTCATAGCCTTGACGTACTTTTCGTAGTAGGCGGGATTCTCGTAACAGGACAGCTCCACACGGCGCATTTGGGTGTATAGGGCAGTCTTGATGGCCAGAGTCAGCTTGCGCTGGCTGATGGGAGCGTAAATTTGCCAGAAGGCCTGCTGGGCAAAGAACACCGTGATGTGGATGGCGAACATCCCCAGAATGAACCAGGCCAGGGTCATGGGGTCGCCGTTCTCCCCCAGGTGATCCACCACCACCTTGAGGAGAAAGGAGCCGCTGAAAAACTCGATCACCGACCAGGAAAGATCCAGGATAACATCGATGATCATATAGGCGGGGGCGGCGCGGCGGATCATCCCCAGCATGAAGAGGTTATTTTGCAGGACTCGGCGAAGGGAGAGCCTTTCGGGCTTCTTTTCGGCGGATCCCTTTTTGGTTTTGGTTTTCTTACTCATAGATCGAACAGATGGGTGCAGAGTGTGGAGGTGCGAACGAAAAATTGAGGGGGAGGCGGTCCTTCTACACATATAGTATCATACCGTGCCGAAAGGTTGGCTCATTTTTCTGTTTTCATGGAAAAATAATGCCCTGCTCCCCGCTTGTGCCGTCCGACGCGCAAAGATACGACTATTCGGGCGGCGTCTTGGGCTTCCCCGCCGGCTTCACCATCCCGAAGGGCAGGGCGTGCCTCCCCTCCTCGTGGCGGATGAGCAGCACCATCTCCTCGCTGTCGGGGCATTCGTAGACCTCGCGGGGGCAGAGGCACTTGCCCTCGAAGACGGCGATGCGGACGCGGCCGTCGTCCTCCCAGGGGAGGGCCTCGATGCGGGCGGCGGGATCGGCCTCACCGCAGAGGAACAGCTCGTCGATGTCCACACCAAAGACCTCGGCCATGGCGGGGAGGAGGGAGACGTCGGGGCAGGAGAGCTGGCGCTCCCATTTGGATACGGCCTGGGAGGTAACACCCAGACGGTCGGCCAAAAGCTCCTGGGTCAGTCCCGAGGCTCGGCGGAGGGCGGCGATGTTCTCGCCCAGACGGGAAAAATCGTATCTCATGGCACAACTTCCTTTCCGCGGCGCGGGATAGGGATCGGCGCACGCATCCTCTATATTGTACCACAGGACAGGGGACTTTGGCAATAAACCCATGGTTGTTTTTCTCATACACGGCGTAGAAAAAGCCCTGCCGCGGGGCAGGGCTTTTATGGGTATGGAAAATTACTCGAGAACGATGACGACGGTCTTACCCTCGGTCAGAGCCTGGTCCTTGATGGACTCGAAGGCCTTGGACTGACCCTCATCCTCGTAGTATGCCTTCCATCTCTTACCGTCGCCGGCAGTCAGCTCGCCGATGGTCTTCAGGATGCCGTTCTCGTCGAAGCAGGTGATCTCCTCCTCGAACTCGCCGGCGCAGAACATCTCGATAGCGTCGCCCAGGGTGCCGTTGCAGGAGGTCTCGCCATCGTACTTAACGGTGGAGCCTTCCTTGATGATGAGGTTGACCTTGATGGCGACCGTAACGGTAGCCTCGGTGGTCTCCTCGGTCTCGCCGCCCTTATCGCAGGCGATGAAAGCGGTGCCCAGCAGGCAGATGGCCATGATCACGGCCAGGATTTTCAGAAGCTTCATGTTGAATTCCTCCAAAATAATAAATTTTGATAGTCCTATTATACTACATGAAAGCCAAATTGTCAACGGCTTCTCACAAATTTTCACTTTTTGCCCAAAGAACACCGATTCGGTGTTGTGCAAGATGCTCGGTCAGTTGTGCAGGATGACCATGAGCTGGGTGAGGGAGAGGAGGAGGAGCCACAGGGTCAGACCTCCCGCGACGGCGGCGGAGAGGGTGTTGAACCCACGCCAGGATAGGGTACAGAGGAGGGCGGCGGCGGCGGCCGAGAGCAAGCAGATCCAGGACGGGAGGAGGAGGAAGGAGGAGAACAAAAGGCTATACCAGGCAAAGGAAAGCGTCACCGCCAGGATGAGGAAGGTAATCCCTCGCCAGCGGAGGGCATCCCGATCCCCACCACCTGTCCGACAGGCCAGGATGTAGCCGACCGAAGCCCCCGCCGGGGCATAGCTCAGAAGCCACAGCATCCCCATCAGCCACAGGGGCGGGAGGAGAGCATCCGCCCCCAAAAGGCGGAGGACAGGGAGGGGGCTTCCCACGGTCAAGCGAAGGCAGACCGCCGCTGTAAGGCCCGCGCAGGCCCCGATCAGGGCGTAAGTTTTATGAATTCTGCCAAAGGGCTCCGTCATTTTCATGGTATCATCCTCCGTCGGTTTTTACCACCATATGCGGGAGGCGGCAGGATCATGACAGGGGACGGTCACGGCGGGAAAAGCGGGAGAACCAGCGGCTGAACCAGGGGAAGGGAGCGGGATCGCGGGGCTCCTCGGGCTTGGCGGCGGGAGGCTCGGGGAGAAGATCGTTGGGGAGGAGGGGGATGCGGTCGGGGTCGGCGGGATCATGGGGGACGAGGGGGATGGGAGGCTCGCCGTGGAGGGTACAGGTGTCCTCTGGCTCGGTGCCTCGAAGGAACCAGCCCCGCTCGGTGGGATGGCCGCCTAAGGGATGGGTACAGAACTCCCCGGGGAGACAGCCCGACAGGGGGCAGAACTCCACCTCGGTGACTGTCTCGGGCAGGTCGAAGACTGTCTTGGGAGGCGCGCCTCGGTAGGCGGTCTCACAGGCGGCCATGAGATCGTCCCAGATCGTGACGCAGGGGTTGCCGTGGATGCCCCGCAGCTCGGTGGGGTAGTCGTAGCCCATCCAGACCCCCGCCAGGAGGCGGGGGGTATAGCCCACGTAGCGACGATCGCAGTTGTTCTGGGTGGTGCCCGTCTTGCCCGCCGATGGGATGCCAAGGGCTTGCATGCCTTGGAGGTAGCGGGCGGCGGTGCCGTGGGTGTTGACCTCGCACAGAAGGCGGGTGAGGATGGCGGCCGTCTCCTTGGATATGGCGGGATCTTCCTTGTCCGCAGGGAGGTTTTCTAAAAGGACGTTCCCTTCCCCGTCCAGCACGCGATGGTAGGAGACGGGAGGCTTATAGACACCGTCGAGCAGGGCGGAATAGGCGGCGGTCAGCTCTTTTGAGGTGACACCCATGCTCTGCTGACCCAGAGCCAGGGAGGACACCGTCAGATCGTGGTGGGGGGCGGCATGAGCGGGGATGAGGCTGTGAAGCCCCAAGGTATCGCGGGCAAAGGAGAAGGACTCGTTCAAACCGACCTCCTCCAGGATCCGCACCGCCACGGGGTTGAGAGAGTGGGCCACCGACTCCCCCACGGTGACCCGTCCTCGGTAGAGCCCGTCGGCATTGGCGGGCCAAGGCTGTCCCCTTCGCTCCTCCAGGGGCTCGTCCTCGTAGATGCTCGCCCAGGTGATAAGTCCCTTCTCCAGGGCGGGAGCGTAGACCGACAGGGGCTTGATGCAGGAGCCTGCGGGGCGACGGGTGTCGGTGGCGTAATTCTGGAGGCGGTTGGCGGTCTTCTCCCCTACCGATCCCGCCACGGCCAGGATATCCCCCGTGTGGGGGTCGATCATAATGAAGGAGGAGCGGGGACGGCCTCCCTCCCCCGTGGGGAAATGGGTGAGGTCGGCGTAGTAGGACTCCACGATGGCCTGGAGGGTCTCGTCCATGGCGGTCTCGATGGTGAGTCCCCCTTGATAGACCAGGAGAGAGGCGGAGTTATAGGTGTAGCCCCGACTGTCCATGAGGTCACGAATCACGTCGGAGACCACCATGTCAGCATACCAGGAGGTGATGGGTGCGGGGTCGGACTTGGGGGCGGGATTCAAGGTCAGGGGGGTAGCGATGGCGGTATCCCGCTCGGCCTCGGTGACATAGCCTTGGTTGGCCATCTGGGTGAGGATGAGGTCGCGGCGGGCGCGATTCGCCTCGGGGTGGGTGAGGGGATCATAGCGGGCGGGGTTGTTGGTGATGGCGGCGATGGCAGCGCACTCGGGGAGGGTGAGGTCGGACACCGACTTTTGGAAGTAGGTCTCAGCGGCCATGCCCACGCCAAAGCAGCCCTCGGCCAGGTTGATGATATTGAGGTAGGCCTCCAGCACCGTCTCCTTGTCGGCCCGCTTCTCCAGATCCAGGGCGGTGAAGATCTCGGTGAGCTTGCGCTCGGGAGTCTGCTCGGTGCGGCCTGTGAGGTTCTTGACCAGCTGCTGGGTGATGGTAGAGCCGCCGCAGGTGGGGTTGCCTCGGAGGTAGCCCAGCCCCGCCTTGAGGGTGCGGAGGGGATCCACGCCTCGGTGGGTATAGAAGCGCTTATCCTCGATGGCCACAAAGGCATGGATGAGGTCGGACGGGAGCTCTGCGTAGGGGGTGTAGACGTGGGGCCTGTCTTGCAGGAGGGTAGCATTCTCGGCGGGGTGAAGGTCTCCCGCCCGCTCGGCGCGATCCTCGGGATCGTAGGCGTAGAGGGTGGAGGGGCGGCCCGCGCGGGGGATCTGCAAAAGGGTCATGTCCATCTCGGCATGGGTATAGGGGGCGAGGCAGACCGCGCCCGCGGCGGTAGCGGCTGACAGGAGAAGGATGACTACGCAGGACAAGATCGGGGCGATCCTCCGCTTTTTCTTGATCTTTTGGTGCCGTTTCATGGACGTGACCCCCTTTTTTTCTTGTTTACGGAATTATTGTGTCTCGCCGCGGCATAAATTAACCGCGCGGCGGACATGATAATAGGGACCACATCCACCAAAAATTGACGCCCGCATCGGGCTGAAAGGAAAAGCCATGAGCAAATGCACTAAGGGACTTCTCATCGCCGCCCTCTGCCTCCTGACCACCTGGCTGGGGCTGGCCTACCTGTACACCTACTCGGTATCCGAGGAGCTGGCCATGCTCCGCAGGGAGGACCGGAGCGACACCGTCTACCTGCGCTGTCGGATCCGCGAGCTGGAATCCAAGCTGAGCGCCGGTCTGCAGGAGATCCTGCCCGCCGAGCCCGTGGGAGGCGTAGGGGAAGAGACTACAGCCCCCGCGGAGACCGAGGAGGAGCGGGAGAGTGAGACCGTGACCGACACCGCCGTGGAGACCGCCGCCCCCGATACCGAGGCAGTGACCCTCCCCGTCCACCAGTCCCCCGAGACCCAGGCTCCCTCGGAGCCCGAGACGGCCATCCCCCCTTCCCTCTACCTCATCGCCGAGCACAAGGGCATCATCGGCCTGTTCGACGCCTCGGGGGCGCTGCTCCGATCCGTCAACGTCTTCGTCATGACCCTGCCCGAGGCCGAGCGGGAGGCGCTGGCGGTGGGGATCCCCGCCCGGTCCTGGAGCGAGGCCGTGGAGATGCTGGATCGGTATGAGTGAACCGAAAAAGGACTTCCATACGGGAGTCCTTTTTTGCGGTTTATCGTTCCGATCAACCGCAAACGATATGCGCCGAAGGCGCAATGATGTTCACCGCGGTGAAATGATGTTGCCCCGATGGGGCAAATGATGTGCGCCCGTTGGGCGCAACGGAGAGGAACGATGCCCTTCGGGCGTGACGGGCTCCGCCCGACAAACCCAAATTTAAATTTCCAACTAACGATCATTCCTATTTTCATCAAGGCATCCTGCTCAAAAATTTCATGTCGAATTTGTGACCCTTGCATATTGAATTTGACGAACATGTAGTATATAATGGAGCCATCACCCCGAAACCGCCCATGGGCGCGGAGGGTCTACGGAGGAACATCATCATGAAACAGCTCAAGCTGGGTATCTTCGGTCTCTGGCGCGGAGGCTCCTTTATTCCCATCATCAACGCCTTGGAGAACGCCACGGTCCACGCCATCTGCGACAAGGACGAGGGCAGGGTGGCCGAGGCTCTGAAGGCCTGTCCCGATGCCCGTGTCTGCGCCGACTTCGATGAACTGCTGGACAGCGGCATCGACGGCGTTCTGCTCTGCAACTACTTCCACGAGCATGCCGCCTATGCCATCAAGGCGTTGAAGCGGGGCATCCACGTCTTCAGCGAGTGTACTGCAGGGGCTACTATGAAGGAGTGCGTGGAGCTGTGCGAGGCGGTGGAGGAGAGCGGTGCCAAGTATATGCTGGCCGAGAACTACCCCTTCAGCGCGGCTCTGTTGGAGGCCAAGCGGCTAACCGACGAAGGGAATTTCGGGCGCATCCTCTACGCCGAGGGCGAGTACAACCACACGGGCACCCGCGAGACCCTGGCCTCCCTCACGCCCGGTCAGTACCACTGGCGGGCCTGGCTCCCCAGGACCTACTACGTCACCCACTCCCTGGGGCCGCTGATGCACATCACGGGGCAGATGCCCATCCAGGTCAGTGCCTTTGCCGTCCATTCCGACGTGCTGGAGGAGTACGACGATTTCCGCCACAACTACGATGCCTTCGCCATGATGAATTGCATGACCGACGGCGGCGCCCTCTTCCGCTTCACGGGATGCGCTCACATGGGCTCTCCCAGCGGCTACCGCGTGGTGGGTGAGAACGGCTCTGCCGAGACGGGACGCACCCTGGGGGGTAACCTCAACGTGACCTACCACGGCTGGACGACCCCTGCGGGCAAGCCCTCCTCCGAGACCTACGCCCCCGATTGGCCCGAGAACGGTGACCTCGCTGAAAAGGCAGGTCACGGCGGCGGCGACTTCTGGACGGTGTACAATTTCGTGGAGTACATCCTGCATGACAAGCCCCCCTTCTTTGACGTCTACCGCGGGTGCTGTATGTCGGCGGTGGCCATCCTGGGCTGGCGGAGCTGTCTGGAGAACGGCAAGGTCTACGCCATCCCCGACTTCCGCGACAAGGCTCAAAGAGACATCTGGAGGCATGACGATCTGACTCCCTTCCCCGATGACGAGGGAAAGGTGACTCTGCCCTGCGCCGTGCCGAAGCGATAAACGAAAAGGCGGCTTTCCCCCCGGGGAGGCCGCTTTCAAATTGCAGTTTATCGGGCAAAGGCCCGACAAACTGCAAGTGAAGCGCTCCCGTTGGTCGCATGAAGCGCGCTATCGCGCGTGAAGCGCTCCCGTTGGTCGCGTGAAGTTCGCCTTTCAGGCGAGTTAAGGTGGAAATCCTTCGGATTTCTCCATATAATTCAAATCAGAAACCCGTAGGGTTTCTTTCCGATACGTGTCCCAAAGGGACACACTTCACGCGACCAACGGGAGCGCTTCATGCTCGCTTGCGAGCGCTTCTCGCGCCATAGGCGCACTTCACTTGGGTTTATCGCTCTGCGATAAACCCAAATTTGAAGCCCCAACAAAATTCCAAAATTCCCTCCTTTGTTCATACCCAAATCACAATTTCGTGCTATAATTGTATATTGAAAAGTTATTTCTTCCCAAGAATCGAGGCATATCCATGCGAAAGATCGCGTTTATCGGCGTTGGCAATATGGCAAACGCCATCATCGGAGGTCTCCTCCGCTCCGGGGCAGTGGACTGTCCCCATCTGATCCTGTCCGACAAGTATCCCGACAAATGCGCCGACTACGTAAAGGGCGGCGCGGTGTTGGCCCCTACCCCCGCCGAGGCGGCAAGGGAGGCTGACTGCGTGGTGCTTTCGGTCAAGCCCCAGAACTTCCCCGAGATCCTGCCCGAGCTGGCCTCGGTGGCGGGGATCGAAAGCAAGCTCATCATCACCATCGCCGCGGGGATCTCCTCGGCCTCGGTGAAGGAGGCTCTGCACGGCGCACCCGTGGTGCGGGTATTGCCCAACACCCCCATGCTCATCGGGCAGGGCGTGTCGGTGATCTGCCGCGCCGACGACGTGGATGGCGAGGACTTTGCCTTCGTCACGTCCATGTTCGAGGCCTCGGGTTCGGTGACGGTCATTGACGAGGCTGAGATGAACCGCATCATTTCGGTGACCTCCTCCTCCCCCGCCTACGTTTTCGCTTTCATCGGTGCCATCTGCGAGGGGGCCCGTGCCCAGGGGCTGGACGGCGATGCCCTGCTTCCCGCCGTGTGCGATATGGTCATCGGCTCGGCCATGCTCCTGAAGCAGGAATCCCTGACCCCCGAGGAGCAGATCAAGCGGGTCACTTCCAAGGGCGGTACCACCGAGCGGGCCATGGCGGTGCTGCATGAGCGGGATATGGCCGGCATGATCGCCGAGGCTATGCAGGCCTGCACCAACCGCGCTGACGAGCTTTCCAAGGGCTGACGCGCCCCATTTCCTTTGTATCATCAAAAAACAGACAAGGACGTATCATGGCTATCGATAAGAAAAAAAGATTCAAGCTGCTGGATCCTATGCGGGACGGCAAGGGCGTGGAGAAGGGTGAGGATACCACCCCCACGCTGAAGCGCTTCTTCAAGCTCTGGGGACGGAAGTTCTGGAAGCTGGTCTCCCTCAACCTCATCATGGTGGTGCAGATCATCCCCTTGGCCCTCATCGCCTGGCTGTACTTCGCGGGCCCCAAGGTGCCGACCCTGTACAGTCCCCTCTACGCCCCCCTCCTGGGTGCCCAGACTGCTCTGCCCACCACGGTGGGCTCCACCCTCTTCACAGGCGCGGCGGGACTCATGCACCAGACCCCCGTGTTCAACTCCTGGGCCCACTGGGTCATGGCCGCCCTGGCTATCTTCCAGGTCATCACCTACGGCTGGCAGAAAACGGGCACCACCTACATCCTCCGCGGCCTGGTGCGGGGCGACGGCGTTTTCATGATCTCGGATTACTTCTACGCCATCCGCCGCAACCTCAAGCAGGGCTTCGTTATGGGCATCATCGACTGCGCCGCCCTCTTTGCCCTGGGCTTTGACCTGTTCTACTTCTGGAACGCCCCCACCACGGGCGGCAACAACGTCATGTACCTCATGATCTTCGCCCTGGTCTTCATCTACGGTGTCATGCGCTTCTACACCTACCTCATGATGGTGACCTTCGACATGAAGCTGGGCAAGATCTTCAAGAACGCTCTGATCTTTACGGTCATGGGCTTCAAGCGCAATATCCTGGCGCTGCTGGGCATGGGCATTCTGACGGGCATCTTCGCCGTTCTGATCATCTTTCTGGGTCAGCTGGTTCCCGCCTTCTACGTCCTTCCCTTCCTGTGCCTGCTGGGCTTCTGCGGCTTCATGTATTCCTTCGCCGCTTACCCCATCATCCAGAAGTACATGATCGACCCCGTAGCCCCCAAAAAGGCTCCCGAGTCCGAATCCGTCTCCGAGGAGGCTTGATCCTCCGTATCCGACACCGCGGTTCTTTCCGGATCGCGGTGTTTCTTTATTTTCAATAAATTGAGAAGAAGGGCTTGCTTTTTCGGACAGGATACTGTATAATGAAAGAAAACATATGAAACATATGAAAGGATCCGTAGGTATGCGTAAGCGTTCATTCTGTCTCCTCCTGGCTCTTTTGGTGGCGTTGCCTCTGGCTGCGTGTCGGGGCCGAGGCGGGGATTCTATAGACACGAGTGGCTCCGCAGAGACGGGCGGCTGGGTCACAGATCCCTCCCCGGGTGGAGAGGATACGGATCCCGAGGGCGGCTCCGCTTTCGACGAGATCACGGTAGGCTCCGCTTTGGAGGAACTGACCGTGGACGGCGAGACACTTTTTGAGGGGGATCTGACCAAAGCCTTGACCGCCGCCGACTATACCGTGGCTCTCCCCGCAGATCACGGGCATCTTCAACTGGAGCTGTTCGGCTGGGTGGGCTACACCATGGCCATCGACTGCTTTGGCTACCGCCTGGACGGCGGCGACACGGTCTATGGCAATTTCGCCCGCGACACCGAGGAAAGCATCCGCGAGGCGGGCGGGGCGTACGCCCTGCGCTACGCCATCCCCTTCCCCCTGTTCGATCTGAAGCCGGGTGCCCACAGCCTGGTCTTCCTGGCCCGCCTGGCCGACGGCACCGAGGTGCCTCTCCTGCCCGCTCTGACGGTATCGGTGGCGGGGCTCAAGGTGGATACGACGGTTCCCTTCCAATCCTCCGTGACCCACATCAACGGGAGCGGCCCCAACGGCGCCGAGCCCTACGCGGGCAAGGGCGGCAGTACCGCCATGGGGGCTGACATCATCGACGGTAGGCTGAACGGGCACACCGTGGGTACAAACGGCCGCATCACGGTCAGCGGTTGGCTGGCCACGGAGGGAGGCGTGGAGCGATACGCCTGGTCGGTGGACGGTATGACCTGGTATGAGGCCGAAACGAAAGGCACCGACGGTGAGCCCTCCACGGGCTACTTCTCCGAGTTGGGCTTTGAGAACGCCACAGCGGGCGCGGTCTTCACCGAGCTGTCCCTGGATCTGTCCCCCTACCAGAGCAGGTCGGTGTCGGTGACAGTGGGCGGTGTTCCCAAGGATCATCCCGACCGCGTGATCCCCTTCATCACGATCACGGGCCTGGATGTCCCCTTCCGCCCGCAGGAGCTGAGCTACTCCTTCGTATCCCGCGCCGACGACAACGATATCGGCACCGATCTGGCGGCCTCGGATCTTACCTACCTCTTCGACATCTGCTACGGCGCGGGAGATCTGCGTCGGGTGGAGGACTACCAAGGCACTCTGTGCTACAGCTACGAGGGCATCCACTCCCTCCAAGCCCCCATGAGCGGCAAGTATGCCTTCACGGTGGAGCTGGAGGCCATGACGGGAGTCTCCTACGCCTTTGCGCGGGGGACACGGGCAGTCGTCTCGGTGGAGCCCGTAGCCCTGTCCTTGTACAACTTCTATGAGACCGACGGCCTGGGCCTGTGCGGCGGGGCGGGGATCTACGCCAATCTGGCAGACGGGACTCTGACCGTGGTCATCAAAGGTCTGGATCCCTCCGTCCCCTACCGCATCGCCAACCACATCTTCTATTTCCCCGCTGATGGCAGAAGCCTCACCCTGGCTGATGACGGTGACACCGTCTACATCCTGGTGGACGGCCGTGAGATCACCCGCATAGCTCTGGAGGGAGTTCAGGAATATCCCGAGCATTTCGCGACGGTCTCCCCCTACATCAAGTTCGCCTCCACCGCAAGGATCGTGACCGCCAACGGCAGTATCGCTACGGTACAGGATACCCTGGTCTCCGCCACCTGCGATGCCTACTGCGGTCTGGCCATCCGAGGCGGCGGCATCTTCTTCACCGAGCTGTCGGTCATCCCCTTCTCTGAGGCGGGGATCCGGATCGAATAAAAGATCACCCTCTGTTCATTATACGCAGAGGGTGCTTTTTTGTAAACTTTTATAGAAAATCCGGAAGAAGGTATTGATTTTTCATAGGAAATGTTGTATAATACTCTTTAACGGAACGCACGAGCGTTCTAGTATAAAGAAAGGAAGTTCCCCCACATGAAGAAGCTGCTTATCATCGCCCTTCTCATGCTCGCTCTGGTGATCACCGCCGTAGCTTGTCAGCCCACTCCCGATGAGCCTGACACCTCCGCTGACGACGTCACCACCGCCGAGACTCCCACCGAGGCTCCCACCGACGAGCCTTCCACCCCCGCTCCCGAGACTGAGCCCGAGACCCCCGCTCCCGAGACTCCTGCTCCCGAGACCGATCCCGAGACTCCCGCTCCCGAGACCGAGCCCGAGACGCCCGCTCCCGAGACCGAGCCTCCCGTGGATCCTGCTGATCCCGTCTGGATCATGGATGCGGACGCTCTGGCTGCTATGGAGAACACCGTTACCTCTACCGTCGAGAAGACCGAGGACGGCTTCGCCAGCTTCACCGCTACCGGCGCTGACCCCTGGTTCCTCCTCACCGGTAACATCGGCGAGATGCCCAAGTATATGGCTATCCGCTACCGCACCAACACCGACAAGAACGGTGAGTTCTTCATCAGCAACGGCGCGAACCCCGAGGGCGGCAAGTCCTTCGTGTTCAGCTACAACGCTGATAGCGAGTGGAACCTGCTGATCTTCGATCTCTCTGTTGTTGCTCCCTACATGACCGAGGCTACTGTCGGCCATATCCGTTACGACTTCTTCGTGGATATTCCCGCTGAGGGCACCTTCCTGGAGGTTGCCTACATCGCGTTCTTCAACACCCCCGAGTACGCACTGGCTTACGACTTCGAGATGAACAAGGCTCCCATGTGGAACGAGAATCAGGACGTGATCAAGCACCAGAACTTCGATCAGTTCTACTATGGCAACGGCGATCAGGATGACGCCGTCAAGAATGATCTGAACCTGTACCACGCCGTCAACAAGCCCGAGTGGGACTTCGTCGCTGACATGGTCGGCACCGAGCACACCTACGTGACCTACTGGGGTTGGGTCGTTCTGATGTCCGAGCCCGTCGGTCAGTTCGGCTACCAGGTCGGTATGGGCGCTCCCGTCTTCGACGATGCCTGGACCGTTGTGGCCGAGCAGGGCGTTCTGGATGCCGCCGCTTCTCAGGGCGGTGCTACCGGTACCCGTATGCGTATCCACATCAACACCGCTGACTTCGACGGCGAGACCAAGGTTCGCGTCCTGTACAAGGATGCCGAGGGCAACACTGTTTGCCTGAACGAGGTCACCGTCATCGCTCCCGTCAAGCTCAAGGACATCACCGACAGCTTCATCGCTGACGTGAACGCCAACGAGGTCGGCACCACCATGGATGCCACCGATCTGGGCAACTTCTTCGTCACCGAGCTGCCTCTGCCCGGTTCCGGCGTTGAGGCCAACGGCGAGGGCAAGCTCTACCACCTGACCTCCATCAACGATATGTACGCTGATGTGAACGGTAAGTACTTCTTCAAAGCCAACGTCATCAACTCTGACGGCGCAGGCTGGATGTTCGCTCGTGGCTACAAGGTCGTGAACTCCGATGCCATCATCGAGGCCTTCGATCCCGCAGGCGGCTTCTACAAGATCAACAACTACTACGAGACCGACAGCGCAGGCGCTATGGGCGGTGCAGGTATCTATGCACGTCTGGGCGGCGGCAAGCTGTTCATCATGGTCAAGTACTACAACC
>JBGVRH010000070.1:0-10212 GCA_045128275.1 Eubacteriales bacterium | reverse complement strand
CCCCCCCCCCCCCTACAGGTGTATCAGCAATTCTAACGCACCGCTAAACCCAAATTTGAAACAATACCACCGTAACAAGGAGAAAAAGTATGAAGGAACTGCACCTCATCTGCAACGCCCACCTCGACCCCGTTTGGCAATGGGACTGGAACGAGGGCGCCACCGCCGCCCTGGCCACCTTCTACGCCGCCTGCGAGATCGCGGAGGAGTACGATTACATCTTCTGCCACAATGAAGCCCTCCTCTACGAGTTCGTGGAGACCTACGACCCCGCCCTCTTTGAGCGCATCAAGGGACTGGTCAAGGCAGGGAAGTGGCACATCATGGGCGGCTGGTACGTCCAGCCCGACTGCAACATTCCCTCGGGCGAGGGCTTTATCCGCCAGATCGAGTCGGGTCTTTCCTACTTCAAGGAGAAGTTCGGGATCATCCCCACGGCGGCGGTCAACTTCGACTCCTTCGGCCACACCCAGGGACTCGTCCAGATCCTTTCCAAGTGCGGCTACAGCGGCTACATCTGCTGCCGTCCCATGCCCGAGTTCAACCCCTTCTCCGCCAACTATATGGAGTGGAAGGGCTTTGACGGAAGCTCGGTCAAGGCCGCCCGTTTTGAGGACGTTAGCATCTATACCAACGGCCTGGGCGACGCGGTCAATGCCGTCAAGGGCAAGATGAAGCCCTGGAATGATCAAGGCGAGGAGATCGCCTTCGCCCTCTGGGGCGTGGGCAACCACGGCGGCGGTGCCTCCCGCAAGGATCTTTCCGAGCTGGCGGTTTTCATGGAGGAGCAGAGATCCGAGGGCGTGGAGATCTTCCATTCCACCCCCGAGGCCTTCTTCGCCGCCTCTACCCCCAAGGCAGAGTGGAATGACGCTCTCCAGCCCTGCTTCGTCAAGTGCTACACCTCCATCTCCCGCCTCAAGCGCCGCTATGCCGAGCTGGAGAACAAGCTCCTCATGACCGAGAAGATCTGCGCCTACGCCGATGCCGAGGGCGTGTATGACTACAACTTCGCCGCCTTCGACGATGCCCAGAAGCGCATGGCCATGGTGCAGTTCCACGACGTTCTGTCGGGCACCTGCATCATCGAGGGCGAGAAGAGCAGTATGCAGAAGCTGGACTATGCCCTGGAGCTGCTGGATAAGGAGTTCACCAAGGCCTTCATGGGTCTGTGCCGCGACTACGAAAAGGCCGTGCCTCTGAAGTACCCCATCTTCGTCTACAACCCCACCCCCTATGCCGAGGAGTCCATCTTCACGGGCGATTTCTTCCTCCTGGACGGCATCTGCTCGGATACCGAGGGCTATGAGTTCACCGTCAAGCGTGACGGAGTGGAAGTGCCCTTCCAGATCGTCAAGGAGTCCTCCTGCATCAACATGGATCGCAGTAAGCGCATGGCCATCAAGACCACCCTCAACCCCCTGTCCATGACCCGCTTCGACGTGGAGGTGCGCCGCGGTACCAAGAAGCTCCTCGATCGCACGCCCCAGACCGAGTTTGATCTGCCCGAGGAGACCAGGGCCGTCTTTGACCCCGTGGGAGGCGCGCTGGCATCCTTCTCGGTGAAGGGGTACGAATATCTGAATAACGGTGCCTTTACCCCCGTGATCTACGACGATAACCCCGATCCTTGGGGCTGGTATATGTCCACCGTGGGCACGAACTACCGCCGCGCCGATTGCAAGATCCCTCTCCGCGTCATCGAGCGGGGAGATCTGCTGACCACCGTGGAGAGCCTCTACACCACGGGCAAGTCGGATATCCGCGTGGCCTATACCCTGTACAAGGATTTCAACTACATCGACGTGACCGTAAACGTCTACTGGAACGATGCGGGGAAGGGATTGAAGCTGGAGCTTCCTCTGCCCGAGGGAGGGATCTTCATGGGTCAGACTGCCTTCGGTACCCAGACCTATACCCAGGATCTGGAGCAATGCTCTCAGCGCTTCGTGGGTATGTTCATCGGTGATAAGCTGCTCACCGTCTTCAAGGACGGCACCTACGGCTGCTCGTATGAAAACGACAAGCTCTACCTGGATCTCCTCAACGGCTCGGTGTACTGCGCCCATCCCGTGGGAAATCTCCCCATCATGGACGAGAACCGATTCCAGCGCTACATCGACCTGGGCCGTCATGAGTTCAGCTTCCGTCTGGAGCTGTGCGATCTGAATGACGTGGAGCGCAAGGCCGCCGCCTTCACCCAAAAGCCCTACGCCCTCAACTTCTATCCCCACGGCACGGGTGAGCGCCACGAGACCCCCGCCGTCACCCTCTCAGACGAGACGGTCGCCCTCTCCTGCTTCCGCAAGACCGATGCCGAGACCTACATGGTGCGCCTCTTCAACGGCGTAGACGGAGACAAGACCTGCACCTGCACCGTCTTCGGGAAGACCCTTGACCTGTCCTTCGGGAAGTACGAGGTCAAGACCCTTCTGTACAGGAACGGCGAGCTGACCGAGCAGCGGTCCATGCTGGATCTGTAAGACGCATCCCCGAAGCTCCCAAGCCCCGAGGCAACCCTCCTCGGGGCTTTTTCGGTGTTTTTCCATCATGTCCTGCCCCGCGGCTACCCGCAAGCGGTTGACAATCCTCCTGCCTTGTGTTATAATGTGTGACAGTAAGCGTGTGACCCACTCGGGCACAACAGGAAGGAGCATCCCATGTCCCTGTCTGAATTCTACCTGCAATACAGCGATATCCGCGCCCGTATAGCCCCCTTCCGTCTGAAGACGGATTACGAGACGGTGAAGACCGTCTCTATCATCGACGCCCTCATCAACCGCGCCGATACCGTCAACGCGGGGGCCGACCCCAGCGGCCGCTTCGGGGCATTGGCGGGGCAAAATATCGAGAACTACATGACCCGCGCCGAGGCCTACACCGCCGCGCTGGAGCGGGGAGAGTACCCCTTGAAGGGGAAATTCTGCGAGCCTGGCATGAGCTTTATCGACCATTCCTTTGTGGAGAAGAACGGCAAGCTCCACGTGTTCTACATCCGTGGCTATGTGGGCTATGAGTGGGACTCCCGCTTTGTGGATACCATCGGCCACGTGGTCACCGAGGATCTGGTGAACTGGACCATCGAGCCCCCCTGCCTCTCTACCGAGCGGGGCGGCTGTGACGAGTATCAGGTCTGGGCCCCGGGTGTGACGTACAAGGACGGCACCTACTATATGTATTACACGGGTGTCAACATCCACGTAGCTCAGTCCATCTGCCTCGCTACCTCCACCGATCTCTACCATTGGCAGAAGTACGAAAACAATCCCGTCGTCCTCCCCGGCGACTGGACGGACTGGCGGGCTGACCGCTGGTCGGACTGCCGCGACTCCATGGTTTTCGTGGACGATGACGGTACCGCCTACATGTACTACTGCACCTCCCGCCGCACGGAGAACGGCGGCTACCGCCCCGCCCTGGGGGTGGCCTCCTCCACCGATATGTTCCATTGGCAGGACGAGGGAGCTTACACCTTCGACATCTGCGACGTGACTCTCGAATCCCCCTTCGTCCTGAAGCGGGAAGGGAAATACTACCTCTTCTACACCAACTGCAACCACGGCACCGCCTACGCCGTGTCCGATAACCCCGTCACGGGCTGGAGGAGCCTGGGCATGCTCATAGAAAAGCAGGGGGATCCCCCTGCCTGCCCTGCCAATGTCCCCTCCTGCGCCGAGGTGTTCTGCTACAAGGATCGGTGGTACATCTCCTGCGCCCAGAGAGAGCCGGGCTGCGAGCAGTACCTGGAGATCTTCGAGCTGACCTGGAACGAGGACGGCACCGTGACTGTGGGAAGGCGGGTGGAGTGACGTGAAATTCAAAACCAACCTGCAACTGTTCCTGACCATGCTCAAGATCGGCCTTTTCACCTTCGGCGGCGGCTACGCCATGATCGCCCTGCTGGAAAACGAATTCGTCACCAAGCGGGGATGGCTGGAGCAGGAGGAGTTTCTGGACGTGGCGGCCATCGCGGAATCCACCCCCGGCCCCATCGCCATCAATTCCGCCACCTACATCGGCTACAAGAAGGCGGGGATTCTCGGCTCTCTCGTAGCCACCCTGGGCATGATCCTCCCCTCCTTCTGCATCATCTACGCCATCTCCTTGTTCTTCGATGCCTTCCTGTCCCTTACGGCGGTGGCCTGTGCCTTCAAGGGCATCCAGATCGCGGTGATCTACCTCATCCTGTCGGCCGGTATGCGGATGCTGAAGAAAATGAAAAAGACCCCGCTGACGTGGGTCATACTCTCGGCCAACATGCTCTGTATGGTGACCCTCACCCTCCTGTCGGTCAAGCTCTCCACCGTGGTCTACATCCTGGCGAGCGGGATCGCGGGCGTGGCCCTGTGGCTGATCCGCCGCCTGCGCCGTGGGGAGAAGGGAGGGGAAGCATGAACTACCTGGAGCTGTTCCTGACCTTTCTGCGGATCGGTGCCTTTTCCTTCGGCGGCGGTTACGGCATGATCTCCCTCATCCGCGAGGAGACCCTGTCCCACGGCTGGCTCACCGAGGATGCTCTCCTCAATATGATCGCCGTGGCGGAATCCACCCCCGGCCCCATCGCCGTCAATATGGCCACCTTCGTAGGCTCCTCCCAGGGCGGAGCCCTGGGTGCGGCGGCGGCGACCCTCGGTGTCGTCCTGCCCTCCTTTGTCATCATCCTGATCATCGCCATGGCCCTGCGGGGACTCATGAAGTACGGCGGTGTCAAGGCCTTCCTCGGGGGCATCCGTCCCTGCGTGGTGGGTCTGATCCTGGCCACTGCCGTTACCATGCTCCTCAGCCGCGTGGGAGGCTTCGGGGATCTCGCCACCCTGCGGGAGGTGGGACTGACCTCCCTCGACCTCCGCGGAGCCGCCATCCTGGCCATCCTTGCGCTGGCCGCCCTGGCTGTCCGCAAGCTCACCAAAAAGCCCGTCTCCCCCATCCTGCTCATCCTGCTCTCGGCAGTCATGGGCATGATCCTCTATATGCCGTAGGAAGAAACCCAATTGAAGTGAAGAGTGAAGAGTGAAGAGTGAAGAGTGAAGAGTGAAGAGTGAAAAGTGAAGAGTGAAGAGTGGAGGTGCAAATCCTTCGGATTTGTCCATATTTGATTGAAATGAAGGAAACCGAAGGTTTCCCTCCTTACCTATTCACTCTTCACTATTCCCTATTACTTTCATTGCGGTTTATCGGGCTTCAGACCGATGAACCCAATTTGAATACTAACCTCCAAAGGAGCTCAACCATGCCCACCCTTACCATCCGTAAAGCCACCGCCGCCGATACCGCCGCCATTACCGCCCTGGAGGCCGCCTGCTTTCCCCCCGCCGAGGCCGCGCCCTTTGAGTCCTTCGCCGCCCGACTGGAGGCCTTTCCCGACCGCTTCTGGCTCCTGTTTGCCGACGGGGAGCTGGTCAGCATGGTCAACGGCTCCCTCTCGGACGAGGAGGATCTGCGGGACGAGATGTTCCACGATACGTCCCTCCATGACCCCAATGGCCGCTGGCAGATGATCTTCGGCGTGGCCACTCACCCTGACCACCGTTGCTTGGGCTATGCGGGGATGCTTCTGGAGACCGCCATCCGAGAGTGCCGCGAGGAGGCCACGCAGGGAAGGGAAGGACTGGTGCTGACCTGCAAGGAGCATAAGCTCCGCTACTACGCCAAGTTCGGTTTCGTCAATGAGGGCATCTCCTCCTCCGAGCACGGCGGCGCGGCGTGGTACCAGATGCGGATCCGTTTCTGACCGCCAAATCCCATCTCGCCGGCCTCGCAAAGGAGCCGAAAATACCCGCCGCAAGCCAGGATGCTTCCCATGGGAGGCATCCTTTTTTGTACAGTTTTGTGTTTGCCCCGACCCTCAATACCCCGCCTCCCGACGGTTTTCAAACAGTTTTTTCACTCCGAATTTTCAAAAATCGACCCCAAAACCGCCATATATCAAAAATAATATGTCGGATTTTGAGCATATAAAAAATGATATGCCGAAAATCGGGCATATCAAAAAATATATAGCAGAGAATAAATGAAAGCACCGCATCCCCGAAAACTCGGGTTTGCGGTGCTTTCTACTCCCATTTGGTTCAATTATTGGGGTGAATGGGAGTGGAGTTGGTGATTTTGTCCAGTCGCGTTCCTGTGCTTTTGCGGTTTTTGGCAGTCGGCACTCACGACCGGGAATTTACAGCGATAGGAGTGCATTCAGGAAAAACCTCGCGGCGGTCAATGTAGGCGCCCAAGGAACGGAGCTTGCCGATCAGATCATCGTAGCCACGGTCGATGTAGTGGGGATTGGAGATCTCGGTGACACCCTGGGCCATGAGACCCGCGATGACCATAGCCGCGCCGCCGCGAAGGTCGGTGGCGGCCACGGAGGAACCGAGGAGCTTCTGGTTGCCGGGGAACCAGGCGGTGTTGACCGAGCGGGTCACGGTGATACCCATGCGGATCAGCTCGTCAAGGTAAGCGAAGCGGTTGTCCCAGATCTTCTCGTTGATGGTGCTCATGCCCTGGGCGACGCAGAGAAGCACGCCGAACTGGGGCTGCATATCGGTGGGGAAGCCGGGATAGACGGCGGTAGTGATGGCGGCACCCTTGAGACGGCCCGAGGAGGTCACGGTAATGGTGTCCTCGCCCTCGTCGATCTGCACGCCCATCTCGGTGAGCTTGCTGATGATGGACTCCAGATGCTTGGGAATGACGTTCGTCAGCGTGACTCGGCCGCCCGTGCCGGCCACGGCGCACATATAGGTGCCGGCCTCGATCATGTCGGGGATCACGGTGTAGGTGCAACCATGCAATTTGCTAACGCCATCAATGCGAATTTCGGATGTACCCGCGCCCAGGACACGGGCTCCGCACATGTTCAGGAAGTTGGCCAGAGCCACGATATGAGGCTCTCTGGCAGCGTTACCGATGACGGTGGTGCCGGGGGTGAGAGCGGCGGCCAGGATGATGTTGACGGTGGCGCCAACCGAGGCCATGTCCAGGATGATCTTGCCCTCGTGCAGACCGTCGGGAGCCTCGCCGCTGAAGCCGTAGCCCGTGGTCTCCATCTCGGCGCCCATGATCTCAAAGGCGCGGATGTGGTAGTCCAGGGGGCGGGCCACGCCGAATTTACAGCCGCCGGGGAAGGCGATCTTGGTGAAGCCAAAGCGGCCCAGCTCGGCACCCATGAGGTAGGAGGAGGCGCGGATGGAGCTGACAAGGCCCTCGGGAGAGGTACCCGCGCGGAAGCCCGCACCGTTGATCTCCACGGTAGTGGGAGAGAGACGGCGGATGACACAGCCCATCTCGGAGAGAATCTCCATGGTGGCCTCCACGTCGCTGACCTCGGGGACGTTGTGCAGGACGCAGGTTTCGGAATTCAGGGCGCAGGCGAAGAGAATGGGAAGGGCAGCGTTCTTCATGCCGCTGATGGCGATGGTACCGTTGAGGCGGTAGCCGCCGTGAATGAAAAGTTTATCCATAATATATATGTATCGTAGCCGCCGCGAAGGACTGCCACGGGTCAAAGTCAGGGCGGAAGGGCGAATGGATAAGGAAATATGTGGAAAAACCGCGCAAATGGACGGATTATGGTGGAAAAACAAAGCAACGCCCGACGAAACAGCGGTCTTCACAGGCTGGCGCGGACGTTTTCCCTCCTTTGGCGGTGGTTTTGGTCTTGTTATATCAATAATATCATATCACATTTGCACAATTTTGGCAAGTATGTACACCCACAGTTAACAAAATATTTACATACCAACAAAAAATAGGGGGATCCGACCGAAATCTGCTGTAAGCCGCCTGTTTCGGGAGGATCCCACGTCCTTATTCTTGCGCCTTGTAGTAGGCCACCGTCAGATCCACCACCATACCGTAGCTGACGGTACCGGGGGTTCCCTGACTTTGCAGGTACGAGTTGTTGATGGTACCCGAGACCTCGCTGACCGTGGACTCGCGGTACTTGTCGTAGAAATCGTTGTAGGCCGCCATCTCGGCCTTGACCTCGGTATTGAGGTGAGCCACTGCCTTGTAGTACAGCTCCTTGTCGGCGCGGTACAGGGCATTGGCCACGTACTCGTAGGCGTTGAGGTAGCCGCAGTAGCGGATATAGGGATCGTCGGAGTTGATGCAGACCAGGAAGGCCACGAAGTTGGCCTCGTCCTCCCTGGCGATGCCTCTCTGGTGGGCCAGCTCGTGAGCGGCGGTGTAGGGGATGGTGTAGTCGGGGAAATTCACGTTGATGTTGGCCTCCCCCGTGAAGAAGGAGTACACCCCCGTGATGTGCATATAGGACATGACCTCGCTGACCAGGACAGGCTTGACCCGACTGTCCACGTGGGTGATGAAGTCATGCTCATCCGAAAAGTCGCGGTAGGCCTCGGCCAGGTGATGGTTCATGTCGTGGAGATTGTAGGGCATGGCCGAAAAGCCGCCCTCACCGAATTCCACCTCCGCAGTCTCGCGGTTGATGTTCTCGATGAGGATCTCCGCCGTATCGTACAGCTCCTGTGCCGAGACCTTCTGACGATCCAACTCCAGCTTCTGATCCAAAGGAGAGCCCCGATAGCCCGCCGCGAAGTTCAGGGTGAACACCGAGAACAGGGTCACGACCACCGAGAGGAGCATCCCGATATAGACCATAGCGGCTCTCCAGGAGCTACAGTAGTGCTTGATGGCATGGCGCAGCACCAGGAACAGAGCCAGCGGGAGGAGGAGGATCACGGCCTCTCCCAGGGAAAAGGGGATCCAGTTGGTCAGCACCGCGAACACCGACCGCAGAGCCGCCGCCACGGTCTCATTGAACCAATCGGCAAAGGCCACGCTCTTCATCATGACGATGTACAGAACCAGGCATACCGCCGCCAGCCCGTAGAGCACCATGCAAGGGATGGGGAAGCGTTCATATTTATTATTTGGAGATCTCATGGAGCATCAACGTCCTTTCGTTTGACAAAAGGTGGGGAGGGTCAAGCCTCGGACAGGGTCAGACTGCGGAGCAGCCCCGCCGTGGGAGACTCGGCCAGCACAGGGCTTTGGGGGAACAGGGAGCGGATGACAGCCTCCATATCCTGGGGCAGAGGTGCCCAGGTATGGAGGAAGCCGTCGGGGGAAGGGGTGTTCAGCGGACAATCCTCACCGCACCCCGCGAAGGGGATCGCCGCCTCGTTCACGTCCTCCCGCATCCGCGAGAAGGGCATGGGCACCGACAGGGACAGGGCGTGAAGGGCGTGCCGTTCCATGAGGGAGGAGGCCTCACCGTAGAGATCATCCCCCAGGATGGGATGCCCCAGATGGGAGAGATGCACCCGCAGCTGGTGCGTCCGCCCCGTTACAGGCTCGCAGAGGACGAGGGAGTGGCCTCCGCCCGCCGCCAGCACACAAAAGCGGGTCACGGCTCTCACCGCTCCGTGGGTCTCGGGATCCCCCACCGCCCGCTTGATGCTGGCAAAGCCGCCCTCGATGGGCTCCTCCACGCGATACATGGGGGCATCCACGGTATGTACCAGGCCGTCCACGGGCATCTCCCCCACCACGAGGGCGATGTACCGCTTGGTGACCTCCCCCTTTTGCAGGGAGCGGGACAGACAACCCGAGGCGGCGCGGGTCTTCCCCGCCACCACCACACCGCTGGTATTGCGATCCAACCGCCCCAGAGGGCGGAACACGAAGGGCTCGGCGGCCTCGGCATAGCGGAAGGCCAGGGCGTTGCCCAGGGTGTCGGTCAGATGCCCGTGGGAGGGATGGGTGGGCATATGGGCGGGCTTACAGAGGGCGATGACGAAATCATCCTCGTAGAGGATATCCAGGGGATGCTCGCAGGGGATGACGGTCTCGGTGGCGCTCTCGGCGGTGTCGCGGTCGAACAGCTCCAGGATATCCCCCTCGCGGAGGACATACCGCACCGTCACCCGCTGACCGTTGACTACGATCCCCCGCTCGTGGTTCTTGAGCTTGGACAGGACAGCCGTAGAAAGCCCCAGGGTCAGCTTGAGGTAGGAGCGCAGGATGCGGCCGTCGTATTCGGCGGGGATGTGGATGGTCATAGTTGGGAGTCCTTTTCTTTGTGATTCAAATTTGGGTTTATAGGAGAACGAGGAGAACGGCCTCCGGCGGCCCACAACCTATTTTGAAAAAGCTTCTTGGATCTCCAAAAAAAATAAAAAAAGCAAAGATATTCCAAGAGAATTTATAGTGGGTAGCATAGGGGCAACCCCCAAGGGGCCCCCTCCCCCATGG
>JBGVRH010000069.1:0-13194 GCA_045128275.1 Eubacteriales bacterium | reverse complement strand
AAATTGCAGTTTTGCGGTAAGATACAAAGATACAAGATACAAAGATACAAGATATGTAAAAACCCATACGGCGACTGCCGTTTCTATATCTTGTATCTTGTATCTCCGTATCTTGTATCTCTTCGATAAACCCAAATTTGAATTCCAAAAAACCAAATAATCACATCAGAAAAGGAGTCCCCACCATGAAAAAAGCCCTCATCTTCCAAGGCGGCTGGGACGGACACGAGCCGCAGCTGACCTCCAAGCGATTCGCCGAGATGCTGGAGAGAAACGGCATTTCCGCCGAGATCTACGATAACCACGAATGCTTCGCTGACCTTGAAAAGCTCCTGACCTACGACCTCATCGTGGCCTGCTGGACCATGGGCACCATGGAGGGGCAGTACTCCCGCAACATCTCCGAGGCCGTAGCCCGCGGTGTGGGTCTGGCGGGGTGTCACGGCGGTATGTGCGATGCCTTCCGCAACGACACCGAGTGGCAGTTCATGACCGGCGGCCAGTGGGTCAGCCACCCCGGCGGCGACGGCGTGGAGTACACCGTCAACATCCGCCACGGCTCCTCTCCCATCGTGGAGGGACTCCAGGATTTCACCGTGAAGAGCGAGCATTACTACCTCCACATCGACCCCGCCGTGGAGGTGCTGGCCACCACCCGTTTCCCCCTGGTGAACTACTACCACGCCTCCAACAAGCCCGTGGATATGCCCGTGGCCTGGACGAAGTTCTGGGGCGTGGGCCGCGTGTTCTACAACTCCCTGGGTCACCACGATGACGTGTTTGAGAATTCTCCCAACGCCGCCATCCTTATGGAGAGAGGCCTTGTCTGGGCGGCAGGAGGGAAGGAGTACAACGAAAAGTACGGCCTGACCGTGGATAAGTATCTCAACAACGCAAAGATGTATTGATACACGAAAACGGAGGAAAACACCATGACAAGAATCGGTTTCGTAGGCGTAGGTGCCATTTCGGGCATCTACCTGGAAAACATCACCAAGCGCTTCAAGGACATCGAGATCATCGGCGTGTGCGACCTCATCCGTGAGCGCGCCGAGAACGCCGTCAAGAAGTACAACATCCCCAAGCTCTACAACGATATGTACGAGCTCTTCGCAGACCCCGAGGTGGACGTGGTGCTCAACATCACCCGCCCCTACGAGCACTTCGAGGTCACCAAGGCCGCTCTGCTGGCGGGCAAGCCTGTCTACTCCGAGAAGCCCCTGGGCGCAACCTGGGAGGAGGGCGTGGAGCTGGTGAAGCTGGCCGAGGAAAAGGGCCTCTGGATCGCGGGCGCACCCGATACCTACATGGGCGCGGGCATCCAGACCTGCCGCAAGCTCATCGACGAGGGAGCCATCGGCGAGGTGGTGGGGGCTACCGCCTTCATGACCTGCCACGGCCATGAGTCCTGGCATCCCGACCCCGAGTTCTACTACAAGCACGGCGGCGGCCCCATGCTGGATATGGGCCCCTACTACGTCACCGCCTTGGTCAACCTCATGGGCGGGGTCAAGCGGGTAGGCGGTATGGTCGCCACCCCCTTCAAGGAGAGGACCTGCACCTGCAAGGAGCATAACGGCGAGATCATCACCGTGGACGTCCCCACCTCCTACTACGGAACCCTGCAGTTCGAGTCGGGCGCGGTGGCCTCCATCCTGACCTCCTTCGATATCTGGGGCGCGAAGCTCCCCATCATCGAGATCTACGGCTCCAAGGGCACCCTCCGCGTCCCCGATCCCAACTGCTTCGGCGGCCCCGTGATCCTTCATAATCCCGATGAGGGCGACAAGGAGATCCCCCTCTGCTTCGACTACCCCGAGAACTCCCGCGCCCTGGGCCTGGCCGAGATGGCCGCCGCTCTGAAGGCAGGCCGCCGTCCCCGCGCCTCCTACAAGCAGACCCTCCACGTCCTGGAGGTGCTGACGGGCTTCGAGAGAGCCGTCAAGGCAGGCGGTTACCTGGAGCTGACCACCACCTACGAGCGGGAAGCCCCCATGCCCCAGGGACTGCCCCATGGCGTGCTGGATTGACGGACAACGGTTGGAAGAGAACGTTATGTTACGGGCGCACACATAGGTGCGCCCCTACCCGCTCCTTGTAGTTGGGACATACTATTTCGATTTATATTTACTCGGTAGGGGCGCACCTGCGTGTGCGCCTACGATGAATTTGTGTTACCGCCAACCCCAAATGTAAAGCCTCCTGCCCCCAAAAAACACAGACAGATAAGGAGAAATCACCATGAAAAAGATCGGTATCGTCGGTGTCGGCTGTATCTCCGGCATCTATTTGAAGAATATCACCAACCTGTACCAAAACATCGAGGTCATCGGTGTCTGCGACCTCATCCGCGAGCGGGCCGAGAACGCCGTCAAGGAGTACAACATCCCCAAGCTCTACGAGGATATGTACGAGCTCTTCGCCGATCCCGATGTGGATATCGTCCTCAACCTCACCCGCCCCTACCAGCACTACGACGTCACCAAGGCGGCTCTGCTGGCGGGGAAGCACGTCTACTCCGAGAAGCCCCTGGGCGCATCCTGGGAGGAGGGCGTGGAGCTGGTGAAGCTGGCCGAGGAGCGCGGCCTCATGATCGGCGGTGCTCCCGATACCTTCCTGGGCGCGGGCATCCAGACCTGCCGTAAGCTCATCGATGAGGGTGCCATCGGTGATATCGCGGGAGCCACCGCCTTCCTCATGAGCCGCGGCCCCGAGGGCTGGCATCCCGACCCCGAGTTCTTCTACAAGTACGGCGGCGGCCCCATGATGGATATGGGCCCCTACTACATCACAGCGCTGGTCAACCTCCTGGGCGGTGTCAAGCGGCTGGGCGGTATGGTCTCCATCCCCCAGAAGCAGAGAGTGGCGGGCTGTAAGGAGCATTTCGGTGAGGTAATCGACGTGGAGGTGCCTACCTCCTACTACGGCATCCTGGAGTTCGATTCGGGTGTCGTGGGCTCGGTCATCACTTCCTTCGACGTGTACATGGCCCACCTCCCCACCATCGAGATCTACGGCACGAATGGCACCATCCGCGTCCCCGACCCCAACGGCTTCGGCGGTCACGTCTGGATGTACACCCCCGAGGGCGGCGAGCGAGAGATCCCCCTGGCCTTTGACTACACCGAGAATTCCCGCGCCCTGGGTCTTTCGGAAATGGCGGCGGCCCTGGAGGACGACCGCCTCCCCCGCGCCTCCTACAAGCAGACCCTCCACGTCCTGGAGATCCTCACGGGCTTCGAGCGCGCCTACAAGAGCGGCGGTTTCCTGGAGCTGACCTCCAAGTACCAGCGCGAAGCACCCATGAAGCAGGACCTGCCCCACGGCGTGCTGGATTGACAGGAAAACAAAAAGGAGTCGGCGTACGCCGACTCCTTTTTATGTGTGAAGATATATTCAAATTGCAGTTTTTCGGTGAGATACAAGTTACAAGATACAAAGATACAAGATATGTAAAACCTTTACGGCGACTGCCGTTTCTATATCTTGTATCTTGTATCTCCGTATCTTGTATCTCTTCGACAAACCCAAATTTGAATATCATTCTCCCCGTTGCCCTCTGAAATACCGCAGAGTCACCGCCAGCACGACGATGCCCAGGATGGGGAACAGGGAAGTCACCAGCATCCCCGCCTTGAGTCCTACCTGCTCGGCGGAAATGCCAAGGGTATTCCCCAACTCGGCGGCGAAGGAGGTCGCGGATACATTGTCCACCACCACGCCCAGGAGCTGAGGCGATACCGACGCGCCCATGTCTCCTCCCGCCGCCATGAGGGCGTAGGCCGTGACACCCGCCCCGGGGATGTTGTCTTCCATGAGGATCAAGGCACCGGGCCAGAGCATGGAGGTGAACAGTCCCGTGAGGATGCAGGCAACGAAGGGAAGCACCACACCCGGCACCAGCCCCGCCACCAGGTAGCACGCCGCCGCCCCGATCATTCCCGCCATGAGGACGGGAGCGATCCTCTTGCCGAACCTGGCATACCCGATCCGCATCAGTCCCAAAAGCACCGCAAACATGGCCACGCCCAGGATATCGCCCAAGGCCTTATCGATGCCCAGGGCGTTCTCCATGTAGCCCGAGATCCAGTTGCTCATGGCGTTCTCGGCACAGCTGCCAAAGAAGATGCACCCCACGCAGAGAGCCAGCCCCACCGTCCGCTTCTTGGTGGAGGCCATGCCGCTCCCTCCGCTGGCGTGGCCCCCCATGTCGGGCATGGGAGACAGGGCGAAGAGAACGGCGGGGATGACGGGCAGAGCCGCCAAAAAGAGCATGAGGTACGCCCAGTTTTCGGTGCCGATGACCTTGAGAAAGGTGGTACCGATGACCACCATGGTCAGAACACCGAAGGCGTAGAGAGAATGGAGCAGGCTCATGTCCCGCTGGGGGTTATCCGAGGGAATGGCGGCGATGGTGGGGCTGAGGAGTGCCTCGGAAAGTCCCGCCGACAGAGAAAAGATCACCGTGCCCAGTAGGAGCCCACCGTAAGCGAAGGAGGGAAAAAAGGTGGGGATCAAGGCGTAGAGAGCCATACCCAGAGTGGTGATCAGGGGCATGACACGCACGATCAGCTTGGTATTGAAGAATCTTGAAAAGAAGGTAAAGGCCAGATCCACCCCCAGCTGGGTGACGAAATTCACCAGCACCAGAGTCCCCAGCAGGGTATAGGAGATCCCGAAGCTCTCCCGCAGGGTCACAAAGAGGAGCGGGGGGATGCAGAAGATGGAGGACATGGTAAAGTAGGCCGTGTAACAGGCCAGCTTGGTGCGCTTGAAGTTGGGCATTTGGCTCATGGCGTATGTTCCTTTCGGTCTTGGATCGCATCATGTATGCTCCGCGATTGCCTCCATTATAGTATGCCCCTGCGGTTTTGTCAAGAGGGCGCGCCACATTCCTTCCAAAAAATCCTTGACAGATATACTTTGCCGTGATATAATCATAAATGAAACAGATCCTGTTCAGTTGCTCAACAAATTGCAGTTTATCGGTCTGTGACCGAAAACCGCAATTGAAGTAATAAGTAATAGTGAATAGTGAAGAGGTGAGGAGGGAAACCTTCGGTTTCCTTCATTTCAATAAAAATGGACAGATCCGAAGGATCTGCACCTCCACTCTTCACTTTTCACTCTTCACTTTTCACTTCAAAGATATATCCCCCGAAAGGAGAACAACCATGAGACTTTGCGTTCCCATCCCCTGCCATTATCCCTGCGACACCTCCGCCCGGGTCTGCGCTGCCATCCGCACCGTGGCCGCCCTGGGCTATGACGCCGTTGAACTGTACGACTGGCGTATGCTGGATCCCGACGAGGTCAACGATGCCCTGCGGGAGACCGGGGTGGAGCTGGTCAGCATGCTGGTCATGGAGACCCGCCTCACCGACCCCGCCTACCGCGAGAGCTGGCTCACCGCCCTGACCGAGGCCTGCGAGGCCGCCGCGAAAATGGGTGTCCGCCGCCTCATCACCCAGGTGGGGAACGACACAGGCGCTCCCCGCGAGGCCCAGCACGCCGCCATCGTGGAGACTCTGACCGCCGCCAAGCCCATCCTGGAGAAGTACGGTGTCACCGTCATGCCCGAGCCTCTGAACACCAAGGTCAACCACCCGGGCTACTACCTCACCACCGCCGCCGAGGCCTTCGACATCGTCCGTGAGGTGGACTCCCCCTACGTCAAGGTGATCTACGATATCTACCACCAGCAGATCACCGAGGGAGACATCATCCCCACGGTCACAAAGAATCTCGATCTCATCGCCCACCTCCACGCCGCGGGCCACCCCGGCCGCCACGACCTCTGGGAGGGGGAGCTGAACTACAAGTACATCTTCGATGCCATAGACAAGGCGGGCTACAGCGGCTCCTGCGGTCTGGAATACGGCAGTCTGATCTCCCCCGAGGAGAGCCTGAAGAGGGCCATGAGCCTGTACGGAGCCAAGGCATGAGAGATCCCATTCGCTTGACAAAGAGCGGGCGGCCAGCCCTGTGGCTCGCGGCCATCCTGGCGCTCCTTTTATCCCTTGCCTCCTGCGATGGGCTGTTGGGGAGCATCGACACCCCAACGCCCCCCGCAGAGACTGTCACGAGCGTGCCAAGCGAGACCCTGACCGAAGCCTCCGATGAGGAGACGAGCAAGGCTCCCACCGAGGATACCACCGACGAGTCCTCCGACGAATCGGAGCGGGATACCGCCGCCGCCCCCGAGACCGATCAAGAGGAAACGGCCGCCCCCGAGACAACGCCCTGTACCCATACCCCCGCTCCCATCCCGTCGGTCGCCCCTACCTGTACCGAGGCGGGCAAGACCGAGGGAAGCATCTGCACCCATTGCGGTGAGATCCTCACCGAGCAGACCCTTGTCCCTCCCACGGGGCATACGTACACAGACTTCCTCTGTACCGTCTGCGGCCACCAAGCCCTCTGCCCCACCCCCGTGCTGTTGTCGGACGGTGAGATCACCATCGCCTTCGGTACTCCCCTTACTCTGACCTGGCGCACGGACGGCACCCTCCTGTCCCCTCCCGTCTACACCCTGACCATCCAGGAGGAGGAGAGCGAGGAGATCACCCTCCTTGCGGATACCGCCGAAACGACCCATACCCTCACCCTTCCCCATGAGGGGTGCGCCTACACCCTCCGCCTCTACGCCCTCTACGCCGACGAGAGCGGAAAGGGCATCCCCGCCACCGCCGACTCCCCCGCCGAGCTGACAGTCACAGTCCCCCTCCGTCCCAAACTGGATCCCCCTGCCTTCCTCACAGGGGATATGACCGCTACCTACGCAGGCAAGAGCGTTACGGTCTCCTGGACTCCCGCGGAGGCCGAGGTGGAGGTCTGCTACACCGTCACCTTGACCTCCCCCGACGGCAGCGAGATCACCCTGTCCGCCGACGGAGCCGGAACGAGCTGTGATCTGGACAGTGCCCTTCTTTCCGCCGAGGGAATCTACACCTTGACCGTCACCGCCAAGGATCCCGCGGGTGCTTACCTCGTCAGTGATCCCGCCTCGGTGCGTATCCAGGTGAAGTCCCCCGAGGCAGAAGCATGGGATGCCTTCCTTACCCCCGCACGGTATCATTCCGACTACTACTACGGTCACCTGTCCACCCTCCCCAACGCCCACAAGCTCCAAAGCTTTTACCGCGCCCTGGACGGTGTTCTGTCGGAGTTCCACAGCTCGGACACCCCCGCTCAAAAGGTCTCCCTGTCGGACGGCTCCTACCGCTTCTACGCCGCCAAGGTCAACTACAGCGCCATGGGACTGACCCTGGAGGAGGCCGCTCTGGCGCGGATGTGCTACGTCTATGACCATCCTCTCTATTACTGGCTGTCCAACGTCTACGTCTACACGAGCAACGCCATGTATATCTGCGTGGATGAAGCCTACGCCACAGGCTCTGCCCGCGCCGCCTGTAACAGCATGATCTACAGCGGAGCCCGTGACATGGCGCTGGATCTGTGGGAGGAGACCTCCCCCTACCGCATCGCTTTAGCCTTCTACGATCGGATTCTGGCCACCGCCGACTACGCCTATGAGGAGGACGGCGAGACCCCACAGGATGATCCCTGGGCCCATAATATCCTGGGCGTTTTCGATCCCGACCGCCGCGCCGTGGTCTGCGAGGGCTTTGCCGAGGCCTACAGCCTTATGCTCAATTTCTACGGCGTAGAGAATTTCCAAGTCCCGGGTGTCTCCCGCGGTGTGGGCCATCTTTGGAATCTGGTCCGCATGGATAACGGGGAATGGTACTGGTGCGATATCACCTGGGACGATCCCACCAAATCCCCCCTGGGCACCGACTACAAGTATTTCCTGGTCACCGATACCCAGGACGTTCTCTACTACTACGTCCGCGACGGCATCGAGGCGGGCTACGACTACACCTTCACAGGCTCGGCCACCTTCCTGGACGACCACACGATCGAGTGGGAGCCCAACCTGGCCCCGTACCTTTCCTCCGTCATCCCCGCTCGCGCCGAGACCCCCTATGAGGGAAGCGACCCCACCCTCCGCGAGACCTTCACGGTGGACGGCATGACCTACGCCGTGGTGGGCTTTGACAAGGTTCAGCTGGTGGACGCAGGCAGTAAGACCCGCGTCACCGTCCCCGAATCCGTCGCCTACGGAGGACACAGCTACACTGTGTATGCCATCGGCCTCATCAGCGAGGATGGCATCTACATGAAGGGCCGCCTCCTCCCCCTCTTCACCACCTCGGTATATATTCCAAAGACCGTGGCCTATATCTGGGACAAAGCCCTGGACGGGATCCTGGTCAATATCAAGGTGGATCCCGAAAATCCGTACTATACGGTGAAGAACGGGCAATTGGTGACGAAAGGATGAGCTGAAAATTGCAGTTTTGCGGTAAGATACAAAGATACAAGATACAAAGATACAAGATATGTAAAAACCCATACGGCAACTGCCGTTTCTATATCTTGTATCTTGTATCTCCGTATCTTGTATCTCTTCGATAAACCCAAATTTGCTTCCAACCATAACCAAAAGAGCAGGCCTCCCAAAAGGGAAGCCTGCTCAATTTTTTGCCTCAAAGAGGACTATGGGGTCAAGGCGTTACCTCGACTCCTTGGATCAAGGCCATGATGCAAAGGCCGTCGGTGTCCTCATTGGGCACCAGGGCGAAGACTACGTCCACGGTCTGGCCTACAAAATCCTTCAGATCGGCGCAGACACCCGAGGGATCACCCTCGATGCCCTGGAACACGATCTTGTCGGGATGCTCGGCCACGTCGTAGCCCGTGGAGGAGAAGTATTGCGTAGCGGAATCGTAGATGCCGCGATTGCCTGTCACGTCGGAGAAGCCTGCGCGGTTGTACAGGGTACACTCGTTCCAGGTCTTGCCGCCGTCGACCGACCACATGTATTTCTCGATACCGCCCTCGGCGATGGCCCAGCCGGCCAGCGCCAGCTTGCCGCCGTCCACGGTGGTATTCTTGTAGGCAAAGATGTCCAGGGACTTGTGGGAGCTGGTGCCGCGGGCATCGTAGGGGCCGTCCCCGTCGCCCATGCCGTTGATGAAGTCGATCATGGAAGCGTAGCGGACGTCGGATACACTCCAGCCCGAGGCGGGATCAACGAGATCGGCAGGCTCATCGGGAACGTCGGGAATATCGGGAGCGGTGCCGCCCGTGGCGAAATCAATGGTGTCTGCCTTGGAGCCGCCCTTGTAGATCTCGCCCGTACCCGTCTTCTGGAAATCGCAGATGGCGGTGAGGCTTTCAGCCAGGCCGATGTAGCCGATATCCACGTATTCGGTATCGGCGGTGGTGCCGTCGAACACGTCGAAGCGCATGTGCAGTGCGGTGTAGGAGCCTGCGGAATCCGCCTCAAAGGTGGGAAGCCTCTGCTGGCTCAGATCCACCACGACGTAGTGCCACTCGCCGTCTGCGGGAATACCGCGAACATAGAAGCTGTCCCCCGCGTGGGCACCCGCATGGGTGGTGCTGGTGAAGAATTCAAACTCGGTGCCCTTTTTGTTGGTGGTGGGGATGCGGCATTTCAGGATCATGTACCGACCCGTGGGGCTCATATCGGAATTCTGGAACACGGTAAAGAAGGTCTCGCCTGCGCCGTCGCCGTAGCCGTAGATGCGGAGGAAGCTCTTGTCTTCGGCCATCTCCGTCTTGCCCATGCCGGAAGCATGGGTGCGGGCGTTGAGATCCAGGGATTCGGCATCCACGTGGACCTTCAGCTCATCCTGCTTGACCTCGGCCTCTTCATCGTCCCAGCCCGCGAAGTCGGTATCGGCCACGATCTTGAAGGTGCGGCTCTCCACACCGTCCATATTGAAGGCGAAGGCGTAGGAGTAGGTACCGTTTCTGTCGTAGTAGATGGCATAGCCGTCGTAGGAGTGGGCGAAGCCCTTCTTGTCGGGGGTCTTGGTGGAGTTGACCGTCAGCTCTACCCACTCGCCGTTCACCTTCTCGTAGATCACGGGAGCGGTCATCTTCTCAAAGCCGTACACGCGGACAGCCTTGTTGTTGGAGCCACCCGAAATCGTGAACTCGGCGGACTTGCCGTTTGTAGACTTGACCTTGGGAATGTAGACGCTCTCCACGGCCTCGCCGTCCTGCACGGTCAGCTTCACGCCGCTCAGGCAGGTGTTCTCGCGGATGTCCTGCATATTCTTGTCGTCGGTGGAGGTGTAGAAGCCCCAAGGGGAGATGATGAGGCAGAGCTTCATGGTGTCGCCAGCCTTGAGGGTGGTGGCACCCAGATCCAGGGAGAGGCTGTACTTGGAGTTCTTACCCACCATGACAAGTCCCGCGTCGCAGTCCTTGCCGCCGATGGTGAACCGGGAATCTGCGATGATCACGCCCAGATTGACGTTGTTGTTGATGAAAGAAGGATCAGACGTATTGAGATCGTAGAGAGCCACGTAAGGGAAGGTGTCTCCCAGCTTGATGACCTCGGGGGTGGACTTGGCGTTCACCTCGCCGTGGACGATCTTGTTGCCCTCGCCCAGATAGCCGATCTTGCGGTAAGCGCCTGCATAGCCTTCAAAGGAGTAGAAGGAGAAATCCTTGGCGAAATCCGCAATGGAGATATCCTCCAGCACCTCGTAGTGGATCTCGTAGTAGGCGCGCAGCTCGTCGGTCTCGGGCATCTCCAGGTGGTTGTAGGAGACCTTGATGCGGCCGTCGTCCGAGATGTAGTCCATCTTGACGTCGGTGTAGACGGGGCCCGAGGAGATGATGTCGTTGTGGTAGTTCTCGGAAGCCGCATAATTGCCCTCGGCATCGGTGTACTGGAGGAAGTACTGGTAACCGCCGTGGGTGTGCTGGGGCTGGTTGCCGTAGCCCTGACCCTGGGGAAGCTCGAACCAGTAGGGCATGGACATGGAGCGGAAGTCGGGGAGCGTCCAGAGGTCGCGGGCACTGTACATGGGGCAGATGCAGCTGGTCTCGGTGGTGCCCAGAGACAGATGGTAGTAGGGCCAGAAGAACTGGATGGAGGAGAGCTGCTTGAGGGGCATATGTCCCCAGTTCTGGTAGAGGTTCAGAACCGTCAGCTCGGTCTTCTCACCCGCCTTGAGGGAAAGAGGGAAGTAGGTCTCGGAGTAGGAGGGATCGCCGGGGTCGAATACGGGCTCCTCATTCTCGCCCTTGAAGTTCTTGTAGATCATGACGGGAATGGGCAGGAGCATATCATTCTTGTCCAGAAGAACGGCGTTCTCACCGCAGCCGCCCGTGGCATAGGTGTAGACGTAGATGTTGCGGTCGTCACTGCCCTCTACCGTAATGTCGGCGGAGTAGTGGCGGTTCCACTCGTTGAAGAAGGGCTCGTTGAAGCCTGTGCTGCCGATGGTGAATTTGTAAGCGCCGCGCAGAGCGTCGTAGCCCTCGTAGCTGTCGCCGCTGAGGGTCTCCAGAGGATGGCGCTCGATCTCGGCCTCCTTCAAGAAAGCGGTGAAATCGTGGCTCTCGTCGGTGTAGAGGCGGTGACCCATGTAGAAGTCATCGGAGGTGTTGTCGGGGTTGGCCGTCATGATGCCATCCTTGGGGCAAGCGGTCTGGGTGATGGTATAGACACCGTCGGCCAGGCTGATCTCCAGCTTGCCGCTGTTCTCATGGGGCAAAAGGATGAAGCCCAGCACGCCAACGTCCTTGATGTCAAAGCCCACGTATTCCACGGTGGCGAAATCCACGCCGTTCAGGGAATCGTGTGTTCCCTTGGCATCCTTCACGACGAGCTTGGCTACGGTGTCGGCGGGGATATTGGTGACGTAGCCCATGCCCTTGATGCCCTCCACAGGCTCGCTGGCGACGAAGTGAAGCACCTGGTTCATCTTGTCGGAGTAGGTATGGAAGGTTCTGTCCAGCAGAATAGCGGGAGCGGAGGTATCCAGCTTCACGGCCTTGATGTCCTTGATCTCTACCTTCTCGCCCTCGTTGCCGATGTCGAAGCGCAGGGATGTGACGATGTCCGTATAGTCGGGAACCGTGTTCAGCGCCACGGTGTAGGTGTTCCACTCGCCGTTGGCCTCCAGATTAAAGCGTACCTGCTGATCGGAGTTGTGGCTGGTACTGCTTCCGGCCACGAAGTAGAGGTAGCCCTCGGTGGCGGTGGACTTGACCGAGAACTGCACCGCGTTGTACTCCTCGGCGGGGAAGCAAAGGCCTTCCTTGTTCTTGTTCAGGGGGGTGTACACGTAAGGATCGTTGCCCGCGGCGGTGTAGGAGATCACCCCGTCCTTCACCTGGAAGCCTGAGACTTGATTCGTCTTGATCGTGGTTCTGTGGATGGTGAAGGGCATTTCGCTCACGATGGAGGAGCCGCCCATGAAGTTCTGTCCCATGATATGGGCATCGTAGTAGTAGTAGCCCAAGCGGTAGATATTGGGATGGGGGGCGGCGGTGGACTCCGAGGCCAGATAGGTCTTGCCGTCGGCCATGGTGACGAAAACGTCCATGGTGTTTTGCAGATAGGTCTGTCCCTTGGCATTTTTCAGCGCCGTCACCAGATTACTGCCCGCGGAGGACAGGGTGTATTCCAGGCTCATATTGCGGTTCTCAATGCGGTAAGCCGTCCGCTTGGGGTTGGCGTAGTAGGCCTGCACCCCGTCGGCCAGACGGTTGGACAGCATGATGGTGTCGGCGTAGGGGCCGACCAGGGTAGGCTCGATCACAGGCTCGTCCCCCTTTTCGGTCGTCTCTTCAGAGCCGCCCGGAGCGGTCTCGGATGGGGAGGTGGGGGTGTCGGTGGCTTGACCCGAAGTATCGGTGTCTCCACCGCCCTGTCGGCAGGAGGTCAGAGCCCCGCCCAGGGTCATGGTCAGACAAAGGGTCAGGATGAGCAGGCGTTTGAGTTTCATGGTATCAGCTTCCTTTCAGCGGCATCGCCGCAAACTACCTATATTATACAGTGCGGTCTGCTTTTTGTCAACTGAAACGGACGATTTTCACAAATATCGGCATAATGCCGAAAGGAAAGCGGGAACAGGGAGAACGAGAGAAACGGGGGACGAACCTCAAATTGCAGTTTATCGGTCTCAAGGAAGAGAGAGGAATTGGGTAGTGTGACCCTCATCCGTCACCCGCCAAGGCGGGTGCCACCTTCCCCCAGGGGAAGGCAAGATTATGAGGAAAGCCTGCTTCTCGCTGATTCAGAAAGCAAAAAACAAATTTCCGGGTCTGGAAAAACGTCCCGTTCTCTCACGCTTGCCTTCC
>JBGVRH010000068.1:0-18373 GCA_045128275.1 Eubacteriales bacterium | reverse complement strand
TCGGTTGAAATCCTACGGATTTCTCCATTGATTTGATATAAAATGCGGGAAACCGAAGGTTTCCGTCCACAATTATTCATTCTTCATTATTCATCATTCATTATTCATTATTGGGTTTATCGCCCCGATAAACCCAAATTTACCCCCAAAACATTGACAGCATCCAATTTTTATGCTATACTATACCCAACAAACCCGAAAGGAGGCCACACCATGTCCCGCAAGCCCCGCCTTGCCCTGTCCACGACTCAGATCATCCTGCTCAGCTTCCTTGCGGTCATCCTTGTGGGAAGCCTCCTCCTCTCCCTCCCCTTTGCCACCCAAAACGGTGAGTCCGTCCCCTATATCGACGCTCTCTTCACGGCCACCACCGCCACCTGTGTCACGGGACTGGTCACGCTCCCCACGGCTACCACCTGGAGCCTCTTCGGCCAGATCGTCATCCTCATTCTCGTCCAGGCAGGCGGCCTGGGCATCATCACCGTCATGGCGGGGGTCATGCTGGCCCTTCACCGCCGCATGGGCCTCTCCGACCGTCTCCTTTTGCGTGACGCCTTCAATCTCAACACCCTCTCGGGGCTTTCGGATTTCCTCAAACGGGTTCTTATGGGCACCCTTGCGGTGGAGCTGACGGGCGCGCTCCTCTACATGACCGTTTTTGTCCCCGAGTTTGGCGCGCGGGGTATCTGGATCTCGGTCTTCAACGCCGTCTCCGCCTTCTGCAACGCAGGCATGGACATCATCGGGGAGAACAGCCTCTGTGACTACGCCACCAATCCCATCATCAACGGAGTCACCTCCGCCCTCATCATCCTGGGCGGTTTGGGCTATATCGTCTGGTGGGATCTTCTGCGGGTGATCCGCCTTGCGTGGGAGCGAAGAAGCCTCCGCTCCCTCTCCCATCTGACCCTCCATTCCAAGCTGGCCCTCTCTGCCACCGCCGTCCTGTTGCTGGGGGGCGCGGGGATCTTCCTCCTCTGCGAGTACCGAAACCCCGCTACCATCGGGGATATGGGCTTCTTCGATCAGCTCCAAGTCTCCTTCTTCCAGTCGGTCACCACCCGCACGGCGGGCTTCGCCACGGTCAGCCAAACCGACCTTACCACCGCCTCCACCGCCGTCAGCCTGATCCTCATGTTCATCGGCGGCTCCCCCGTGGGCACAGCGGGCGGTATCAAGACCGTGACTGTTCTGATCCTGGCCGCCTACGCTCTCAGCACCGTCCAAGGGCGAGATGAGGTGGCGGTGTTCAACCGCCGCATCCCCGATGACGCCTTGCGGAGATCCGTAGCCGTAGCGGGAACCTCCTTTCTGATCGCGGTGCTGGCCACCGTGATCCTGGCCATCCTCACCCCCGGCCGTGACCTGGCGGATATCCTCTACGAGACCGTATCCGCCACTGCCACCGTAGGCCTCTCCCGCGACCTCACGCCTACCCTCACCGCCGCAGGGAAGCTGACCGTCGCCGTCACCATGTACCTGGGCCGTGTTGGCCCCATCTCCCTGGCCATCGCCTTCGGCACCCGCCGCAAGACGGTCAACGCCGTCAAGAACCCCACCGAACAGGTCAGCGTCGGCTGACAGGATAGGAGCAAACCATGAGTCTGAAAAAGTCATACGCCATATTCGGTCTCGGCCGCTACGGCCTGGCCGTTGCCCGTGAGCTGGTGGCAGGAGGAGCCGAGGTGCTGGCCATCGACCGAAGCGAGTCCATCGTCAATTCCCTGGCCGCCGAGATCCCCCTTTGCAAGTGCGCCGACGTGACCGACGGAGATGTCCTCCGCCAGCTGGATATCGGCAGCTTCGATACCGTCATCATCGCCATGGCGGGCTCTCTGGAGGCCACCGTCCTTTCCACCATGCTCTGCAAGGAGCTGGGGGTCAAGACCGTCATCGCCAAGTGCTACAACGAGACCCACCAAAAGATCCTCTCCCGCGTAGGCGCGGATCAGGTGGTGTTCCCCGAGAGCGAATCGGGGGCGCGCCTGGCCAAGAATCTCCTCTCGGCGGGCTTCGTGGATCTTCTGGAGCTCTCCCGCGACGTCTCCATGGTGGAGGTCAGCGTCCAGCCCGAGTGGGTCGGAAAGAGCCTTCTGGAGCTGAATCTCCGCCGCAAGTACGGCATCAACATCGTTGCCATCCGCGAGGGCGGCACCGTCAGCGTCACCATCGACCCCGAAAAGCCCCTCTCCAAGGAGGCCAGGCTCCTGGTCATCGGCAATACGGCGCGGATGGGGAAATTGAAGTAAAAAATTGCAGTTTTTCGGTGTGTTCACGCCCGAAGGGCATATCGCGCCCAACGGGCATATCGCGCCCGGCGGGCATATCTCGCGCGAAGCGCATATCGCTCGCCGTCAGGTGAAATCAGCCTTTTTGTGAGTTTGCGAGATGCCCTTCGGGCACGATATGCCTTGCAGGCGAGATATGCCCTTCGGGCGCGATATGCCCTACGGGCGTGACGGGCTCCGCCCGACAAACCCAAATTTGAAAAGATCAACGAGGTAATCATCATGCAATACCGCAAATTAGGCAACACCGGTTTGACCGTCAGTGAGATCTCCATCGGCGGCGAGTGGCTGGAGAGAAAGAGCGAGGCAGAGGTCTTCGCCGTGGTGGAGGCCGCCCGCAAGCAGGGCATCAATATGCTGGACTGCTTCATGTCCGAGCCAAACGTCCGTTCCAACCTGGGCAACGCCATCAAGGGAGAGCGGGAGAAGTGGATCATCCAGGGCCATCTCGGCTCGGCCTGGCGCAATGGCCGCTACCTCCGCGTCCGTGATGTCCCCTCCATCGAGGAGGCCTTTGAGGACCTTCTGACCCGCTTCCACACCGACTACGTGGATCTGGGCATGATCCATTTCGTAGACCGCCTGGACGACTGGAAGGTCGTACTGGAGGGGGGCTTCATGGACTACATGATTCAGCAAAAGAAGCTGGGCCGCGTCCGCCATATCGGCCTTTCCACCCATAACGCCGAGATCGCCCGCCTGGCGGTGGAGCACGGGGTGGTGGAGGTGCTGCTCTACAGCGTCAACCCCGGCTACGATCTGCTGGTGGATCCCCCCGCCGACGGCCACGCCATCCCCGACCCCAACGCTCCCGCGCTCCTGGGCATGGATCCCGCGCGCGCCTCCCTCTACGACCTCTGCGCTGAGCGGGGCGTGGGCATCAACGTCATGAAGTGCTTCGGCGGCGGCCGACTCCTGGATGCCGAGCGCTCTCCCTTCGGCGTGGCTCTGACCACCGAGCAGTGCATCCACTACTGCCTCACCCGCCCCGCCGTGGCCTCGGTCATGATCGGCTTCGAGACCCCCGAGCAGGTGGAGTCCGCCGTGGCCTATGAGACCGCCACCGATGAGGAGAAGGATTACGCCAAAACCATCGCGGGCTCCCCCCGCTCCACCTACTTCGGCCATTGTACCTACTGCGGCCATTGCCAGCCCTGCCACAAGGGCGTGGATATCGCCATGATCAACAAGCTCTACGACCTGGCTATCCAGCACGAGGAGATCCCCGCCACCGTCATGGAGCATTATGATGCCCTGGAAAAGCACGCCTCGGACTGCATCGGGTGCGGCCTCTGCGAGACCCGTTGCCCCTTCCACGTCCGCGTGGCCGAGCAAATGAAGACCGTGGCCGCCTTCTTTGGAAAATGATCTGCCAAAAGGAGGACATCATGACCTTTTTCGACCAAGCCCTCCCCCTGATCCGCGAGGCTCTGGCAGGGAAGGAGCGTATCACCGTCGCCATCGACGGCCCCTGCGGCTCGGGGAAGACCACCCTGGCCGAGGCCCTGTCGCGGGAGCTGGATTGCCCCGTGATCCACATGGACGAGTTCTTCCTCCGCCCCGAGCAACGCACCCCCGCCCGACTGTCCGAGCCGGGGGGGAATGTGGATCGCGAGCGCTTCCTCACCGAGGTGCTGCTCCCCCTCAAGGAAGGGAAGGACTTTGCCTACTCCCCCTTCTCCTGCCGTACCATGTCCCTCGCCGCCCCCGTCGCGGTGAAGGCATCCCCCGTTACCATCGTGGAAGGCTCCTACGCCTGCCACCCCGACCTGCGGGAGTTCTACGATCTCCGCATCTTCCTCGAGGTAGACCCCGCCCGGCAGCTCCGCCGCCTGGCCCTGCGGGACGGGGACGGGTATCTCCCCATGTTCATAGAAAAATGGATCCCCCTGGAGGAGCAGTACCATGAAAAATGCGCCGTCCGCGAGGCTTGCGTGGTTCTGTCCGAATGAATATCCAAGCACCGAGTCCTCGGTGCTTTTTTTATGGAAAAGTATTTACAATCCGTTAACCATATTTCTCTCATTTATGGTTGACAAAAAAACACGAATTGTATATAATATATTATTATGCGGTAATATGGGCATTTTGTTTTTTCTTGTAGAATTTACCGCGTTTTCGCATAAGAAAAGAGGCATTTCATGGGAAAAGGATTCTCAAAATTCAAACGCAAGCTCCGAGGGGGAGCGGTGCTCCGAGCGGTCATATTCGGCCTGTCTCTGGGGCTCGTGACCGTCTCGGTGATGTGGCTCATCGCCAAGCTGTCGGCGGTGGAGCCGGACTTCATTGGATATAGCCTGTACGGCGGGATCGCGGCGGCGGCAGGGCTTCTCGCCATGCTCCTCATCCTCCTGCCCACCAAGAAGCGCATCGCCCGCAGGGTGGATCAGCATCTCCGTCTGGGAGAGAAAACCCAGACCATGCTGGCCTTCCGCAAGGACACAAGCCCCATGGCTGAGCTGCAAAGAGCCGACACAGACCGCATCCTACAGGAGACTCCCCGCCGCAAGGTCAAGGGTGTCTGCACCTGGCTCTTTGTCCTGATCCCCGTAGTGGCGATCCTGACCTTCGGGGGCATCATGATGGTGCCCGCCAAGCAGCCCCCCGAGCCGCCCCCCGTCATCGAGAACAACTTCGCCATCACCCCCTGGCAGACCCAGGCGGTGAAGGATCTCATCGAGAAGGTCAAGACCTCCGACATGGAGGCCGAGCCCAAGGAGGGCGTGGTCAAGCAGCTGGAGAGCCTGCTCATCAAGCTGGGAAGCATCAAGAAGGAGCCCGCTATGAAGGATGCCGTCATCTCCTGCATCGAGGGCATCCATGCCGTGGTCTCCGACCACAACACCTACGATATCCTGGCCGATACCATGCTCGGCTCCCCCTCGGACGGGGTGCAGGATCTGGGTAGTGCCATCGACTCCCTCCAGGCCCTTCTGATTGGTGAGTGGATGAACAACACCAAGACCGCCGTGCTGGATCGCACGGTCAGCCCCTCCACCCTGGCCACGGGCATCACCCAGGCTCTGACCCTCTCGGGGGTGGACACCGAAAACGAGGTACATATCGCCCTCCTGGCCTTTACGGTAGGCCTCACCGCCCTTCCCGAGGATAGGGCAGAGGAGGAGGTAGGCGCCCTCTTCACCAAGGCCGAGGAGGCGCTCAACAGCGCCCTGTATATCCAGGCCGTCAACGAGGAGGTGGAGGACGATACCATCTACACCCTCCTGTCCATCTTCGGCATCAAGGCCTCCGAGGTGCCCGAGCATATCTTCAACGATCCCGACGATCCCCGCCGGGAGGAGGACTACGAGCCCGAGGACGATCTCGACAAGATCCACGCAGGCGGTCTCGGCTCGGGCGAGATGATCTTCGGCTCCGACGATACCGTCTACGATCCCGACCGCGAGGCCTACGTCACCTACGGCGAGGTCATCGGCGGCTACTACGCCAAGATCTCCGAGCTCCTGGTGGACGGCAACCTCCCCCCCGAGCTGGAGGAGGCTCTGAACGACTACTTCGCCATTCTCTTCAACGGCTCCGAAAATAAAGAAAACAACGGTAATTGAGCTGAAGGCCATACCGAATTACTTACGAAAAGGAAAGAATACCATGGAAAACGTAAACGTCAACGCCGAGCGCGTTCAGAAGTTCAATACCGCTGTACAGAGTGTAAAGACCCAGCTCCGCCGCGACCTGGTCGGCCAGGACGAGGTGGTGGATAACGTCATCATCGCCATCATCGCGGGAGGCAACGTCCTGCTGGAGGGCGTTCCCGGCGTGGGTAAGACCCGTCTGGTCCGCTCCCTGGGTAAGACCCTGAACCTCCCCTTCTCCCGCATCCAGTTCACCCCCGACCTCATGCCCTCCGACGTGACGGGCACCGAGATCATGCGCAAGGACGAGCAGGGCAATATGCAGAGCGAGTTCCGCCGCGGCCCCATCTTCGCCAACCTTGTGCTGGCCGACGAGATCAACCGTGCCACCCCCAAGACCCAGTCGGCTATGCTGGAGGTCATGCAGGAGCATAAGGTCACCGTTGCGGGCAACACCTACAAGCTGGAGGAGCCCTTCTTCGTCCTGGCTACCGAGAACCCCATCGAGCAGGACGGTACCTACCCCCTGCCCGAGGCCCAGATGGACCGCTTCATGTTCAAGCTCCTCATGAAGTTCCCCTCGGATAAGGAGCTCATGGACATCGTCAAGATGACCCAGATCACCATGGCCGAGACCGCCGAGGTGGCCATGGACGGTCACGATATCCTGGAGATGCGGGAGCTGGCTTCCCAGGTGCCCGTCATCGACGAGGTGCTGGACTACGCCGTCCGCCTGGTGTCGGGTACCCATCCCGAGATCGAGGGTGCTTCGGATACCGCCAAGAAGTACATCAAGTACGGTGCCTCCCCCCGCGCCGCCCAGGCTCTCATCACCTGCGCCAAGGTGCGCGCCCTCATGAACGGCAACTTCAACGTCTCCTATGAGGATATCAAGGCCCTGGCCCTCCCCGTCCTGCGCCACCGTATCAAGATCAACTACACCGCCATCAATGATAAGCTCACCGTGGATGACGTCATCGCCAAGCTGGTGGGGGAGACCAAGAAGTAATGGCCAAGTTTGAGATCACCGAGGAGCTTCTGGCGCAGATCGAGAATCTCCAGATGCTCCTGAAGAACAACGTGGCGGGTATGTTCGGCGGCAACCACAAGAGCCGCACCTACGGCTCCTCCTGTGAGTTTGCCGACTACCGCGACTACGTGGACGGGGACGATACCACCAAGCTGGACTGGAACGCCTACGCCCGCTTCGATAAGCTCTACTTAAAGCTGTTCCTGGACGAGCGGCAGATGCACACCCGCATCTACATCGACGCCAGCCGCTCCATGGAGTACGGCGACCCGGGAAAGGCCCAGCGCGCCCTCCTCTACGCCGCCACCCTGGCCTACCTGTCTGTCTGCGAGATGGATAAGGTGTCCATCTACGTCATCAAGGATAAGGCCGTCCACGAGATCATCCGCGGTATGGTAGGGAAGGAAGCCTTCCTGTCCTCCATCAACAAGCTGGAGGAGATCGTGTTCGACGGCGACAGCTTCATCAGCGAGGCCATCGTCCCCGAGAACGTAGGCTATGGCGACGGGCTTTCGGTCATCATTTCTGACTTCCTCACCGACAACGACTACGAGGCCGCCATCGACCACCTCATCGGCAAGCGTCGGGACGTCTTCTGCCTGCAGATCCTCTCCCTCTCCGAGATCACGCCCCAGCAACGAGGCAAGGTTCATTTCTTCGACTCCGAGAACCCCTCCCTCTTCTACCGCAAGGACATTGACCGCGAGATCGCCAAGGCCTACAAGCGGGCTCTTGAGTACGCCACGAGCCGCATCCGCGACTACTGCAACGCCCGCGGCGCGGATTACCTTCTGGTCTCCGCCGAGGACAAGCCGCAGGACGTCCTTTTTGAAAAATTAGTCAATATGGGGGTATTCCAGTGAGCTTCCTCTATCCTCTTGGATTACTCGGCCTGATCGGAATTCCCATTCTGATCCTGGTCTACATAATCAAAAGCAAATACACCGAGCAGACGGTGGCGTCTACCTACCTCTGGACCCTCTCGGAGCGGTTCCTCAAGCGGAAGCGCAGACCCAGTCCCCTGGCGGGCATCATCAGCCTGATCCTCCAGATCCTGGCGGTCACCCTGATCTCCCTGGCCATCGCCCACCCCATCATCACGGTGCCCGGCTCGGCCAACGAATACTGCTTCATCCTGGACGGCTCGGGCAGTATGCGGACAGACGCGGGCCTCATCCCCGAGGAGGGAGAGGAGCCCGTAGCCATGACCCGCTTTGAGGCCGCCAAGTCCGCCATCCGCGAGAGAATCACCAATGCCATCGACGGCAGTATCTTCACCCTGGTCTACGCGGGGGACAACACCACCGTCATCTGCGAGCGCACCGAGGACAAGGAGCAGGCCCTCCTCCTGCTGGACGAGCTACAGCCCGCCCACAATACCCTTGACCTCACCGATGCCATCGGCATCGCCCAGGGCTACTTCAACGAGAATAGTTCTCTCAAGACGTTCCTTGTCACCGACAGCGACTATGAGACCTCCCGCAATATCGAGGTGGTCAATATCGCAGGCAAGGTGGACAACTACAGCCTCTCGGGCATCACCCATACCCACCTGGGGGATACCCTCACTGTCACGGGGCTTCTCACCTCCTTTGAGTCCGACAGAGATCTCACCCTCTCCCTCTACCTGGACGGAGCCGAGACCCCTACCGAGACCAAGATCATCCCCGTCAAGGCAGGCGAGCCTACCCCCTTCTCCCTCTCCGCCGAGACCAAGTCCTTCTCCTCGGTGAAGGTCAAGATCGCCGAGACCGATGCCCAGCCCCTGGATAATGAGTTCATCATCCACAACGTTACCAGCGAGAACTCCTACAACACCCTCCTGGTCAGCGAGCGTCCCTTCTTCCTGGAGTCGGTGCTTCGCAGTCAGCTGGACGCGAGCATCGACGTGATGACCCCCGAGGAGTACGACGGCCGCGTGGGCTACGGGCTCTACGTCTTCGATACCGTTGTCCCCCTGGATATGACCCTTCCCACCGACGGCACCGTCTGGATGGTCAACGTCAACGGCAACGTGGAGGGCGCGGGCTACACCGTCCAGGGCGACGTGACCCTGGCCAAGGCCGAGCTGCTGACCCCCTCCACCTCCACCTCCTCCGCCACCCAGACCCTGATGGAGGGCATGAACGGCAAGGAGATCTACGTCACCCGCTACGTCAAGTGCGGCTTCTACAGAAACTTCACCACCCTGCTCTCCTATAAGGGCAGTCCCGTGGTCTTCGCGGGTGTGACCGAGTTCGGCAACCGCGAGGCCGTCATCGCCTTCGACCTCCACGATTCCAACCTCCCCCTGCTCTACGACTACACCGTCTTCATCCGCAACCTCCTGGCCTTCTCCTTCCCCGACATGATCGACCGCACCACCTACGAGTGCGGGGAGCTGGCCACGGTCAACGTCATCACCAACTGCGAGAGCATCCGCGTGGAATCCCCCTCGGGCGACGTGACCTACCTGGACACCGACGGTGCCTCCGACAGCTTCCGCCTCACCGAGGTGGGCATCTATACCGTCAACATGACCGTATCGGGCTCTGCCAGAGAGTTCTATATCTGGTCTGCCATGAAGGAGGCCGAGTGTGACCCCACCGTCACCTACGACGCGGTCGCCTTGCAGGGTGAGGCCACCGACGGCGGCTTTGACGGCAAATTCGATCCCCTGTGGATCATCTTCATTTCGCTTCTCGTGATATTCCTGGCAGATTGGATGGTGTACTGTTATGAAAAATATCAGCTTCGATAATCCCTATCTGCTCCTCCTCATCATCCCCCTGCTCCTGGCGATCATCATCCCCATCCTCATCGCCATCCGCAAGGAGAACCGCCACAAAAGCGTCTTCATCTCCCTGGCCCTCCACATCATCATCTCGGTCTGCGTGATCCTGGCCCTGGCGGGCATGATCCATACCACGGTCATGACCGAGACCCAGGTCATCGTGGTGGCCGACGTCTCCTACTCCTCCGACCGCAACCTGGATAAGGTGGATGCCTACATACAGGAGATCCAAGAAAAGCTCCCCAAGAACTCCAAGATGGCCGTGGTGGTCTTCGGCAAGGATGTGAAGCTCCTGTCGGACTTCGATGCCGAGACGATCCCCTCGGTGAAGGGAAGCGGCGTGGACAACTCCGCCACCGACATTTCCCAAGCCCTGGACTACGCCGTGGGGCTGTACGATGAGGGCGTCATCAAGCGCATGATCCTGCTGACCGACGGCAAGGAGACCGCCAAGGATGCCGCAGGCAAGCTGGTGTCCGCCGTGGAGAACGTCTACGCCGAGGGCATCTACATCGATGCCGTCTACGTGGACAACAACCTGGCCGAGGATCAGAAGGAGATCCAGCTTTCCGACGTGGAGTACGCCCCCTCCACCTACATGAACCACGAGGCCACCGCCGAGGTCTTGATCCGATCCAGCTACGATACGGGGGCCATCGCCGTCCTCTACGTGGAGGGCGAGCGGGTCAGTAACCAGGCCGTCAAGCTCCAGAGGGGCTACAACATCATCAGCATCGACCTCCCCACAGGCTCCACAGGCCGCTACGATTACCGCGTGGCCATCTCCGCCGACGGAGACTACTGTACCACCAACAATACCTTTGACTTCACCCAGACCATCGTGGCGGGGCTTCAGGTCCTCCTGGTGTCCAATGATGAAGCCGATCTGGAAAAGGCCCGTCAGCTCTACGGCGACCGCGCCGAGATCGATGCCTACATCCAAAATCCCGACGTCCCCTGCACCGTGGAGGAGCTTTGCAAGTACGATGAGATCATGATCTCAAACGTGGATATCCGCGAGCTCCACAACTACACCGCCTTCATCGACGGCGTGGAGAAGGTGGTCTCCCGCTTCGGAAAATCCCTGGTCACTCTGGGCGACCTCAAAATCCAGAACAAGTCGGACAACATCCTGCAAGCCCTGGAGGATATGCTCCCCGTCAAGTACGGCAACAGCGACCAGGATCCCAAGCTCTACGCCATCGTCATCGACACCTCCCGCAGTATGCAGAATTTCTCCCGCCTCAAGATCGCCAAGCAGGCCGCCATCCAGCTCATGAATATGCTGGACGATAACGATTACGTCATGGTGGTCAACTTCTGGGGCGAGATCAACGTCCTCCAGTCCCCCGTCAAGGCGGTGCACCGCGAGGAGATCGCCACCCTCATCCATAGCATCCAGCCCTACCAGGGAACCGTCATCGGTACCGCCCTGGACAAGGCGGGAGAGCTGATGATCGACATGGCCTACGACGATAAGCAGATCATGCTGATCTCGGACGGTATGTCCTACACCCTGGAGAGCGATACCCCCGCCGACGTGGTGACGCGCCTCCACGACAACGGCATCACCACCTCGGTCATCCACCCCGCCGCCCGTGAGGAGGGCATCGCCACCCTCAAGGGCATCGCCGAGGCAGGCGGCGGCAGCTACTTCGAGATCATCACCGAGGAGTCTCTCCTGGAGATCATGTTCTCGGAGATCGCCGACGAGCTGACTCAGTCGGTCATCGAGGGGCAGACCCCCGTCCGTATCAAGCGGGAGCATGATACCGTTCTGAACGGCATCGCCTCCGTCCCCGATATCATGGGCTACACCTACGCCAAGGCCAAGGCCTCGGCCACCACCGTGCTGACGGTGGACTACGTCAAAGCCGGCGGCAATACCGTGGAAGCCCCCCTCTACGCCTACTGGGCCTACGGAAACGGCCGTGTCTCTACCTTCACCTCCACCCTCACGGGTGAGTGGGCTACCACCTGGGAGAACGAGAGCGGCAACCGCTTCTTTGAGAACGTCCTGGTGCAGAATACCCCCGCCCAGCGGGTGGACTACCCCTACACCATCGACGTCACCTATGATGGCTCCCACTCCACCGTGGAGATCATCCCCGTCACCCTCAACCCCTTCGCCACCACCGACGTTACCATCACGCTCCCCGACGGCTCCACCGTCACCGAGCGGCTGACCTTTGACTCCGCCCGCTACTTCTACGCCTTTGAGACACCCCTCCGAGGCCGTTACCTCATCCACATTACCTACGCCTACGCCGACAAGACCTTTGAGTCCGAGGCGGCCTTCCACGTAGGCTACGCGCCCGAGTACGATGTGTTCGCGGTCTTCGATCCCGCCTCCCTCCACGCTGCCATCCGCAACCGAGGCGGTGTCTACGAGGGAATCATCCCTTCCCTGGAGAACGACGATAAGGAGGTCGCCACCTTCGTGGTGCGCTACCTCGTTCCCCTGATGATCGCCGCCGTAGCCCTCTACGTGGTGGACATCATCATCCGCAAGCTGAGATGGCAGGATATCAAGAGCTTCTTCAGCATCAGAAAGAAAGGAGGAAGCCAGTAAGATGAGACATAAATTTCTGCGCCTGTGCGCCCTCCTTTCGGCTCTGCTCCTCCTGCTCACCGCCTGCGGGGAGTATAACCCCGCCGTCAAGGATCCCGGGGGCCACGGTCACGAGACCGAGGCAGGATCCGACGAGGTCGTCACCGATGCCGAGGGCAACGTGGACGAAAATCCCTTCACCGTCACCCTCAAGGTGGGCGGCGAGGTCTATATCCCCTCGGAGGAGCATCCCATCTCGGTGCAATGGAGCGACGGCTACTCCATCCATACCGCCGAGGTAGGGAAGGACGGTACCGCCCGCGTCGGCGGCCTGGACGGTGACTACCGCATCCGCCTCACCGCCATTCCCGAGGGCTACACCTACAACCCCAATACCTACACCGCCACCAACAATGACCGCAACGTGGAGATCGAGCTGTACAAGATTGTCACCACCCGCGGCCACGGCGACCAGCTCTACAACGCCATTGAGATCAAGAACACAGGCCTCTACTGCGTGGAGCTGACCTCCCCCACCCACGAGATCTTCTTTGAGTTCGCGCCCCCCAAGAGCGGCACCTACTCGGTGGAATCCTGGATGGACACCATTGAGAACAAGGTCAACCCCCAGGCCAAGTTCTACGGCGCGAACCGCTTCTTCAAGCAGTACCAGTACACCGCCGACGACGGAGGAGCCGAGGGAACCTACACCAAGAATTTCAAGCTGGACGTCAAGATCGCCGACGAGATGATCTCGGACGGCGGCCAGGTCACCTTCAGCTTCGGCGTTCTCTCCACCTCCACCGATGACCAATTCCCCATCAAGGTCTACTTCGCCATCACCCTGGACGGTGAGTTCTCCCTGAACCTCACCGAGTCCCGGATGATGTACCCCTCCGACGAGCATCTGGAGCGAGCCCCCGACTTCGATAAGAGCAAGTATGAATTCGTCGGTGCCGAGTTCGTTCAGACCGTTGGCTCCAACTCCGCCAATGTGTTTGACAGCAAAAACTATAAGCTCTGGCCCCTCTCCGAGGGCGGAGACAACTACTACCACCTCTTCGATGAAGCCAAGTACCCCGAGACCCACGGCTACGGCCCTGTCCTGTACGCCTACGTCTCCCAGCCCTGCCGCTTCATGGATGCCTCCTTCACCACCGTGGAGATGCGAGGCAACAAGGCTCTGACGGTATCCGGCGGCACCGAGAACTACAAGCTCTTCATTGAGGGCTTCGGCGGTCTTGTGGTGGATCCTCCCGGTGATAACGGCCCCTACTTCTGCGTCACCAACTGCCCCTGCCGCGAAAGCAATACCTGCGAGAGCGCCCAGCTGGGCTTTGCCAACGGTGCCTGCTCCGAGGCCTGTGACAAGTGCCACGTGGACTGCCGCCGCTGTCCCACCGAGGCCTTCGGTATGGCGGGCTACGGTGACTACTGTAACACCGACGGTGTCACCGCCGTCACCGAGGAGCTGAAGCAGTTCCTCCAGAAGTACAGCGTCAACCAGCTCCTCTTCTTCGACGGCAACGGCTTCGTGGAGACCAACCCCTCGGTCTCAGTCTACGCCGCCGAGGATGACCAATGGCTTTTCGCCTGCGGCTACTACCGCGAAAAGTGATTCTCTTTCCCCCCCCCACGCGCGAAGCGCATATCACGCGCGAAGCGCATATCACGCGCGAAGCGCATATCACGCCCGAAGGGCATCTCTCCGCATAACCTATGAATTTGTCCGCCTGCGGCGGAGTGATATGCCCCTTCGGGGCGTGATATGACTGCGGCGTGATATGCCCCTTCGGGGCGTGATGTAATGTTTGAATGACCAAAAGTTTTTTTAGGAGGTATACCAACATGAAAAAGGTATTCGCTCTGCTCCTCCTTCTGACCCTTGTCCTGGCCGCCTTCGCCGCCTGTGACAAGAACGAGGAGCCCCCCCATGAGCATTCGTTTGATTCGGTGTGGCTTTACGACGCCACCCAGCACTGGCACGCCGCCACCTGCGAGCACGCCGAGCTGGAGTCCGACCGCGGCGATCACGTAGATGCCGACGGCAACGATATCTGCGACGTCTGCGGCTACATCGCTGACCACACCCACTCCTATGACGAGGGCTGGACGTGGAACGAGTCCACCCACTGGCATAAGTCTGCCTGCGGCCACAACGTCAAGGACGGCGAGGCCAAGCACGCCGACGAGAACAACGATGCCATCTGCGACGTCTGCACCTACGACTACGACCATGCCCACACCTACGACGAGGCCTGGGTCTCGGTGGGCGAGAACGGCCACTGGCACGCCCCCACCTGCGGTCACAGCGTGGACGGTATCGAGCTGACCCCCCATGCCGACGGGAACAACGACGGTGCCTGCGACACCTGCGGTGAGAACGGCGGTCACGAGCACACCTACGCCGAGTCCTGGACCACCACCGAGGACGAGCATTGGAAGGACGTTACCTGCGGCCACGATATTTCCGTTGCCGACAAGGGTGTCCATGCGGATGAGAACGGCGACAGCACCTGCGATATCTGCGGGTATACGCCTCCCCACTTCCACACCTTTGCCGATACCCTCTCCTCCGACGGCGCAAACCATTGGTTCGCCTCTACCTGCGGCCACGACGTGAAGAAGGATGAGATGGCTCACAGCGGTCACGAGGAGGACGGTGTCTGCGATATCTGCGCTCACGTGGTCTTCCACCTCTACACCGTCACCGTGACCGTCCCCGAGTACGTCACGGTCATCACCCCCGACGGGATCGAGTCCAATACCTTCATTCTCAAGGAGAACACCCCCGCCACCTTCACCCTCCGCGTGCCTACCTACGCCGAGGTGGTCTCGGTCGCGGGAGCCAAGCAGGAGGGCAAGCCCACCCCCGACGGTGAGTACAACATCTACACCATCAAGCTGAACGGGATCACCGCCGATACCGCCGTCACCGTCGTGGGCAATAAGCTCTCGGCTGTGGAAATGATCGTCTCCGACGGCAAGGGCAGTCTGACCATCGTGGGCTCCTTCAAGTACGCCTACGAGGATATCACCTTCACCGCCCCCACCGCCGGCCGCTACATGATCTTCTCCACCAGCCACGACGAGGTGCAGTTCGGTCTGGGCGAGATGGGCGAGGACGGCTATCCCATCTACGATCAGGTCTACTTCATGGACATTGCCCAGCCCTGCGATTTCACGGTGCAGGCCCGCTACTTCCCCTGGAGCGTGCCCGAGGGCGGTAAGCTGGATTATACCTACATCGTCGCCAAGGTGGACAGCGAGATCACCCTGGGCTCTCTGAAGGCCGAGGGCTACACCCTCCCCACCAACTCCGACGTGACCGTCAAGTTCACAGTCCCCAAGGCAGGCCGCTACCAGATCAGCTCCTCCACCCTGGGCCTGGTCTGGAATGACTACGTCTGCGATTCCATCGTGGTCACCGCCACCGAGGACAACCAGGAAATGTCCTTCAAGGTTCGCTACGAGAACACGAGCGTCCCCTACTTCAGCTTCGATTGCAACATCGTTTCCATGGAAGCCGAGAGTCTCAAGGAGGGAGACAATACCGTCACCGCCCCCTACGGCTCCTACTACGCCATCTCGGTCACCGCGACCCAGGCAGGCTCCTACATGGTCCAGGCTCTGAACCCCTTCGTGGACTTCTACCTCTGGAACGAGAACACCTCCTCCATGAACGGCCAGGGAAGCAGCTACACCAAGGCCAACATGAAGAAGGGGGAGAAGATCGTCCTCTACGTCACCGTGGATATCTATGACTACGACGGCACCGACGATATCACGGATATCATCCGCGTCTCCTACCTCGGCTACGTGCCCACCATGAACGGCGACTCCTGCAATGCCCAGGTGGGTGCTACCAACAGCTTCATCAACGACGGCGAGACCTCCGACTTTACCCTGTCTGTCTCGGGCGGCGATCAGATCAGCGTGGACGGCGGCGCGACCTGGCACACCGAGCTCGAGGTCAATATCCCCGCAGGCGGCTCTGTCAGCTACACCGTGCAGTCCGCTTCGGGCGCAGACACCGTCTCGGTCACCGTGAAGCGCATCGCCTACGAATTCGACTTGTATGTGGGTACCCAGACCCAGACCATGATCCCCGGCAAGGAGTACACCGTCACCCTGAGCGGCTCTGCCGATCCCGCCTTCTACGTCGATTACATTCTCAGCTGGACCGACAAGAACGTGGTCGCCTCCTACAACGGTCAGATTCTGAACCCCGGTGCCACCGTCATGGGCTACACCGACGGCTACACCCTCATCCTGGTCTACAACGGCTCTGCCCCCGCTGAGATCCAGTTCACCCTGGCCGACCCCTACCTCGGCGGCACGGGGGACTCCACGGGAGAGAACCTTCAGATCGGCTACAATGCCATTGACGTGACCGTAAAGAACTTCTACTGCGCGGGCACTACCGTGACCTTCACCGCTCCCGCCACGGGCACCTTCTGCCTCTCTGTCGCCAACGGCGAGACCAATGCCGAGATCTTCCGCCTGGACGGTGACGTGCACGAGGCCGTGACCCTGCCCTATACCTTCACCGCCGAGAAGGGTGAGATCGTCACCTTCCTGGTGACCACCACCGCGTTCATGACCCTCACCGAGGATGTCATCGACCTGGACCTTGCCCGCATCCCCGCGGGCGAGGATAAGACCGCCCTCCTGAACGGCACCTACAACGTCAATTTCCTGGTCGACGGCATGTACGTCCTTACCTTCAAAAACGGCATCCTGTCCATGGTGGACAACAACAACGGCAAGGAGTCGGGGGACTACCGCTACTTCTACACCGAGGCCGACGGTGTGGTTGTCACCAACACCGACGGCACCGCCTGCGCCATCGAGATCGCCATCGACGCGGATCGGAACATGACCTTCAAGTGCGCCGGTCTCGCGGTCATCCAGCCTCTTATCCCCGCTTGATCTTAAAAAGAAAAGAGAGATACTATGAAGCTCGTAAGAATTCTGCTCATTCTGGCGCTCGCGGTCAGCCTCCTGGCCGTGACCGCCTGCGATAAGGACACCCCCGCCGACACCACGGAGGATACCACCGCCGCCGGTGAGGAGGCCACCACCGAGGCACCCACCGAGACCCCCGCCGCCAAGGTGGAGGTTACCCTGACGGTTAAGGATCAGGACGGCAACGCCATGCCCGAGGCCGTGCTCACCATCCTCCCCGCCTCTGAGGAGGGCGAGTCCGCCACCCTCACCGCCGACAACGAGGGCACCGTCACCGTCACCCTCCCCGAGGGCGAGTACACCGTCCGCTTCGACGTGCTCCCCGAGTACGTCTTGGGCATCGACACTAAGATCACCGTCAAGGCGGGCATGGAGCCCGTGGCCCTGGAGGTCATTGACAACACCCCCAACGGCTCCGAGGAGCGTCCCTTCGTCATCAACGAGGACAGCCTCACCGTGACCGTCCCCGCAGGCGAGACCTACCATTTCACCCTCTTCGGCGGCTATAACCGTACCCTGCACGTCACCGATGCGGGGGCCGAGATCCTCTTCAGAGACCAGACCTATGCCCCCGACGAGAACGGCTCCATCGCCGTCCGCATCGTCACCGATTCCCCCCGTGACCACGCCTACGTGGCCCTCACCAACAAAAACGGCGACACCCGCGAGATCACTCTGACCCTCGTCTCGGATCCCGGTGCCATGGATAACCCCATCGTCATCGAGACCCTGGGCGAGTCGATCACCGCCAACGTCCCCCAGGACGGCATGGTCTACTACCGCTGGACGGCCACCGCCGCAGGCAAGCTCACCGTCACCTCGGCCGATGCTATCAACAACATCAGCCTCAATAACCTGGCCAATTCCAAGGTCACCGACTTTACAAACGGCGCCGAGTCCGTCACCCTGGAGGTAGCGGAGGGAGATACCATCACCATCGTGGTATCCGTCATCGGCGGCGATAAGCAGGCCGAGACCAACCCCGTGACCTTCACCCTCACCCTGGGCGAATAACTCACAAAAAACAGAAAGACCACCCAACCGCGTCAAACGGAAGGGTGGTCTTTTGGTATCATGGTTTCTTCTGTAATGGTAAGTTGACTTCAAATTTGGGTTTATCGTTCCGATAAACCCAATAATGAATAATGAATGATGAATAATGAATAATGA
>JBGVRH010000067.1:0-4068 GCA_045128275.1 Eubacteriales bacterium | reverse complement strand
GCCCGCTCCACCCGCCGCAAGATGCCCTTCGGCGTGGGTCAGATCGGTAAGTCCTTCCGTAACGAGATCACCCCCGGTAACTTCGTGTTCCGTACCCGTGAGTTCGAGCAGATGGAGCTGGAGTTCTTCTGCAAGCCCGGCACCGACCTGGAGTGGTTCCAGTACTGGAGAGGCTTCTGCGAGGAGTGGCTCTACAACCTGGGTATGCGCAAGGAGAACCTCCGTCTGCGCGACCACAGCCCCGAGGAGCTGTGCTTCTACTCCAAGGGTACCACCGATATCGAGTTCCTGTTCCCCTTCGGCTGGGGCGAGCTCTGGGGTATCGCTGACCGTACCGACTATGACCTGACCCAGCACCAGACCGTGTCGGGCGAGTCCATGGAGTTCTTCGATCCCGAGACCAATGAGAAGTACATCCCCTACGTCATCGAGCCCTCCCTGGGCGCTGACCGCGTGGCTCTGGCCTTCCTGTGCGATGCCTACGACGAGGAGGTCGTGGATCCCGCTAAGAACGACGTCCGTGTGGTCCTGCACCTGCATCCCGCTCTGGCTCCCGTCAAGGCCGCCGTCCTGCCCCTGTCCAAGAAGCTCTCCGACAAGGCTCTGGAGGTCTTCGACGACCTGGCCAAGTACTTCAACATGGAGTTCGACGAGACCGGCTCCATCGGTAAGCGTTACCGCCGTCAGGACGAGATCGGTACTCCCCTCTGCATTACCTACGACTTCGAGTCTGAGACCGACGGCTGCGTGACCGTCCGCGACCGCGACACCATGGAGCAGGTGAGACTGCCTATCTCTGATCTGAAGGCTTATATCGAGAAGACCATCGCATTCTGATCCTGAGCGAATACGGGTGGGCGCGGCTGAAAGGCTTGCGCCCGCTCTTTCTTTTTTCGCTTTGCCCCATCGACTACATCAGTAAGGAGACACTCATGAAGAACCAAGAAACCCCCGCCAAGAATCCCCATGCAGGCCACCGCAACCGACTGCGGGAGCGATACGACCGCTCGGGTATGGACGATTACGCCGACCATGAGATACTGGAGCTGCTCCTCACCTACGCCATCCCTCGCGGGGACGTAAACGGTCAGGCTCACGCCTTGATCGACCGCTTCGGCTCGGTGGCAGGGGCTCTGGACGCTCTGCCCGAGGAGCTTTGCGAGGTGAAGGGCATCGGCCCCGAGGCGGCCCGATTCCTCACCATGCTCCCCTCGGTGTTCCGCCGCTACGCCCTGAACAAGGTCACCCCCATGAAGTCCATGGACACCCTGGCCAAGATCGGGGAGTACCTGATGGCGCTCTACACGGGCGTCACCTTTGAGCGGGTCTACCTGCTCCTGCTCAACAATTCCATGGGGCTTATTGATTGCGTGCATCTGGCGGACGGATCCATCAACTCCGCCGACGTCAATGTGCGCCGCATCGCCGAGCTGGCTCTGTTCAAGCACGCCTCGGGGGTGGTGCTGGCTCACAACCATCCCCGCGGGCTGGCCATCCCCTCGGGCAACGACTACCAGATCACCCAGGACGTGGAGAGCGCGCTGGAGACTCTTGGCGTGCCCCTTCTGGAGCATATCATCGTCACCGAGAACCGCTACGCCCCCATCGTCAAGCAGCACCGCGGCTTCCTGCGGTCGTCCCCCGTCACGGGTGAGATCGACAAGGAATTCTATCAGCGGTTCTATGGGGAGAACTGAAATCCTTTCGCAACAGATCCCACCTTCCTTTTCACGGAGGGTGGGATATTTTTTGCACAAATTTCCCCAAACCCCTTGCAATTTGCTTCAAAATTGTGTATGATATAGATAATCACTTCTGCAAGGAGATTTCACCATGAAAGTCACCTTTCTCGGCACGGGCGCGGCTGACTGGGATATCCGAGCCTACCGCGACGGCGAGTTTTTCCGCCGCAATTCCTCCATCCTCATCAATGACGATCTGCTGGTAGATCCCAACAGCCACATCTTCCATTTCGCGGAGAAGAACGGCTCCCCCGATCTGTTCAAGAACGTCAAGAATATCATCGTCACCCACTCCCATGGGGATCATTTCGATCCTTGGACGGTGGTGGAGCTGTGCCACCGCTACGGCTGTACCCTGTGGGCGGATCGGATGTGCATGAACAAGCTCACCCTCCTGGTGGGGGAGCAGATGGCCGCCTTGGTGAACTTCAAGGAGACCTTCATCAACCGCGACTACTGGTTCGACGGCTACAAGGTCACCCCCCTGCGGGCCAACCACGCCACTGAGCTGCCCGACGAGACTCCCCGCATCTATCTGGTGGAGAAGGACGGCCGCATCCTCTACTACGGCTGCGACTCGGCCTGGATCCCCACCACCTCCTGGAACATCATCCGTGAAAAGCCCGTCAACGCCATGGTGCTGGAGCTGACCTGCGGCGAGACCGCCACCTACGACTGGCGCATCTTCGAGCATAACACTCCCGAGATGCTGGACATCATGCTGACCATGTTCAAGAAATACAATCTCTTCGCCCCCGACGTGAAATACTACGTCTCCCACCTGGCGCGGACGCTCCACACCGACCACGAGGGTCTGGTGGAGTATCTGAAGCCCCGCGGGGTAACACCTGCTTACGACGGGTTCAGCTTTGAGGTATAATCATACTACAATATAGAATAATCAGGAGGAACTCCATCATGCTGCTTCGTTTCAAGTGCAAGTACTGCTCCACCGTATCGGATCTCTCCCCCGCCAATCCCGTCTGCCCCAAGTGCGGTCAGACCGTGGAGGGCTATGAGGGCGGCTTTATCCAGATCTACCGCATGGGCTCTCCCGTCGGTATCGCCGTGGGCTACGGCACCTACATCAATGGCGAGCCCTACGGCCACATCGCCAACACCCAGAGCGTCCGCATCCCCCTTCCCTACGGCACCTACAACCTCCACTTCACCTGCGGCATGACCCGCCGTTGCCAGGACGTGGTGGTGACCCTCTCCCCCGAGTCCCCTGCGGCCTACGTCAAGGCCCGCATCAAGATGGGCTTCTGGGCCAACAAGATCATTGCCGAGGAGGTAGACGCCTCCACCATGCCCCCCATGAACTGATATTTCATCCTAAAAATCCAATCCAAACAAGGAGATACTACCATGTCCGAAAAGAAGCTCAACGTTGTTGTCTGGAACGAATTCCGCCACGAGAAGCTGGAGGAGGCCTGCCGCAACATCTACCCCGACGGCATCCACGGTCTGATCAAGTCCTTTCTGGAGGCTGACGATGCCTCTCTGAACGTCCGCCTCGCCGCGCTGGACGATCCCGACCAGGGTCTGCCCGATGACGTGCTGAACGAGACCGACGTACTGCTCTGGTGGGGTCACATGGCGCACCATGAGGTGGATGACGGTCTGGTGGAGCGCATCCGCCAGCGTGTCTACATGGGCAAGATGGGTCTGATCGTCCTCCACTCGGGTCACCACTCCAAGGTCTTCAAGCAGGTGGTGGGCACCAACGGCAACCTTTCCTGGGGCCGCGACCAGAACGAGATCATGTGGAATCTCCTCCCCGCTCACCCCATCGCCGCGGGTATTCCCGACCACTTCAACCTCTTTGAGGAGCTGTACTGCGAGCCCTTCTACGTGCCCCAGCCCGACGAGCTGGTCTTCGGCGGCTGGTTTGAGGACGGCTTCATCTTCCGAGCGGGTCTGTGCTACTACCGCGGCGCAGGCAAGGTCTTCTACTTCCAGCCCGGCCACGAGTTCTGCCGCTCCTACTACAACCCCTACGTCCAGCGCATCATCTGCAACGCCGTGAAGTGGGCCGCACCCAACGATATCGGGTATCCCATCGAGAACGGCTGTCCCTGCATCCAGTACAAGCTGTCGGACAAGTTTGATCAGTAATTTTCACCTTTGGCGGCTTGTCACAAGACAGGCCGCTGTTTTTCAAATTGCAGTTTATAGGGGAACGGGGGAACGGCCTCCGGCGGCTTAGAACCTTTTTGCAAAAAGGTTCTAAGAACTCCAAAAACCTTCAAAAAAGCATAGATATGCCAAGAGAATTGATAGTGGGTAGCATAGAGGAGACCCCCATGGGGCCCCTTCCCCATTG
>JBGVRH010000066.1:0-5258 GCA_045128275.1 Eubacteriales bacterium | reverse complement strand
TGCAATTTAAGTAATAGGTAATAGTGAATAGTGAAGAAGTGAGGAGGGAAACCTTCGGTTTCCTTCATTTCAATCGAAAAAATGGACAAATCCGAAGGATTTGCACCTCCACTCTTCACTTTTCACTCTTCACTTTTCACTTCAAATTTGGGTTTATCGCTCTGCGATAAACCCAAATTTGAATTTCTCCAACGGATTTCCTCAACCCCCGTTGACAAATTCCCGCTTTCATGGTAAAATGATTACATACAATCCAACACCAAGGAGATATGACCATGCTTTTGTACTACGTCCGCCACGGTGACCCTATTTACGATCCCGATTCCCTCACCCCGCTGGGGCAGGAGCAGGCCAAGGCTCTGGCCAAGCGTCTGATCGTTCACGGCGTGGACAAGGTTTATTCCTCCCCCTCCAACCGAGCCAGAATGACGGCACAGCCCCTCTGCGACCTTCTGAAAAAGGAGATCAACATATGCCCGTGGGCTGACGAGGCACTGGCAGCTCAAGATTTCATGATTATCCGCGAGGATACGGGCTATAACTGGTCCTTCTTTGATGCCGAGCTCGTTGCTCTGTTCAATTCTCCCGAGGTTTTTGCGCTGGGTAAGAAATGGTATGAGCATCCCGCCTTTGATAAGTACAACTTTGCCAAGGGTGTGAAGCGTGTCAACGAGGCCGTGGACAATTTCTTCTTGGAGCTGGGCTATCGTCATGACCGTGAGAATCACCGCTACGAGGTCGTGACCCCCAATCACGGGCGGGTGGCTCTGTTCGCCCATCAGGGCTTTGCCATGAGCTTCTTCAGCAGTATGCTGGATATCCCCTACCCCCAGTTCTCCACCCACTACGATTTCAGCCACAGTTCTCTGTCTGTGATCCAATTCACCGAGATGGGTGGGTACGTCTACCCTAAGGTGCTGCAATCCTCTAATGACTCCCACCTCTACCGCGAGGGGCTTCTGACGGGGTACAATAACGGAATCAAGTTCTGATTCGCGAAAGGAGAAGTCCATGCTTTTCTACTATATCCGCCACGGCGAGCCCTTGGGCGTGCCCGACTACTCTTTGACCCCTTTGGGAAGGGAGCAGGCCAAGGCTCTCTCCAAGCGTCTCTGCCTCTTTGGCATCGACCGCGTCTTCGCCTCCCCCACCCTCCGCACCATGCAGACGGCCCAGCCCATCTGCGACCTGCTGGGAAAGGAGATCACCCCCTGCGACTGGGCGGACGAGGGCATCGTCTGGAACGAGTTCACCGTCCCCCATCCCAAGTATGAGCATACCTGGGCGTTCTTTGACCCCAAATATCTGGAGATCTTCTCCTCCCCCGAGGTGCGCGCTCTGGGCGAGAAGTGGTATGAGCATCCCGAGCTTGCGGGACTGAACTTCAAGGCAGGCGTGGAGCGGGTCAACGCCGCCGTGGACGAGTTTTTCCTGTCCCTCGGCTTCCGCCACGACAGGGAAAACGCCCGCTATGAGGTAGTGGGTGAGCATCTCAACCGCGACCGCGTGGCCCTCTTCGCCCACCAAGGCTTCGGCATGAGCTTCTTCAGCAGTATGCTGGATATCCCTTACCCCATGTTCTGCACCCACTTCGATTTCAGCCACAGCTCCATGTCGGTGATCAACTTTGAGCCGCGAGGGAAGTACGTGTACCCCCACGTGTTGCAGACGGCCAATGATTCCCATCTCTACCGCGAGGGGATCATTACGGGGTACCATAACAGTATTAAGTTTTGAGAAATTCAAATTGCAGTTTTACTGCGAGATACAAGTTACAAGATACAAAGATACAAGATATGAAAAACGTTACAGCGTAATCCGTTCTATATCTTGTATCTTGTATCTCCGTATCTTGTATCTCTCTGCTGAGCAAAGCTCAGCGATAAACCCAAATTTAATGTATATCACAAAAGGAGATAATCCCATGAACACCTTCTACCCCGAGATCAAAAAGAACTTCGGCTTCGGCATGATGCGTCTCCCCATGAACGGCGATGCCGTGGATATCCCCCAGACCTGCGACATGGTGGATGCCTTCATCAACGCGGGCTTCAACTACTTCGACACCGCCCACGGCTACATCGGCGGCAAGAGCGAGCTGGCGGTCAAGGAGTGCCTCACCTCCCGCTACCCCCGCGACAGCTACATCCTCACGGATAAGCTCTCCCCCAACTTCTTCAACACCGAGGCGGAGATCCGCCCCTACTTCCAGTCCATGCTGGAGGCCTGCGGCGTGGAGTACTTTGACTTCTTCCTCCTCCACTCTCTGACGGCAGGGAACTACCCCCACTACACGAACAACCGCGCCTTTGAGATCGCCTCCGAGCTGAAGGCCGAGGGCAAGGTGCGCCACGTGGGCATCTCCTTCCACGATAAGGCCGACGTGCTGGATATGATCCTCTCGGAGCAGCCCGCCATCGAGGTGGTTCAGCTCCAGTTCAACTATCTGGACTACGAGGACGCGGGAGTCCAGTCCCGCCTCTGCTATGAGGTCTGCGTGAAGCACGGCAAGCCCGTCATCGTCATGGAGCCCGTCCGCGGCGGCAGTCTGGTCAACCTCCCCGAGGCAGGCCTGGAGGAGATCGCCAAGCTGGGCGAGTATTCCCCCGCAGGCTACGCCATCCGCTACGCCGCCTCCTTCGACAACATCTTCATGGTGCTGTCGGGCATGAGCAATATGGATCAGATGACCGATAACATCAAGTCCATGAAGGACTTCACCCCCTTCACCGAGACCGAGTTCGACACCGTCTACCGCGTGGCCGACATCATCCGCGCCATCCCCACCATCCCCTGCACCTCCTGCAAGTACTGCACCGACGGCGACCGCTGTCCCATGGGCATCCGCATCCACTCCATCTTCGGCGCGGAGAACAAGGCCCGCCGCTTCAACACCGAGGATGCCCGCGGTCACTACAACTGGGTCACCTCCAAGGGCGGTAAGCCCACCGACTGCATCGGGTGCGGCGCCTGCGAGGAGATCTGCCCCCAGCAGCTCCCCATCCGTCAGCTCCTCAAGGAGATCGGGGAGAGATTTGAAGGGTAAGTTGCAGTTTATGGGGAACGAGGAGAACGAGGGGCTCTGCCCCTGCCCCCCGCATAAGGGACTTTTGAAAAAGTCCCTTATGAATCCCCAAAACTTTCAAAAAGCATAGATATGCCAAGAGATTTGATAGTGGGTAGCATAGAGGAGACCCCCATGGGGCCCCTTCCCCATTGGTGTATTGGATGCGTGAAAGGGATGTGCATCCCACAGATAAACCCAAATTTGAAAAAAGCCACAAAAATTCTCTTTGAAAACACGAAAAATCTCCCTTTTTCCTCTTTACAAATGATTGAACTTGTGTTAAAATATGGAGCGTAAAAGGGAGTAGCTTGCGGCATTTGCCGTGTCCTGGGCGTCAGTACGGTCATCCGACCCGCGCGGGAATGAAATAGCAAGACTTTTACCGAACAGTCTTCTTCGACTTTCGGTAAAAGTCTTTTTATTTCGGCTATTTTCAAATCCAAATCAAAAGAGAGGTATTACAACGTGAATTTCTTCGGGCAACTGGCAGAGCTGTTCTACAACTTTGAAAACATCACCCTTCCCCAGGTGGCCATGTGGTGTATCGGCGGCTTGCTGATCTATCTGGCCATCAAGAAGGACATGGAGCCTACCCTGCTCCTGCCCATGGGCTTCGGTGCTATTCTGGTCAACCTCCCCATGTCGGGCGCGGTGAACCAGCTCGTGGAGGGTGTCCTGGAGGAGGGCCCCATCGACGTGCTCTTTGCGGCGGGCATCGCCAACGAGCTGTTCCCCCTGCTCCTGTTCATTGGCATCGGTGCCATGATCGACTTCGGCCCCCTGCTCTCCAACCCCAAGCTCATGATCTTCGGCGCGGCCGCCCAGTTCGGTATCTTCTTCACCCTGTGTCTCGCGGGTGTGGTGGGCTTTGAGCTGAAGGATGCCGCCTCCATTGCCATCATCGGTGCCGCCGACGGCCCCACCTCCATCTTCGTGGCCAACTACTTCGGCTCCAACTACACGGGTGCCATCATGGTGGCCGCCTACTCCTACATGGCCCTGGTGCCCATCGTCCAGCCCCCCGTCATCAAGCTCCTCACCACCAAGAAGGAGCGCCAGATCCGTATGTCCAACAAGGACATCAACGTGTCCAAGCGTACCAAGATCCTGTTCCCCATCGTCATCACCGTCATCACGGGCATCGTCTCCCCCAAGAGCGCGCCCCTCATCGGCTTCCTCATGTTCGGTAACCTCATCCGCGAGTGCGGCGTGCTGGACAGCCTCTCCGAGACCGCCCAGAAGGTGCTGGCCAACCTGGTCACCCTGTTTTTGGGTCTCACCATCGCCACCAAGATGCAGGCCGAGTTCTTCCTGCGCTTTGAGACCCTGCTCATCATCGGTCTGGGTCTGTTCGCCTTCATCTTCGATACCGCGGGCGGCGTGCTGTTCGCCAAGCTTCTCAACGTCTTTTTGCCCAAGGACAAGAAGATCAACCCCATGATCGGCGCGGCGGGTATCTCTGCGTTCCCCATGTCCGCCCGTGTGGTGCATAAGATGGGTCTGGAGGCCGACAACTCCAACTTCCTGCTCATGCACGCCATCGGTGTCAACGTATCGGGTCAGATCGCGTCGGTCATCGCCGGCGGTATGATCCTCAACCTCATCGGTTAATGAAAGGAGGGTACTGAAATGAAGAAACTGTTTGCCGTTCTGTTGACCCTCTGCCTGGTATTCTCTCTGCCCCTGTTCGTCATGGCCGAGGAGGCCACCACCGCCCCCGAGACCGTGGAGGAGACCACCACTGCTCCCGAGACCTCGGCTGAGACTGCCGCCGAGGAGGTCACCGCTGCTCCCGAGACCGCCGAGGATACCGCCGAGGAGATCACCGAGCCCGAGACCGAGACCGAGACCGAGGCAGAGACCGAGTATCAGATGAATCTCGGCTTCTACCCCGAGACCCTGCTGGATACCCTCCCCGTCATGGGCATGGGTATGCTGGGCATCTTCCTCGTCACCTGCGTCATCGTGCTGGCCGTGCTGGTGCTGAGCAAGCTGGGCGGGAAAGATAAAGAGGAATAAGTCTGATCCCATAAAGAAAAACAAGGTGTCTGTCCAATGCTCAGTTCCCTTAAGGACAGTTTCCGAGAATTAAGAATAACGAGCATTGCGAAGGCGAAGAAAAATACGAGAACATTTCGGTGTTTCTCGTATTTTTCTTTTTTTGCACATTTGCAGATTTTCCGTCTTTATA
>JBGVRH010000065.1:0-4307 GCA_045128275.1 Eubacteriales bacterium | reverse complement strand
ACTCGGGACGTGGCCGCCCGCGGAGCGACGAGGGCGTCGCTCCCTACGGCAGAGGAAACCCACCGTTAAACAGCAATTTGAACATCTCGCCCCACCCAACCACCAATTCCAAGGAGGAACCAATCATGAAACAAAACAAACGCCTGTGGATCATTATGATCCTGTCCCTGACCGCCCTGAGCCTGCTGTTGTCCGCCACAGCCTGCGATGTAGGCCACCGCTACCCCATTGAGACCACTGACGAAGAGTCTGCGCCCCCCGCCGACACCCCCGATAGCACCGACCAGGAGACCGAAGCGCCCCCCGAGGAGATCGGAGACCCCTACGAGCTGGTCTTCTCCTCCAACGGTGACGGCACCTGCAAGGTCAGCGACATCAAGGTCAATCCCAAGTATCGGGAGGCCTTCACCCTGACCATCCCCGCCGTATCCCCCGAGGGTGAGCGAGTGACCGCCGTGGAGAACCCCAACGGCTTCGGGTATATCAACGTTCCCCGCGTCCTCCTCCCCGAGGACTTCGAGGTGCTTCTGTACCGCATCCGTACCCATTACGGTAAGGATTCCATGACGGCGCGGAGCTTTGAGTCCTACTATTTTTACAGGAGCCTGGAGAGCTGCTCCACCGAGGCTCTCAAGAACGACCTGCTGACCGCCTACCCTTGGGCGGCTGTGACCGATTTCTACCTGCTGGATGAGGCCGTGATCGCCGACGTGGAAATCCCCAAGCTGGGACGCTGGGTGGCCGAGGCCGCCCCCGACTACACCGCCATTGAGGGAGAAAAGAGGATGCAGAAGCTGGTATCCGAGAACGGCATGACTCTGACCTGGGACGGAAAGCCCCTGGACACCGAGACGGTCACGGATAGCGGCCTCTACGTGCAGAGCATCGTTATGGAGGAGGGCATCGAGACCGTCGGGAGCAACGCCTTCTGCCACACCCGCGCTACCTCTCTGACCCTTCCCGCCACCTTGACCGAGATCGGCGGCCGCGCCTTTGCCTACTGTCGGGAGATCACCGAAATGAACTGGCCCCAAAACACCCTCCGCCGCATCGGTGACGAGGCCTTCGCGGGGTGCTTCGGCCTCACCGAGCTGACCCTGACGGGAGACGGGCTGATCATCGGCGCCCGCGCCTTCTCCCCCTCTGCCTTGAAGTCCGTTACCCTGGGCGAGGGCGTTACCGAGGTAGACGCCAACGCATTTGCGGATATCCGCAGCTTGGATGCCCTCCATATCGGTGACAGCGTGACTCTCCTGGGCGCATACGCCTTCGTCTCGGACAGCCATCTGAAGGTGACCTTCGGGGAGAACAGCCGCCTGTCCCGTATGGAGGACGGCGCCCTGAACAGACCCCTCGTGGATACCACCCTGCCCCACGGCATCACCTACATCGGCGAGTATGGCCTGTACGGCGACGAGATCTCCTACGCGGGCACGATGGCCGAGTGGGAAGCCATCGAAAAGCATGAGAAGTGGTGCTCCGATTCGATCACCGTCCATTGCACCGACGGGGACTTGAGCTTTGACCCGAAAAAGAACTGATCCCACAAAGAAAAGGCACCGCCCCCCAAAAGAGACGGTGCCTTTTCCTTTTTCATGCGCCGAGGCTGATCACTCGATCCCCAGCACCGTATACTCCTCCGCCTCCACGGCGGCCTTCAGTACGGCATCCTCCACGGGAGCCGCCAGGGTCACCACGGCGGTACCCGCCTTGAAATCCGCCACGGCCTCGGTCACACCGGGGATGGCCTTCAGTGCCTTCACCACGTGGGCCTCACAGCGGGGGCACATCATGCCCTCGATCTTCATGGTTTTCGTCATAGCTGTATCCTCACTTTCTTGTTGGTTCACGGTTATGGGGGAATAGATCTTCGCCTTGCGGCAGTAGGTCTTGGGGTTGCGGATATTGGTGAGATTCAAGCGCAGAGCGTTGGATACCACGCAGAAGCTGGACAGGGACATGGCCGCCGCCCCGAACATGGGATTCAGCTCCCAGCCCCACAGGGCTATGAATGCTCCCGCCGCCAGGGGAATGCCCAGCGTGTTGTAGCAGAACGCCCAGAACAGATTCTCCCGAATGTTGCGCAGGGTGGCGCGGGAGAGACGGATGGCGGCGGGCACGTCGGACAGGCGGGACTTCACCAGCACCACGTCGGCGGCGTCCATGGCCACGTCGGTGCCCGCCCCGATGGCGATGCCCACGTCGGCACGAGTCAAGGCGGGGGCATCGTTGATGCCGTCCCCCACCATAGCCACCTTGCCCTCCTGTTGCAGTCGGCGGATCACTTCCTCCTTGCCGTCGGGCAGAACACCCGCCACCACGTTTCCTTCGTCGATCCCCGCCTCGCGGGCGATGGCGGCAGCGGTTTTTTTGTTGTCACCCGTCAGCATGACCACCCGAAGCCCCAGCCGCTTCATCTCGGCGACGGCGGCGGGAGAGTCGGACTTCACGGTGTCCGCCACGGCGATCACACCCAAAAACTCCTTGTCGGCGCAGAAGAACAGGGGTGTCTTCCCCTCCTCCGCGTACCCCTCGGCGGCGGCCAGAGCGGTAGCGGGGATGGAGGCATAGCCCCCGATCAGCCCACGGTTGCCTCCGCGGATCATGCGCCCTTCTACTAACCCCTCCAAGCCCCGCCCGGGCAGTGCCTTGAACTCGGTCACAGGCAGAGGGGTCAGCTTCTTATCCATGGCGTACTCCACGATGGCGGCGGACAGGGGATGCTCGCTCATGACCTCCAGGGAGTAGATGGCTACCAGAGCGGCGGCCTCGTCTCCCTCCAAGCGGAGGTCGGTCACGGTAGGCTTGCCCTCGGTGACGGTGCCCGTCTTATCCAGTACCACGGTGTCCACCCGCCCCGCCATCTCCAGGGACTCGGCGGTCTTGAACAGGATGCCGTTCCGAGCGCCCTTGCCGCTGCCCACCATGATGGCCACGGGGGTGGCCAACCCTAAGGCGCAGGGGCAGGAGATCACCAAAACCGAGATCCCGCGGGCCATGGCAAAGCCCACGCTCTCCCCCGCCATCAGCCAAGCGACAAAGGCCACCACCGCGATGGAGATGACCACAGGCACGAATACCCCCGACACCTTATCGGCAATCTTGGCGATGGGAGCCTTGGTAGCGGCGGCATCGCTGACCATGCGGATGATCTGCCCGAGGGTGGTGTCCTCCCCTACGCGGGTGGCCTCGCAGATGAGATGCCCCGACTGATTCAGGGTGGCGGCAGAGACAGGATCGCCTGCGGCCTTGTCCACCGGGATGCTCTCCCCCGTCAAGGCCGATTCGTTCACCGCGCTCTCCCCCTCTAGCACCACGCCGTCCACGGGGATGCGCTCACCGGGTCTGACCACAAAGCGGTCGCCCTTTTTCACCTCGGAAACGGGAACCATGGCTTCCGTTCCATCCCGCAGGACGGTGGCGGTGTCGGGGGTGAGGCTCATGAGGCTCTTCAAAGCGTCGGTGGTCTTGCCCTTCGCCCGTGCCTCCAGGAGCTTGCCCACGGTGATGAGAGCCAGGATCATGGCGGCGGACTCAAAGTACAGCCCGTGAAGACGGTGGAACGCCCCCGCCACGTCCCCCGCCACCAGATCAGCGGACATGAGGAACAAAACCGCCGTACTGTACGCAAAGGATGCCCCCGACCCCAAGGCCACCAGGGTGTCCATGTTGGGGGACAGATGCAGGATCCCCTTCGCGCCATTGATGAAGAATTTCTGATTGATCACCATGACTGCGGCGGCTAAGATCATCTGGATCAAGCCGATGGCCATGGGATTTTCCGCTATGACGGCGGGCAGAGGCCAGCCCCACATGGTGTGCCCCATGGACACGTACATGAGGAGCGCCACGAACCCCACCGACCAGATCAGCCGACGGAGCAGGGCGGGGGTCTCCCTGTCCGCTAAAGCCTCCTCGGCGGGCTTTTGGGAGTCGGCTCTGCCACCCTCACCCTTGAGGGAAGCACCGTACCCCTCCTTCTCCACAGCTTGGATGATGGCGGCAGGCTCGGCGGAGCCCTCTACCCCCATGGAATTGGTGAGAAGGCTGACGGCGCACCCCTCCACCCCGGGGACGGCGGCCACGGCCTTCTCCACCCGCGCCTGACAGGCGGCGCAGGTCATGCCGGTCACGTTGTATTGCTTCATAGATCCTTGATTTTTCCTTTCAAATTTGGGTTTATCGGTAACAGAAATTCATTGTAGGGGAGGGGCTTGCCCCTCCCGCGGGCGACCACATGGGGTCGCCCCTACACACATTTTTTGAAAACAGTATAATCAAAAATTTGTTGATACACGATAAGATTT
>JBGVRH010000064.1:0-8241 GCA_045128275.1 Eubacteriales bacterium | reverse complement strand
AGGCCGTCCAGCAGGATGTTGACGAACTGGCCGGGGCAGGTGATGGCCGAGGTGTCGCCCGTAAGCACCATCTTGTAGACGGTGGCGGTCAGAGCGACGTTGCTCTTTATCTCAAAAATTCCTTGTTTCATATCAAAAATGTCTCCAAAACTACTTTTTTGAAAGTTTTTGGGATTCTCAAACCCTTTTTTCAAAAAGGGTTTGAGCGGGTTCCAAGGGCAGAGCCCTTGGTAGGGCGTGGGGCAAAGCCCCACATTACGAATCGATCGTAGAAATGGTGAGGGTAGTCTCCTCCAGCACGTCCAGCAGAACGCGGACGGTGTCCAGGGAGGTCATGATGGTGACGTTGTTCTCAATGGCGAAGCGGCGGATCAGAGCGCCGTCATTGGCAGAGCCCATGGAGTCCACGTCGCGGGTGTTGATGACGTAGGCGATGTGACCCTGGGCCAGAGCCTCGCGGATCTCGTCGCTGTCCTCGTCCAGCTTGGCAACCACGTGGGTGCGGATGCCGTTCTCCTTGAGGAAGCGGGCGGTGCCGCTGGTAGCCTCAATGTTGAAGCCCAGGTTGTAGAAGCGGCGGATGAGGGGCAGGCACTCGGGCTTGTCCTTGTCGGCGATGGTGGCGAAGACGGTACCGTAGTTCTGGAGCTTCATGCCCGAGGCCTGGAGAGCCTTGTACAAAGCGCGGTAGAACTTATCGTCGTAGCCGATGGCCTCACCCGTGGACTTCATCTCGGGGGAGAGGTAAGCGTCCAGGCCGCGAAGCTTGTTGAAGGAGAACACGGGGACCTTGACGTACCAACGCTTCTTCTCGTCGGGGTAAATGTCGAAGATGCCCAGCTCCTTGAGGGACTTGCCCAGGATGACCTCGGTAGCGATGTCGGCCAGGCTGTAGCCCGTAGCCTTGGACAGGAAGGGCACGGTACGGGAGGAGCGAGGATTGACCTCGATGATGTACACGTCCTCATGCTCGTCCACGATGAACTGGATGTTATACAGACCCACGATGCCGATGCCCAGACCCAGAGCCTTGGCGTACTGCAGGATGGTGCCCTTCACCTTGTTGGAGATGGAGAAGGGAGGATAGACGGAGATGGAGTCACCGCTGTGGACACCGGTTCTCTCGACCAGCTCCATGATACCGGGGACGAAGACGTTGTGACCGTCGCAGATGGCATCCACCTCGACCTCCTTACCGCTGATGTACTTGTCCACCAGCACGGGCTTGTCCTCGTCGATCTCAACAGCGGTCTTGAGGTAGTGGCGAAGCTGATCCTCATTGCCGACGATCTGCATGGCGCGGCCGCCCAGCACGAAGGAGGGACGAACCAGCACGGGGTAGCCGATCTCACGGGCGGCGGCGATGCCGTCCTCCATCTTGGTGACGGCCTTACCCTTGGCGCGGGGGATGTTCAGCTCGTTGAGGAGGTTCTCAAAGGCGTTTCTGTCCTCGGCGCGGTCAATGGCCTGGCAGTCGGTGCCGATGATCTTCACGCCTCTGTCATAGAGAGGCTGTGCCAGGTTGATGGCGGTCTGACCGCCCAGGGAGGCGATGACACCCTCGGGCTTCTCGAACTCGATGATGTTCATGACATCCTCGGGAGTCAGAGGCTCAAAGTAGAGCTTGTCGGCGGTGGTGTAGTCGGTGGAGACCGTCTCGGGGTTGTTGTTGATGATGATGGCCTCGTAGCCGGAGTTCTTGATGGTGGTGACGGCGTGGACGGTGGAGTAGTCGAACTCAACGCCCTGACCGATGCGGATGGGGCCCGCGCCCAGCACCACGATCTTCTTCTTGTCGGTCAGCACCGAGGTGTTCTCCCCGGTGTAGGAGGAGTAGAAGTAGGGGATGTACGCGCCGGTGTGGCAGGTGTCCACCATACGGAACACGGGGAACAGGTTGTGCTCCTTGCGGAAGCCGAACACGTCCAGCTCGCCGCACTTCCACATTCTGGCCACGTATTTGTCGGAGAAGCCCATCTTCTTGGCGGCGGTGAGGATCTCGAGATCGAAGGGATGAGCCTTCAGAGTCTCCTCCATGTCCACGATGCGCTTGATGGCCTCCAGGAAGTAGGGGGTGATCATGGTGATCTCGTGGAGCTTCTCCACGGTCACGCCGCGGTAGACCAGCTCGGCGATGGCGAAGATGTTATCGTCACGGAACTCCTTGATGTAGTCCAGGATGTCCTCGGTGGACATATTGTCGAACTTGTGGTGGTAGACGTGGTTGACACCCACCTCCAGGGAACGCATACCCTTCAGGAGGCACTCCTCCAGGGTAGAGCCGATGCCCATGACCTCACCCGTGGCCTTCATCTGGGTGCCCAGGGTATTGGAGGCGGTGGTGAACTTGTCGAAGGGGAAACGGGGGAGCTTGGCGATGCAGTAGTCCAGGGAAGGCTCGAATGCCGCGTTGGTGTTGGCGATCTTGATCTCCTCCAGGGTCATACCCACGGCGATCTTGGCGGTGACGCGGGCGATGGGGTAGCCCGAGGCCTTGGAGGCCAGCGCGGAGGAGCGGGACACGCGGGGGTTGACCTCGATGAGGTAATACTCGCTGGAGTTGGGATTGAGCGCGAACTGGACGTTACAGCCGCCCTCGATCTTCACCTCGCGGATGAGCTTGATGGCGGAGTCGTTGAGCATCTGACGGTCGTGGTCGGACAGGGTCATGATGGGAGCCACCACGATGGAGTCACCGGTGTGGACGCCCACGGGGTCGATGTTCTCCATGCCGCAGATGGTGATGGCATGGTCGGAGGAGTCACGCATGACCTCAAACTCGATCTCCTTGTAGCCCTTGACGGACTTCTCGATCAGCACCTGATGGACGGGAGAGAGCTTGAATGCGTTGATACCGATCTCCACAAGCTCGGCCTCGTTGTTGGCAAAGCCGCCGCCGGTGCCGCCCAGGGTGAAGGCGGGACGAAGCACCACGGGGTAGCCGATGCGGGCGGCCGCCGCCTTGGCCTCGTCCAGGTTGTAGGTGATCTCGGAGGGGATGACGGGCTCACCGATGGACTGGCACAGCTCCTTGAACAGCTCTCTGTCCTCGGCGCGCTCGATGGACTCGCTGGAGGTACCGAGAAGCTCGGTGTGGCACTCCTTGAGGATGCCCTTCTTTTCCAGCTGCATAGCCAGATTCAGACCCGTCTGGCCGCCGATACCGGGAACGATGGCATCGGGACGCTCGTAGCGCAGGATCTTGGCCACGTACTCCAGGGTCAGAGGCTCCATGTACACCTTGTCGGCGATGGTGGTGTCGGTCATGATGGTAGCGGGGTTGGAGTTCACCAGCACCACCTCGTAGCCCTCCTCCTTGAGGGCGAGGCAGGCCTGGGTGCCCGCGTAGTCGAACTCGGCGGCCTGACCGATGACGATGGGGCCGGAGCCGATGATCAGAATCTTCTTAAGGTCTGTTCTCTTTGCCATTGTTTTGATCCTCCTGCGATCTATATGGAATGAATTTGAAACGAATGAACCGGAATCGCCCCCTCACCCGCCTTCGGCGGGAGCTCTCCCTATGGGAGAGGTGGCACGTCCGTAAGGGCGTGACGGAGAGGGTAACAAGCGAATGTGTTACGCCTTGTACACAACCTGTCCGTCAACCACGGTCAGAAGGCACTTGCCCCGCAGGGTATGTCCCGCGAAGGGGGTCGCCCGACCCATGGTGACGAAGGTCTCGGGGTCAACGGTGTAGACCTCCCCGAGATCCCAGATGGCGAAATCATGGCCCTGGGGGATGCCAAACCGCTTGCGGGGGTTTACGCACATGGTCTCCACCAGCTTTTCCATGGTCATGACACCCGCCCGCACCATGTAGGTGTACAGCACGGGGAATGCGGTCTCCAGGCCCACGATGCCGAAGGCGGACTTTTCCAGTCCCCTTCCCTTCTCCTCTGCGGAGTGGGGAGCGTGGTCGGTGGCGATCATATCGATGGTGCCGTCCAGGATGCCCTCAATGAGAGCCTCGCGGTCTTCAGGGGAGCGGAGGGGGGGATTCATCTTAAAGCGGCCGTCCTCTTTGAGGTCTCCGTCATCCAGCACCAGGTAGTGGGGGCCGGTCTCGCAGGTCACGTCAAGCCCCTCGGCCTTGGCGCAGCGGACGAGCTCTACGCTCTCCTTGGTGGAGATGTGGCAGACGTGGTAGGCGCACCCGATCTCACGAACCAGCTCCAGGTCTCTGCTGATCTGGGCATACTCGCTCTCGGAGCAGATGCCTCTGTGGCCGTGGGCCTTGGCATACTCGCCGTCGTGGATGTAGCCGCCGCGCAAGAGGTCGTTGACCTCGCAGTGGGCGACGATCATCTTGCCCAGGGCCTTGGCTTTGACCATAGCGGCGCGCATCATGTCGTCACTCTGCACGCCCCGCCCGTCGTCAGAGAAGGCGATGCAATCGCTCGCCATGCCCTCCATGTCGGACAGCTCCTGCCCCGCCTGGCCTACGGTGATGGAGGCGTAGGGGTAGACGTGGATGACGGCATCCTGTTCGATGATGGCGGTCTGTTCTCTCAAATGCTCTACCGAATCGGGGACGGGGTTCAGGTTGGGCATGGTACACACAGCGGTGTAGCCGCCTGCCGCCGCCGAGCGCGAGCCCGTGGCGATGGTCTCCTTATAAGAAAAGCCCGGCTCACGAAAATGCACATGCACATCGCAAAAACCGGGCAAAACAACAACATTCCCGCGGTCGAACTGAGTGAGATCCACAGCAGTGCCACCGCAAAAAACAGAGCCGTCAAAAACAGAAGAACAAGTCGACGAAACAGCCGACAGATGGGCAATATTCGCTTTCTTCATAGCCAGTACGTTCTCCATTTTGACTCCTTTTCCGCTATTCAGTTATTTGTATTATTATATCATAATGGAGGGAAATCGTCAAGTGGCAAAGTGTAGAATTCTGAAAAGGTTTGGGGAGAAATTTGTTAAAAATGTTGGGAGGGGGCGTAGGTGGTGGGTTTGAAGAATTTCAAATTTGGATTTGTCGGTGAGTTTGCTACCCGTAGCGAATTGCGTATTTCTATGTGCGCGTTCTCCCTCACCCGCCTGCGGGCGGGAGCTCCCTCCCGGAGGGAGCCTTAGGAGCGCGGGGCAAAATCACTTATCGGGAAACGGATTTCCGCGGAGCAAGGTATGAGGCCCCCTCCGGGAGGGGGCTCCCGCGAAGCGGGTGGGGGAGAACGCGGGCATTTAGGTGAGTATTATCTTCCTACTGTGCAAACAGACCGATAAACCGCAATTTGCAAACATCACAAAGCACCGCCCAACAAAAAGTCAAGCGGTGCCAAAATCAATTACTCTTCCGTCTCCCCGCAGACCTTCCCCGCGTACGCCAGCGCGTCGTCGATGTGGGGGCGGAAATTCTCGGTGCCCACGCGCTCGTAGAATCCCGACTTTCTCATGACCTTCATGGGCTGGTCATTGACGTGGGACAAGATCAGAGTCACGCCGTGGCTCTCGCAGGCGGTGGCCAGCACCTCCAGATTCCGCATGACGGTAGCATCGATGGAGGGGACGTTGCTCATGCGCAAAATCACCGCGCGGGTGTCGCCGTCGGGGGTGAAGTCGGTGAACTTCTCGGCATCGGCAAAGAACATGGGGCCGTGGATCTCGTAGACCACCGTCCCCTCGGGAACGGCGCGAACCTTGCCCTCGCCCTCCAGTCTGTCCTCCCATCGGCGGACGTAGGTGACGTCGCTCATGCGCTTGATGAACAGCACGGCGGCCAGCACCAGACCCACGGCGATGGCGACCACCAGGTCAAAGACCACCGTCAGAATAAAGGTCACCACCAGCACCAGAATGTCGCTCTTGGGAGAGAAGCGGCAGATATGGACGAAGTGGCGCCACTCGCTCATGTTGTAGGCCACCATGAACAGGACGGCGGCGATGATGGGCATGGGGATCATCTTGGCCACGGGCATCAGCACCAAAAGGAACAGGAGCAGCACCACCGCGTGAACCATGCCCGCGATGGGGGAACGGCCGCCGTTCTTGACGTTGGCGGCGGTGCGGGCAATAGCACCCGTGGCGGGAATACCGCCGAACAGACCCGAGCAGACGTTGCCCACACCCTGGGCGATCAGCTCGGTATTGGAGTTGTGGCGGTCACCGATCATGCCGTCGGAGACCACGCAGGAGAGCAGGGACTCAATGGCGGCAAGGATGGCGATGGTGAAGGCGCTGGGGATCACGGCTCTCACGGTGGCCAGGTCAAAGGAGGGCAGAGAAGGGGTGGGGAAGCCCGCCTTGAGATCGGGGTACAAGGAGCCGATGGTGGCCACCTCCAGAGGGGTGAACTGCACCAGCAGAATACCAACGGCCACGGCCACGATGGAGGGAGGGATCTTGCCCAGCACGGTGGACAGAGCGCCCCACTTCGTCTTACCCAGCATAGGCCACAGGATGAGAATGGCCATGCCCACGCCGCCCACGATGAGGGCATGGGGGTTGAAGGTAGAGATGGACTCGAAAATGGCCTCCAGCTTCTCCCCCGTCTCAATGGCATTGGTGCCGGGGGCGAAGGTCAGACCCAGAAAGTCCTTGATCTGTCCCACCAGAATGGTCACGGCAATACCTGCGGTAAAGCCCGTGGTGATGGTCATGGGGATGTACTTGATCAGCGCGCCGAAGCGGCAGATGCCCATGAGGATGAGGAGGATACCCGCCATGACGGTGGCGAGGATCAGCCCCTCGGTGCCATGGGTGGCCACCACACCCGCCACGATGGTGGCGAAGGCGGCGGTGGGGCCCGAAATGTTGACGCGGCTACCGCCAAGGAAGGCGATGACAAAGCCCGCGACGATGGCGGTGTAGAGTCCCTGCTGGGGGGACACGCCCGAGGCGATGGCCAGGGCAATGGACAGGGGCAGGGCGATGATGGCGACGATGATACCCGCCACCAGGTCGGACACCAGCTTGGAGGCGGAGTAGCCCTTGAGGGCGGAAAAAAGCTTGGGAGAGAAGAATTTCATAGTGATGTATCTCCGATAGAAAAAAGTGAAAGGCAATACCGCACAGCAATGCCGTGCGGTACAACCGAATATGGGAAGAATCAGAACAGGCCGGAGATCTTGCCGTCCTCGTCCACGTCGATCTTCAGCGCGGCGGGAGCCTTGGGCAGACCGGGCATGGTCATGATGTCACCCGTCAGAGCCACGATGAAGCCCGCGCCTGCGGAGACCTTGACGTTACGGACGGTGACGGTGAAGCCCTCGGGAGCGCCCAGCTTGGTCATATCGTCGGAGAAGCTGTACTGGGTCTTGGCCATGCAGACGGGCATCTTGTCGTAGCCCAGGGAAGCCAGCTTGGCGATCTCCTTCTTGGCGGCGGGGGTGAAGTTGACGGCATCGCCACGGTAGACGCTGCGGACGATGGCCTCGATCTTCTCCTCGATGGTGCCCTCCAGCTCGTAGCTGAAGGAGAAATCATTGGGCTGCTCGCAGAGGCGGACGACCTCCTCGGCCAGAGCCATACCGCCCTTGCCGCCCTCGGCCCAGACGGTGGACAGGACTACGTTCACGCCCAGAGCCTTGCACTTCTCAATGACGAGGTCGATCTCGGCATCGGTGTCGGTGGGGAAACGGTTGACGGCCACCACGCAGGGGAGCTTGTACACGTCCTTGATGTTGGACACGTGGCGGAGCAGGTTGGGGATACCGGCCTCCAGAGCGGTCAGATTCTCGTTGCCCAGCTCGGTCTTGGCCATGCCGCCGTGCATCTTGAGAGCGCGGACGGTGGCAACCATGACCACGGCATCGGGGTTGAGGCCTGCCATGCGGCACTTGATGTCCAGGAACTTCTCGGCACCCAGGTCTGCGCCAAATCCTGCCTCGGTAACAGCGTAGTCACCCAGCTTCATGGCCATCTTGGTGGCGATGACGGAGTTACAGCCGTGAGCGATGTTGGCGAAGGGGCCGCCGTGGACGAAGGCGGGAGTGCCCTCCAGGGTCTGGACGAGGTTGGGCTTCAGGGCATCCTTCAAGAGGGCGGCCATAGCGCCCACGGCACCCAGATCCCCTGCGGTGACAGGCTTTTCCTCGTAGGTGTAGCCCACCACGATGCGGGAGAGTCTCTCCTTCAGGTCGGTGATGGAGGAGGCCAGGCAGAACACGGCCATGATCTCGGAGGCCACGGTGATATCGTAGCCGTCCTCGCGGGGCACGCCGTTGATTCTGCCGCCAAGACCGTCCGTGATGAAACGAAGCTGACGGTCGTTCATATCCACGCATCTCTTCCAGGTGA
>JBGVRH010000063.1:0-67759 GCA_045128275.1 Eubacteriales bacterium | reverse complement strand
CGGTGAGGGTCAGAGCCACGTCGTTACGCAGATCCTTGGGGAACAGGGACGAACGGGACGGTCGATGACGCGGGAGGTCAGGACGGCCTTCTCTGAGGGCTTGCCCTCGCGCTTCAGGTAACCGCCGGGGATCTTACCGGCAGCGTACATTCTCTCGTCGAAATCGACGGACAGGGGCAGGAAATCAATGCCGTCGCGGGGCTTCTCGGAAGCGGTAGCGCAGCAGAGAACGGCGGTGTCGCCGTAGCGGCAGAGGCAGGAGCCGTTGGCCAGGCCGGCAAGCTTACCGGTCTCGATGACCAGAGGACGGCCTGCCAGGGTGTACTCATAGATCTTGTGGTTCTTAAACTCCATAGCGGAGCTCTGGATGGTGTACATTTCTTTTTCCTCCATTTGCAGATTTTGTTTTTTGTGATGATCGTTGCATCGTTGCATCGTTGATCTGCGGAGTTTAGCACTTACCCTCGGGTCGGAGGATTCCGGCGCAAGGGTAAGAACTAAAGCTACGCAGATCTGGCGAATTGGGGTGCGTTTTTGGGGGCTTTCGCGTCGAAAAACGCGGCGGGGAAGGGAATTTTCAGTAAACGAAACGCAAGGGAGTGAGAGCGACCAACCCGTGAAGGCCGCCGTTCCGCACTCCCTTTTTGTTTGGATTACTTTCTGAGGTTCAGCTTCTCGATGATTGCACGGTAGCGCTCGATGTCTACCTTCTGCAGATAACCGAGGAGGTTACGTCTGTGGCCGACCATCTTCAGCAGACCGCGGCGGCTGTGGTGGTCCTTCTTGTTGGACTTCAGATGCTCGGTCAGGCTGTTGATACGGAAGGTCAGAATAGCGATCTGGACCTCGGGGGAACCGGTGTCACCCTCGTGGATGGCGTACTGGGCAATGATTGCCTGCTTTTCCTGGTTGGTCATGGTTTTTCACCTTTCAAAAATATATTTGGCATACCCACAGAGGGCGGTTGGTGAAGTGCCGCATTACGGCTGTATCCGCGAACCGTGCGCATGTCATGCTCTGTCATTATACCATACCCGCGGGTATTTGTAAAGAGCAGAATTGAAAATTTTCAAAAAGTTCACAAATTTGAAGTCCCGTTTTCATGCAAAATGCAGAATTTTCGGGACAAAGCAGATGTGCGAGCGGTTTTTCCATGAATTTTCACAACTCACCTTGACTTTACGGCAAAATAATAGTATAATACAATAGATTATATCTGCTTTTCGGCATGATCAGGAAAGAAGGCGTACTTTTTTGGCAGAATCTCTCCGTTCTCAAAAAATGAATATGACCGAGGGCCCCGTCCTCGGAAAGATGATCCGCTTCACCATACCCGTCATGGCCTCGGGCATCCTCCAGCTTCTCTTCAACGCCGCCGACGTGGCGGTGGTGGGACAGTTCGCGGGAGAAGCCGCCATGGCCGCCGTGGGCAGCTGCGGAGCCCTCATCAATCTCATCATCAACCTGTTCATCGGCCTCGCCGTGGGCGCGGGTGTCATCGCCGCCCAGGAGCTGGGTGCCAAGCGGTACGAGGAGGTGGATAAGCTCATCTCCACCGCCCTGACCTCCTCCATCATCGGCGGTATCGCCGTCATGATCTTCGGCATCCTCATGGCCGAGCCTCTGCTCCGCCTCATGGACACCCCCGAGGACGTGCTGGCCGAGGCCGTCCCCTACATGCGAGCCTACTTCTGCGGTATGCCCGGCTGTCTGGTCTACAACTACATGGCCGCCATCCTGCGCTCCAGCGGCGACACCAAACGCCCCCTGTTCTTTTTGACGGCGGCGGGTGTGGTCAACGTCATCCTCAACCTTGTCATGGTGCTGGGCTTTGGCCTGGGTGCCATCGGCGTGGGTATTGCCACGGCGGGCTCCCAGTACGTAGCGGCGGGGCTGACCCTCCTCTACATGAGCAAGACCAAGACCTCCCTGCGACTGGCGGGCTTCAAGGTTTACCGCCAGAAGCTCATGCGCATGATCACCATCGGCCTTCCTGCGGGACTCCAGGGCTGTATGTTCTCTTTGTCCAACGTCATCATCCAGTCGGCGGTCAACGCCTACCCCACCGTCACCATCGCGGGCAACACCGCGGCGGGCAATCTGGAGGGCTTCGTCTACACCGCCATGAATTCGGTCTACCAGGCCGCCGTGACCTTCGTGGGTCAGAACGTGGGGGCAGGGAAGTTCGAGCGCATCAAGAAGATCTCCTTCCAGTGCGCGGGTATGGTGCTGGTCATCGGCCTGACCCTCAGCGGTATTCTGGTCTTCTTCGGGGATAAGCTCCTGCTCATCTACGCCTCGGGGGAGAACCGCGACCTCATCGTGCAAGCAGGCGTGCAACGCTTGCAGATCATCGCCGCCACCTACTTCCTCTGCGGCCTCATGGACGTGGGGTGCGGGATCCTGCGCGGCATGGGCAGAGCCGTCCAGCCCATGATCGTGTCCCTCCTCGGCTCCTGCGTCTTCCGCATCATCTGGGTCTTCACCGTCTGCCCCCTGTTCCCCGGTCAGATCATGGCTCTCTATATCAGCTATCCCATCTCCTGGATCGTCACGGGCGGCGTGCATTTCCTGTTCTGCGTGTACTTCTACCGAAAGCTCATGAAGCGCAAAAAGCAAGCCGAGCAGACCGCCGCTACCGCATAACGCAAAAAATGAACGAAACCGTAGGTTTCGATCCTCAATTATTCATTATTCATTCTTCATTCTTCATTTTTCATTAGCGAAAGGAGCCTCCCATGTCCTACTCCATGTCCGACCCCAACCCCACCCTCTCCCCCTACGCCCTCCAGGCCGCCGAGAACCGCCAGCGGTTCATCGACATCTATAAGACCAACATCACCCGCGAGGGTGCGGATAAGCTCCTCGCCTATCTGGAGAATTCCGACTTCTTCACCGCCCCCGCCTCCACCCGCTACCACGGCAACTACGAGGGCGGTCTCTGCCAGCACTCCCTCAACGTCTACGACGCGCTGGTGGATATCCTGAACCGTCCCCGCGTCAAGGAGACCTACGGTATCAGCTACTCCAATGAGTCCATCGCCATCGCCGCCCTCCTCCACGACCTCTGCAAGGTGAACTTCTACAAGGTCTCCACCCGCAACGTCAAGAACGAGCAGGGAAGATGGGAGGCCCAGCCCTACTATACCATTGAAGACAACCTTCCCTACGGACACGGGGAGAAGTCTGTCTACATCGCCTCGGGCTACATGCGCCTGACCCGCGACGAGGCCTTCGCCATCCGCTACCACATGGGCTTCTCCGGCCCCGAGGATCCCGGCAACGTGGGCAAGGCCCTGGAGATGTTCCCCCTGGCCTGGGCGCTGTGCGTGGCGGATATGGAGGCGGCTTACTTCATGGAGGGAAGCCCCAAGAAATAAGTTGCGCCGTCGGCGCAAATGATGTGCCCCTGCGGGGCAATGATGTTGCGCTTTGCGCAAATGATGTGGCTCCGTTGGAGCCAACGATATTGCCCCTGCGGGGCAAATGAAGTTGCGCCTTTGGCGCAAACGGAAGGAGAAACGCCTATGGGCCGTAGCTTAGGTTATTTCGATTCAGACGAGCTGGATCGACCCGAATTGAATAAATGCCCCGATTGCGAGTGCTACTTCGCATCGGAGGAGTGCCCCCTGTGCGGTAAGATCTGCCCCGAGGCATTTCGGGCAGGGAACCGCGCGCCCGTGAAGAAGCCCAAGAAGAGGAAGAATTCCTCGGGACGGGTGCAGTTCATTGCGTGGTATCATTCCTGGTGGTTCATTCTCATCATGTTCTTCGTGTCCCGCATCGCGGGTCTGATCCTGTTCATCACCAGCCCCTACTCCAAGAAGGCCAAGATCATTACGGCGGCCTCGGTGGTGGGCGGGTACATCCTGCTGCTCGCGCTGGGCTCGGGATGGTTATGGAGCCTCATAAATCAGCCTCTTGTCAACGACAAGATCTCTCGCGAGGAGTACGTACAGCTCTGCGAACCCATGGACGTGGAGGATTTTTACCGACACGCGGGTGACGAGGGACGGTATGTAGCCATGGAGCTGACCGTGGTCGAGAAGTGCGTGGAGCAGAGCGAGGACGTCTATGATATCGGAGCGACCTACTACCGTTGCCGCGATCGCAGCGGCGGCGAGCTGATCATCTACGTGCAGGACTGCAACCTGGGCGATCCCCTGCAATTCTTGCCCGGAGACATGATCCGTGTGTACGGCGAAAGTGCGGGGACGGTGTCCTTCTGGCAAAACACAACCTACACCGAGGCGCTCCCCTGCCTGTACATGGCCTACAGCGAGCTGATCGGCTGATCCGCCCGCATAAAATCCTCTCTTTCGTGGCACACTACCTCAAAAAAGGGAAGTGAACCGCCATGAACATGACCAAAGAAACCTACAAAAAATACGCCGATGCCCGCGCCCCCCGATCCCCCATTGTGAAGGATTGCCTCCGCGCCTTCCTCGTGGGCGGTCTCATCTGCTGTATCGGGCAAGCCCTGACCGATACCTATACCAATCTCTGCGGCATGGAAAAGCAAGACGCGGGGACGCTCACCGCCGCCACCCTGGTGCTGGCCGCCGCCATCCTCACGGGCTTTGGGGTCTTCGACCGCATTGCCAAGTTCGCGGGAGCGGGGACGCTGGTGCCCATCACGGGCTTTGCCAACGCCGTGGTCTCCCCCGCTATTGACGCCAAAAGCGAGGGGCTGATCCTGGGCGTGGGCGCAAAGGTGTTCTCCGTGGCGGGGCCTGTGCTGCTCTACGGGACTCTGGCGGGGACGGCGTACGGGGTGATCTACTGGATCACAACACTTTTTTGAGATACGAGATATAAGATACAAGATACAAAGATACAAGATACAAAGATACAAGATACAAAGATACAAGATAGATGCGGAGCTTTTTCCGTGGCTTGTATCTTTGGGATCATTTGTTTTACATACGAAAGGTAGTATGAAAAGACAAGATTCCGAAGCCTACATATACGACTTGATCAACCGTCTCAACAGCCGTGAGCCTGCCGGATCGTCCAAAAAGGACCTTCGTTGGCTTGCCCACCGCGAGGCGGAAAAACTGGATGATCCCGCATGGTATCCCGTTTTGGAATCCATCATCATTTCCAACGAAGGAAAAGAAAATGCGGAGATCCGGAAAGGCGCGTATATCATAATTGAACGGCTCTTGAAGAATTGCTTTGATCAAACATACGTGGATTTCCTGTTGCGTCGCGCGGAATATGAAACAGACAGAGATGGTCTTGTGTCTGTTCTGGATGCTCTGTCAGATGTGAAGGTGACGGGGGATTCCAATATTTCCGGCCTGATCATTTTGACGGATCATCCCGCATGGCAGATCCGATTGGCGGCCTTACGTGCTTTAGGTTCTTTTTCGACTCCCGAAAGCAAGACTGCTTTATACGGTTTTTTGGAGAGAGATCGAAAAAAGTACAAGGGAGAGATCGTCTACGCGATCGCCTCGCTGGGGCGGATCGGAACGGTTGACGATATTCCTGCATTGGAGAAATTCTTGGCGGTGCGTATCCAAGATATGCGGATCGCCGCGGAATTTGCGATTGGTCGCATCAAAGAAAAGTCATAAGTGTCCCTTTTTTAGTGTCTCTAATACCGAAAGGAGAAAATACATAATGAACTTCAAAAACATCGACAAAAAGTACCGTCCCGTACCCTTCTGGTCGTGGAACGAGAAGCTGAACGTCCCCGAGACCCTGCGCCAGGTGGGGCTCATGGACGACGTCGGCATCGGCGGCTTCTTCATGCACGCCCGCGGCGGACTCCAGACCGAGTACATGGGCGAGGAGTGGTTCGAGAACGTCACCGCCTGCGTGGAGGATGCCGAAAAGCGCGGTATGCACGCATGGGCCTACGACGAGAACGGCTGGCCCTCGGGCTTCGGCGGCGGCGTGGTCAACGGCAAGGGTCTGAAGTACCAGCAGAAGTACCTCCGTGTCCGCACCTTCACCCCCGACCTGGAGGATCCCACGGGCGACAACGTCATCTGCTGCTTCGAGAACTACTGCTTCTACTACGATGTCAACCCCTTCTACGTGGATACCCTCGACGGTGAGGTAATCGCTGACTTCATCAACGAAATTTACGAGCCCTACTACGCCAAGTACGGCTCCAATTTCGACGGCTTCTTCACCGACGAGCCCCAGATCTCCCGTAACGGTATTCCGTGGAGCTTCATCCTCCCCGCCGAGTATGAGAAGGCCTACGGCGAGCCCATCTACGATCACCTCATCGAGCTGTTCGTGGCTCGCGGCGACTACCAGACCACCCGTATGCGCTTCTGGAAGCTGGTGACCGAGCTGTTCTCCAAGAACTTCATGAAGCAGATCTACGACTGGTGCGTGGCTCACGACCTGGGATTCACCGGCCACATGGTGCTGGAGGAGTCCTTCCATGCCCAGCTGACCTCCAACGGCGCGTGCATGCCTCACTACGAGTACCTCACCATCCCCGGTATGGACTGGCTCTGCCGTCCCATCTTCCATTGCCTCACCATGGCCCAGCTCTGCTCCGCCGCCGCCCAGACCGGCAAGAAGCAGGTGCTGTCCGAGACCTTCGCTCTCTGCGGCCACAACGTGGGCCACGATGAGCTGAAGCGCAACTACGAGTGGATGATGGTGCGGGGTGTCAACCTCATGTGCCAGCATCTGGAGGGCTACTCTCTCCGCGGTATCCGTAAGCGCGACTATCCTCCGGCCATGTACTGCCAGCAGCCCTGGTGGGCCGACTACAAGGTCTTCAACGATGCCATGAGCCGCATCGGTATGCTCCTGGCCGAGGGTCAGATCAAGGTCAACACCCTGGTCATGCACACCCAGACCTCCGCATGGATCTGCTACGATGATAAGGCCAACGAGAACCTGAACTACTACAATCAGGAGCTTCTGAACGTCATGTCCGCCCTGGATGCCAAGCACGTCCTCTACCACCTGGGTGACGAGATCCTCATGGAGCGTCACGGCCGCGTGGAGGGAGGCGAGCTGGTCATCGGTGAGATGCGCTACAACAAGATCGTCATTCCTCCTCACATCGCCTTCCTGCCCAACACCAACAAGCTGCTGGAGGAGTACAAGGCAAACGGCGGCGTGATCGTCACCGCCGAGGAGATCGAGGCCGATCCCATCATCGACAACCCCGCCGTCACCTACATCTTCCGTGAGTTCCCCGAAGAGGGCTTCACCATGCGCTACTTCGTCAACTCCACCGACGAAGAGCAGGCCGCAACCTTCACCTGCGGCGGTAAGATCATGGATCCCGCTACGGGCGACCTTCTGCCCTTCGACGGCACTCACGTGTTCCCCAAGTGGGGCAGCCTGGTCATCATCGATGACGGCACCCCCGCCTCCGCGCCCGTTGCCAAGGCCGAGATCCCTGCCATCGACCTGACCGGCGCATGGAAGGTCACCTCCGCCACCGAGAACGCCCTCACGCTGGATACCTGCGACTACTGGTTTGACGGCAAGCTGGAGGAGGAGAACGGGTACATCCTCAACGTAGGCTCCCGCGCCCTGGAGCTGAAGCGTCCCGTGGACATCCGTTGCGCCTTCAAGGTGAACGCCGAGTACATCCCCGAGACCCTGTACCTCGCCTGCGAGACCCCCGAGATCTTCGAGATCACCGTCAACGGCAAGGCTGTGGATACCAAGGCTGACTGCGGCTTCTTCTGCGACCACTCCTTCAAGAAGCTGGATATCTCCGGCCTGTTCCATGAGGGCGAGAACGTCATCGAGACCCACGTCCTGTTCACCCAGTCCGACGTGGTCTACGAGAACATGGAGAAGGGCAAGCAGTTCGAGAGCGAGAAGAACAAGCTGACCTACGACATGGAGATCGAGGCCATGTATCTGGTGGGCGACTTCGGCGTGAAGGGCATCGGTACCTTCGAGGAGATCCCCAACAAGGCCTCCTTCTTTGACGGCTCCTTCGTCATCACCGCCCCCGCCGCCGAGGTCACTCTGAAGAACATCGAGCGTCAGGGCTACCTCTTCTTCTCGGGCGAGCTGGCCGTGGAGAAGACCGTCACCCTGGCCGAGGGCGACATTTCCCGTGAGCTGGTCTTCGAGAAGTCGGGCCTCAACGCCATCCGCGTCAATGTGAATGGCACCGACGTGGATACCATTATGTGGGCACCCTACTCGGTGAATCTGACCCCCTACCTTAAGGCAGGAGACAATCAGATCAAGCTGACCCTGGTCAACAACCTCCGCAACCTCCTGGGCCCCCACCACCACGTGGGCGGCGAGCTCTTGGCCGTGGCACCTCCTCACTTCTACAAGGAGCCCTGCATCTGGAACGGCTACGCGGGCGGGTACTTCACCGAGAAGTACAGCTTCGTCAATACCTCGCTGGAATAAGTCTTTTTCCTCCCCCGCGCCTCTTCGGCGCGGGGGTTTTTCTGCCTTCCGCTTCCGTTTCTGTGAACTCCTTCACCCCGCCGTCACCCCCGCCCGCCCTCCCTTGCCTCTTTCCCCAAATCCTGCGCCTACAAATTGTATAAAACCATGAAATTTTATGAACGTGTTGACATATTCCAAGAAAAATGCTATAATAAGATGGTTTCGTATGACCCCCTCAAGGCTGTATTTGAGGCTGCTTTTGAGTCACATTTCCCCCTTTTTGATAGATCGAAACACATTCCTGAAAGCGTAGGTACCGCTTATGATGAAATTTTTGAAGCACAACAGATCCCGTCTCTGGCTGCTGACCGCACTGCTGGTGCTGGCTTTTTCGGTGATCCTGCTCGCCGCCTGTGACAAGACTCCTGACGAGCCCGATACCACCGATCCCTCGGTAAGCGTAGGCGGCCCCACCCAGACCGACGAGAGCGGCGATCCCGCTACTCGCGAGCCCGGCGGGGAGACCACCTCCCCCGTGGATCCCGACGGAACGGACCGGCCCGCCGACTCGGAGGAGACCTCCGAGCCTGCCACCGAGGTCCCCACCGACCCGCCCGTGATCACGGTCCCCGGGGACGAGCCCACCTCCAAGCCCTCCGAGACCGAGGAGGAGACCCTGCCCTACGACCCCGACCTGCACCCCGGTGACTCCGCCTCCTACAAGGGCGTGATGATCCACTCGGTCTACGGCACGGGCAAGAAGGGCGCCGAGGCTCTCATCTCCAACGGCTACATCCAGCTCTACAACGCCTCCGACAAGGACATCGCCCTGACGGGTGCCTCCCTGTACTACAAGAGCGACGGAAACAACCCCTTCGACCAGTTCGTCTTCCCCGAGGGTGCCATCATCCCCGCAGGGGGCTACTACCTGGTGCGCACCAATGCCCCCGCCGACTTCAACCCCGACAATGCCGTCATGAAGATCGAGCATTGCGATGCCGAGTGGGATATCTACATGGACAACAAGGAGATTCGTCTCCTCCTGGCCCCCTCGGGCTGGAGCATCGCCCGCGACGAGGATATCACCGTCTTTGACGATGCCATTTCCATTTTCGTAGCCACCATGGAGTACCACTCCTCGGTCTACTCCCTCTACGATCTCTCCCGCAACAAGATCGCCGTCCGTACCGCCCTCAAGGATTACAGCGGCTACCACACCGTCAACCTCACCCGCACCGCTACCCCCGAGCTCCGCGACCTCCGCACCCGCACCTCCGACGGCACCGTCAACGAGGTGGTCGCCTCCAAGCTCAACGAGGTCACCTTCTCCCAGGACGCGGGCATCTATGAGAAGGCCTTCATCCTGAACCTGTCCGCCAAGAACGGCTATACCATCTACTACACCACCGACGGCTCGGATCCCTCGGTGTCCTCCAACCGCAACCGCAAGAAGTACACCTCGGGCATCATGCTCACGGACACCTCGGCCATGGGCTGGGGCCCCCTGACCCGCTCCTGGTCTTCTCCCAGCGTGTCCACCCAGGTGGGTGCCCACGTCATCAAGGCCTACGCCACCAACGGCACCGAGTCTACCGACGTTTTCACCAATACCTACTTCGTCACCGACGATCTGGAGAAGTACGGCGTGTCCATCATGTCCATCTCTCTGCCCAAGGACGAGGTCATCGGTAGTAACGGCTTCTACAACAACTTCCTGCTCACGGGTTCCATCACCGGCGGCCGCCGCCGCGGTGTGGGCATCATGGAGGTCTTTGATCCTGAGGGCGACCGCGTGGGCAACTCCCGCGTGGAGATGGCCGTCAGCGGTAACGGCTCCTCGGGCTGGGCCATGAAGTCCCTCCGTATCTACTTCAAGGGCATCAACAACCAGGACAGCGGTCTTGAGTCCGACCTCAACTACGATATCTTCGGCGGCACCGCCAAGGATGCCTGGGGTCAGGCCATCACCTCCTTCTCCCGCATCATGATCCGTAACTCGGGTAACGACTGCGGTACCTCCTACATCCGCGATGCCTTCATGCAGTCCACCGCCGCAGGCCTCAAGGTGGATATCATGGCCACCGCCTCCACCCTGGTCTTCATCAACGGCGAGTTCTGGGGCGTGTACAACGTCCGCGAGCGCTACTCCCCCGAGTACGTGGAGAGCCACTACGGCGTGAACAAGGACAACGTCACCGTCATCGAGAGCGACTACAGCCAGGTGCATACCAACACCAACGCCGATTTCGTGGTCTCCTCGGGTGTCGAGGGTGACCAGGATCCCTTCAACCAGATGGTGCAGTACATGCGCGAGCATAATCTGGCCGAGCAGCAGCACTACGACTACATCGCCTCCCAGATGGATATCGATTCCTTCATCGATATGTGGGTGGTGCGCCTCTTCTACGTGGCCCGCGACTGGCCCGAGAACAACATCAAGATCTGGCGCAACAAGAACCCCGACGATCCCTCGGGCTTCGATACCAAGTGGCATTTCACCCTCCTTGACCTGGACATGGGTCTCTCCTTCTACGATTTCACCACCGAGCGGGAGAACTTCTTCTGGGCCTTTGACAGCAACTCGGTCTGCGGTACCATGATGCGCGCCCTCATGAAGAACCAGGGCTTCAAGAACCAGTTCCTGGTGCGCTACTACGACGTGGTCAACAACCACATGACCCCCGAGTACCTCACTGCCATCTTCGACGAGATGTACGCCGAGCGCGATCCCCTCATGAACCTCCAGCAGGGACGCTGGAATTGTGAGGCCGGTTTCACCTACTCCAAGTGGCAGACCGAGGCCTCCAAGATCCGCAGCTTCATCAAGAACCGCGTGCCCCACGCCCTGGATCACTTCTTCCGCTACTTCGGCATCTCCGAGAGCGAGCTGGAGCATCTCTCCCAGAAGCGGATCACCGTCAGCTACCACTCCGGCCGCGCTGACGTCACCGTCAACGGCGAGGCCATCCAAAACGGCACCGTCATCAAGCTCCAGGACGGCGAGACCAAGACCCTGCACATCATCGCCACCGCCAAGGAGGGCTTCGTGGTCACGGGCATCACCTTTACCGATAAGGATGGCAACGTCCAGTCGGTGGAGGGCTCCCAGGTGATCCTGAAGGCGGGCCAGTCGGGCACCATCTCCATCTCCACCCAGCGCCTGGTCAGCGATCCCGACGCCCTGAAGAACGCCACCATCGTGGCGGGCGCTACCTATATGTTCTACCTCACCGGTGACGGCGAGCTCTACGCCTGGGGCGATAACCGCTACGGCGTGCTGGGCCTGGGCGTGGCCGATACCGTGGTGGACGTCCCCACCTACGTCATGAGCGGCGTCGCCAAGGTGGTCACCTCCGCCGCCAACGCCTACGAGAACGGCGACACCACCTTCACCACCGCCATCCTCACCACCGACGGCCGCCTCTTCACGGTGGGCCGCAACACCTGCGGTCAGCTCTGCCGCAACGGTCAGAGCGACGATACCACCCTGGGCGAGGTCAAGATGGACTTTAAGGTCAAGGACGTCTCCATGGGCCACGACCATCTCCTGATCGTGGACGAGAAGGGCAACCTCTGGGGCATCGGCTCCAACGCCTACGGTGCCCTGGGCACCACCAATCTGGGCGGTAACGTCACCTCCCTCGTCAAGCTGGATACCAACGTGGCCTTCGCCTCCGCCGGCCGCCGCTCCACCGTCTACGTCAAGAACGACGGCACCCTGTGGGGTGTGGGCGACAACCGCTGGAAGAAGATGTCCCAGAGCCACGGCGAACAGATCCATACCCCCGTTCAGATTCTGAAGGACGTGGAGTTCCTGGATTCCGGCGAACACCAGGTGCTGGCTGTGGATCATACGGGTCAGCTCTACTACTCGGGCTGGCGCACCCTTCACGGCTTCAACCAGGGCGGCGGAAATAACCCCACCTTCGTCCCTGTGATGAAGAACGTCAAGAAGGCGGATATCTACTTCGGCAATATGGTCGTCCTCACCGAGGACGGCAAGGCCTACGTCTACGGTCTCAACACCGAGAACGGCCTGGGCGATCACGCCTACACCGACGGAACTCCCAGACAGGTGCTGGAGGGCGTCCTGGACGTGGCCGCAGGCTACGGCTTCACCGCCTACCTCATGGAGGACGGCACCGTCCGCATCCAGGGTAACAACAGCTACGGCCAGGCGGGCAACGGCACCTCCGGCGGTACTGTCCACATGGTCGAGGCGGGTGTCTGATCGATTCCCAGCCAACCCAACACACAGCAAACCGCGTCGGTCTCCCCTCGGGGCGGTCGGCGCGGTTTTATCTTGCTTTATGGGAGACATGGCCTCCCTTGACCGTTTCCGATATAAGACATTTTCTACCTCTATCCCGAAAGGAGCTACCCATGCCCGATCTTTCCATCCGCCTGGCGGATCTCAATATTTTGATCCACGCCCGCCATAAGTACGTGACGAGACAGTGCGCAAACTACCTGACCCCCGAGCCCCTCACCGAGGAGACCGCCGACCTGGTGGTGGAAGCCTCTGCCGAGGAGCTGGAGGCGGAAAAGAAAAAGAATCCGCCCACCATGCCCGTCGGTTACATAGAGAGTATCTGCATCTACCGTGCCATCTGCCGTAAGCTCCCTCTTCTGGGGGCCATGCTCCTCCATTCCGCCGTTATTTCGGACGGCGGCTACGGCTACGCCTTCACCGCCAACAGCGGCGTGGGTAAGACGACACACATCAAGCTCTGGCAGCAAGCCTTCGGAGACGAGATCTCCATCGTCAACGGCGATAAGCCCATCATCCGCAAAAAGGACGGGAAGTGGTATGCCTACGGTACCCCCTGGTGCGGTAAGGAGGGCTGGAATATCAATACCTCGGTTCCCCTGGCCGCCATCTGCTTCCTCCGCCGCGGCGAGAAAAACACCATCGCCCCTTTGAAGACCGAAACAGCCATCGGGGACATCATGCCCCAACTCCTCATCCCCGACGATGCCGCCGCCCTTGTGGCCACCCTGGATCTTCTGGACGGAGTCCTCACCGACATCCCCCTGTTTGAGCTCCACTGCACCATCTCGGAGGAGGCCGCCCGCATCGCCCGCGCCGCCATGAAGCCCTGAAACGCCAAGCATCTCCTGTTCCTTGTCGGGAAAGTCCCTATGAGATCGAAAGATTTTTCAGCCTTTTTTGAAAAAGCCCTTGACAAACGCGCGCCTATGTAGTATAATATACTGCGTGAGTTCTGCAAACGGCCGCTCACGCAGGTACACGGAGATGTACTCAAGAGGCCGAAGAGGCGCCCCTGCTAAGGGTGTAGGTCGGGTTAACCGGCGCGAGAGTTCAAATCTCTCCATCTCCGCCAACATAAGAAAACACCGAAAATCCTTATCCATCAAGGACTTTCGGTGCTTTTATTTTTGCGTAAAATCGGGCATTTTTCGGGGTTTTACCCCTTATCGTACCCCTTATAGAATTTTTGGGGGTATTTTTCGGGGGTATTTAGTCGGTGATTTTCTCAAAATAGGATTGCATTCTGTCCGCGCTCTCCTGTTTCATTTTCTCCGAAACATGGCCGTACACATCAAGGGTGAAGCTGGCCGTGGCGTGGCCGAGGTTCTGCTGGACGGTCTTTATATCGTCCCCCTCTTGAAGGGATATGACGGCGTAGGTGTGGCGCAGATCGTGGAAGCGGGCATCGGGTCTGCCCACCTTCTCGGCGGCCTTCTTGAACCGTTTAAAGGCGGTTTGGGGCATGATATACCGCCCGTCTGGGTTCGTAAACACAAGGCCGAAGTGGTTCAGCCATGCCGCGCCCATCAGATCGCGGGAGCGGTTCTGCTCCTCCTGTACCCTTTTCAGAATATCCATGACAAACGGCGGGACGGTCAGTTTCCGCCATTTATCGTTTTTGGTGGCCGCTATGTAGTGCTGGCCGCCTTTTTTCTTTTCCCGCATGAGCTGTTGCTTGACGGTGATCGTGTTGTTTGCGAAGTCTACGGCTTCCCACGGTAGCCCGCAGATCTCACCCTCCCGCATACCCGTGAACACGGCAACGGTGAACAGATCGCGGAGCGGTTCGTCCTCCTGGATCTCCGACAGAAAGGCGGCAAGCTCTGCCTCTTTGAGCGGTTGGATCTCCTTTTTCTCCATGCGGGGAAGGGTGCAAGAGTCGGCGGGGTTCATGCCAATATAGCGGAGCTTCAACGCCTGTTCAAGGGCTTTGTGGAGGATCCCGTGGACGTTCTTGATGGTTTTCGGGGAAAGGTTCATTTCGCGCTGGAGACGGTTATAGAACGCCTGTATTTGGGTAGCATTGAGGGCTACCAGCTTGATTTTACCGAGGGCGGGGATTATGTGGGTACGGGTTCGGCTCTCATAGGTGGCGAAGGTGAGCGGTTTTGCCGAGGGCTTCACATATTCGTCAAGCCACATTTCAAGCCACTTTTCAAGGGTGATCCGTTTCGGCTCAAAGTATGCGCCATCATCGGCGGACTTCTGCGCCGCTCTCATGGCCTTCAAAACCTCCGCCTGTTTCTCCCCGTAGAAGCTCACCCGCTTCCCGTTGATGGTGCATCGGGCTTCCCATGTGCCGTTTTCGCGCTGACGGACGGAGCCGCCGCCTTTTGCGTTACGATTCTTCATGGTTTTCTCCGCAAGTTAAATTTCAGAACCGTTTCACTTCTTACGGTTTACAAGATAATCCACATATCGATCAACCTCTTTCAGCTCTTCTTCTGTCAGCTCTTTTAAGGCTTCTTCTATTTTTTCGATTATGGGATTCTCTGTGGTGGCGGCTTCGCTTTCCTGATGGTTTTTTAGCCTTTCGTATTCATATGTCATGGCTTCATCGATAAAACCAATGGGCGTTTTTTTTAAATCTTCACCCCAAAAAAAGAAAACACTCACCCCCAAATGATCGGCTATTTTTTTGATCGTTGTATCGTGCGGTTTTGATCCCTGTTTCCAGCGGGTGGCGGCGGCCTCAGATAATCCGATAGCCCGACAAATTGCGGTTGGTGTGGTGTTGTGTATGGCGCATGCCATGATAAGCCTTTCGTAGAACATTCTTAACTCTCCTTTTTCGTGCAAGCAAAACAAACAAAACAAACTAAATTTGTTCATTCATACAAAAGTGAAGAAAGTGTAGTTTTGGTATTGACTTTCTTTAGTTTTTGCTCTATAATTATACCAAAGCCTGTTTAGTTTGTCAATAGGTAAAAGAAAAAAAGTTAACAAGGTTAATTGAAAGGAGCTGAACAAATGAACAGCAACAAACCCACCACGACCGCTAAGCCCATCGACATGGAAGCTGCCAAGAGGGAAGCCCGCCGAGCCTATCAGAAGGAGTGGCGGCAGAAGAACCCCGATAAGGTAAGGGCGAACCGTGAAAGATTTTGGGAGAAGAAAGCCCGCGAAATGATGGCCGAGAGCGGAGAAAAGGAGGGGGACGAATGACCGAAAAACTCACCGTTTCCGTCGATGAAATGGCCGCTATGCTCGGTATCAGCCGCCCCGTGGCCTATGAGCTGACGAAGCGGGAAGGATTCCCCGCCGTCCGTGTGTCTGAACGCCGCATCATCGTACCCGTGGAAGCCCTTAAAAAGTGGCTGAACGAACAGGCCGCGAGGGGGTGAGCGGGTGTCCAACAAGTCATACAACCTTGAAAAGGGGTTTTTGCTCCTTTACGATTGGCTCCCGCTTCTGCGCCTGTTGCCCCCCGAGGATTATCGGGCGGTTTTAGATTCTCTGATTGATCTGCAACAGAACCAAACGCCGCTCCCCACATTTGAAAACCCTACCGCAAACGCCATAGCGAAGTCATGTGAAAGCACGATTTTGCGCCGTTTAGACGGTCAAAAAGGGGGGAAGGGAAGCAAAACAGCAGAAACGCCCAAGCCCCCTACCATACCCCCCTCCCCTACCCCCCTACATCCCCTAAGTGAAGTGAAGATAAGTGAAGTGAAGTTAAGTGAAGCAAAGCGAACAACGCGCACGAAGTGCGCTTCTCCCCCTACGGGGTCGGATGTGTACGCCGAGCGGTTTGCTGAATTTTGGAAAGCCTACCCCAAGAAGGTGGGCAAAGAGGCGGCGCGAAAGGCGTTCATGAAGGTCAAGCCCTCCGCCGATCTGCTTCAGCGAATGCTGGAGGCAATCAAGGAGCAGAAAGCCTCCGATCAATGGAAGCGGGATAATGGGCAATACATCCCAAACCCCGCCACATGGCTGAATCAAGGACGGTGGGACGATGAAACACCCGTACCCGCGCACACACAAGACGATATAAGCATGGAGGAATTTTTCAATGGATGTTAAAAACAACGGATTCAAGGCGAAGGACGGCGAATATGAGCGGGACGGCGTTTGGTATTGCGGGGTGTGTAATCACCCCGTATCCAAGGATATGACACAAACGTTTATAGGTAAGATCGTCCGTGTCTCTTGTCAATGCAAAGAAACGGAAGCCGAAAAGGAACGCCACCAAAAGGCCGAGAACAGACGGGAAAAGGCTTTTGAGAAAAAGCGGTCAAGGAGATTTGATTTTACCTTCGCCAACGATGACAGGCGAAACCCCACCGCTTCCGACACCATGAAAGCCTATTGTGCGAATTTCGACGAGAACAAGAAGCAAGGGCGCGGTATCATACTCCATTCCAGTCAGAACGGAGGCGGTAAAACCTATTTGGCGTGTGCCGTCGCAAACGATCTCATTGACCGAGGGTATAACGTTCTTGTGACGGATTTCCTCACCTTGCGGGACAAACTGTGGGATCCCAAATCCTTCAAGGACGGAAACAGGGTTTTCGTGAATAAGGTGGATTTTCTGCAAAGTCTGCTTTCGTATGATCTGATCGTGCTTGACGATATGGGCGTGGAGCAATCCACGGAATTTATGACGGAGGTCGAGTGGCGGATCATTGATTATTTGACGGATGGGCTTGTTCCGCTCATTATCACCACGAATTACACCCTTTCAGAATTGAGAGGGGACGATGACAGGGACAAACGCCGCGTATTTGACCGAATGCTCGGGAGCTGTGCGCTCCTGTCGGTCGGTCAGCCAAACGGCAAGAGCCGCCGCGTGGAACGGTGCGCCGAGCTTACCCGTGAATTGACGGCGCAAGGAGCGGGAGCATGAGCAAAGAGCCGTAAACCACCAACCGCCGCCGCGTAAGCACCCCCAACGAATCCGAAGCCGTTGGGGGCGTTGTTGCGGTTCAAATTGAAATGCCAAACAGTAAAGGAGGAGCTACATGATTAACACCAAATACAACCGCCTCATCATCGGCGGCGAGGATTACACCGAGTATTTCACCTTTCCATTCGTTGTCCAAAAAGCCCTTGACGAGACCCTTGATTTCGCCGTGGTGGACCTGCCGAACACCCGCCGCAAGGAACCTTTCGCCCCCTTCACCCCCGTGGAGATCGGGCGAGGAGACCACGCCATGAGCTGGATCGTGGCCATCGATGAGGTGGAAGAAAAGATCGGCGCGAATCGCTACAAGCACACCGTCACCGTAATGGAGTACACCAAGGAGACCGAGCGGATTCTGTGTGGGGATAAGGCGTTCACTAATCCGATTGTGAAGGATTACACAGACGGAGCAACGAGGCCTTATTATTTGTTTTTGCCAAAAATCGGAAATTTGGCTTGGTTTGACTATCCAATTCCGGACAGCGGGTTTGAACCTGAATTGATGAAATCTGGTAGTTTTTCATCGCCAATCATTAGAGGAAGCATGACATTTTACCCATTCTCATCTTTTGTAGATTTTGATAAGCACATATCAATCTCTCCTGGCACGGATTTGACAAAAGGCGATGTAAAAATATACTACAACAAAAAAGAGACGGCTCTTACCTATGTAGAAACAAGTACTAAAGGAGTTGTGCGATTCACTCCCAAGAATGAATCGACTTTGATTTTAGAGAAAAACGACATTGGAATCTCGGAATCCTTTACAGTAGATAACACAAAAGAGGGAGTATATACAATTATTGCTCTTTTGAAAATGGCGAATGGGACACCGAAATATGGAGTCTTATTTGATATTCTAAATGTTGCCGATCCTGTCACCCGTGACCCATACACCGTCGAGGATGTGGTGGAAATCCTCCTTGACACCTCCGAAACCCTCCGAGAAGGCCTTGACTCCCCCCGCTACCGCCTCCGCTACAAGAGCGAGGAGCAGAGGAAGATTTTCCAAAAGGCCGCCCCAGAGTTCCGCTTCTCCAACGGTCGGAGCTTGTGGGAATGCTTGCGAGAGGTCGGCCAGTACGTCCACGCCATCCCCCGCGCCGTCCATGACCTCACCGACGGGCTTGATTATATCGAGTTCGACGAGCTGGGCGGGCTGGATCGGGCAGACCTTTCCAAGGGTACGCGCTACGGAGGCGCGTCCACCATCACCGTGGGCGACTACACCGCAGGGCTTGAAGCTCTCGCCGCAAACCTCGTCAACCTTGACGATGAGGCGGACGGAAGCATGACCGAGCCTTTCGGGGGAGGGTATATGTCCATCCGCGCCGCAACCGAGGATGTACGCATCACCGAGGGGACGGGCATCATCAAGACCTCCCACCCTGTGGAAAAGCTCCTCAAGGTGGAGGTCGGCTCCTTTACCGTAGGCGGCAAGACCTACGCAGGGGGCGACATTACCCCGTACATCTTTGAAAAGTCCGAGTATGACATCCTCTCGGGATTCTCGGGCGCATACCCCACCTCCAAGACCTATGCTCTGTATTATAAGCAGGGCGCACCCAACATTGAAGGTCTGTGGTACAAGGCGCAGGATGCCGCCGCAAGCGCACTCAACGCCTTTGAGGATTACTCCATCACTAACGTCATCACCGCCGTCACAGGCGCACCTTCGGGCATTCTGCGGGGTCTGGATTACCCCAATCTCATGTTCCGCATCACCTATATTCCGTCCGTCACGGCGCGTGTACGCCAGTACAAGCCCACCTATGACGGCGCGTTTCCTTCGGTTCTGGCGCACAACCAGTCCGCGAATAAATTGTCGTCCCGTCAGTTTGGGGAAAATTTACGCGGTCAGCTTGCCATGATGGCCTCCTCCTCGGACTCCATGATGTATATGTTCAGACGGCTGGAGGACGTTCCTTCCCCTGGCACTCTCTACGATGATGACAACTACATCTCCTCCGTGACGGCGCGGATCTACCATGACTTCGTGCTGGCCAATATTGCCCTGTCAACGGGCTACAACCAGCTCGGCGCGAGGGTGGAAATCAATAACGCCATCCGCCAGTTTGAGATCCCCGCATCGGAGGATCGCTACACGGTGCTGGAGGAGTTTTGCGAGGTCGGCGCAAAGACCGCCGACGATGCCAACACCGCCATGACCGTCGCCCTCCGTAACGAGGTAATGCGGGCGTTCTCCAGCCAATCGGGCGGGAAAGATGCGAGCCTTGCCGAGGTCACCACCTACGATGAGGACGGCAACCCCATCACCTCCAAGCCCGTGGCTTTGCCCGTGATCTCCCTTGCGCTTGGTACATCCCTGTACTTCGGCTGGCGGATGGAAGATAATTTTGCCGCTGGCTCCAAGTCCTCCACGGGCGGAACCATGAAACACCCCTTTATCCCCGATTCCGTGGCCTCCTACCGCGTCCAAGATTACGTCCCATACGGCGATCCCTTCTATGCACAAGCCCACTCGGTAGGCTTTAGGCTCTTGACGGGTGCAACCTCTTCCAATGCCCTTCAGACCGCCCACAATCTCCCCGAATCTTCGGGAATCAGCGGGGGCACGGTAATGGTCAATACAGGCAAATACCCCGTCCTATGGCACAAGGACAGCGCAGACGCGGGATGTCTCTCCTACCAGCTCCACTACATCACCAACGACGGGCTGATCATCGGTGACGGCATCGCGTACCATTGTGCCGCCGTCCGTCAATCCCAGATGGCCACCTCGGCACAGATCTATTTCTATGGCCGTAGAATCAACCAGCTCACGGGAACGACGGATGTGAAAGGCTACCTTGCCACCTTCCCCATCACCGTGGACACGGTCAACGGCTGTCTGACCTATGTCGGCACACCGCCCACGGGCTTTGAGTCTTGGGCAATCATCAAGGGCGGGCGGTTTATGCTGGGCAAGAATGGCCGTATAGCACCGAATCGGATCTATTTCAACTTCAAGCGCAACCGAATGAACCATGCTTGAAGCAAGAGCAAACCAAGAGGAATCCCGCAAAGAAAGCAAGGAGGAACCGAGGAGAAAATCTCAAACAAAGCCCGAGCGAAGCGCGAAGGATCCCCAGCCATGTACAAGCGCGGGCAATGAAGAAAGGGGCGGTTTGCGACACCGTGAGCCGCCCCGATTGGGAAGAGCGGAACGCGCCCAAATAACCGAGGCATTCCGACGGTACGCCGCCAACGGCGAAACCGCTCCACGGATCAGCGAAGTGGATCCCCGCGACATTCCGTGTGAGGTGTTCGTTTCACAAACCCTATCCGTATTACGGGCTATGGAAAAGCCGTGGATCATCGAAGCCGTGAAAGCCGTGTACTTTGTCCGCCCTACGGAACCGCTCCACAAGAGTGATATTGACAGCAGAATCACGAAATTCTGCATGACCCACTATGTTTCCCGCTCCACGGTTTACGGCTGGCTCTCCCGTGCCCGAAGAATTTACTGGGCAATTGCTACCGCCCACATTTACGATTGATCCCCCGAAATAGGGGGATTTTTCTTTTGAGCGGAGCATGAGCGGCCACAATGCCCGAATTTGCCCCGTATTCTTTGCGTGTGGCGTTTATTGCACAAATTGCACCATTTGCACGCCAAAATAGGAAACCGCTCTACGGGCTTTTAGGGGCATTCTCGGCGTTGCGTTTCCTTTGCGTTGGCCTTTGGGGCAAACTCCGGCACGCAGACCACGTTAGAGGTGTCCACGCGGGATACCGACGAGGTGATCTTCTCTCTGCCGAAGAGGGGACGAGGGGATGGGGTATGGGACATGGGGCACCTCCTTTCTGTTTTTTGCTTATACTGTATTATAGCACGGCTCGCGGTACCGTGGGGACCCATTTTGTTCCGTACGGCTAAAATGACACAAATGTGTCAAAAATCTGCCAAGATATGACAAAATATTGCATTTGTTCATTGCGTTGACAAGAAATGTTTACAAAATTATGTTATAATGTACTTGACAAAATGATAATAGTATGGTATGGTTTTATATTACACTCGTTGGTATTGATTTTACCGTACTGTGTCGAATTGTATGATTTTGTGTTATTTTTTAACGAAATGGGAGGTGAGTGATTCATGCGTTTTAATACTTCTACTGCTATGAAAATTGCGGAGTATATTATTACGGTTTCTTATGAAAACGGAACACCTGTTTCAAACTTGAAATTGCAGAAGATGCTGTATTTCGTCCAAGGAGAAGCATTAAAGGAACATGGTGAGATCGCTTTTCAGGACACGATTGAAGTTTGGAACTATGGTCCCGTAGTTCGTATCGTGTACGAGAGATACCGCCATTATGGTGCGTCGCCCATATGCAAGCAGTATCCTACCCCTGCGATTATCGGTGAAATCAAAAGTGTGATTGACAAGATTATCTGCCGGTATGGAGATCAGTCCGCGTGGGATCTGGTTCAGGAAACGCACAGGGCTGGTACGCCTTGGAGAGTGGCTTTTGATAATAAGCAGCAGACGATAACGGTACGCAATATGCGCGATTATTTTTGCAAATAAGCTATGAAGAATAGAGACGTAGAACTATCCGATCTTCTGACTTTGATTGCAGAAGTAAAGAGCGACGATGATATTCCCGATTTTGCCAAAATTCTTTATGAGTGCGTGTATGATATTGATTCCTTTCGACACTCATACGCGAATATTTCATCCACACTTTATGACTTGGTAAAAGAGTCACAGTCATCTGGGAAAGATGATCCTGTAATTGTGGTTTCAATAACACTGGATCGAATCATCTGTTATTGTGATTCTAACGTTCCGTACCGAGATAATGCTGCTTTCATGGAAAAGTTGAGAAAACTGAAGGACCATGTAGATCTTCAGTATCTTCAAATGAATAGCTTCTTTTCCCTGAACGCAGATGTTGATCGGGTACGCGGTGAGTTTGCTGAAAAAACTGAAGAGTTTAAGAAATTTGAGGAAAATATAAAAGCTTCAGACAAACATTATCAGCAATTAAAGAAAAAATACATGGGTACTCAGAAGAAGCTCGAGGCATTTGAATCCAGCATCTTTTCCCAAATTATCGCCGTCCTCGGAATCTTCGTCGCCATCGTTGTGGCTTGCTTCGGTACCATGGAGATACTCGGAAATGTTTCGGCACTCTTGGCGAACCGTGTCCCCCTCTACAAGGTTATGGTAGCGTTCTTCGCTATGGCCTTGGCCTTTGTAGACATCCTGTCTCTTCTGATCTACTTTATCGGGCGCTTGTGCGGGAGGACCATAGCGGCAGCCTGCAAGTCCCCGTCCTGTCAGGAATGTCCCGACAAATGCCATCGGTTCAAACGCATCTACAAGCGCTTCTATCATGTCGTTTGGCTCAATATCATTCTGTTTATTTTGATGATCGCTTCGTTCTTTGCTGTTCCCCCGTTGGAAAAGGTCGCGGACAAATTGTCTGAAACCGAAACAACGGCCATAGCGGAGGAAACACAGGAGCCCGAAACAGAGACCGAGTGGGCAACCGAGTTTCAAACCGAACCCACAGATACATCTACGCAAACTGAATAACGTTTCATAAGCATGACCGCCTTCCTTGCGAGGGCGGTTATGTTTTTTCAGCTTTAGGGCAACCGCTCAAGAGAGTACGGCGGCGGATCCCTTGTTGAACCCGAAAACTGCGGAAGTTTGTGATTGGGGTAGGCTCTTCAATTTGCTTCAAACCGAAAACGAGGCGAGAGAAACGCACCGATTTAGTGAGGAAAAAGAACTTGACAAAACTTGACCTTTCGCAGATAATCAGAGCGGACAAATGATGAGAAATGTTGAGGTTTTCGCCTATATAGGAACCAACCGCCCACGGTACGCGGCGGCGCGAATGATGACGAATGTTGATATTTTCGCCTATATAGAACAGCCGATCACAGCCGAAAACCTTACAAAACCTTCCGTTTCCGCATATATAGGACAACCATCAACATCCGCAAAACCTAAGAAAACCTAATATTTCCGCCTATATGGAATACTATCCCCGATCCGCTTTGAAGCGAGAGAGAACCGAGAGAAAACCGCTCACGCGCACCGATCAAGACCATGACAAAAACGGGCGTTTTTGAGTTTTGCGGTCATGTATAAAAAAGGCGCGATTGTTGACATTTGTTGACATTTTCGCCTATATAAAAATTCCATCGAAGCGCGGACGAAGCACGGAGGGTGAACCGCTTTGAAGCAAAGACGAAGCGAAGAAAACCTGAAAAAACCTGAAATTTCTGACTATATACCGCAACCGCTCACGGCTGACTTTTTCCCATGTTTTCAAAGCAAAAAGGACGGCATTTTCTGCCGCCCTTTTATGGGTATTATACGCGGGGTCTGTTGATCTCCGCCCGAAGCGCGTCCTGTAGCACCTGTGAGAAGTTTACACCCCGCTCCATGGCCTGTGCGTTCAGCCATGCGGGAAGGGTCACGGTGCGGTTTACGGAGCGGTTTTCCTGTGACAGACGGACGGAGGGCATATATACCTCCACCAATGCCACGATTTCCCCCGCCTCCAGCTCAATATCGCGGATGGGCGAAGGGGCGGGGAGTTCGTCACCGTCATTCTCCATGCCCCACAGATGGAGTCCTAACGCCTCTTTGGCCATCATCAGAGCCTCGGTGTCGGTCTCTCCCGAGGTAGCGCACCCAGGCAGATCGGGGAAGGTCACGGCGATCTCATAGCCGTCCTCATAGGTCAGCACGGCGGGATAAACGTAACGATCGGGTTTCTTCATGCTCTTGCTCTCCTTTCGTGAAGTACAGGGGGGAAGCCGGGATTACGGAAACTGTAACCCCGACTGGATCGAAATGCTCTTCAAGGTCTTTGGCGGTATGTCCTTGCATGGATGCTTGACCGTTACCTTTCCCTTTTTGTCGGGATGCTTGAAGTGGTGGTGGCTTCCTTCGGTGGCTACTAAATACCATCCGTCAGCCCTTAACATGGCGATCACTTCCCTTGATGAATAACTTTTCATTAGGTTTCCCTCCTGTGATTATATTATAACGCATATTATTCTATTTGTCAATAGGTTTTGGCAAATATTTTTATATTTGTTTTAACTTTTTCAGAGGGAGACCAAACAAAAAGGGGAGCGGTTCGCCCGCTCCCTCTTGGTGGTGGTCATGGTTTATCCACGTATTCCAAAAAATCGTTAGGCTGGCAATTGAGCATTTCGCAAATACGCGCGATGTTCTCCCAATTGATCGGCTTTTGCTCCCGTAGCTTTTGGATCGTTCCTTCTGCAAGGAGCTTTTCACGGCGTAGTCGCGTGGTGTTGAATCCTTTAGCCTTTAGAGCCTCCAAAACATCAATTTTGTATTGCAATGGCATGGTTATACCTCCGTTTCTCTGTGGGCGGGGGCTTTTTTAATGGCATCCCCTCTCCCATTGTACCCATATTATACCACATTTTATACACTATTTCAAGAGCAAAAATACACAAAAATAAATGTAAATGTTTGTGCAGATTTACACGAAAAGAAGTGTAAAAACCTCTTGACAATACACGCGAAATAGTGTATAATATAAGCACAGGATGAGCCAAGGCGGACGGGAGTACCGAGAGGGAAAGCAAGAACGCAAGGCAAGAGCGCGAACGGATGCGAGTGAGACCCACATAGGCATTGCAAAGCCCCGCGCCGCTCCTCCTCAAATCTAAAACACAAAGGAGAATCACACATGAGTACCAACGAAATGAACGCAAAGGCAAGAGCCCTGAAGCACATGAAAGCCAAGGCCGAGGAGCTGGCCGAGCAGATGGCCGCCATTGAAGCCGAGATCAAGGCCGAGATGGAGGCGCAAGGGGTCGAGGAGATCACGGCGGGAACCATCAAGATCCGCTGGGCGAAGATCACCAGCAACCGCCTTGACACCGCCGCTCTGAAAAAGGCGGTTCCCGACATTGCCGCCCTGTTCACCAAGCCCACCGAGTCCCGCCGCTTCACCATTGCGTGAAAGCAAAAACCCCCCTGTAATGCGAATACAGGGGGGACACCCCGCCACATGAGTACCAATCAGAAAACGGGGTGTTTCCGCTATTATACCACAAATTCACCCGTTTGTCAAGACGGGGGCAACATAAGAAAGGGTAAACCATGACAGAAGCAGAAAAGCTCATGCAGTACGTCCGCGAAGCCGCCGAGCGCGGCGATTTAACTACAGAGAATCTTGAAGAACTCATAGATTATGCCCGCAGGCTTTTGGAAGCCAGCAACGCGGAGGGGAGCGGCAACGAATGATGGGGGGTATTATACCCCCTATACCCCTTATCATACCCCTTATGCGTTTATCTCTGATTGTACAGCATTTCACGGAGAATCCGAAAAAGAGCTGATATACAAGGTAAAACAGGCGTTTGCTTTCACCCTATTTTACGGGAAATCATGTGGATTTGATAATTCAAATCTCTCCATCTCCGCCAAATAAGAACCTAAAACGAACACATATCAAAGCCTGTGTTTGTCTTAGGTTCTTCTTTTTTTATCCATTTACACAATGAGAGGCATCCTGTTGCTTTTGAGTGCCGCCAATGCCCTTAGAATCGTCTGTACGGCTCGTTTTATACGATCCATATTCACCTGTATAAACAAAACAGCCCCGACTTTCATCGGGACTGTTCCGCGTAGGCTTATGGAAAAAGATTTCGATCTTACCGTCATACATGACGATTTCCTTCACGAGATAGCTAATGAGCATCATCCTTGGTGTAATCCTCAATCTCATACTGGGTCTCGAAGTCGATAAAGGCATCGGCGGGCGAGCATTCTTCGACACTGATGGTCTTATAGCCGGAAAGATATTCTTTTTCGATGTACCGCAGGGCGTGATGGTAGCAAGCAAAACGGACAGTCAGTAACTCACCTTTACGATTCTGACAAGCCAGGTCGTCCGGATTGTGACCCATATAGTGGCAAAGGAAGCAGATCACTTCGGATGCCAGATCGTAACCGTCCGAGAAGGTCGTGTTGTAGCATCGGTTGCCGTAAATGTCCTCTACAAGACCAACATACAGCTTGTCCAGAGAACGCGGATGATGAGCGAATCGCATCATTTTCTTGATAGCAGACAGTGCGATACATTCACCGATATACTGAACGTTGTTCTTGGTGATCCTTACGTTTTCGTTGGTGATTCTTACTGGGTTTTGGGTTTTCATTTTCTATACCTCCCGATTTTCTGAACAGCTTCGCTGTTCGCGAGCCATTTCGGCAGGGTCGGGGGAGCATAGGTCGGGAGAGAATCACGATCATTGCGAGTGAGATGTGCAGATGTCAACGAGAGGTATAGTTTTTTGTGAGTACACGAAAAAATATTGCGTGGGGATAAAGAAAAAGCCAAGTATTGCTACTTGACTTTCTCGATGATTATTTCTTTTTTCAGCGATAATTTTTCACTTAAGCGGTTGACAGCTGCGAGAGCTATGCTACACTGGACACGGACGAAAGGCAAAAATCGGGGAGGATTACATCCGATCTGTAAATACAACGTGAAGATCTACGAATATACGAAAAAATCATTGGGGAAGATCCTGTTCGGGAGAATGAAGCAGGATTTTTTTGTAGTTTCGATAGAACGTCGAATAATTATCATAGCTACAATATTGGGCAGCGAGCGTAGGCGGTAATCCGTTTTGAATTAACGCTTGGGCATACAGGATCTTTTTTACTCGAATGTACTGTGTGACGGACATCCCCATTTGGTTGCGGAAGGTATGCTCCAGCCACGAACGGCTGACAAAATACCGTTCCGAAATGGATGATATGTCCATAGGAACATTCGGATGCTGCTCGATAAAACGAAGGATGTCGGTAAGCATTTCATTTCCGCACACCGGGTGGTGATGTTGAGTCAATGGTATGTATTTTAGTTCTAACAGTACCTCACCGAGCAAATGATCCAGCAAAAGCTCAAATTCAGGTCTTGTGATTCGCTCCTTCATACGGCTAACGTACTCAAATTGGCGATGTACATGGCTCCCGTTAAATATATTGCAGACCGCAGGGAGATCGCATATAGAAGGGCGTAGCAGATCGGGAATACTTTGCTCCTTGAATTGCATAACATATCTGTCATGTTCGATCTGCTTTAATGGGATAAGACAATGGAAAACACGCGGGCGAATAAAAAGCAGATCGCCGCGCGAGAGTGGATAGATCGTATTTTCAATTTGGTACTGTGCCGAACCGTCCAAAAAATAGAACAGCTCATATTCGTTATGCATATGGTACTGATGTTCGTTGGTGATCGGGATATTCACGTTGTGTCCGAATTTATATCGACGCTTTTCCATCGTATTCATGTGTATGGGTGCTCCCTGAAAAGAAGATCACTGACAAGCCCGTTCGTGCTGCGGAGATGCCCTACATATTATTATAGCACAACTTTGCGGGAAATGCAATATAAAATGCGAAATAGGGCATTTTATAATCATAAAATATATGGTATACTTATCATGTGCTCCTGTATTTGGGCATGGATCGCATTGGCTTCTCTGCAAGAGTGACCAAGCATACAGTGTTGTACAGTGCGACACGAAACATATGAAAAAGGAAGGAATGACACATGAAAAAAAGAAGATGGATAGTTCTGGCATTATGTGCTGCGACGTTGTTGAGCTGTGTATCCTGCGCAGGCGGCGGGGATCCTGAAGCTCCTGATGCAGAAAGCAGTTCCATCGGAGAACATGAAACGGAACCCGAGGCCTGGATTCAAGACAAAGTACCGGATTTGAACTTCAACAAAGACACGTACACGGTTTTGAACCATAATGCCAAAGATTCTGCACCGGCGGCATCGACGGGAGAAATACTGCCGGATGCCTTGTTGGAAAGAGATTTGTACGTTGAAAACCGTTTCAACGTTTCCATCGAGTACAATACACTCAATGGTTCCTCAAACGTCATTGCCCAGGTACAGAATACCGTTTCCTCCGGGCTGGACGAATATCAGCAGGTTTGTCTGAATATGGTTTTTGGAACGTCCGGATTGGCTATGGCCGGCTATGTCATGAATCTGCACGAGCTGGAATATTTCGACAATGAACAGCCCTGGTGGGATGAGGACGCTACAAAAGCATTTCAAATTGGGGAAACGCTGTATATGATTGGAGGAGACGTTCTTCCCTCCAGTATTTTGAGTACGCAGGCCATTATTTTCAATAAGACGAAAATGACGGAACAGAATATGGCTTTCCCGTATCAACTGGCTAAGGATGGAGAATGGACCATCCAAAACATGATCGAAATGACGCAGAATCAAACGCGCGATCTGAACGGTGATGGGAAAATTGATACGGACCATGATTTTTACGGCTTTACCAGCTGGCATTTGGATAGTCCTCATGCATTTTTCTACGGTACGGGTTGTAGTGTTTTTTCAAAGGATGAAAACAACGTGCCGTATTATGACGCCGATGCACAAAGGATCGAGGACATCTACACAAAAGTCTATGAGCTGTTCGTAACCAACGAATCTTACTACGAAACGGACGTCAGCAAATCGCGCGTGCCTTTTGAGGTCTTCAGAGATGGCCGCAGTCTGTTTTTGCAAGGCGCCCTAAGCAATGCGGCTTCACCGGATTTCAAAACCATGGAAGATGAGTACGGACTCCTTCCGCAGCCCAAATATCAAGCAACGGATGAGTATAAAAGCTTTGTCAACGGTGGTTCTGCTATGCTTTGCGTTCCTACGACGGTACAGGACACAGCGTTCGTGGGGGCAGTATTGGAGGGCCTTGCTAACGCCTCCTATAACATGGTGCGAGACGAGCTGATTGAGACGCTATGCAAATCGCGGAATGCGCCCGATCCGGAGTCGGCTGAAATGGTCGACATAATCATCAATGGGCGAACCTTTGATTTCGGTTATATCCATTATTTTCCCTCCAGTCATTCCGCAGCGATTATGTTCCAATCAGCATTGGATAAAAAGCAATCGGCTGTAGGTCGTTTTCTGGCCAGATGTAACGACAGGAATCTGCAAAGCAAGCTGACGGAGTTTTTGAAGGCCTACGGAGTCGAGGAGTAAATCAAGGCAGACCATAAACCGTAAACGGATCGGGGTTTTACCCAACGTTGCTGATCCCAAAGAGTACACACAGGAGGAAATATGACTTATCGCAACCAGATGAAATCGTTTTTGTGTTTGATCGTTACTGTCGGCATACTTATGGGTTCTGTGGCTTGTATGCATCCCGCGGTTGATCCGAGCACAGGCGATACGGATGTGGCGGACACGGGCTCCGAAAGCATAACATATGATCATGAGACCGTATCCGATCCCACGGAAATAACGACTGATCACGAAACCGAAACGACAGAACCGGAGACTGAGGAACCCTGGCCGGATGTTGAGAGTCCTGCTTTTGAGGATATCGGCCTTGCGGAGCTTCTTCCGGGCGAAAATCAACAGATTATTTTAGACTACCGTTTTAACGAGTACACCTACGCTGATCTTTTAAGCAATGAAGCTCTGGTTTTTACGACCTTAAAGGGCGCGACATCTTCGATGGATGAGACAGGTATTGTTTCTGCGGATGATATGTGGAACTGCGTGGGATTTAACGAGCAGCTTCTGCGTCCCTATAAAGCCGAGACCACCATATGCAACCGAACGGGAACAGAACCGTCTCACACCATCATGGTAGGCGCCCGTGTGATTGGTTCTACGAATCTATACATCAATAGTGGCATATGGTTTGCTTTTGCAGGAAACTCCGTACACGTGATTGTGAACGATATGTCAAGCGGTGCAAAAGAGCGGCTGACCAAGGTTGTTGGATCAAACTTTTCGTTTGATGCCGAAAAGGGTGTACGGGTTGAAATGATCGACGACGGTACGACGATTACCGTCAAGGCAGACGGAACCACCGTTGCAACGGTTGAATTTCATGAAGCTGATGATCGGTTGCGTGTACTGACGGTTGACGGAACGGAAGTCGTGACCGCTAACCTGGAGCTGTTTGCCCACGGTGATAGCCTGGGATATTTCCGTGTGATGTCCCACTATTGTGATTCGTCTATTGTTTCCATGTATTTGGAGGATAGCGGTACTGTACTGCCGTATGAACCCAAGGACACTTTGACTGAATTGCGAGAGGGCTACCGATATTTTTTGCAGGATAAAAAGCAATTTCAAACGAATGCCCCGATCCATTTTGAGGATGATTCCATCTGGGTCGATGCCAAAGCCGTGGCTGCGATGATCGGGTTTGAATACGAAGAGAATGGTGACACCGTAGCGCTTGCTTACGACGATCTCCGCTTAACATTTCACGTTGGAACTGCAGGCATGGATCTGAATGGTCATTCCTACGCGTTTCCTACGGTAGTAAAGCAGGGGGATACCATTCTATTGGCAGCAGACTTTATTCTTCGCTGGATGGGATATACAGTAAAGAATACCAAAGGAGGCGCCTACATATACGCGGGTAAGAACGCTTTAACTAAGGAGCGAATCAATCAAATGGACGAGTTATATGAATTGTATCAAACGGTCGTTTACAATTATGAGGACGTTGCATGCGACCAAACAGGCGTGGGGCTTTTTGAGCCGACTCCGTACGATGAGCGATTGGTCGGTATTGCTTATTCAACATGGCATCGACCTTCTCGAGATTGGGTAAACGGCACGTGGGACGTTCCGTTAACAGGCGAGTACGTATCCAACGATCCCGATGTTTTGCGCAGACACGCGATTCAGCTCCGTGACGCAGGCGTGGATTTTGTTTTCGTGGATTGGTCGAATAATACGGATTACGATCCCGAAACCATGGGTACGTCTCGTGAGGATTTCCGTATGATCGAGACGGCGACGGATCTGATGTTCGAGATCTGGTCGCAGATCGAGGGCGCTCCGAAGATCTGTATTTTTGTAGGTCCCGGACATAACGGTATTGATAGCGTCGATAATGGAAATCATCAAAAAAAGGTGGATCAGGTATACCGTGATTACGTAGAAAAATATGCGGATCAATATTTTTTCTACGAAGGAAGGCCCTTGTTGATCTGCTACGGCGCAACACCCAATCAATATGGTGCAAGGCCACGCTGGACGGATGATCGCTTTACTGTACGTTGGATGACGGGATATGTCGGACAGCAATCCTCGCTATTTAACGCGGATACCATGCAATCGCGAGGATTTTGGAGCTGGGAGGAACGCCAGACACAAACGTATACCGTATTAAACGAGCGGGTGGAGTGTATGACGGTTTCGGCTGCCACGCGCGGAAGAAATCCGGCGGAGGAGGGAACCGGCGTGCCGGCTTCGTACCGAAATGATGGCGCGACCTTTAAGAAGCAGTTCCAACGCGCTATGGATATGGGCGCGGGTATGGTTCTTTTGACAACCTGGAATGAATGGTCAAAAACAGAACAACATTCTCCCGAGGATTCACGAGATCTGGAGCCGTCCCGGATATACGGCACGTTCTATTACGATCTGATGCGTGAGTTGATCAAAAAATACAAGGGACAATTATCGGAGTCTTAAACCCTTCATACCGATCATGGCAGGCGGAGATCATTTGCCTGCCATAATCGGTTATTTGAGAAAATCCAACTAAAACATCTCGTACACGGAGGAAGCATGATGATTCATGAATCGTTAGAAACACCTATTCAAGGGTATTATGATGCGGTAGTTGTTGGAGCCGGGCCGGCCGGATGCGGCGCTGCGATCGCACTGGGGCGCAGTGGTATGAAAACGCTCATCCTGGATAGATACAACTGTCTGGGCGGCGCCTGGACAACGGGCTTTATGAATCCGCTGTTTGATTTCAAGAATAAGACCGGCATCGTCGGTGAGCTTGTTTCAGAATTGAAGGAACGCAATCAGTTTGGCGGCTTTGGCAATATGAGTTTTAATTACGAGTATATGAAGAGAATTCTGGAACGAAAAATGCAGGAAGCCAATGTGGAGGTTTTATATAATACAACGTATTCTCGAACGCTGGTCGAACAAAAAAGAGTTTATGGGATCATTGCAGAAAATATCAGTGGACGTTTCGCTGTCATGGCAAAAATGATCGTGGACTGTACGGGAGACGGAAACGTGGCGGCCAATGCGGGCTGTTCGTTTGAATTGGGTGAAAACGGGGATTACACCGCCTGCCAGGCAATGACCTTAATGTTTTTGGTCGGCAACATCCCCGAAAAATACAGAAACGGCTTGATGCTCTATGAAAAATTGGGGGCGGCCTACGAGAAAGCCGGCAAGCAGATCCCTTTCAAAGTTCCGTACCTGATCCCCGTGCCTCACTCCCATTTTGGCGTCGTCCAATTTACACATATGTATGATTATGATTCCTTATGTGCCAAAGCCCTAACGGAGGCAACCATGGAGGGCAGAGCGCAGATCATCGACGCTTTTGAATTTTTGAAAGCATACGATGAAGAATTTCATGATCTGGAGTTAATTACATCGTCCGCCATGCTGGGAGTCAGAGAATCCAGACGGATCATCGGCGAATACTATATGACGCTTGACGATATATTAAATGGATCACGGTTTCACGATCCCGTGGCTCGTGTAACATTTAACGTAGATTTTCATACGAAAGCCAATAAGGGGCAAAAATGTTTCAATGTAAAACCTTATGACATCCCGATGCGAGCTTTGATTCCGAAGGGATACGACGGAATCGTTGTGGCAGGCAGATGTATTTCAGGTTCTCGAGAAGCAATGGCATCTTACCGCGTCACGGGAAACTGTGCACAAATGGGAGAAAACGCAGGATATTACATTGCAAAGGCAATTCGAGATCGTGTAGACATTCGGGATGTGAGGCTGAATTTGGTGCTGACTAATGATTAAATTCAAGATTAGAGGTTCCCTTATACAACTTGTCTTGGGGTTTGGGTCAGAATTGTAGAATATGAATGATTCGAATGAGTCGTTTTACGTTTCACACCCTCCGCCAATAAAAAAGACACTGCTCGTCGGCAATGCCATTAAGTTAAAATAATGGCAGAGGATCCTTGCCTGCGAGGGCAGCGTTTGCTGAAATGGTCAAGAAGTATCCTGCTGCCATCAAGCAAGACAACATGAACGACGTGATCGCGGCGGCGATGCGGAATAAAAGGCAAGCGGAAGAGTGATTCCCCGCGGGGCGACGGTGGGAAGAATCTGTTGACAGGGAAGGATTTCTGTGATATAATATGGCCACCTTAAGGAGTATAGGGCGTTGTGTACATGAATGGCATTCCCCCATCTCCGCCAGTAAGAACCTAAAACGAACACTAGGCATAGCCTGATGTTTGTCTTAGGTTCTTCTTTTTTTGTCCTTTAATCCGAGAGGCATACTAGTGCTTTTCGGTGCCGCCAGTGCCCTCAAAAGGACCCCCAAATACCCCCGCGCCCCCACAAGAAAACCGAGCCCACGTACATGAGCCCGGTCAAAATATGCGGATCGATCAAAGCGAAGTGTGAATGATTTTAACATACCGGTTGATTTGCATCCAGCAAGATGCTCAAAACAACCTTTAACTGTTCCGCGGTGGGACTTTCGTTAAATTTGACCTGCAGATCTTCGAGTTGCATTTCAATGGTTGCCTTTTTATTTGGCTGTGCGGTACGAATGGGGACAACGGCGATAGACCGGGACGTTTCCCCGGCTACGCCGTCTTTCTCGGTGTTTTCCATAACACCCATTCTTTGACACAGATATTCACGAACCTTCTTAAGTCGATGATTCGGATGTGGGGATCTATACCGTTGAACGTGACCGTCATTCCCCATCTCCGCGACCAAGGGACTGGGTCATTTGCTTTTTTGCAAAGCATTTGACCCGGCCCCTTTTTGGACTTTCGGCCGGCCCGCTGCCGTTTTAACCGCTTGAAGCAGAAGGAAGGCGGACCCTCCCGATCCTCTGTTACTTGCCCAAAAGTCACCCCGAAAAATTGTGGAATCTGTATATTTATTTTCCGCCAACTGTATGGTATCATAAAAACAGTTCTATGGCTGCGAGCCGGAAAGAGTATCCTATGACAGAGCACCCCAGCAGCAAAAGCAAGCGTGATGCCATCCGCCGTATTTCACGGAATACGGGGGTGTCGGAGTCCAGCATTTATAAGATCCTTGCCAATCCCTTCAGCTTTTCGAGGAGTACCGTGGATATGGTTCGGCGGGAGGCCGAGAAGTATGGATTGACTCTGTCGGGAGATGGGCTTTCCGAGGGAGTCTCCGAGTCCTCTTCCCCCCGCCGTCCCCTGCGGATCAGCGTGGTCATCCCCTCCCGTCCCCTGTACTTCTGGCGGGAGGCTGTAGCGGGCATTGAAAAGAGCAAGGCTGTGCTGGAGAAGGAGGGGATCCCCATTCAGCTCCGCTACAGCTACCACAGCTTTCCCCAAACTGAACCCGACAGCCTTTCGCTGTTCTCAGCCCTGGAGTCGGATAACTCGGATGGGCTTATCCTGTTCCCCGTAGGCGGTCAGGCCTGCCGCGGTTTTTTGGAAAAAGCCTCCATTCCTACCGTGATCTTCAACGATACCCAAGACTACATGACGCCGGATTGGTTCCGCGCCCATGCCCACACCGTCTTCGTTGGTCCCGATGGCTACGGTGAGGGAGAGCGCGCCGCCTCGCTCATTGCCTCTTGCGGGGTGGATATTCGCAGTCTGGGTGTGATCTGCACCCGCCACAACAGCAGCGCTCAGGTATCCGAGCAGAGGGTGAAGGGTGTCTGTGACAAGGCGAGGGAGCTTTTCCCCGAGGCGCAGATTTTTCATATCGAGCTGGACCCCACGGCGCGGATCGCCCCCTCCACCCTGGCACAGCGGTTGATCGGTTGCTTTGACGGAGGGGACGTGGATTGCCTCTACATATCCAGCGGCGTGACCCACATTGCCTGCGCCGCCATTGAAAAGATCGAGCGGCGGCTCGCCCGTCCCCTCGCCACCTTCGTGATCGGCCACGAGTGCTCCTTGGCGGACCGACGCTACCTCATGGAGGGGCGGCAGAGGGGATACATCAAGCAGGACGTCTACACGCAAGGCTTTTTTGCCCTGAAGGACGTGGCGGAGACCTGCCTCGGTGTCGGACAGCTGATCGGGCGCCTCTACCCTTCGTCCATATTTATCCGTTGACTCAATCCCGAAAGGAGACCACCATGAAACACGTCTATCGCAAATTCACCTCCCTCCTGCTGGCCTCGCTGCTTCTGTGCGGCACGGCCGTCGGTCTCGTTCCCGCGACTGCCGCTTCTGATGCCTTCACAGGCTGGCTGACCGATGGCTGGACCGTCGGGGACGAGAACGGTGAGCCTGTGCTGATCGGCCACCGCTCCAATTCCCTGAACCTTCTCTACTCCGATCCCACCGACTATATGTATCTGGAGTTCGACATCTACATGGAGGACTCCTACGGCACCGTGGACGGCAGTATCGGTCCCGCCTACAAGATGACGAACGGCTACCAGTACTTCTTTGAGTACAATACCGTCAGCAAGCTGGTCCGTATCCGCCGTATCGGCCCGGGCGTGGACAGCCATATCGGCGCGGCCAAGAGCCTGGAGCTGGGTCTCAAGGAGTGGCACCACTTCAAGGTGGTCATGGCCCAGAACGGCATCCAATGGTACCTCAACGGCGAGCTGCTCTACACCCTCACCGATACCAAGGGAGACCCGCTGACCGGGGGCTACTGGTGCATCCAGGGCTACAATGCCACCCCCCGCATCAAGTGCCTCAAAATGTATAACGATCTGGAGAACGCCTACCCCGATTGGAGCATCGGCGGGTGGGGTAAGTCGGTGGAGAACGGCGAGAACGTCCTGACGGGTGTCAGCTCCGCCGCCGTGACCCAGCTTCCCACCAAGGAGGCGGTGACCAGTAACGCCCTTTCTCTGGATATTGCCCAAATGGACAGCCGCTCCTCGGTGGACGGTAATATGGGCGTGACCTATACCTTTGCTGACGGGCAGAAGTATTTCTTTGAGTACAATACCGTCCTCAAGGTCGCCCGCGTGCGGCGTATCATCAACGGGGCCTCCGCCACCGTAGGGAAGGAGACCGCTGTCACGGTGGAGCTGAACAAGTGGTATAACTGGAAGCTCGCCGTAGCGGACAACTGTCTGGTCTGGTATATCGACAACGTCAAGATCCACGAGGTCACCGATACCCGCGGGGATGATCTCGCCTCGGGCATCTGGACGGTGCAAGGCTACAACGCCACCCCCAAGCTCAAGAACCTCAAGCTCTACGACACCGACCCCACCGCCGCCCCCGAGGTGGCCGATCTGGATCTGGAATTTACCACCGAAGGCTCTCTGGCAGGGTTTGTGGCCTCCCGGGGCTCGGTCGCTCTGGGGCAGGGTGCCCGTGACGGCGCGCTGGTCTATACCCTGAACGGGGCGGGTACCGCCCTCCAGTCCCCCACCATCACCGCCCCCGTGGGCGACGCCTACTGCGCCCGACTGGACATCAAGAACACCATTTTCTTCCGCCTGAAGAATGATACCGATGCCGCCCAGCTCCGTGTCTACTTCAAGACCCCCGCCGTGAACCGCTACACCGCCGAGCATTCTGTGCTGGTGGACGTGACCCCTCACGGCGATTGGCAGACGGTCTACGCCAACTTCTCGGCCTGCCCCGACGCCGTGGGCTACCTCCGCGGCTTCAAGGTGGAGCCTGTGGGCGCTACGGACGGTACCATCTCCTTTGACGCCATCTCCTTTGAGCGGGAGAAGGCCATCTACGACTACGCGGGAGAAATGATCTCCTGCCTCGCCGATACCGAGACCGTTACCGTCAAGGGCAAGCTGGACGCCGCCTACGCGGGGGCGAAGGTCAACCTCTACGAGCTGTCCATCTCCAACTGGGCGGAAAGCCTTGAGAGTGCCAAGCTCCTCCACACCGTTACGGCCAACGGCACCGACTTCACCTTCTCCTTCCCCCTGCAGAACGGCGTAGTCACCCATCTCTCCACCCTCTTCATCTGCGCCGTGGAGACCCCCGATGGCCCTGTGAAGGTGTCCGACCGCTTCCAGATCGAGAACTTCACCGACTTCACCGAGAACCCCTACGCCTTCACTCTTCCCGACCGCTCGGTCAAGGTCACCGACGAAAAGTTTGGTGCCGTGGGTGACGGCTTCACCGATGATACCGCCAAGATCCAGGCCGCCATCGACTCTGTCTCGGGTCAGGGCGGCGGCACCGTCATTGTCCCCGGTGACGACTCCTTCTACGGCCGTCGTTACGTCATCACCAATATCAAGATGAAGGACAACGTGGAGCTGCGTATCGAGGAGGGGGCCGTGCTGTGGCAGTCCCCCCGCGTGGCGGATTATCAGTATGATATCGTCTACGGCCACGATATTGTGATCCCGGGTGTCAACTGGACCCACGCCTGCTCCTGCCATAACCTCCCCCTGATCCAGGGCGACGGGGTCGAGAACATCAAGCTGACGGGCGGCGGCATCATCCGCTCGGTGGATACGGGCGGCGAGAATCTGGACAGCGTCAGCGGCGCCACCATCTGGACGGGCTGTGAGAACCGCCTCCACGTCATTCCCGTGGGCTTCTTCCAATGCGAGAACATCGAGGTCAACAACATCACCCTGCTCCGCACCAACAACTACAACTTCAACCTCCGCGACTGCGAGAACGCCTATATCGGCGGCCTCACTGTCCGTGAGGTCACCTGCGCCTCGGGCGACGGCGTGGCCTGCACCATCGGCACCAAGCACGTCATCATCGACCGCTTCACCTTCTACTCCAACGACGACGCCATCACCCTCTGCTCTACCTATAACGACCCCCGCGGTCTGGTGTGGTGGCATCCCAACCCCGGCGGAGACAACTGCATCGAGGATATCACCGTCCTTCACAGCAACATCTTCGGCGGTCACGGCATCACCTTTATTCCCTGGGGTACCGACGCTCCCGATCAGTCCCTGCAGGAGATCAAGGACATCACGGTCACCGATAACGTCCTGTCGGGCAGCTATTCGGTGGGTGCCTGGCCCGATAACCCCTACTACGGCAAGACAGGCTTTGACAACACCGAGACCGACGACTACTCCCCCGTCAAGCAGGTCCGCATCCTGAAAAACAAGTATAATTCCCAATGTACCCTGGAGTGCATCCAAGCCACCGACGTGCTGACCGACTGCGGCATCACCTCGGCATCCAACTTTGTCAACGGCGACTTCGAGCGCAAGAAGGGCAAGAACGGCTGGACCACGGGCCTGTCCAACTGGAGCTGGACTCTGGGCGAGGACGGCGCGGTGGAGTCTGTGGGCGAGGGTAGAGCACACCGTGGCAAGCTGACGGGCGTGGCTTCTCTATACGAAGGCCTCCATCTCGGCATGGGCGAGCACACCTTCTCCATGGACACCGACCTCGTGTCGGGTAAGGGTCAGCTCTTCGTCCGCGACGCGGTCAGCGGAGCCACCGTGGCTACCCTGGATATCCCCAAGGGCGAGACTAAGAAGCTCTCCCTGACCTTTACGGTCACCGCCCCCGCAAGCCTCTGCATCGGAGCCGAGCTGTCCGAGGCGGGTGAGCTGACGGTGGACAACGCCGCCATCCGCAGCGACAAGGTCACCTTCCCCGAGACCTTTGAGGAGACCTTCGAGAAGCCCGTTGCCCCCACCTTCGACTATACAGGCTGGGAAACCAAAACCGAGGAGGGCAATTCCTTTATCAGCCATCCCAACGGCTCGGGCTCCTACAAGCTCCAGCTGGACGACATGACCGATGCCTTTGATCTCCGCTTCCACGTACGCGTGGACGAGGTCACCTCCTCCGTGGACGGCAACGTGGGTATCAGCTTCTGCCGCGTGGACTCCAACACCCAGTATTTCGTGGAGTACAACACCGTGCTGAAGTATATCCAGCTCCGCAAATTCAAGAACGGTGTCCCCTCGGTGCTGTTCAACAAGAGCTATGCCCTGGAGAACGGCAAGTGGTACCAGTTCGGCCTGTCCTACGAGGGCGGTCACATCCGCTTCTGGCTGGACGGCGAGCTGATCATCGACCATACCGACAAGGAGCCTTTGGGGGCGGCCATCCTCACCCTGGCAGGCTACAACTCCGCCATGAGTCTGGATAACGTCACCCTCTCCGAGTCGGGCCAGCTGACCATGACCGACAAGCTCCCCCTGAAGGCCGAGGTCTACGCCCTGATCTTCAACGGCGCGGGCGGTACGGGTACCCCCGCGGCGCAGGTGCTCCGCAAGGGCGAGACCCCTGACCTGAGCGCCATCAAGACTCCCACCCGCGAGGGCTATACCTTCAAAGGCTGGGCCGACTCCGAGGGGAACACGGTGGAGCTGTCTGACTTCGCCATGCCCGCCGCCGACGTCACCCTGACGGCGGTCTGGGAGGCCGTGGAGGCGGACACGCCCGCCGACACCGAGGTGGACACGACTCCCACCGAGCCTGCCGATCCCGACACCGCCGAGCCCGATACGAGCACGCCTACCGAGCCCGCGGAGTCGGAAACCTCAGCGCCTGACACCGATACCACCGCCGATCCTACCCCCGACAGCGAGACCGAGTTCGACACCGAAAAGCCCAAGGGCGGCTGTGGATCCGTGACGGTCTCCTGCGCGGCCATCCTTTGCGCGGTGGCGGGAGCGGTGACTCTGAAAAAGAAAAAAGAGCGTTGATGGACCGCTCTATGTGAATGACCGAGAATGATCGGCCGTTTGGGTATGAGACCGTGGCTGTCCTCCTGTCCGTGGGATGGGGGATGGCCGCGGTTTTATGATGCCGTAGGTTATACCGCGAAAGAGTTTTGGCTGTGTACATGACCGTTATCTCCATCTCCGCTAACAGAAAAGCACCGCGCGCGGTGCTTTTTCCTATATGTAATTACCCTATGTATATACGATGTAGATATGTGCCTCGATCCCGCGTCTCGCGAAACAGCCGCAAAGCTATTTCAGCGAGATCGTATCGCCCGAAATATCTACCACGCTACGCAATTGGGACAGCGCCCGCTCCAACCGTTCCTGGATTGCGTTGCCCGCGCGGGTAAAGCTGAGCTTGCCGGCAAGCAAGTGGAAGAGACTCGTCTTGTCCAGCGAGATGTTCTGACGGATGATCTCGTACATACCTGCGGCCAGCTCCTCAAGGGCAATGTGCCGGATCTCTCGCGGAGGTCTGTTGGGAGCGGGTACACGAAGCTGATAGTTGGTTTGCCCTTGGAGATAGAGAAATCCGTCTCGGATCGCGATGCCCTGTCGCTGGTGACCCGTCATGGCCTCCCGATACTCCGTAATGACGACGCTGGTGACCTTTTCACGGTCGAATATCTCCACCGAACGCTTGAGCAGCCATTCCTCGGAAAGGGGGGCCTCGGTTTTGAGAACCTTCAGGACAGCCTCCAGATAAGAGCATCCCGTGCTATAGTAGATATCCGTTACGCTGACCTCCTTATAGACGGGAAACTCAAAATGCTTGACCTCGGCGGGGAGATCGAAGGTCGGCTCTGGGTCAACGGTGTGAGACGGTGGAGGAGGAGAATTTTTCGGGGCGTGAATGGCATCGGCAACGGCTGTAAGGAGGCGTTCCTGTTCGGTTCGCTTGTTTTTGAACCAATCCGTGGACCAAATGCGGTAGAATCGCCATCCCATGCGTTCCAGGATCTCCTGCCGTAAGCGGTCACGGTCGCGGGCGTTATGCGAGGCGTGATAGGAGGCACCGTCACATTCGATGGCCAGCACGTAATCCGAGCTGTCGGGCAGACGCAGACCCAGATCAATGCGGAAGCCCGAGCAGCCGACCTGTGTATCTACCGTGTAACCGTGGCCTCGCAGGAATTGGCAGACCTCCTGCTCGAAGGAGGAGTCGAAGCTGTCGTTTTCGGGAAGCGTGATGGAGCGCAGCAGCGCGTCGGGGCCGTTTTCGGCATAATCCAGATACTCTTTCAGCAGTCGGGCTCCGTCAGCCTTGGTGCGGTTGAGATCAATGTCGGTATGGTGCAACGACGAAACCAACTGCACGTTGATCTTGGCTCGGGTCACCGCCACGTTCAGCCGCCGTTCGCCGCCCGCGCGGTTCAAGGGACCGAAATTGTGCAGGAGCTTACCCTGCGCGTCCTTGGCGTAGCCTACGCTGAAAATAACGGTATCCCGCTCGTCACCCTGCACAGTCTCCAGATTCTTGATGAAGAAAGGCTCCTTGCGGTCTGATCGGAAGAAGTATTCCCTTTCGGGACAGGCTTGTCTGCGCTTGGAGAGCAGCTTGTCGATCAGATCCTGCTGGGAAACGCTGAATGCCACGACACCCAGACTTCTCTCGGGATACATATCGATATTCTTGTAGATCAGATCCACGATATACTCGGCTTCCTTGTGGTTGGCTTTGGAGCGGTGATCGAAGGTCCCGTCCACGTAGTGATAGTCCACGCCGATCCAGGGGCGGTCGGCCTTGACCGAGGGGAAGGTGATGAGATCGTTGTCGTAGAAATTCTTATTGGAGAAGGAAATGAGCTGTTCATAGCGGCTGCGATAATGCCATTTCAGGCGGATCTGGGGGAACGTGGTAGAGCAGATGTCCAGAATGGATTCAAAGTCGGTAACGTCACCGCTTTCCTCGTCGGTATCCTCCACCTCCACGGTGGTGTTGAAGAAGTTGCTGGGGGGCATCTGACGGGAGTCACCCACTACGATGAGCTGTTTGCCGCGGTAGATCGCGCCAACGGCATCCTGGGGAAAGATCTGGGATGCCTCGTCAAAAACGATCACGTCAAAGCGGATACCCGACGCGCTGAGAAACGTACTGACACTCAGCGGGGACATAAGGAAGCAAGGCTTGATTACCTGGATCAGATCGCCGATCTCGGAGAGCAGCGTGCGGATGCTCTTTTGCTTTCGCTTTTTCTCTCCCTCGCGCAACAGGATCGAGGTAGCACTGCCCGCGGCCATCATATCCAAAGGAGGACGCATGGACGACAGCTCGGCCTTGATGCGGGCCCGGCTGATGCCGAATTGATGCTCGTCCTTTTCGGCAAAGGTTCTGACAGCCTTGTCCTGCGCGATGCGGGAGAATCCCGCGAGGGACGGCTCCATGTAGATGATGGATTCGATCTGCTGGCTGTAATACGCGCGGCGGTAGATGTCCGAGACGTGATGGGAGGCCAGACCGTGATCAATGAGGTAGTGGATAAAGGTGAGCGCGTTCAGACCGTGGAGGCGCACCAGCAGATCGTAGAAACGGCACCAGTTCTCCAGAGTATCCATTTTATTGGGACACTCCGCGCACTTGCGGATCGCGGCTTCAAAGGGGGTCCCGTACAGATCCCAGAAGAGGGGATCGAAGCAACCGCTGACAGCCTCCAGTATGGCTCCGTCGCGGGTGCGGATCTCGGATATGCTTTGGACAGCGGCGGCAACGCGCTCCTGATTCTCTCGGTGCAGAGCGATGGGAACCGTCGGCAGGGAACCGAGATCGCCTATACGAGGGAGTAGCTCGGAAAGCCGAGTCACCTCCGCGGAGATCCGCTCCCAAGGACTGTCAACGCCAACGTAAGCGGGGCCGAGGTGGGAGGCCACGGCAGGCGCGACGGTCTCGAACTCCTCCAGACTGCTCCGATAGTCGGCGAGCAACCTGGTGACGCGGACGGCTTCGGCATAGGATACCTTTTTGCCGTCCTTACGGCAGAGTCGGATGTCCTGGATGATGCGGCGGTAATCCCCATTGAACAGGCGGGAAAAGATGCTGTCAAACCTGCGGGTCAGCTGCTTATGGAGATCCGCGCCGTCGAGGGCGTATAACTCGGAATCGTATTCCGCGGATAAGGCTTCGCGGGCAGTGACGATATCGCGCGCTGCGGGGATCAGTCGGGACAGTGCCTCCTGTACGGTCTGAACCGCCGAAGCCGAGAGCAGCGAGGGAGTGATGACGTCGGATTCACTGTAGAATTGAAGAAATTCATGGTAACGGTACAGCGCCCGGAGGTCGTCGATAGGCAGACCGTAAGCTTCCTTCAAGCTCTGAACGACTGCCGAAAGCGCACGCAAGGTCTTTTCAGCGATCTCAAGATCGTTTTGCAGGGTCAGTCTGGCTCTTTGCGAAAGATCGTTTTTGCAAAAGCCCAGCCATGCGTGGCTTCGGTAGTCATAGCCGATGGTGGAAATAAAGGAGGAATACTGATCCAGCAGAGCGCAGAGCTCGTTCAGATAGTTCTCATCCTTGGTATCCACTTCGGGGATTATATAGTCGATATCTTCGGCGCGATTGAGGGCGGCGTGGGCGCTGATCAATTGGAACAGCGACTTACCCACCACGGGGCGGGGCTTGTGCAGCTCGGCAGCATAGGTGTCCAGCTGCTTTTGCGCTTTGATCTTAGCGGAGATCTCCGCCGCCGCTTCCTCCTTGACCCGAGTTGGCGCTTTTCGGATGGTTTGGCAAAGATCGGCGATCACGTCCTTTTTATTGGCCTTGTGGCTGTGCAGCTCCAGACAGAACTCCTCCAGTCCCGCCTGCTTGAGTTTTTCGTACACGACGTTCAAAGCCGCCAGCTTTTCGGAGACGAACAGGACCTTCTTGCCGTCGCTGAGACACTCGGCGAGTATGTTGGTGATCGTCTGGCTCTTACCGGTGCCGGGAGGACCCTGCAGGACAAAGCTTTTGCCTTCCTTGGCCATGCGGATGGCTTCCAATTGGCTGGAATCCGCGTCTACCACGTTGTGAAGATCCACGAGTATGTTGTGGATCACAGGCGCGGTTCCGCTTTCGGTATCGCCCTCTCTATCCTCCACGGGTTCTCCCAACAGGCGTCTGACGTTGTCGTTTCCCAGAATGGTCTCGGCGTTTTCCTTGAGATCCTGATACATATTGATCTTCAAGAAGGAGAAAATACCGATCTTGCACTCGGTCGAGACCGACCAACCCAGCTTAGTTACGGTATCGGACACCTTCGCGATGTATTCCTCAAAGGATTCCTCGCCCAAGGGCGGGAGCGTGACGTTGTATTCGGCATGGAGCTTGAAGCTGAAGGTGGGGTTGACAATGACGTCATCCTCGGTCATACGGATCTGATAGGGCTCAATAGCGGACTCGTTTTCAAAAAGAACGGGCGCCAGGAGGATGGGCGCGCGGAAAATCGGCTGGGAATCGGCGGATTCCTTCCAATGGATAAAGCCGAAGGCCATGTAAGCGACGTTGACACCGGTTTCCTCAATAGCCGAGGCGGCTCTTTTATGGATGCTCTTAAGAGCGATCAAGGGGTTGGCGGCGGAATTATAGAGTAGGATCTGGCTTTGCTTACGTACCTTTGCGATGTGCTCTCGGAGATACGCGGCTCGGGCGGGATCCTCGGTGTCCGAAACCTCCTCGGGAGCCGCGATGGGCTCCGCGCCGTCGGTGATCACGTTCTCCAACACGGCAGGCAAAGACGCGTCCGTCTCCTCAAGCTCATCCTTATCATCAGCCAGCTTGGGATCATATACCTCAAACACAGGCGAATTCTCTGCTTTGGAAAACAGCGTGGCGGTATTGGGAAAAAGAACCTCCACGGACGAGGTTTTGGTATCCTTGAAATTGACCAGATTATTCCGTTTTCCCGTGTCCAGCAGCAGCTCTGCCCAACGATTTAGCTTTTGGGTATCCATGCGCTACTCCTTCGTTGAAATTTGACTTTTGAAGCTTGATCTCTCCCTTTATTATAGCATAGGGAACGGGGAAATGCAATACAGAACCGAAAAAAATTGGAATGAAGACCGTATCCTGTTAAAGGAGCTTTGCTCTCAATATCACATGAAGCCTACCGCCTTCGTACAGGTATAGGTAACGCATGGGGGATCATTGACGCGACCCGTGTTTTCTGCTATAGTATGGTTACCAAAGGGGAGAAGGAACTGTTGTGTACATGATCGGCCTTCCCCCCATCTCCGCCACAAAAAGGACCTGAATCGAATACATTACTGTTCGGTTCGGGTTTTTTTCTATACTTTTTTCCCACATAACAATAATTTTCTCAAAATCCGCCGATACTATTGACAATATAACGGAAAAGCGTTATAATAATATCAAGGAAAGGAGGCGAATTCCATGCTTGACGCCATGCTGAAAGAGAGAAACATATCCATGTACCAGTGCGCGAAGCTCAGCGGTATTCCGTACACAACATTGTCTGAGGTGGTGCGTGGCAAAACAAGGCTGGAGAAATGCTCGGCGGAAACAGTATATAAGCTGTCAAAGATCCTGAACGTTTCCATGGAGGAGCTTCTGACGGACTCTATGGAGCCGCGGCCGGATTTTGAGATTTTCAAAAGTAACGTGTGCCATCTTGTGAAGGATCGGGATGAACTGGATTTCATTGTTGAGACCTTGCAAAAGGATGAAATCAGCAAATACTGGAGCAAGAGATGGTATCCCGAAGCCTTCTATCTGCTGGCGATGGTGGACTATCTGAGCAGGATCCACGGCATTCCGCTTTGCACCAGATATGATGAGATCCGCACCCATTCGTTGAAGGAGCCGCTGTATCCAAGAGACGTTCTGCTTCTGGCAAAATTGGACGGGGATACGGACGCGAAGGAAAAATGCAAGAGGGAAGCGATCCCCGAATTTTTGCGATTCAACATTGTAGAAAGTGAGGTCCGAAATGTCTATTGATATTCCTTTTACGAAGGAAAATTTGGAAGGTTACCTGAAAGAACTCGCCAAGGAGTATCGGAAAAGAGGGCACGGAGCACCTGCGGAAATGATCCTGGTTGGGGGCGCGTCGGTGCTGATCAATTACGGGTTTCGTGCCTCTTCCTACGATATTGACGCTAGCTACGATTCCCCCGCGATCATGAAAGAGGCAATCAACGCCGTGGGTGATAAGTTCGGCTTGCCCAACGGTTGGGTCAATGATGATTTCAAAAAGACAGCCTCGTATACCCCGAAGATCGTACAGTACTCCGAGTATTACAAAACCTTTTCAGGTGTCCTCCAGATCCGTACCGTCAGATCAGAGTATCTTGTAGCCATGAAGCTGGTATCCGGAAGACAGTACAAGAAGGATCTGTCGGACATAGCGGGTATTGTGTACGAGCAACAGATGGCCGGCAAGCCGTTGACCTATGAAATGATCGACGTGGCTGTACGGAAATTGTACGGCAGCTGGGACAACGTGGCGGATCACGCGCGGGGGCTTTTGGAGAGGATCCTTGCCTGCGAGGATCTCTCTGCCCTGTTCGTGGAGCTCAGCGAGGATGAACGGGCTGCGAGGGCAGCGCTTGCTGAAATGGTCAAGAAGTATCCTGCTACCATCAAGCAAGACAATGTGAACGACGTGATCGCGGCGGCGATGCGGAAGAAAAGGCAAGCGGAAGAGTGATTCCCCGCGGGGAGACGGCGGGAAGAATCTGTTGACAGGGAAGGATTTCTGTGATACAATATAGCCATTTTAAGGAGTACAGGGTGTTGTGTACATGAATGGCATTCCCCCATCTCCGCCAATAAGAACCTAAAACGAACACATGGCATAGCCTGTTGTTTGTCTTAGGTTCTTCTTTTTTTCCTATTCCCGTAAGGCTTATAGGCGTTTCCAAGTGCCTCTCTGTGCCCTCAGAATCTTTCATACGGCTCGTTTCACACGATCCATTTTCGATATCGAAATTCTCTTTCCACCCCGTATAAACAGAACAGCCCCGATTTTCATCGGGACCGTTCCACGTAGGATTATGGAAAAACATTTCAGTTACCGATCAAAGATCGGAGGTCATCGTGCATGACGATTTCATCACCCAAAGCTTTCGTATCGGGTCAACTATACGAAGGCCTTTTGTTTCGTGCCCGTAATCCCAGGAGACCAAAAGCTTCACGCTGCATCCCGAATGGCTCGATTCTGTTGACAGAACAGTATTTTTGTGCTACAATAAAGTCGTGATCTCCCTTCTGACCGTCCGCAACTACGGACAAATTCCTCAAAAGGAGCGTGCGCCTATGGATGAGAAAGAGAACAAACGGTCTGTCCCGGATGCCGACGGGCAGAAAACCGCGCCCCGAGAGGCCTTGAGCATGGACAGTATTGAGGCCCCGGTGAACGTTCTTCACGGTAAGATCGCGCAAGGGTCAGAGCTGCCGTTTGTGGCCCGATCAACAGGCAAGTATCGCGAGGGACGGGGCTTTTCCTACTACCGCGAGGGCTTTGACGCCTACTGCTTTTTCGTGACGGTCAGCGGCGCGGGAGAGATCACCTACCGCGGTGAGACCAGGCGGGTGGAGCGAGGGGATATGGTCTTTGTCAGCAGTGCCCTGCCCGCCCTGACCCGCAGCCTCAACGACGACTGGCGGTTCTGCTTTGTCAATATCGCAGGGGAGTACTGCGAGTATTTCGAAAGCCTTTGGAATCAGGGGGGCTTTACCGTGATCCGCCCACGGGAAGCGGGGCACTATACCGAGCTTCTGGACCGTATTACCAAAGAGCTGGGAAATCTTTCACCCATGGGAGAGCTGACGGTCAACCTGCTGATCACGCGGTTGCTCACCGAGGCCTTGGAGGAGTATTACGGAGGGGAACCCTCTCCCAAGCAATATCCCGCATGGGTGCGAGAGGCAACTGCCGTTCTGTCCGAGAGGTGTGCAGAGGAGCTGCGAGTCTCCGAGCTGGCTGCCCGTTTCTATATGGAGCAGAGCAGCTTTATCCGCCGCTTCAAGGGCTATACGGGAAAGACCCCTAAGGAGTACCAGATCTCCTGCCGCATGGAGCGGGCCACCGCCCTGCTTTCGGGGAGTGACCTCAGCCTGTCCGAGATCGCCGCACGGTGCGGATTCGCCTCTCACAGCTTCTTTACCAAGACCTTCAAACGGCTGTACGGCATCACGCCCACCGCATACCGCATTGGATTGCCAAAATCGTTATAGTGAAGGCCTATTTCGTTATAGATTCTGTGCATAACCTATGATAAAATATGGGTAGATGGTGGATTTTCCATCAGTTTACCCATATTTTTTATTGGAGGTTGCCATGTACAGTCGTCATATCATACGCAGCAGGCTTTCTGTCCGCTTGAGCATCCTGCTATTATGTCTGAGTCTTTTGCCTGTAGGCCTGCTTGCCTGCCAACCCACGCCCCCTCCTTCGGAGGATACTACCGCGGGGGAGATACCCACCGATACACCTGGCGAGACGGATGCCGTGAACCCCACCGATCCAGCGGACACGGATCCCCCCGCTACGGACCCCGTTGAGACCGCCCCCGAAAATCCTTCCGCAGGAGAGCCTACCATGCGTGATAACATTACCCTCAACGCCTACCTCGTCCCTCTCATGACCGAGAGCCTGCGGGACGAGATGCTGCAGCTCTGCAAGGACGCTGACATTGACATCCTGTCCCACGTGTACCCCTCCCGCCCGTGGGTGGCCGAGTCCCATACCTTCAAGTGGTACAAGGCCGCCATGGAGGATTGCGACCGCTACGGTCTCAAGCTCCTGACCCGTGACGTGGACGTTATGAACGCTCTGAATCAGTCCGACGAGCAGCTGCGGAAGATCGCGGAAAAGTATAAGGATCTCCCCGGCTTCGGCGGTTTCTTCATCGTGGATGAGCCCTACAACCCCTCTCCCTACGCCCACGCCGAGAACATCTTCCGCGAGGTCTGCCCCGATGCCTACGTCAACGTCAACTTCCTTCCCGGGGCGGCCTACCCCTCCCGTGACGTGTACCTCCGCCAGCTCTGTGACTACGGCGGGCTGCTGAAAAACGGGGGGACTCTCTCCATGGATTGCTACTGCTTCCCCGAGGGCGGAGGCGTCAACGAGCACGGTCTGTTCTCCAACTACGAGGACATCCGCCGCGCGGGTCTGATCACGGGCTGTGATACCGCCGTTTACGTCCAGTCGGTGGGTATGGTGGGGGGCTACCGCACCCCCTCGGGAGCGGATCTCCGCTACAACATGATGGCCGCCCTGGCCTACGGTGTCAAGGAGATCAAGTTCTTCACCTGGGGCACGCCCACCACCGACGAGGGCAACTACACCGTGGCCATCCTCGACCGCGACAACAAGCCCACCGAGCTGTATCACGAGGTGGTGAAGATCAACAAAAAGATCCACGCCATCGGTACCCACCTGGCCGCCTGCGATGCCATGCAGGTCTACCACAGCCGCAACAAAACGGGCGGTGCCTACGAGCTTTTGCCCGGGGATTGCTTCGTGCAGGCGGGACAGGCCGACGTCATTCTCTCCTTTATGGAGGAGCGGCGGGGCGACGGCGAATACGTCTTCGTCGTGAACAAGGACATCACCAAGGAGCAGACTGTCACCCTCACCCTTGCGGGTCTGACCTCGATTTTCCTCGTTAGCGACGAAACCGGCGCGCTGACCGAGACTGCCCTGCGGGACGGCGGTATTACCCTGACTCTCGCGGCAGGAGACTGCGCCCTCATCAAGCTCCCCGCGGGAGATTTCGTGAAGACCGAGACCGAGCAGAACCAAAACCTGGCCCTCCACGCCCCCGTCAAGGGTACTTCCTCCATGGGCTCCGAGAACTACTACCTCTACAACCTCACCGACGGCATCGTGGATAGCGCAAGTGCCGCCCGCCTCACCGCCAAGCGGGGGGAGGATCAGCTCCTGACCGTGGATCTGGGCGAGGTCAAGACGGTCAACCGTATCGACCTTTACCCCGCCGGGGTGGGGCCTCTCTGCGGTGTCTTCAGCCCCACCGACTTCTCCCTGCTGGTCTCTGCCGACGGCACGAGCTGGACAGAGGTAGTCAAGAACACAGAGGCTCTCCCTCGGGATTTCGTATCGGTCTTCCGCTTTGCCGACACCGAGGCTCGCTTTGTCCGAGTCTGTGTCCGCGGCCTCAAGGGAGCCGGCGGCTATGCCGACATCGGTGAGCTGATGGTCTACAAGGACGACGGCAGTATCCCCGACAGGATCCCCACGGCCTACACCGCCGAGGATCTCACCGAGGGACAGAATCTTGCCCTGAACAAGCCCGTGGTGGACTTCTCCTCCACCACCGACGTTCCCGAGTGGACCTGCCACCATACCTACATCACCGACGGCGACTACACCCGCGCCTGGGCCTCCGAGCTGTTCCGCAACGAGCGGGCCTCCTCCAAGGAGTGGATCACCGTTGACCTCTTGGCGGTCTACGATCTCAACTGCGTCAAGCTGGTGCCTCGCGGCATCTGGAACGGGGTCAACGTCTTCCCCGAGGACTACGAGATCCAGGTCTCGTTGGACGGCGAGACCTTTGTCACGGTCAAGTCGGTCAAGGGGGACAACAATCCCCAGACCCAGGATGACCGTATCCTCGCGTTTGATCTCGTCCCCGCCCGCTACGTCCGCCTCTACGCCACCCGTCTTACCCAGTCCAGTACCGCGGGCGGCGGCTACTGCATCGAGATGAGCGAGATGGAGGTCTTCGGGCAGGCTCACGATCCATCTATCCAATTCCCCGAATCTTAACCCCGAAAATTTCGATTCCGTGAAAGGAGAATCTCACAATGAAACGGCTTGGAAAGCATCTCATTTTCGTCCTCCTGCTCGGCCTGACGGTGCTCCTTCTCTTCACAGCCTGTAAGGACACCCCGACACCCACGGATACCGCCCCCGACACCACAGCAGCCGAGATCCCCACCGAGTCCGAGGGCATCACCGCCCCCGATACGCTCCCCGCAGACACCGATCCCGACGAAACGGATCCTGCGGAGTCAAGCCCCGATGGATCCACCCCCTCCGACACAGCCCCCGAGCCCGACGGCATCCACATCCCCGACCCCTCGGTGAACGTGGAGTATACCCCCAAGGACGGCGTGCTGGCGCAGATGGGCATCTTTGACGGCAAGACCCTGGGGGATGCCGTAGGCTACGCCGCCACCATGCTGGCGGGTGGCGAGATCGGCTCCTGTGAGGTCACTCATAAGGGCAAGACCTACACGATCCCCGCCTACCGCAAGACCGCCGCCGAGGGACAGTCCGCTGCCCTTGACCTCTCGGCCTACGCCGAGGATGAGACCCTGCGAGCCTCCATCACCGACGGCTACACCATCGAGCTGACAGTCCAGCTCACTGAAACGTTGGGCGACGGCTTCCAGGCCCTCTTCTCGGCCACCCAGAACGGTATGTTCGGTCTGGCTCTGGAGGACGGGAAATTCCTCTTCCAGCAGTTCGACAGCAGTACCCGCAACTATACCTCCGTCCTCGCCAAGGAGGAGGCTACGGTGGGCGAGCTGTACCATTTGGTGGGCGTATACAGCGCCGAGCGCAAGATGCTCCGCTTCTATATCAACGGTGTAGAGCAGGGCACGATCAAGGCAGGCGATTTCGCCTTTGGCGAGTCCCCCTTCATCTACGTCATCGGTGCCGACGTGGGCTATAACCGTGTCATTACCGACTACCCCGCCCCTCCCACCGTTTTCACGGGTGCGGCCATCCACGACAAGGCGATGGATCCCGCCGACGTTACCGCCCTCTACGAGAAGACCGTGGCGTGGCTGAGTGATCCCGTGCCTCCCCTTCGTCCCTATCACCCCGCCGCCGAATACTACTTCAGCGACTTGAAGATGAGTGGCGAGGCCAAGGCAGGGAAGGATGTGGAGCTTTCCGCTACCCTCCACAACGACTCGGATACTGATCGGGTCTTCAAGCTCTCCCTGAGCCATCCCTTGCTGGCGGTCTCCTGCGCCGAGGCGGCGCAAAGCGTCACCGTCAAGGCTGGCGAGACCGCTCCCGTCACCTTCAAGCTGAAGATCAACGATGGCGGCAGTATGCTCTTTGACCTGAAGCTTCTGTCCCAAAGCGACCTGACGGTCATGGCCGAGTCCCTGCCGCTGGTGGCGGCGGGCTTGGGCTACTACGTGGGGGATGCCCATACCCACAGCACACTCAGCGACGGCCGAGACTCCCTGACCGATAACTTCGGCACCGCCGTCGGTAAGGGCCACGCCTTCATGATCGCTACCGACCACAACTATGATGTGACGCAGACCTCCCCCATCTCTCAGGCCGTAGCCCACTATCAGAATTTCCTGGCCATCACCGCCAACGAGATCACCACCGAGTACGGCCATATGCTGGAGTACGGCGTGCCCCACCGCCATTCGGGGGGCCATACGGGACATATGTGGGAGATCATGGCCGCCTACCGCCCCGATGCCGCCGAGTGGCAGAGGCTCATGAACGAGATCATTTCCGAGGGAGGCCTCTGTTTCCCCGCCCATCCCTTCTACTTCTCCAACACAGGCTCGTGGAAGTGGCCGGGTGTGGGGGCTGACCAGACGCAGGTGTTCGTCTATAAGGGCTTTACGGGCATTGAGGTCTACAACGCCGATTCCTACGCCAACGGCATCACCAAGGGAGCCACCGAAAAGGCCTTTGAGTGGTGGGATCGCTACAACCTTAAGGGTGAGCAGCGCTACTACGGCATCAGCAACACCGACGGCCACGGCAAAGAGATCGTCAGCCGCACGGGTAACGCCCTCCTGCTGGAGGAGGTCACCCCCGCCGCCGTGCTGGATGCCCTCAAAAACGGCCACTTCTACGGCACCAACGGCGCCGAGATTCGCTTTGACATCGACGGCGTGAGCATGGGCGATGCCCTCTCCCTCCCCGAGAGCGGCAAGGCCACCCTTACCCTCCGCGTGGCCGATCAGGGCGCTCCCCTGACCAAGATCCTCCTCTACACCTACACCATGACGGGGAACGTGGAGGAGGCCTACCAAGCCCGCATAGTGGAGACCCTCTTTGACAGCGAGAAGGACGGGGAGACCCACCTGTTTGAGCTGACCCGCGAGATCGAAGTGCAGGACGGTCAGTTCTTCCGCGTGGAGGTCTTTTCCGAGTCCTCCCTGTACGGTGACTTCGACGCCATGGGCGGCTTCGCCTTCACCAATCCCATCTGGGTGGGGGATCTCATCGAGGCCAAATACGAGGATAACGTCACGGTGATCGAGCGCAAGCTGACGCTGAACAAGACCGCCTTCGCGCAGGGCGAGGACATTCTCATCACTCCCGTGGCCAATCCCAAGACCGACACCCTGGCGGTCTACCCCGTGGATTTCGTCCCGGGCCAGGATGCTAGCATCTACTGGACACGCTTTGAGGGCAACCCGGACGGCTCGGTGGTCATTCCCAGCGGGGTGACCGTCAAGATGACCGACCTCCCCGGTGATAACCGCGGCAACTGGCAGGTGGGCCATATGTACGAAATGCTCCCCGTGGGCGAGTACAAGGTGGTGCTCCGCGACGATACGGGAGCCGTGGTGGCACAGGTCAATTTCACGGTTACCGCCAAGTCGCAGGACTCCGAGAACCCCGCAGAACCCGACGAGACCCGCCGCATCGAGCTGGACAAGGAGACCTACAAGGTAGGCGAGGATATCTGGATCACGGCGGGGGGCACCATCGCCACCGACCAGATCTGCATCTATCCCCGTAATTTCGTTCCCGGCCAGGATGCCAGCATCTACTGGGCCCGCTTTGAGGGCTATCCCGGGGCCACCGCCACGGTGGTGGCAGGCTCCACCTTCAAGCTGACCGACATCCCCGGCGACAACCGCGGCAACTGGCAGGTGGGCCATATGTACGATGTTCTCCCCGCAGGAGAGTACAAGGCCGTCATCCGCGGTGCCGACGGCAGCGTGGTGCTGCAGGTGGACTTCACGGTGGAGGAGCCGTGAAGGATTTCATCGGATTCGGTACTTCTGAGCAGACACCATGGCAGACGCGGATTCTCGGTGAATGATTGATCTTACTTTGGATATAGCTGATTTACCCTTAACCATCCCTGCCAACAAAAAAGACACCGCTCTGCTATGCATCTTTAGCGGAGAAAACACGAACACCACCAAGAAAATCTCTTTGGTGGTGTTTTTCTGTCGGAGTGAACTTATGAAAGGCTCCCTCCGGGAGGGAGCTGGTTTTTGCGTAGCAAAAGACTGAGGGAGAGCGCGTGACAATAAAATCCGCGCAAATTGCAAAGTCACGCGGGCTCCTTCCACCGCTATCGCGGTCCCCCTCCCTCTCGGAGGGAGGCTTTTGCGTGCCGTTCCTCTGCGGATAGTGGGTTCGGGCTTCTGCCCGATGGTGCGTAGACTGCCACGCGCTATGCTTGCCCCAGACGCAAGCGTCGAGAATAGTAGAAAGATAGTTACATCGAAGTTGCTATTATGTCTTTTGTCAACGCACAGTTGAGCGCTATTTCTTTTGGGTCGCTTTTCAATAATAAAAATTAGTGATATAATAAGGACAACGAAAGAAAGCGCTTAATTTCGTCACTTGATTTTAGGAGGATCTTTTATGGCAAAAACAATAGGTAACATAATTCGTGAACTTCGTTGTTCTCGCAATCTCACACAAGAACAACTTGCAGAAAACTTAAATATTACTGCTCAAGCAATTTCTAAATGGGAGAATAATATCGGAATGCCCGACATTTCACAAGTTGTGCCCATTGCACATTTCTTTGGGGTCAGTACAGATGTTTTGTTTGGAGTAGAAGAAAAGATGGATGTTGATGAAGTCCAAACATTGATTGATAAGGCAACAACTCAGGAGTCATATAAGGATGAATATGCGTTATTGAAAGAAGCCCTTAGAACCTATCCGGGAGATATAAGATTACTTTCGGAATTGCTTTCGTGCGGCGAATGTTTGCTGGCAGACGGAGACACCGTAAACGATGCTGAACGAAATGCTATATTTGAAGAATGTGAGCGTGCAGGCAGGCTGATATTGTCTTATTGTAAGGATTTAAGCGTTTTGATCGAAGCAACAGAATGGCTAATCAAGTTATATTGCGAAATGGGCGAAGTTGAAAAAGCAGCAGCATTATCTGAATCGTTGCCTTCGGTAATTGGATTTAATAAAGAAGCTGCGTTTGGTCGCATATATGAGAATCGTAAAGAGTATGAAAAGGCTTTAAAGTGTTATACTGATAATGTTTCGCAATTTCAACGGCAACTGATCCATTCGATTGTACTTTGCGGAAATATGCATAATTTGACTGGAGAAAAGAAACAAGCCTCGAAAGTCTATTCGTTAGCCATTACACTTTCGGAAAATTTCCTTGAAAATAATCCCATCCCCGAAAACAAATCCTTGCAGAAAAATCTTACAAAAACAATCGAGAGATGCCGAAAAACAATTGAACAATTGAGCAAATGATCCTTGCCCCGCCTCGTGCGGGGCATTTCTTTGCTTTCTGCGTATAAAAAAAGCCTTCTCCTGTGGGAGAAGGTGGCAGCCGAAGGCTGACGGATGAGGAGTCTTTTTCGTTTGTTTTAAACACCTCATCCACCGCTAACGCGGTCCCCCTTCCCCCACTGGGGAAGGCTATTCGATTTTACCGATAAGTTTGCAGACTCTCGTCGGTGTCTTTTTTATTGCGAAAAATATGAGTCGCTTGAAATCTCCGCAAGCAACGAGAAAGGCCGATTGGAGAGAAGCCCGGGCGGCTTGCCCCGAGCGGAGCAAGGGCTCTCTATTTCCCGAGCGGCTGTACCGCGAGCAAGTCTCGGATGAACCTCGTACTCGCCTGCATCGGGGATCCTCGAAACAAAGTAAGATTTTATACCTACTCGCCCCCCGTTATGTATGCTTACCGAAACAGGAGGAGGGGGAGGACGATGGATGTCAGCAGATTCGTGACCGACAGGGTGATCAGGGGCGTCCACACGTTATCCGTCTTTTGGTAGGACCAGCACGCCAGCAGGTGGATGGGGAGATGGACGAGGTATCCCGTCAGCACGAAGGCGGCGTCACCCCTCCAGAGAATATCCACGATGGAAGGGATCAGGGGCATGACGGCCACGCACAGATAGGCCAGCCAGGGCTTTCGGTAACACACGGGCGCGAACCCGAAGCAGTAGAACAAGGCGCAGATGCTGATGGGCGGGAACACCGACAGGACAATAGCACCGAGGATGGGCTGGAGCTGCAACACAAACAGAGGGGTATGGCTGACGGACATTTCCGCCATCGGAAGGCATTCCCATATATAGTCGGAGGGAAAGCCGCAAAGGGACAGAATACCTGTCCACAGAAGCACGGTTCCCACGATCAGACCCACGGTCAGCGCGATGTGCTTCAGGTAGTGACCCACGTCGGTGGTCACCATGAACCATTCTTCCTTCAGGTAGCCGGATATGAGTGCCAGCAGAATGATCCCGTTGAGCACGTGGTAGCCGATCTGTAGCCAGACGCTGGACTCCCATTGCTCCCAGAGTCCCTCACCCAAAAAGGGCATGAACATAGGTAACAGCACAAAAACCCAAAGCCAGCAGGGGATCATGGCAAAAATCTGGATCTTCTCGGGCTTACTGGTCATAGGGGGAAAAAGCTTGCTCATGGGGATTGCTCCTTTCCTTGCGCGTTTGATTGACAAGGCTGTTCCAATATCGTATCAACAGAAACGATATTGGATTTTCCAAATACAGTATAGCATTTTTCCCACGAAAAGTCAATACGTATGACGGATCGAGCCGTCACAGACGGATATACTGCCCGCATTACAAGCGTTGGGGGCCATAGCAGCTTGGAACGAAGGGCCGGGAAAAGAGAAAAAGACCGTTGACTGCGCACGAAAGGTGGGCGGCGAAATGATTCGCACATACGGAATATATAGTCAGTATTCTTTACAAAAACCACTTGAAAAAAATGTATGTTTTATGCTATAATATCGGATATCATACAGAGGAAGACGGTGAGACCGTGCTTGCGGATGAGTTCGGTAAAGTGTGAAGATCGCAAAACGGTTGTGTTTGTGTTCCAAGTATGGTATGATGAAACCACTATAAGCAATTGCGAGGTGAAAAGTATGAAACATTGGATCATTGCGGCCCTTGCCCTGTCCGTTCTGCTGTGCATGGCAGCATGCGACCAAGCTCCCGAGACCACCGACTCCACTGTTACCGAGGCACCCACCGAGGAGGCCACCACTGAAGCCCCCGAAACCGAGGCACCCACCGAAGAGGCTACCACTGAGGCACCCACCGAGGAGGCCACCACCGAAGAGGAAACGACCGAGGCAAAAGAGGAGATCTACCACCCGACCCTGGAAGAGGTGGGACAATACGCCACCACGATCCTGGCAACAGAGGATATTCTGAAGGCCGCCAACAACGAACAGCAGGACTGGAGCGATTTCGGCGGTCTGACGTTGAACGAGGACGGCAGCCTGACCGCTCTGTTCCGCTACGGTTCCGATAACGTATGGGATCCCTACTTCTACCTGATCCGAGAAGACACGCCCGTGGATAATATTCTGGTTATTAAGTACCGTTCCAAGTACAACCAAGGTCTGAATCTGTACATGGGTACCGAGGGTCATGCGGCCCATGGAAACGGTGACAACGTGGACTATTCGTTCCGTGCCACCGACGGTGACTGGGCGTATGTGACGATCGATATCTCCGATCTTGCCTTCTGCTACGATGCCGAAGCCGGCTACCTGGGATATCTGCGCTTCGGTCTGGCAAATTCGGCTGAGGACGGCGACACCGTTGATTTTGGTTTCGTGGCGTTCTTCTCCTCCATGGACGAGGTTGACAAGGTCATTCCTTACCAGGCGTTGTCGGATTGATCGGATCGGAAAAATTGACGTATCCGACTGTCTTTGGTAAATAAAAAATTAGAAAAGCAGGCGCGCAGCTCGGGATGAGCTGCGCGCCTGTCTTTTTTATGGTCGAAGGGGTGGGACTCTGAACTCCGCTCGGCAGAGCCGAGCATCAAACTGCACCTGGAGAGCGCAAAGGAGAAACGTTACCGGCAGTTTGAAGAGATCCCCGAAACCAACCGTTTCAACCCTGGTTGAACGGCTACGATGACCCACAAAACAAAGCCAAAGACTGTGGCGGGAAAACAGTATTTTCTCTTGATTTACAATGTTTTTCCAATCTGGTGCCTGCAGAATACCTTGTTACTGAGTAAACTACTTTTTTCATTTTGGATTACCTCCTGATTTTTTATTTTGCCTTTCGGCAGGGTCAGGGGAGCATAGGTCGGGAGGTAATCTCGTTCATTCCGAGTGAGGTGTGCAGATGTCAACGAGAGGTCGTGACTGCTTTCAGTACACAAAAAAATATTGCTTATGGATATAGAAAAAAACCAGGTAACGCTACCTGGCTGTTCTATATCTATTTTCTTTTTTCGGTGATATTTTTTTACGTTTACATCTGCGAGACACCTATGCTACACTGGACACAACGAAAGGCTAAAAAATCGGGATTATTTTCTTCACTAATATTTACATTTAATATAAAATGTGTTATAATATGCTTGAAAATGACGAATATTAGGAACAGGGTGTTGAGGTAAAAAGTCATTGCTCTGAATCCAATCGGTTTTCAACCGCCAAAAATCATGTGATTGAAACTGTAATTCAATTTTTATTTGAATGGAGCGTAAATATGTTAAGTAAACATGATATATTAAATGAGTTGGGAAAAGGATTATGTATATATCCGTTTAAAGAAAGTAATATTAAAGAGAATTCAATAAATTTATGTTCTAGTGAATTTGCGTGGACAACAATTTCTCACGATATTTTTGTTGATGAACAGGAAAAAGACAAGAACAAAAAATTTTCTTTGAAACAGGACAATCGCCACAATAGAAGGATCAAACTAGAAGCTCGCGATAGTGCAGTTATTGAAAGTAAGGGGGAAAAATACATTATTCTTTTGCCCTTGTCAACCACACTAATTGAAACGCAAGAAGTATTATCTGTGAGTAGTTATATTGGTGGTACATATCATTCAAAAGTAGGAATGGTATCCAAAGGGTTAGGACATATTGGAACAATGGTCGGCCCCAATTTTTCCGGTGATTCACTTATTGCTTTCCACAATACATCATCGGATTTAATTGTTATAAAAGTTGGTGAATCCTTTGTTTCAGTCGTTTTTCATTATTTGGATACTCCGTATAAACCCAAAAATCCTACAGTATCGGGACATACTGATAAATTTCTTGATTTAGGATTGAATGTTACAGAAGAGCAACTAGCAGTTCTAAATGAGGATTGGAAGAAAGATTTTGAACAAGTTCGACGTAGAATGTGCAAATCCGATGAATACGAGGAATTGAAAGCACAATTAAAAGAACAAAAAAACGAAAAATTCAAAAAGTATTTCTGCAAAAAAAATATAATTGCATCGGTGATCACCATCTCATTGTTAGCAGTTTTATTGATAATTGCAATCATTATTGATAATAAAACAGGTGAAACTACTTGGACAAATAGATATATAGAAGTTGGTTGTTCGGGAATTGTTGTTACAATAATTACTTGGTTAATAAAATATTTGAAAAATAACGCTAAATAACAATCCATATTCAAAGAAGGCACGTACTACACGTGCCTTCTTTGAACATGGAGACTGAATATCGATTGATTTCATCTATTGCGGCAAATATGAGCTAGTATATAAAAATTCATAACAAAAAATATAAACCTCACAAAACCAATCATTTCCAAGGATGTTCAAGTTAGCGAGTTATAGTCGCAATAAGCCATTCTTTATAAAGAAAAAACCTTACTAATCCGTTCACAATTCGTTTTGAATTTCGAACGTTCGAATTAGTAAGGTTTGGTCGAAGTGGCGGGACTCGAACTCGCGGCCTCCAGTACCCGAAACTGGCGCGCTACCACCTGCGCTACACCTCGTAACTTATGTATTATAGCATAGATCCTCCGCTTTGTCAAGGGGATTTTTTAAAATTCCCCTTGACGGAAAAAGCGGCTTGGGAGTCGGAGATGGGTCAGGCTTACCGCACGCGGGTCAGGCAGTCCGAGGTGATGAGGTTTTCTCGGTTGCAGACCACCAGCACGCGGCCGCAGGCGTATTCCCGACAGAGGGAGGAGAGGTCGGTCATGTCCACGCTGCCCGTGAGGTTGACCATGCAGATGTCGAAGTGGCGGGCCAGGAAGGGAACCATACTGTTGGCGAAGGAGTCACGGGCCAGAAGCAGGCGGGGACGGGACTCACCCCTCTCGGCGGCCTCCTTGTCGATGATGAAGAGGCAGTTGTGGGTGCCGTCCAGGAAGGCGCTGTATTTGTCCTTCTCCGACAGGTACTTTTCGCTGATGAAGCCCGACTCGATGATGGTCTTGATATCATCGCCGCTGCGCTCGAAGACGGTGTAGCGGTTATCGTCGGGGGCCTCCCAGATCTCCAGGGTGTCGGGGGGGATGCAGGAAAGCCCCGTACGGGAGTGAGTGGTGCCGTAGAAGCCTTGGATCTCACGGACCGTAAAGGCATCGTAGGGAAGGATCTCTTTCTCCATGCCCCAGGACTCCATCACGGCGGTATAGGCCACGTAGGCTCCCTTGGTGGTCCAGTGGTGGTCGGTGCGGTAGTAGACGTACTCCCCCGCCTCGTGCATCTCACGGAAGGTCTCCAGCAGCTCCACGCTGTTGACCCCGGCATCCCCCAGGGTATGGCGAATGGTCTCGTCCAGGCCGTCGGTCAGCTCTGTGGGGTAGCCGAAGTCGGCGGCGGTGACGTCGATGGTGCGGGGGGCCAGGAGGACGCAGAGGGGGATCTTTCGCTCGGACAGGGCCTTGTCCAGGTCGATCAGGGCATTCAGGCCCCGCTGTACGTGGTCGGGGCTGTAGTAGTCGGTGTCCTCCAACCGCTCAAAGCGGGAGAGGTAAGCGTCAAAGCGGCGCACCGCCAGCTGACCGTTGGGGGCGACCAGAACTCCGTTGCTCTCTCCGCGCCCCGCGCCCAGCTCTCCGAAGGCATGGAGGTCGAGCCAGGTGCCGCGGAGGGGGAACTGATCCGAGTAGTAGGTGATGAGCTGGGAGGAGACCTTACCCTCCAGCCAGCCGTCGGCGGAGAAGGTGGGGAAGGTCTGGAGCGGGCGGTTCTCCTCGGGAGAGAAGCCGTTATCGGGCACGGCCCAGAACGCCACTCCGAACCCGAAGATCAGGAGGAGGAACAGGACGGTGACCGTCGTATTGATGGTTTTTTTCATACAGATCCTTTAGAAGATATAGTAGAGGAAGGGGCTGAAGGTGCCGCTGACCATGTAGGCCACGGCCAGGAGCAGAGCGGCGGCGATCATGACGGGACGGAGGAAGGCCACGGCGGGGCGCTTGGCCTCCAGCTTGGCAAAGAGTCTCGCGGGCCAGGGTGTGGCGGCGATCACCGAAACGGCCAGGAGCGGCAGGGCGCGGAGCAGCTCGTAGCCCACCACGGGGGAGGCGGCTCCCACCGTACCGATGCCGAAGAGACCGCCGATGACGGCGAAGGCCTCGGTGAGGTCGGTGTGGTCGAAGATCATCCAGCCGATCCCGATGAGGAGCAGGGCCCAGACATGGCCCAGGGCACGGGTGACGGGGGTCTTCTCGAACCACTTGAGAAGGAAAAGCTTTTCCAGGGCTAGGATCACGAAGTAGAACACGCCCCACAGGATGAAGTTCCAGGCCGCACCGTGCCAGAAGCCCGTGAGGAACCACACCACCGCCATGTTGAGGATCTGGCGGGAGAGGCCCTTGCGGTTGCCGCCCAGGGGGATGTAGACGTACTCTCTGAACCAGGAGGACAGGGAGATGTGCCACCGCCGCCAGAAGTCGGTGATGGAGGAGGCCAGGTAGGGATAGTTGAAGTTCTCCAAAAACTCAAAGCCCAGCATCCGCCCAAGGCCAATGGCCATGTCGGAGTAGCCCGCGAAGTCGAAGTAGATGTGGAGGGTGTAGGTCAGCACCATGAGCCAGGCGGTCAGGGTGGTGGGCTCTACCGCGTAGGCCGTGCCGAGGTAGGCGTAGACGGCGGCCAGGGAGTCGCCCAGCAGGATCTTCTTGGCAAAGCCCACCGTAAAGCGGCTGACGCCCGTAGAGAACTTGTCCACCGAATGCTCGCGGGTGATGAGCTGATCGTCCACGTCGCGGTAGCGGACGATGGGGCCCGCGATGAGCTGGGGGAAAAGGGCCACGTACGCGCCGAAGGAGATATAGCTCCGTTGGGTGTCGGTGCTGCCCCGATAGAGGTCGATGGAGTAGGACATGATCTGGAAGGTGTAGAAGCTGATGCCGATGGGCAGGGTCAGCCCCTCGATGGGGTGGATCACATCCGCCAGCGGGGGGATCAGGGCCAGGTTCTCCAGGAAGAAGTTGGTATACTTGAAGAACAGCAGCATGCCCAAATTGAGGCAGACCGACAGGATCAGCCAGAATTTTGCCTTCTTGGGGGCGCTCTCGCGGTACTTGCCGATGGGGAAGCCCGTGAGGTAGGCCACCGTGACCGAGAAGAGCATCACCAGGATGTAGGTAGGCTCTCCGAAGCCGTAGAAGACCAGGCTCAAAAGGAACAGAGCCAGATTCCGCCCCTTCAGCGGCATGATATAGTAGATCAGAAGGGAGAGGGGGAGGAACCCGAAGAGGAATATGGTGGAGGAAAAGACCATAGAAAAAATCCTTTCGTGGAGGGGTAAATTTTGGTTTATCGCTCTTCGATAAACCCAAATTTGAAGTGAAGAGTGAAGAGTGAAGAGTGAAAAGTGAAGAGTGGAGGTGCAGATCCTTCGGATCTGTCCATTTTTGATTGAAATGAAGGAAACCGAAGGTTTCCCTCCTCACCTCTTCACTATTCACTATTACCTATTACCTTAATTGCAGTTTATCGGTCTCTGACCGATAAACTGCAATTTGAATTCAGCTTTCAAACAACCTTGCCGTCACCTGGATCACGTCTCCCGCGCCCATGATGACCACGGTGTCGCCCTCCTTGGCAAGGGCGCGGATCGCCTCGGCGGCGGTGTTGGGGGTGGCGCAAAAGTCGGCCTTGTCGGGCGTCGCTTGGCAGATGTCGTGAGCCAGCCCGGCCGAGGACACGCCGTAGATATTGTCTTCTCTTGCGGCGTAGATGTCTATGAGGATCAGTTTGTCAGCGGCATCGAAGGCGGTGAGGAACTCGTCGTACAGGGCGGCGGTGCGGCTGTAGGTGTGGGGCTGGAAGACGCAGATGAGACGGCCGTCCTGAGATTCGGCACCGCAGAGAGCTTTGGCACCTTCCAGGGTGGCCTTGACCTCGGTGGGATGGTGGCCGTAATCGTCGTAGACCTTGGCGCCGTTGACCGTCCCCTTGTACTCCATGCGGCGGCCTGCCCCACAGTAGTGGGCAAGACCCGACAGGATCGCCTCCTTGGAGATCCCGCAGGCATCCATGGCGGCGGCGGCGGCCAGGGCGTTGATCACCTGGTGCCGTCCGGGGACGGCCATGGTGACCTGCCCCCAGGACTCGCCATGGGCGATCAGCTCAAAGCAGGGGAGCCCCCGCCGGGTACGGATCATGGCGGCACGGAAGTCGGCGGCGGGTGCGCCCTTTGCGCTGAAGGTGATCAGCCGTCCTGTCCTGCCCCGCTCCAGGGCGCGGCGGGCGGACTCCAGGATGTTGTCATCGTCGAGATTCACCACCGTCACTCCGCCCTCCCCCGTCAGGGAAGCGAAGCGGGCGAAGGACTCGGTGATCTGCTCCATGTCCTTGAAGTAGTCCACGTGCTCCAGCTCTGCGCCCAGCAGAACCGCTACGGTGGGATTGAAGTCCAGGAAGGAGTCCATGTACTCGCAGGCCTCGAAGAGGAAATGCTCCTTGGAATCCCCCAGACGGTACGCGCCTCCCATGGGGGCATAGGTGGCCCCCGACAGGATGGTGGGGTCTACCTCGGCATCCAGAAGGATCTGGGCGCACATGGAGGTGCAGGTGCTCTTGCCGTGCATCCCCGCCACACCCACGCGGCGGGTGTAGTCGGTCATGAGCGCTCCCAGGTAGTCGGCGCGGGACACGCAGGGGATCCCCCGCTCCAGGGAGGCTCTGTACTCGGGATTATCCTCCGAGATGGCCACGGTGTATACGGTCAGCCCGCAATCCGCGGGGATGTTCTCGGCGGCGTGACCGTACAGCACGCGGATCCCCTCGGCGGTGAGGGCATCGGTGACGGCGGTGCGGGCGCGGTCAGAGCCGAAGACGGGGAAGCCTGCCCTGGCGGTGAGCAGGGCCAGGGAGGACATCATGACGCCGCCGATGCCGATGAAAAATACCGATCCGCCTTGGTCGGCGCAGGCTTTCAGATAGGCGTTGATGCGGGCAGAGCCCTCGTGGGTGTTGGGTGTGGACATGGTGTAAGACCATCCTTTCGCGGTATACGACGGGGAAAAACCAATCGAAATCCTCGTTATTGGGGAAAAATGGCGGTTTTGCGCATGTGTTATGAATAATTAGCCGAATGGTACTGAACGGGTCAAAAAGGCGAATAAAAATTCACAAAAAATATCCAATTTCTTTAAATAGATTTCATGCAATTGGGTTATACTTGAAGCATCCGATCCGCCGACGCGGATTTTGGAACGGAGGTACATGTATGCAGATTACTGATGTGAAGGTAAGAAAGCTTTTTGATGAGGGCCCCATGAAGGCCATCGTGTCCGTGACCTTTGACGGTCAGCTGGCGGTTCACGACATCAAGGTCATCAATGCCCGAGACAAGTACTTTATCGTGATGCCCAGCCGCAAGAACCCGGACGATACCTACCGGGATATCGTACATCCCATCAATTCTCAGTTCCGCGCCGCCCTGGAAAAGGCCGTCATCGAGGCCTACTATGAGGCACTGGAGAACGCCGAGAACGAGGTCGAGGATGTTGAGGAAGAGGCTTCCGAGGATTACTGATCGAACACAGGGTCAGGCCGTTTCGCCTACGGGCGGGACGGTCTTTCTTTTTTGCCCGTAGGGCTGTCAAAGCTCCCCGTGACCGCACAGAAGCTGTCCGTTCCGCACCGTGACGGTGCCGAAGGAGGCGTGACGGTCTCCCAGGCTTCCCGGGTTGAACAGGGTCAAGGGCTTTGTGACCGAGAAGTCGGCTCTGCCGCCGTCGGGGCGCAGATGCAGCTCCAGAGGGATATGGGTATGGCCGAAGATGAGCAGATCGGCGTCTCTTTGCACCGCCCTTGCGACGGCTTGACCGAGACCGCTCTTGACTCCGTACTTATGGCCGTGCATGAGGAGGATACGGACACCCTCCACCGTGATCAGCTCCTCGTTCTGCGGCTCAAACACGCCGTCGTTTATAATGAGGGGGGTGGTGAGCCAATCGCAGTTCCCCGCCACCGCCCACAGGGGGCAAGAGATCTCCACGCGGGAAAGATCCCTGAGCCCGTCTCCCGCAAAGAGGATGCCGTCGGGACGGACGCGGCGGATGGCTTCTTCTATGAGATCGGGGCGGCCGTGGCTGTCCGAGAGAACCAGCAGGGTCATGGCTGTCTCCTTTCGGTGAGGTGTATATCATTCCACTGTATAGTATACCACGGAATCTTTGGTTTGTCCATGAATTTTACATGAATTTTCCAAAGAAATCACACTTTTTTCTCTGCCGCATACCATGAGAGTAGCCGCCTTTCGCCGCGCCCCTTGGGACTCGGTAATCCCTGCGGCGGCAGAAGGGGTATATCATGCAACTGGATAAGAAAAGCCTGGACCGCCTCCTGAAGCTCAATGACGACCAGCTCCGCGGGGTGCTGGGAAAGCTCCTTTCCGAGTACGGCGTGGATGTCAGCCGCGTTCCACTCCAGCAGATGGACATGACCGCTCTTCGCGCCGTTCTGTCGGCGGCCACCGACGAGGACATCACCCGCTTCATGCAGATGCTGGGCGGCGGTACAAGCGGCGGACGGTGAGGTGACTGCCATGGCCGATGACCGTGCTCCCATGACTCCCCCCGCTCTTCCCCAAAGACTTCTGGATCGGCTCCTGGACGAGGCGGAGGCCGCCGTTCCTCCCGCCACCGAAGCCCCGCCGCCTCCGCCTCCCCCTATGGGACAGTCCTCGGGGGAAACACCCCCGCCCTCCGCGACAAATCCCTTGGGGCTTCTGCTCCAAAACCCCGCCCTCCTGTCCGCTCTGCCCTCCCTCATGGAGAATCTTTCTCCCCTGCTGGGCAGTCTCGGGGGCGGCACGGGGACTTCACCGAATGCCACCCGTCCCCATTCCATAGACCGCCATACCGCCCTCCTCTGCGCCCTCAAGCCCTATTTGAGTCCCCACCGTCGGGAGACCGCCGAGACCGTCCTGCGGCTCTGCAAGATCTGGGATGCCCTGGAGCGGTCGGGGATCTCTCTTTCGGGACTGCTGGGCTCGGTAGGAAGCGGCTCCACGCCAAGCGAAGGGAGGGATGACCGTGTACAGTAAGGAAAGAGGCTTTACCCACCCGCCGCGCTTGGAAAACCGATCCCCCTACACCCCCCACCGCGCCCCACGGGTCAGCGTTCCCCCCAACTACCGCGGCCACGCCATTGTGGACGGGGAGGAGCGATCCCTGGGAAGCCTGTTCACCCCCGAGACCAATGCGCCGAGCGGCGGGGATCTCCCTCCCTCCGAGCAGCCCGTCCCCCGCTTTGACGATCTTCCTCGCGTCAGCCAGCTGGGGGACAGCCACCGCCGTCAGACTCCGACCTATCTCCCCGCCCCCGCCTACGCCGAGGTGACGGACTCCCCCGAGGAGTCGGATCTGACCGAATCGGACACTTCCCCCCACCGATCCCCACAAAATACCACCGCCGCCCACGGATTCCCACAAAATCCCCTCTTCCCCCGCGAAACGCCATCCTCCGCTACCTCCCTCCCGCGGCATCCGCTTGGTACCCTTTCGGTGGGCTTGGAGGAATTGCTGATCCTGGGGCTCATCCTCTTCCTTCTGCGGGAGAACGGGGACACCCCCGACCGCGGGGATCTGGATGAGACCGTGATTCTTTTAGGACTCCTCCTGCTTTTGAGGTGAATTCTCGAAAAAGCCTTTACATCCCTCCCCCGTTGTGCTATAATGAAGCAAAGCACAGCGGGGAGGGGTTTTCTCTTTGCCGATGCACCATCCAAGGAGGAAGCTTCCATGCCCGAGATACTCGAAATCGTTATGATCCTCTGCTTCGGCGCGTCCTGGCCCTTCAACGTGGCCAAGTCCTATCGCGCCCGCACCGCCAAGGGGAAAAGCCTGCTCTTCCTCATCCTCATCGAGGTAGGCTATATCGCGGGCATCGCCGCCAAGCTGGCCAACCCCGTCTACATGGCCGCCTTCGGGGAGAAGTGGTACGTTTTGTTCTTCTACGTGCTGAATTTCACCATGGTCGCCGCCGACGTGGTGCTGTATTTCCGCAATAAGAGGCTGGATAAGATGGCGGGACGGTAAATTGCAGGACATCTCTAAAAACTTCCGATGCTCACACCCATGTAACAAATTTATGTTATAATAAGGGAAACCAAGCAAAGGAGCAAAAGAGATGGGAAACAGAGGGATTTTTGACGAAGATATTCGACTTGCAAAGTTGAGCG